>JBEKGH010000004.1:0-105321 GCA_050012895.1 Occallatibacter sp.
CGAGTCGTCCGTTCCCAGCCTGGCAGCGCTTGCCAGCCCCTTCCCGTGCCCCATCCTTTCGCCCGTTTTTGGGCGAAAGGCTGGGAGAGCACTCTACCCGCCGCCGTATGATGGTTTTGTCTACAATCCGTCCAATGAACGCAATCCGATCCGGCCCTGTGCCGGTTTTTCTCACACCAATGACAACCTTCTTCGCATTCACGGGTCTTTCCCAAGAAAGGGTCCAGGACCAATCTCTATGATCAAGCTGCGTTCCCTCCCCCTCTACATGTTGGCCAGTGTTCTGCTTTTCCCCGCTTTTTCTCAGGGGCAAGGTGTCGCGCCCGCCGTCCGCATTGTCAGCCGCATCGACGAATCCCAGCTCGTCACGCTTCGCGGCAACACGCATCCCTTCGCCAACGCGAAACACGACCAGGGCAAGGTTGCCGACAGCCTTCCCATGACCGACCTCATCCTGGTCCTGAGCCGCGATCCGGCGCAGCAAGCCGCCTTCGACGCCTACGTAACCAGCGAATACGACCAGAACTCGCCCAACTACCACCAGTGGCTCACGCCCGATCAGATCGGCGCGGACTTCGGACCCTCGCAGACCGACATCCTCACCATCACCAACTGGCTCACCGGCCGCGGATTCGAGGTCTCGCAGGTCACCCGCGACCGCATGTCCGTCCGCTTCAGCGGCTCAGCCGCGCAGGTCGAGAGCACCTTCCATACCGAGATTCACAACCTGGTCGTCAATGGCGTTGCGCACATCGGCAACATGAGCGACCCCCAAATCCCCACCTCACTCTCGACCGTCGTCATCGGCGTCAAATCGCTGCATAATTTCTTCCCCAAGCCCGCCCACCACATGGGCCAGACGGTCCAACGCGACGCGTCATCGGGAAAATGGGCGCGGCCAGCAATGTCGACCACCTCAAACCCTCCGCGCTCGACCGCCCGTCCCGCCACCACTCTTAATCCGGGAGCAGACCTATCAACTCCAAGGCCGCAATTCGGCATCACTTCCAGCTGCGGAACAAGCTGCACCTACCTTGTCGAAGACGTGGGCCCCTGGGACTTCGCGACCATCTATAACGTTACGCCGCTCTGGAACGCCTCAACGCCCATCGATGGCACCGGCCAGACGATCGCCATCGCCGGAACCAGCGCCATCGATATCGGCGAATCCAGCGGTACCGGTACAGCCGGATCCGGCACCGCCGTCGACGCCAATGGCCTCAACGACGTCACAACCTTCCGCACCTTCTTTGACCTGCCAACCAATAATTTCTGGAACCAGCCCATCCAGGTCTCGGGCAACAACAGCCCTCTAACGGTCTGCAACGGCGTTCCAACCCTATGCTCCATCGACGATCTCCTCGAAAACTCGCTCGACGTCGAGTGGTCCGGAGCCGTTGCCAAGAACGCGCAGATCGTTCTTGTCGCAAGCTATCCCGCCTCCACCACCGACGACAACCTCTACGACTCGGAAAGCTACATCGTCGACAACGTCGGCAATTCCAGCTCTCCCGTCTACGGCGTTCACATCATGAACGTCAGCTATGGCGAGTGCGAATTGGGCCTTGGCACCGCGGGCAACGTCCAGTATTACGACCTCTGGCAGACCGCCGCAGCCGAAGGTCTCGCCGTCTTTGTCGCCACCGGCGACTCCGGCTCGGCCAGTTGCGATGACGGGGGCGACCAGACCTACGGCACTCCCTACGCTGCGCAGTATGGTGTCAACGTCAGCGGCCTCGCCTCCACGCCGTATAACACTGCCGTCGGCGGAACGGACTTCAACTGGTGCTCGCTTAACACAGACCTGTTCTCAGAGTGCTCCGCAGGCTCCTATTGGAGCGCGACCGAACAGACCCCACCCGGGGGAACGAACGCCTCATACACTGCCCTTGGCTATGTTCCGGAAATTCCCTGGAACGATACCTGTACAAACGCCCCGCTCGCGTTGACAGGGCTGCAGGCTTACGCCTCCTACCTCACAGCAAACTATTCATCTTACGGCTACACCACGACCTACCTCGGATCGGGAAACCAGAAGTACTCCATCACCGACGGTGAAACCGCCTGCAACTGGCTCGCCTACACCGACTATTTCTACGGCCTGCCTACAGCCTTTGAAGACATGGTCGACACGGTGGGCGGCAGCGGGGGTGCATCCAGCTGCGTCGTCAACTCCTCCAACCCAACAGGCACCACTTTCGGCACCTGCACCAGCAACGCCACCACCACCGGCAGCACTACGAATCCCGATAACAACGCCGCGCAATCGCCGGTCACTGTGGCTGACGACACCGCCGCCATCAACACCGGCGGCCCCGGTTGGCCTAAGCCCTCCTGGCAGGTCAACGCCGCGAGCATCGGCGTTCCCAGCGACGGCGTCCGCGACATTCCCGACGTCAGCTTCTTCGCATCCGACGGCTTCCTGTCATCGAGCGCCTATCTCATCTGCGTATCCGCCGACGCCTCTGCGTACTCCAGCAATCAGCCCTGCAGCTACTCCGGCAACGAAGAACCATTCGCCGAAGAGGTCGGTGGAACCTCCGTCGCCACGCCCGCCATGGCCGGCGTCATGGCGCTCATCAACCAGAAGTCCGGCGCCGCGCAGGGCAACCCCAATTCTGGCCTCTACGCACTCGCCGCCAAACAGACCTACAGCAATTGCAAATCGGAAAGCGGCACCACCAGCAACGGCTGCTACTTTAACGACATCGATCAGGGCACCAATGCGATGGCGTGCTCGTATAACTACGACATCACTACCACAAGCGTCACCCCCAACTGCACCATCGCGCATGCCGGCGACTACGTCGGCATCCTGACCGGCTACAGCGCCACCACTGGCTACGACCAGGCCACAGGCCTCGGTTCGCTCAACGTCGCCAACGTCGTCAATCACTGGACCGCAACCGCGGGACTCGCAACTCCGTCGATTACGGTTACCCCGCAATCCTCTAGCATCAATGCCTCCAACAGCCTCAGCGTGACGGTCTCGGTAAGCGGGTCGGCGGGCGTGGCCAGCGGCACCGTCACGCTCTCGGGTGGTGGTTACACATCTTCCGTAGCCACCATCGGAACCAGCCCCTGCTCGAGCGCCACCAACTGCGTCTTCACCATCCCGGCCGGCACCTTCACTACCGCCGGACCCGTGACTCTGACCGCCACCTATAACGGCGACGCACAATACACCTCGGGAAGCGCCCAGGCTCAGGTAACCATACTGACGGCCGCGCTGTCGACGCCTACAATTACCGTCACGCCCGCCTCGTTGACGCTGAATTCAGATGCCAGCCTCAACGTCACGGTATCGGTCTCCGGCTCCGGTGCTCCACCCACCGGGACCGTAACACTCAGCGCCTCCAGCGGCACGTACACCCCCACCAAAGAGACCATCGGTACGAGCCCCTGCTCGAGTGCCGCCAGTTGCGTCTTCACCATCCCGGCCAACTCCTTCACAGGCAACGTTACTTTCACCGCGCAGTACAGCGGCGACGGCAACTACGCGGCTGGGCAAGGGCAAAGCACCACCCCGGTTGTAGTTACTGAATCCATGTTCACTTTCACGCAGGGAACGGTCAGTCCAACCAGCGTGACTCCAGGTGGTTCGGCAACCATCACCGTCACGGGCAAAGCGGTGGCTGGTTACACCGGCATCGCAACCCTCAGTTGCGCGCAGTCGTCCACCACGGCAACCGGCGGCGACGGCACCACCTGCAACGCCAGCAACTCCGGCCAGATCAACTTCGCCACCTGCGGCACCAGTTGCAGCGTGACCTTCACCATCGGCACCTCCCCGGCAGTTATCGCGTCCCTGGCGCGTCCGAACCTACCCGGCAGCAACAACAAGGGCCCCGGTCGCCGAGAATTGTTGGGCGGCGCAGGCTCCGGTGCGATCCTTGCCCTGCTCCTCTTCTTCGGCATCCCCGCCCGCCGGCGTAGCTGGCGCTCCATGCTCTCCATCCTCGTCGTCCTGGTTGCAATCGGCACCCTGGCAAGTTGCGGCGGAGGCACCACCAACGGCGGCGGTGGCGGCGGAGGAGGCCAAAACGATCCCGGCACAACCGCCGGAACCTACACCTACACCGTCACGACCTCGTCGTCGCCCACCGTCTCCCCCGCCGTTCCCCCATTTACCTTCACGGTGACGGTGAACTAAGCAATCCTGCCCGTGCCCCATCCTTTCGCCCGTTTTTGGGCGAAAGGGTGGGAGAATACAAGCCAAGCCTACCCATCGGGCCCTCCGGCACGCCGGAGGGCCCGATTTATTGCGCAGCTTCGCGGACGATCGGCAAGGAATGTAGCGCCGGCCTCCCGGCCGGCTGTAGCGCGGGCGTCCTCGCCCGCGCCTGTTATCGCGCCTTCGCTCTCTCGTCGTAGCGCCGGTCTCCTGACCGGCTGTCGTGCGGGTCTCCAGACCCGCACATAGCCTGGACCGTGACAACGCCGCAAGGTCAGAGCGCCAGGAACTTCCACCCAACCCTTCCGTCAGCCCCTTCCTTCGCGAAGGGCCCGATTTTCTTGCCCGGGCTTGCAGATAATTTCCCCCTCCCGGCGCCGGGTGCCCCCGGTCCCTCGCTTTTGGGGACCGGGGATGGAATAACACAAACCCTCCGCAGCCCGGGTTTCCAGGCTCCCGATTTCTCTGCGCCGTTTTGCATATAATTTCCCCCTCCCGGCGCACAATCAAGAAAACACCGGAGAAATCACCAATGGCAGACAAACCGAAAATCCTCGGACCCGTCGAGACATCCTGCCCCGCCAATTCCAGCCCCGCCCTGGCCAACCACGCCATCGCCCGCTGCGCAAGAGCCTGGGAAGACGCCTATCGCACGGAAATGGAGGAGAGTGATTCTGAGTATCTCGCGACAAAGAAGGCCGGCGAGGCCTACCGCGCCGCTCTACCCCCGCTCACCAGCCGCGACGACTGCCGCGACTTCATCGCCTGTGTCGCTCATGGCATCTTGCTCGGCGCCATCCCTGCCACCGACGCCGGCAAGCTCCTCTACGCCGCGCAGGTCGCCCTCGGGGCTGTAGGGGCCGAAGAAAAATCGCGCGAAATGGCCGGCTACGCCATCTACGCCAGCCTCTCCGCATCCGAGACCGCGCGCGTCAAAAAATTCATGCCCCAGCAGAGCAAGATCTCATGAAAAACATCACCGTCTCCATTTCCGATACCGCCTACCTCAGGGCGCGTGTCTGGACCGCCGAACACGGCTCCTCCCTCTCCTCCGTCGTCGCCTATCTCCTCGAAACCCTCCCCAAAATCGAATGCGCCAAAAACTATTACCCCCTCCACACCAAAAGGCCATCGGCCGGCGCCGGCAAGCCGCTCACCGCCCAGGACTCACATTGTTCTAGTCCCAGAGAACCCTGTCCCCCCCTCCCGGAACCCCCTCCCCTCCCCCCCTCCATAGCCAAAAAATCGACTGTGAAACTGTGGTGCCTCCAACCCATGCAGGATCAGCCGCCTGCAGCCAAAACCCCGCCTCGCCACAGAAACCGTGAAACTGTGAACCCCATCAACATGCTTAAAATCAGTCATGTACGAACGAGACTCCCACGCACCACAGAAACTGTGAAACTGTGAAGCACCCTCGAAACCATTCATTCAAATTGACTTAGATGAAAGGCTGCAGCTACCCTAAATCCCTGTTCCTTTTCTCCGGACCACACGCGCAAAGCACCGCAAGCGCCGCAATCGACGCAATCTCAAACGCCGCGAGCGCCCACGAATAACCAAATTTCTGGCGCAGCGCAAATTCAATGCCAACCGACGGCGCGCCGATCAACATACCGAGCTGATAAACCACGCCGGGAAACAGGCTGCGCACCGCAGGCGGAGCAAGTTCGTTCAAGTGCGCAGGAATCACGCCGAAGACGCCCTGCACGCCGAACTGCATCACGAACGCTCCCGCGGCCAGCACGGCAAGCGAGCCTCCGAAGGCCCATGCGGGAACGGCGACCAGCGCCACGCCCAGCGCGACGAGAATGCTCCACCGTCGGCCGATCTTCTGCGATAAATGGCCGATCGCGAGCGCGCCCAGAATCGCGCCCACGTTGTAGAGGATGGCGAGATTCGACGTGGCCAGCGCCGAAAACCCGTGCATGGTGCGCAAAAAGTCGGGGTAGAGGTCCTGCGACCCGTGCGAGAAGCAGGTAATGGCCGTCATGAGCGCGACCAGATATACAAAGACGGCTTTGTGATCCCACAGTGCGCGCGCCACCGCGCCAAAACCTGCGGGCCGATTGCTGCGCCATGCCTCCGGCTCCTCCGCCAGCAGCGCGAGCAGCACAATCGGCACGGCCAACAGCAGTCCGCCAAGAAAAACCCACTGCCAACCCAGGCGCGGCACGACCAAGGGCATAACCGCCGCAGCCAGCAAATATCCCGCGGAATAACCGGCCTGCAGAATGCCGCTGAACAAGCCGCGCCAGCGCCACGGCGAGCTCTCAATCACCAGCGACGCGCCGATGCCCCAGTACCCGCCCATGCCCACGCCGTAGAGCGCGCGCAAAATCAAAAATGCCCGGTACCCCGGCGCAAACGGCGTCATCGCCGAAACGATCGAAAAGAACAGCACGCACGCAACCAGCGGACCGCGCCGTCCGTAGCGGTCGGCCAGCGCGCCCAGCACCAGCGCGCCCAGCGGACGCGTGACCAGCGTGACCGTGATGGACCAGACGATCGCGGCCTTGCTCACGCCGAAGCGCGCCGCCAGCGTATCGAGAAGAAAAATGAGGATGAAAAAGAAATAGGCATCGAGAACCCATCCCAGGATTCCCGACGCCACGGCAAACTGCCATCGCGGCGCGCGCGGAAATGTCGCGAGCTCTTCTTTCAGAAAGCCCTCCGTCACAACCGCTGCTGCGTCAGTCCGCCATCGACCACAATCGTCGCGCCGGTGGCGTACGGCAACTCGCCGCGCGCCAGCACGCTCACCGCGCTGGCCACGTCGGCCGCGGTGCCCCAGCGCTTTTCAATCGTCAACCCAGACTGAATCAGCGCATCGTACTTCGGGCGCACGCCCTCGGTCATCTCGCTCTCGATAATTCCCGGCCGCACCTCGTAGACGCCAATGCCGAACTCCGCCAGCCGTGCCGCCCACAGGCGCGTCGCCATGGCAACACCCGCCTTCGAGAGGCAATACTCGCCGCGATTCACGCTGGCCACCGTGGCCGATACCGATCCAATATTGATAATGGCGCGATGCTGCGCGCCCAGGCTCTCCCGCTGCCGGAGCATCCACGCCGCCACCGCCTGCGTCAGGAAGTACGGCCCCTTGAGATTGATCGCCATCACTTCGTCGAAGTGTTCCTCGCGCGCTTCCAGAATGTCGGCGCGCACCCGCGGCGCGATGCCTGCGTTGTTTACGAGCACGTCGAGCCGGCCAAAGCGCTCTTCCACAGCCAGCATCAGGCGCGCACGGGCGCAGCCATCAGCCACGTCGGCCTGCATGTAGAGAGCGCCGGCGGAATGCTCCCCGGTGCAATGTTCATTGATGCGATCGACGGCGGGCTGCGTCTCTTCAGCCGTTCGCCGGCCGGAGATCGCGAGGTCGAAGCCGTCCTGCGCCAGGCGGAGCGCGATGCCGAAGCCGATGCCGCGTGCGCCTCCGGTCACCAACGCAACTTTGTTCCCCATCTTCGCCCTTCCCTTCGAGCTTTGGGTGCCCCACATCTCGTCCGCCGCGGCGGACGATGTGGGAAAGCACAAACCTCAATTCACCTTTTCCAGTCCAGCACGGAATGCCGGAATACGCGTCCATGCGGTTCGAAAACCTAGAAAAACGTATAGTAGCTTCCTTCCGCCATCCGCGTCGCCAGCAGCATCGCCTCCAGCAGATGATAGTCGCCCCACATGCTCGACTCCCCGCAGGGAATCCTGCGCCCCGCAGGAATCGCGTCCCAGCCGTTGGGCCGGTGATAGACGCTGTGCAACAGTATCCCCTCGTGATGCGGATCGGTGGAAAGATACGGCTCCTCGAGCAGCCGCCGCAACACCGTCAATCCAGCCTGGGTGTAGGTGCGCCCGTCGTGGCCGAGTGCGTGCCCAAGGCGGAGGAGTCCCTGCGCGGCAATCGCGCTCGCCGAGGAGTCAACCGGCTCGTAGTCGTTGAAGGGCTCCGCAGGCCGCGCCTGCCAGTCGCCCAGGCGTGGCAAATCCGGGGCGCCCGTGTCCCAGTAGCAGATGCCGTCCCGCGCGCTTGCCTGATGCATGTAGAAATCACAGGTAGCTCGGGCCGCGCGCTCCAGCATCGCGCACGCGTCACCCTTTTCCGGAACGCCGTCGGCGCCAAATTCTCCAGCCGCGAGCGACTGCGCGAACTCGAGCTGCTCGGCAAAACCCAGGGTGGCCCACGCCAGCCCGCGCGTCCACGTTGTGAAAGCCGAAAAGCCCTGCTGCGACGATGGGCAGCGAAACGCGCCACTCGCGGGATTGAAGATGGCCTCATGCGCCGTGCGGCCGCGCAGCTCCGGCACATCGTAGTGGTCGCGTCCCTCGCCGTAGTAAATGTTGAACTGCGCCGAGGTTTGCGCATGCTTGAGCAGCCGGGCCAGCAGGTTCACGCGCTCATCCTGCTCACCCAGCAGCGCGTGGCCTAGCTGATGCGCGATGCCGCACACGCGCAAGGTGCGCATGGTGTCGATAAAGAGCGAATGGCTGCCGTTGAAGGAGTAGATGTAGCCAAGGCCGTTGGGAAGGCTGGTCCAGCGCGCCGCCTGCACCGCGCCGCTCACTTTGAGTGCGAGTTCATAAAAATGCAGTTCCCATTCGTTGTGCTCAATGCGCCCGGCGAGCATGAGCCGCCGCAGATTGCCGTAGGTGGAGATGTTGTTGAAGCCGTGGTCGTGCACGCCCTTGTGCGTCAGGTGCTCTGCCATATCGGCTACAACATGCCGCCGCGCCAGCGTCAGCAGTTCATCATCGCCGCCTAGCTCAAAGCACAGCAGCGCATTGCCGTACTGGAACCCTTGCGTCCATTGCGTCCAGTTGCGGGCCGTGTAGTGGCCGCCTTCGGTAAAGACTGGCGCACAACCCGGAACGCTCCAGCGGCGATCGAGCCGCAGCGTCTTCTCCGATGCCAGATCGACGGCGCGGCGAATCGCCGGCATCAGATCCTGCGGCGTGATGGTCGCGTTCGCTTCCACATTCACCTTCTTCGCCCACACTCGCTTCCTAAACGTACCGCTCGAATCGCGCAATCACTTGCGCCAGCACCGTGTCGGGATCGCTGTCCCAGAGCGCGCGGTTGAAGATCTCCACCTCGATCGGCCCATCGTAACCCGCCTGCTCCACCAGCCGCCGCAGTTTGCGATTATCGATCACGCCATCGCCCATCAATCCGCGGCCCAGGAGCACGTCGGGCAGCGGCACCAGCCAGTCGGAAACATGAAAACCAAAGATTCTTCCCGCAGCCTGGGCGATCAGTTCTTCAACGCGCGGATCCCACCAGATATGAAATGTATCGAGAATCACGCCGACCTCGCGCGCATCGTAGGCTCGCGCCAGTTCGAGCGCCTGATCAATCGTCACGAGCACGGAGCGATCCGCGGCGAACATGGGATGCAGTGGCTCGAGACCGATGCGCACGCCACGCTCACGCGCGTAGGGCACGAGCTCGGCAACACCGTCGGCCACCATCTGGCGCGCATCTTCAAGCGAGACGCCCGCGCAACCACCCACCACCATCACCAGGGAATCCGCGTGCAACGCAGCGGCTTCGTCGGCGGCGCGAAAGTTGTCTTCGATGTTCTTCCTTCGCTCCCCGGCTGTCGCGGCGGGGAACATGCCGCCGCGGCAAACGCTGGAGACGTGCAAGCCCGCGTGGCTCACGGCGCGAACACACGCGGTGAGGCCAGCCTCCTCGATCTTGTGCCGCCAAAGTGCGATTGATCGCACGCCGTGGCGCACGCACCCCTCCACCGCCTCGGCCACGCTCCAGTTGGCCGTTGTGATCTGATTCAGCGAGAGCCTTGCCTTGTCTGCCATGCGGACTTTCTCGTCATTGAACGAATGCTTTACGCCGGCGTGGTGGCGCCGGACGAAATCTCCGGAACATCGATCCAGCGTCGCTCGCGCCACGAAGTCATCGCCAACTCCGCCAATTGCACGCCGCGCGCGCCATCAAAGAAGTCGTGCGGGAATGGCGCGTCCTCGGCAACATGGCGCAAAAACATCTCCCACTGCACCTTGAACGCGTTGTCGGACTCGGCATTGTCGGGAACCGTGGCCCACAATTTGCGAAACTCAAAAGGATTGGGCAGATCGGGATTCCACACCGGCCGCGGCGTGTTGGCGCGATCCTGGATCTTGCACTCCCGCAGCCCCGCCACAGCGCTGCCCGCGGTGCCGTCCACCTGCAGGCTCAGAAGTTCGTCGCGATACACGCGCGTGGCCCACGATGAATTGATTTGCGCAACGATCCCGCCTTGCAGCTCGAACACGCCGTAGGCCGCGTCATCGGCGGTGCATTTGTAGCGAATGCCCGACTCGTCAACGCGCTCGGGAATGTGCGTAGCGCCCGTGCACGAAACTGCTTTCACCGTGCCGAACGTATGGTCGAGCACGTAGCGCCAGTGACAGAACATGTCGAGAATGATGCCGCCATTCTCTTCCTTCTTGTAGTTCCATGAAGGCCGCTGCGACGGCTGCCCATCGCCCTCAAAAACCCAGTAGCCGAAATCGCCGCGCACCGAAAGAATGCGGCCAAAAAAGCCCGCTTCGATGAGGCCGCGCAGTTTGCGCATGCCCGGCAGAAACAACTTGTCCTGTACTACGCCGTGTTTCACGCGGGCCTTCTCCGCGGCCTGCGCCATCGCAAGCGCGCCACTGAGGGTGGTCGCGAGCGGCTTCTCGCAATAAACGTGCTTCCCTGCCGCGATCGCCTGCAGTACATTCTGCTCGCGCTGGCCCGTCGCGCCGGAGTCGAAGTAGATCGTGTCCTCAGCGGTGTCGAGTGCGCGCTTCAAATCGGTCGTCCAACGCGACACACCGTGAGCGCCGGCAATCGCCTTCAGCTTCTCTTCGTTGCGGCCTACCAGGATCGGATCCGGCATGAGCGCACTTCCGTCGCCAAGTGCTACGCCACCTTGCTTGCGAATCGCCAGGATCGACCGAACAAGGTGCTGATTGAGCCCCATGCGCCCAGTCACGCCGTTCATGATGATTCCCACTCTGCGCTCGCGCATCATCGCTCCTCGCGTTTCTCCCGACGTTTCGACGGAATGCTATCACACGGCTCGTGACTGCATGAACAGCTCGGCAAGGACGCGTGCCGGCTCGTGCAATTTGCTACACCGAATGCACCCAAAGCACCGGCTGGCGTATAGGGAAGTTGCGGATAATCTCGGCGGTTTTGGGATCGGGCGGCAGCGTGCGCCACAACGCAATGTATTTCGGCTCGCGATAGGCGAGGCCCGCAAAGAGCAAACTCGGCTGGCGATTGGGCAGATCGTCGAAGTACTCCACGTCGTGCGCGTAAGGCCACTTGCTCTTGTCCTGAATAAACGTAAACATGAATTCGACGGCCTTCTGATAGCGATTGCCGTTGGGCAGCGCGAATTGCCACAAATCGTTGGTCGCGCCGCTCGGCTCCGCGCCGCTGCCCGACGCGATCAGGCACACCATGGCCAGCATGTCGAGATCGAAAAGCGAATAGCTGTAGGGCTTGGCGCGGGCCAGTTCCAGCGGAAAACTGCCGTCGGCAGCCAACTGATCGGGCAAAAGATGGTCGCGGAAGCGCCCGCGGCAAAGCTTCATCACGTTCTCGTCGCCGGTAAATGCGGCGAACGCCGCCACCTGCGCCACCCAGCAGGTGCCGTGGTTGTTCTTGGCTGCTTCCTCTTCCTGGCCATTCTTTGAGGTGATCATCCACAACATATATTGCGTGAACCACGCGCGCACGCCGGCGGATTCGGCCGGCGTCATCACCTTCGCGCTCTCCAGATGGTGCGTCGCGCGCGTGACTTCAACTAGATGCAACGTGTCAATGATTCCCGTGCCGCGGCCGGGCGAGATGCCCCAGACGGCCTGCGCATAATCGAGCGACGGATTCATGCGCGTGGCGGCATCGAGAAACCACGCCCGCAAATGCACGGCCGCGTGCTCGGCGTAGCGTTTCTCCTGCGTGATGAGCCACGCCGCGGTGAGTGCCGGCACGATCAGGCTCAACCGGATCAGAGCTTCGCGGTGGTCGATGAAGTTTTGCGGGTTCGAGTAGCCGTCTCGGCGGATGTAAGGTCCATCGGGATTCTTCGGGTCGGGCCACCAGTAATCGCCTTCCGAAAAATAATCGTGCTTGCCGCCCTTGCTGCGTGGCGAAGACGCGGCCGTCACCGTGATTGGCTGCTGCGCAAGGTATTCATTGGCCGCGCGCAAAATCCGTTCGTGGTCGATCTTCTCGATTTCGGCGAGCGTGATCAAGGGCCCGGCGGATACAGGTGGTGGAGCGAATGCGGCGAAAGCGGAAGCGCGGACGGAAGCAGCAGCGGCGGCGGTGGCAGAGAGGCAAAAATCCCGGCGGTTCATCTCATCCACATTCACGCATGGGGCGCGCCTTTGTCCAGTGCTTCTCCCCACTCTAACGTGGTGCTCCAAGCCAGCAGTTGGAAGCCGGTTTCCGTTCCCTTGGTCCCTTGCTTTCTTGGTCCCGGGGTCACTCGTTCCCCCGCTCCTTTGCTCCCTCGCTCCCTGCCTTTACGGCAACGGCGGCAGCCCCACCGGCCGGTTGTGGTGATACGTTTGCCAGCCGAGATACCGGCCCAGCGCCTCCGCCACGGCGGCTGCGGTGTGGCTGCGGTTCATTGCCGCGTGGTGCTCAAAGCCGTTCTGGCAGATGACATGCATCAGCGCGGGCAGTCCGGCCACCTTCACCACCGCGCGCGTGCCGAAGGTTTTCAGCGGATCATCGGTAAATTCGCCTTCGCCCACGTAGGCCGAGATTTTTCCGGCAAGATCGTCGGTGCTCACGCGTCCAAAAGTCACCGGACCGGCCAGCGTACGGCCCTCCAGCGCACCGAAGGTGTTTTCTTCGCCGAGCGTGGTGCCCAGGATAGGCGCGGTAGCAATGCGGATGTCCGGCAGAAAATCCTTGGCCCAGTTGCCGCAGTGGAAGAAAACGCACTTCTCGGGATCGCCGCCGTAGTTGTTGTTCCAGTCAACCAGCGCACTGGGCGAACCCCCGGCAAGTTGCAGCGCATACATGGCCACCACTCCGGCAATGTCCACCTCGCAAGCCGAGGGCAGCATTTGCTCGCTCATCATCGACATGATGGTGCATACGTTCACGCCGAAGTTCTTCTGCAGCGAACTCCAGCACTGGATGGCCGTCGCCGTGATCGAAAGCGACTGCATCCAGTCGTCCACCACCAGCGCGAACTTGGCCATGCGCACAATGGCCTCGTCCGGCGCCTTCGATGCGTCGGCGTAGGAGCGAATCTGCTCGATGCGCTGGCGCACGCGCTGGTCGTCGCTGGAGATTTTGGCCGCATTGCCAAAAACTTCAGAAAGATCGATCGTGTTCACGGTGATGCCGTTGGCTTCGAAAAGTTTTTCGCTGAAGCGCGTGGTATTGAAAGCGTTGGGTCGCGCGCCAACCGCGCCGATGCGCACGCGGCTCAAGCCGCGCACTACTTTGCAGGTCTTCGCAAATTGCACCAGATCCTCGCGGAAGCGCGGATCGAGAATCGCCACCGTGTGATCGCGCGTGAGCGAGTATGCAATGCGGTACTGGCGCAGGTTATTGCACACGGAAATTTTGCCGCAGAAAGCGTCGCGTCGTCGGTCGAGACCAAACTGATCGAGATCGTCGGGGCAAGCCTGCACCAGAACCGGCACGCGCGTCTCGGCCAGCCGGATGGAGTCGGCGACTCCTTTTTCATCGCCAAAATTCGGCAAGCAGACAAGGATGCCCTCAATGCGGTCACGGTTTTTGCGCAGCAGATCACCGCACTTCTGCGCGTCCGTCCAGGTTTCCACCGCACCCAGCTTCGATTCTTCCGGCGACAGCCAAACCGGTTCGATCTTGAGCTCAACAAAAAGCTTCGTCAGGTCCTTGCGTGCTTCCGTGATCAGCACGTCAGGAAAGAAGTCGCGATTGCCGACAATGACTCCGAGACAAGTGGAATTCGCGATGGCGCTCACCTTACCTTTTCGAAATTGCGATAGTTTTCGGCATTGCTTTTGGTCACCAGTTCGCAGGGAATGATCTGCAGCTCCGGCTGGCCGGTCGAACCCGTCTTCAAATACTGATCCGCCTCATCCACCGCGAGCCGCGAAATCAACACCGCGGGCTGCAAGGCGGTGGCACGCAACTCGCCGCGCTCAATGGCGTCGATTGCGTCCGGACTTCCGTCGAATCCTGTAATCTGCACATTCGACTTCCCGGCGGATTTCAATGCTGCCGTCGCGCCCAGAGCCATGGTGTCGTTCCCCGCGATGATGCCCGCGATGTTCCCGTGCGCCTGCAACATGGTCTCCGTCTTCTGGAACGCCTCCGCCTGCGACCAGTTCGCGGACTGTGCGGAGACGAGCTTGAGGTCCGGATATTGATCGAGCACAGCGTGAAAGCCCCGAGTGCGAATTTGCGCGTTGGTGTCGGATTCCTTTCCCAGCAGCTCCGCGTACTCGCCCCTTCCGTTCATGGCGCGCGCAAACTCTGCCGCAACCAACCGCGCACCCTGATCATTGTCCGAGATGATTTGCGCCTTCGCAATCCCCTTAGCATCAATTTCGCGATCGATCAGGAACACCGCGATACCCGCCTTGGTTGCGCGCCGCACTGCGGAGACAGTGGCGTCGGCGCCCGCGTTATCCAATATGATGGCCGCGGCATTGGAGGCGATCGCGGCATCCACAAGGTTGTCCTGACGAAAGGCATCGTCTTCATGCGCGTCCACGCGCACGCGATAGCCGAGATCCAGGGCGTGGGCCGCGGCGGCATCCGCTTCGGCCTTGAAGTACGGATTGTCCTGCGAGGGAACGATGATCACGATCAGTTTCTTGCGGTGCGCGTCGCGATGGCACCCCGCGCAGGCAAGAAGCAGCGCCAATGCGCATCCCATTCCTGCAAGCGCACGATGCATCATGAAGGACCCTCTTCCGCGCTCGCGGTCGTCAGGTAGGGCAGGATCCGCGCCTGAAGCCGCGTCTGCAACTGGTCAAGCCCGACGGCCAGCACGATCACCACGCCCTTGATCACAATCTGCCAGAATTCTGAAACGCCCAGCATCACCAGGCCATCGGCAAGCACGCCAATCACGAAAGCACCGATGAGCGAGCCGGTCACCGAGCCGCGGCCGCCCATCAGCGACGTTCCGCCCAGCACTACGGCCGCAATGGCATTCAGCTCGAAGCTTTCGCCGGTTGCCGGATGCGCGGCCTCCAGTTGCGCCGCGATAATGAGCCCGACCAGCGAGGCGCAAAACGCCGAGAAAACATAAGTGGCCATCTTCACCTGCGCCACGCGAATGCCCGCCAGCCGCGCCGCGCGCTCGTTGCCGCCAATCGCGTAAACGTGCCTGCCAAACGGAGTCTTGGTCGCCACCACCCATGCGACGGCGAAGAGCGCAACCATGATCCAGACCGGCGTGGGTACATGCAACAGGAAACTTTGGCCGAACGCGGGAAATCCCGTGTTGCCTCGCGCCGCTGTACCGCCGAGATTGGGAAAGGTCTTTCCGTTCGAGATCAACAGCGCCGCGCCACGTGCGATATAGAGCGTGCCCAGCGTCGCGATGAATGGAGCCACACCGGCTTTTGCCACCAACCATCCATTGAGTGCGCCCACCAGCAGGCACGCACAGATCGTAAGGAAAATGACGATTGCGACCGGCGGGTAATGCGTTGCGCCGCCAAAGGAAAGTCCCTGTGTGAGAAGATAGCCCGCCACCATGCCGCCGAGTCCCGCAATGGAGCCCACGGAGAGATCGATGCCGCCTGTGAGCACGACGAAAGTCATCCCCACCGCCAGCAGAGCCGCGATGGCCACATGCTTGGTAAGAATGGAGAGATTGTTGGCCGTGAGAAACTCAGGAGCCATCGCAGAGAACAGGACCAGGAGCAGCAACAACACCAGAATGGCGCGGGCCCGCAGCAGGAGCAGACTAACGCGAGCCGCAGCTAACGCAAAACGATTCGCCTGCCGTTGGGTGGGCGTCGCAGAGCTCATGCCGGACCTCCTGCAGGCCGTGCCGTGGCCGCGTTCGCCGCTGCTGCAACCGAGGGACTGGCAGCGGCAAACAAGCCCTCATCGCTCAGCTGGTCGCGCGAGAACTCGGCTGAGATCCGCCCCTGGCAGAGCACAAGCACGCGTGCGGCGAGCGCTTGCGTCTCTTCGATCTCCGATGACGTGAACACAATGCACAGTCCTTTCGCCGCCAGCTCGCGCAGGATGCCGTAAATCTCAGCCTTCGCGCCCACATCCACGCCGCGCGTCGGCTCATCCATCAACAGAACCGACGGTGAACACATCAGGCAGCGCGCCAACAGCACCTTCTGCTGATTCCCGCCCGAGAGCGTGGTCACGGGAAGCTCGATGTCCTTCGCCGCGATATGCAATTCGGCCGCCAGCTTGCGCACACTCTTCGTCTCTTCGTCGCGCGACAGAATGATGCCGGTCTTGGCCGCCATCACCACATTCTCCCGAATCGAAAGCTCGGGAAACAGTCCGTCGCGCTGCCGGTCTTCGGGCATCAGAACCATCCCGGCTTGCAATGCTTCGCGCACGCTGCCGGTGCGAACTTTCTTTCCGCGAATTGCCACTGCCCCGGACGCGATCGGCCGCAGTCCGGCGAGTGCTTCCACCAGCTCGGTTCGTCCCGCGCCCAGCAGCCCGTAGACTCCAAGAATCTCGCCTTCGCAGACAGAGAAGCTCACATCGTGAACCGGCGCTTGTGCGGCTTCATCGCCTACCGAGCTTGGCAGCGTGAGGCCGCCAACTGTCAGCACCGCGGGACGAGCCGCCGAGGTCGCAGTCAGCGCATCATTGGCGCCTTCTTTTCGGCCCGACATCCTCTCCACGATCCACGCGCGCGTCGCATCGGCGCGCGTTGCCTCGCCCACCACGCGTCCCGAACGCAGCACGGTGAATCGATCGCCGAGATGAAGCAGTTCGTGCAGCCGGTGCGAGATATAGATGATGGTCACGCCGGCGCGCTTCAGATCAGCAATGACCTCGAAGAGCGACTCCGCCTCCGATGCCGACAGCGCGGAAGTCGGCTCATCGAGAATCAGAATCCGCGACCCCTGATCGAGAGCGCGCGCGATCTCCACCACCTGTCTGCAACCCAGCGACAGCCTTCCCGTTTCCGTAGCCACATCCATGGGCTTGCGCAAGTGGCGTAGCGCCGCGGTAGAACGCTGGTCTTGCGCCGCTTGATCGACAAACAGCGCCGCGCGGCAAAGTTCGCGGCCGGCAAAGATGTTTTCGCTGATCTTCAAATTGGTGAGCGCCAGCAGCTCCTGATAGACGATCGAAATGCCATGTGACGCTGCGTCGCGTGGCGTGTGCAGCGCCACCGGCCGGCCTTCGAGAAACAGCGTGCCCTCATCCGCCTTATCCGCGCCCGCTAAAATGCGCATCAGTGTGGACTTGCCCGCACCATTCTCGCCGATGAGCACATTCACTTGCCCGCGGTAGACGCGGAAGGTAACGCCATCGAGCGCGACATTGCCCGGATAGCGCTTGGTAATGTTGCGCGCTTCCAGAATGACCTCCGCAGCGGGCTGATTCGCCGGACTCATGCAACACGCTCCGCGGTGAGCCGCGCGCGCGTGACGGCCAGTCGCCACGCGCCGCGCAGACGCTCGCGCTCGGCCTGCGACCTGCGCGGCTCGAATGGCTGAACGGACTTGGGCAGCGCAGCAAGCTCGTCGAGCGAACGCCACCAACCAAGAGCGAGACCGCCCAGCAGCGCCGCGCCACGCGCCGAGAGATCCTCCTGCGTAGAGCGATGCACGGGCCGGCCAAGAACGTCGGCCTGCATCTGCATGAGCGCATCGTTGCGCGTGGCGCCGCCGTCGGCAAGCAGTACAGGCAACGTCACATGCGCAGCGGTTTCCATGGCTTCCAGAACGTCGGCGACTTGAAACGCAATCGCGTCGACCGCGGCCCGAGCCAGATGTGCGGCGGTGTGCGAGCGTTCGACATTCGTCATCAGGCCGCGCGCAGCCGAGTCCCAGTAAGGCGCGCCGAGGCCAACCATCGCGGGCACCAGAATCAGTCCAGCGGCGTCGGGAACGGTTGCGGCCAGGGCCGCGGCGTCTTCAACAGGATGCGTCAGGCCGAGAAATTCGCCCACCCATTGCACAGCCGCGCCGCTCATGGCGATGTTGCCTTCTAGCGCGAAGTGTGCGCCCCCTTCACTCGACCACGCCACGGTGCGCGCCAGCTGTTTCGCTTCGGTCACGAGCTCCGGCGTGAGCATCATCAGCGAAGAGCCGGTGCCGTAGGTAGCTTTCACCGTCCCCGGCTGGTAATGGCCATGGCCTACAAGCGCGGCGTGCGAATCGCCGATCATGGCGACGATGGGAACGCCGGCAAGTTCGGGAATCGCGGCGCAGGTTCCAAAACTTCCGCTCGATGGGCACACCACGGGTAGCGCGGCAAGTGGAATCCCGAAAAGATCGCTCAGCACAAGGTCCCAGTCGAGCGTGGCCAGGCTGAGCAGCGCAGTACGCGAGGCATTCGTATGGTCGGTGGCGTGCACTTTGCCCGCGGTCAGGTTGTAAAGCAGCCACGCGTCCACTGTGCCCAGATGCAGCTCGCCTCCTGCGGCCTGCGCCTGCAGATCGGGATGCTGATCGAATAGCCACACCCACTTGGTCGCGCTCAGGAGCGGGTCAAGTGGAAGGCCGGTGATGGATTGGATCATTGTCGCGTGCGCGCGAAGGCGGTCGCAAACCGACGCGGAACGCCGGCACTGCCAGGTGATGGCGTTGCCAACAGGCTCGCCCGCAATCACGCTTCCTGCAGCGGCCTTGCGCCATGTAATAGCCGTCTCGCGCTGATTGGTGATGGCAACGCCTGCAATGGAGGCGCGTTCCGCATGCGCATGGCACACGCAAGCTGCGATGACCTGCTTCACCGATTGCCAGAGTGCGAGCGGATCCTGCTCCACAAAACCTGGCCGCGGCTGCAGGATTTCCAGCGGCGTCGCGGCGCGAAAGACGATGCGGCCATCGCGATCCACCAAAAGCGCTTTGGTGTTGGACGTGCCCTGGTCGATCGCGAGAATCCATTCGCCCGTCATCTATGCCTCGCGCTGCAACAGTTTCAGAGCCGCGCGTTCGATTCCCGCCGCGGTCAGCCCAAAGTGCTCGAGCAGAAATTCCGCTGTGCCCGTTGGTGCAAAGACGTCCGGCACGCCCAGGATGCGCATCGGCGCGGGATGCTCCTGTGCAAGCACCTCTGCAACGGCCCCACCCAGTCCGCCTGCCGCCAATGCTTCCTCAGCCGTGACAATGCCGCGCGTAGTCCGGGCTGCGTCCACAATCGCCTCGCGGTCCAGCGGCTTCACCGTGCTCATGTTCAGCACGCGCGCCGAAATACCACGCGCCTCAAGCGCATCAGACGCATCCAGAGCGCGGCAAACCATCAAACCATTGGCAATCAGCGTCACGTCGGAACCCTCGCGAAGCTGCACTGCCCTGCCCAATCTGAATTGATAATCGTCGCCATGCACGCGCGGCACCGGCACGCGCGCAATGCGCAGGAACATCGGACCCTCGTGCACAAGCGAGTAGCGCATCGCAGCCGCGGTCTCCACCGGGTCGGCCGGAACAATCACGGTCAGGTTGGGCAGCACGCGCATCCATGCCAGATCTTCAATGGAGTGATGCGTGGGCCCAAGCTGCCCGTAAGCCATCCCAGGCGACATGGCGCAGAGCTTGACGTTGGCTTTCGTGTAGGCCAGATCCACCTTGATCTGCTCCATGGCGCGCGCGGTCAGGAAGCACGACGCGCCGCAGACGTAAGGAACCATGCCGCCGTTGGCCAACCCGGCGCCCACACCCACCATGTTCTGCTCGGCAATGCCCACATTGACGAAGCGGTCAGGAAACTTCTCTTTGAAGTTTTTGAGTTTCGCCGAGGAAAGCGAGTCGTTGGCCACGGCGCATACGCGCGGGTCGGCAGCAGCCATCTCTTCGAGAGCGCTCATGTAGGCGTCCCGGCAGTCGAAGAGCCTGGGACCGCTTGTGGAGGCCGATGGGCTGCTCACCATGCCACCTCCACGTCGAGTTCCTTCGCGGCCGCAGCGAGTTGCTCTTTGGTCGGTACGCCATGATGCCACGCGGGTTGATTTTCTGCGAAGGAAACGCCCTTGCCTTTCACCGTGTTCGCGATGAGGCATGTGGGCTTGGCCTTTTCCAGAGGCAGCTGCGACAAGCGGTCGAAGAGCGCCGAAGTCGAATGGCCGTCGACCTCCTCAACCGCGAATCCGAATGCGGCAAAACGCGCGGCCAGCGGCTCCATGCGAATCGTATTCTCTGTAAAGTCGCCCTGCTGGATGCGATTGCGATCCACAATCACCGTGAGATGGTCGAGACCGTAGTGCTGCGCGGTCATCGCGGCCTCCCAGTTGGAGCCCTCCTGCAGCTCGCCGTCGCCGGTAAGAACAAAGACGCGCCAGGACTCCTTTCTCATGCGTGCGGCCAGGGCTGCACCCGCCGCGATGGGCAGGCCATGACCGAGCGGTCCGGTATTGGCCTCGACGCCGGCCACCTTGTTGCGGTCGGGATGCCCGTTGAGCATCGACAGCGGGTCCATGTACGTCTTGAGCTGCTCGACCGGCAAGAAACCTCGCGCGGCCAGCGTGGAGTAATACGCCGCAGCGCCATGCCCCTTGGAAAGAATGAAGCGATCGCGCTCGGGCCACTGGGGCTGCGCAGGGTCGACCCGCAAGATGCCGCCGAGAAAGAGCACAGCCAGGATGTCGGCCGAGGACAGGTCGCCGCCGGTGTGGCCCAGTTTCGCGTGATGGTTCATGGTCATGGCGCTGAGCCGGATCCAGTTGGCTTTACGCTTCAGCCACGCGGCACGCTCCGGCCCTGTGGGCGGCATTTCCATTGCAATCGTCTCTCCTTGCAATTCCAAGCGCATCGTATTTGCCGTGACTGCATCGGTCAACAGCAAACGTTTACGTAGCCCGGTCGGCCAGCTGCCGCAAAAATCGGACTTGCAAGTTCCGGAAGTCGGAATATACTGTATCGCCTGAAGCTCGAATACCCGGGAGATACACATGCCTCGACGCGGAGACAAGGAATTTCTGGAGCCGGAGCCGGACGGTGCGGAGGCGAACGGCCGCAGCAGCGACCGCAACGAATCGCAGACCGTGCTGCGCGCATGCGAAGTGCTGAAGGCTTTTCGCCATCTCGGCGAGGACTTGCCGCTGACCACGGTGATGGAGCGCACCGGCCTGCCCAAAACCACCACCTTTCGCCTGCTGCGCACACTTATTCACGGCGGGCTGGTGGAGCGCGTCAGCGCGGGCGTCTATCGCAACAGCTTCGGGCCGGTCACGGCGCGACCTTTCCGCATCGGCTTCGCCACGCAGGGCGACACAGAGTTTGCCCGCGAGGTAACGCGCAGCATGGTCAACGCCGCGGCGCGGGAGCACGTGCAGCTCATCACTCTCAACAATCGTTACAGCGCGCGCGAGGCGTTGCGCAACGCCGACGTGCTGATTCGTGAGCGCGTCGACCTGGTCCTCGAATTCCAGACCTACGAGCGAGTCGCACCCGTCATTGCCTCAAAATTTCTGGCCGCGAACGTACCGGTCATCGCCATTGAAGTGCCGCATCCAGGCGCCACCTACTTCGGCGCGGACAACTACAAGGCCGGACTCATCGGCGGCCGCGCCCTGGGCCGCTGGGCGCGCGAAAACTGGGAGGGCAAAGTGGACCAGCTGGTTCTCGTGGAGCTTCCCATCGCCGGTTCGCTCCTCGAGTTGCGTCTCGCCGGCCTGGTCGACGGCTTGCGCGCCGAGTTGCCAAGAATTGTCGAAGCTCCGCTGGTGCGCCTCAACGGCCGCGGAAATTTCGAGCAGGTGCTGGATGTGATGCGCAAATACCTGCGCCGCCGCGGACCGCGCCGCACCCTGGTGGGCACGGTGAACGACATCTGCGCACTGGCCGCGCTGCGCGCCTTTGAAGAAGCCGGCGCTTCGCAGCAATGCGCGGTAATGGGCCAGAACGCTCTCCGCGAAGCGCGCGCGGAGCTGCGCCGGCCGGGCACGCGCCTGGTTGGATCGGTGGCCTATTTCCCCGAGCGCTATGGCGACGAACTGATTCCGCTGGCGCTCAATATTCTGCAGCAGAAACCGGCGCCGGCGGCGATTTTCGTCAAACATCAGCTCCTGACCCCGCGCAACGTGGATCTCGTGTATCCGCTCGATGAAGCCGGAGGAGGCGCCACGCGCAAGAGTACGAGCGGATCTGAAAATTCCGCAATGCGGAATGAAAAGGCCGCCGAAGTTTGACCTTCAGCGCATGCCGATCCACATCATAGTGTTCAAGAGAGAGTAATCCCATCGCGATGGACAACGGAATCACAAGAAGGGATTTCCTGGCCGGCGCAGCCGCGGTCGCGCTGGCCGGCGATGCGCGGGCTTCCGCGCATCCCGCTACATCTGACCCGCTTGCCGAATTTGATTACGGTGCCGTCGAGCTGACCGGCGGGCCGCTTAAGCAGCAGTATGACCGCATTCATGCCGCATATTTGGCCCTCGATAACGACCGGCTGCTGCAGGTCTATCGCGAACGCGCGGGTTTGCCCGCTCCCGGCGAACCGATGGGCGGATGGTACGGCCGCGATGGCTTCGTGCCCGGCCATTCGCTGGGCCAGTACATCTCCGGTTTGGCCCGGATAGGGCGCACCACCGGCGACTCGGCTTGCGCCGCCAAGGTTGCGGCTCTGGTCGAAGGCTTCGCGGCTACTCTCGGTCCCAAAGATCAGTGCTTTGCCGCGCCCAACGCCGAGAACGTCTGGCCCTGCTACATCCTCGACAAACATCTTGCCGGATTGATCGACGCGTACCAGTTGAGCGGCGTCGTGCAGGCGCGCGATCTTGTTCCCCGCGTGTTTCGTGGGGCTCTTCCGTACATTCCAGAGCGCGGGCGCGACCGGATCGGCAAGACAAATCCTCCCTATGACGAAACCTACGTTCTGCCCGAATCCCTCTTCCTCGTATATGAGCTGACTCGCGATCGCGCGTTGTATGACCGCGCGATCGCCTACCTGCTGGATCGCGATTATTTCGATCCGCTCGCCGCGGGACAGGATGTTTTGCCCGGCCGGCACGCATACAGCCACGTCATTGCGCTCAGTTCTGCGGGCAAAGCGCGCCTGGCTCTGGGTGATGAAAAGTATCTTCGCGCCATGCAAAACGCAGCACAATTTCTTGCATCGACCCAGCAGTTCGCTACCGGGGGCTGGGGGCCAAACGAGACCTTCATCGATCCGCACAAAGGTCAACTCTACGAGAGCCTGCGCACGACCAATGATCATTTCGAGACGCCCTGTGGCAGTTATGCGGCCATCAAACTGGCGCGTTACCTGCTCTGCGCCACCGGCGATGCGCGCTATGGCGACGGGCTGGAACGCGTCGTCTTCAATGGCATTCTCGCGGTCAAAGAGCCCGATACCGACGGCGATTACCCCTACTACTCCACCTATGGAGTGGAGGCGCGCAAGGTTTTCTATCCAAAGAAATGGCCGTGCTGTTCAGGAACGCTCGTCGAAGGTGTCGCGGATTACGTGAAGAACATCTACTTCCGCGCGCACGATGGCGTGGCTGTGAATTTGTACGCGCCTTCCCGCGTGCAATGGACGGAAAATGGCACTGCTGTCACGCTCGCGCAGGAAACCGATTACCCGCTCGGCGAGAGGGTTGTTCTGCGCGTAACGTGCGCCGCGCCAGCCGAGTTCGCGCTGCGCATGCGCGTTCCCGCGTGGCTGACCGCAACGCCGCAGCTTCGTGTGAACGGAAAACCGGTGCATGCGGATTTGCAGCAGGGATTTGCCGTGGTGCGGCGGCGCTGGACCAGCGGCGATGCGCTCACATGCGAATTTCCGCTGCAATTCCGCACCGAAGCCATTGACGATTTGCATCCTGAAACCGTGGCGCTGTTGCGCGGACCGCTGGTTTACGTGGAACAGAATCCGGCGCAGGGTGAAGCCGCGCATGCCAATCCTGAAGCTCTGCGTCCCGGGTCCGAAACGTCCGGAGTTTTCTCATCTCATACTGGCAGCCGCACCCGCACCTACGCGCCGTTCTATCTTGTGCGCGATGAAGCCTACACGATGTATACCCAGCATGGATAAGACCAGCGCAAGTTCGGATCGCATTTTCGCGCGGTATTGGATCGAGACGGCATTTCCACTCGACGACGCGGCAGCCATCATGGCAGGCGAACAGTCCACGGGAACCTTCGTGCGTGTTCCCGGCGAAACCGACGCATTGCGCGAACGCTTCGCCGCGCGCGTGGAGCAGATCGTGGAATTGGGCAAGGTCGACTCGCCGTCGCTCGCTGGTTCCGGCCTCCCGAAAAGGCACCCCGGCCCCGTGGCGCGGCGCACCGCTGAAGTCACGCTTTCCTGGCCTATCGAAAACATGGGGCCCTCGCTTCCCAACCTTCTCTCCACCGTCGCCGGAAATCTCTTCGAGCTCAAACCGTTCTCCGGCCTCAAGCTGCTCGACGTCACATTGCCGCCGGCTTTTCTGTCTGCATATCAAGGTCCGCAATTCGGCGTCGACGGAACGCGGAGGCTCACGGGCGTCTGCGGCCGTCCGATCATCGGCACCATCATCAAGCCAAGCGTGGGCCTTACACCCGAGCAAACCGCTGCGCAAGTAAAGATGCTCGCCGAGGCCGGCGCGGACTTCATCAAGGACGACGAATTGCAATCGGACGGCCCTCACTGTCCGTTCGATCAGCGCGTTCCCGCCGTGCTGCGCGTGCTGAGCGAATACACCGAGAGAACCGGCAAACGGCCGATGTACGCGGCCAACATCACCGGCGAAATCGACCAGATGCTGCGCCGTCACGATCTGGTCGTCGCGTCCGGCGGCACATGCGCCATGGTCAGCGTCAACAGCGTGGGGTTGCCCGCCATGACTGCGCTACGCCGTCATGCGCAGGTAGCCATTCACGGCCATCGCAACGGCTGGGGCATGTTCAGCCGCTCGCACGCCACGGGCATGAGCTTCATCGCCTTCCAGAAATTCTGGCGGCTCGCTGGCATCGATCACATCCACGTGAATGGCCTGCGAAATAAATTCTGCGAAGACGACGCGAGCGTGATCGCATCCGCGCGCGAGTGCCTCACGCCCATGTTTACCGCGCCGCACAAAGGTTGCGAAATTATGCCGGTCTTCTCTTCGGGCCAGTCCGCGCGTCAGGCGCCGGATACATACAAGGCGCTCGGTTCGATGGATCTGATCTACGCCTGTGGTGGAGGAATACTCGCTCATCCCGCGGGTCCCGCCGCCGGTGCACGCAGCCTGCGTCAGGCCTGGGAGGCGGCGGCGGCGGGCATCCCACTTGCCGAGTATGCGAAGAGCCACGAGGAATTGCGTTCCGCCCTGGAGGCATTTGCCGCGTGAGCACCGAACCGGAAGCACGCCCGCTCTACACCTGGTATGGTGACGACTTTACCGGCTCGACCGACGTGCTCGAGGCGCTGGCGCTGCACGGCGTCAAGGCCGTCCTGTTTACGCATACGCCGAATCCGCGCGAAATTGCAGCTTTTTCTGATTGCCGCGCGGTAGGAATCGCCGGCGAAAGCCGCAGCCGCAGTCCCCATTGGATGAGCTGCAATCTGCCCGCAATCTTTCGCGCCATGCGGCGGCTCGGCGCTCCCGTCAATCACTACAAAGTCTGCTCGACCTTCGATAGTTCGCCTCGCGTGGGCAGCATCGGCCGCGCCATAGAGTTGGGCCGCACCGTGTTTCGCTCCGGCACGGTTCCTGTAGTTGTCGGAGCGCCGCACCTGGGCCGCGCCGTGGTCTTCGGCAACCTGTTCGCCGAGGCCGACAGCGCCTGGTACCGCATCGACCGCCATCCGACCATGCGGCATCACCCGGTAACGCCCACGACGGAAGCCGACCTGCGTCTGCATCTCGCCCGCCAGACAAAGCTCCCCATGGGACTCGTCGACCTCACTGCCTTCCAGTCGGACTCCGCTCAAGAGCTTTGGCAGAACGAAATCGACGCACGCACCGGCGCCGTAGTTTTCGATGGCTTCTCCGACGCCATGCTCGATGAAACCGCGCGTATCCTCTGGGAGCGTGCCGCGGAGCGAACCGTCTTTGCCGTGGGCAGTTCCGGCCTCACTCATGGGCTGTTGCATCATTGGCGCTCAATAGGATTGATCTGCACACTACAAGCACCCCAACCCGCATCGCCCGTCGATCGTCTCCTCGTGCTGAGCGGAAGCTGCTCTCCGGTGACGGGCCGCCAAATCCGTCGCGCCAAGCAGATGGGGTTTGCCGTGTGGCGTCTTGAAGGCACGGGGCCGTGGAGCGCTGCGGCAGCAAAGGCTCGTCGAGCGCTCCAGGGCGGCCGCAGTGTCGTGCTCTACACCGCGCTCGGCCCGAAAACTCAGGACGAACAACACGGCGAGAAATTTGGCGCGGCACTCGGCAACATGTTACGCGAACTCGTCCTCTCGACCGGCGTGCGCCGCGTTCTCATCGCCGGCGGCGATACGGCGACGCATTCCGCCAAGCAACTAGCGCTCGACGCGCTGACCTTCGCCGCGCCCCTCGTAGCCGGCGTTCCGCTCTGCCGGGCCAGCGCCGCATCGCAACTCGACGGACTCGAACTCGCGCTCAAAGGCGGCCAGATGGGCCCCGAAGACTTCTTCGCCAACGTGCGCGACGGCCGCCGCACCTGATTGCGACCTTGTGTGCCTTAGGTCTATGACCGCTCGAAGAAGAACCTTCCCGTGCCCCATCCTTTCTGTCATTCTGAGCGAGCGGAGCGAGTCGAAGAACCTGCTTCTTGAAACTTTGGGCGAAAGGGTGGGATACGACGAAATCCAGAGGACCGAATTGATGCGGTCAGAGCCCTAGTCCGCGTCCACGCATTGCGTGCAATCGATGCGCGTAAAAATCGCGGCACTCGCAAGCACCATGGCAGCGATGAAATAGAGCGGAAGGTTGTAGCTTCCGGTCGCGTGCACGATGTAGCCGAACAAAACGGTGCACAGAAATCCTCCCGCCTGACCTGCGGTATTCATCATTCCTGTCGCTGTCCCACTTAAGCGGCCGCCGATCGCCAGGCACAAGGCCCACGCCGATGGCAGCATCAAATCCATCGTCCCGAAACCCAGGCTGGAAAGCGCGACCACCGCGATCTTTCCGTGAAAAAGCGCCATCGCGACGAGCACGAGCGCTGTCACCGCAAGGCACACCGCGGGAATCCATCGCAGAGCGCGGCGCGCGCCCCAGCGCACTGTCAAGCGGTCGCCCAGTTGCCCTCCGGCGAGGTTCGCGGCTAAGCCGACAAGAAACGGCAGTGAAGCGAACAGCACGCCATTCAGCGAGAAGCCGGCGGCGTGCATCATCCATGTCGGAAACCAGGAGAAGTAGAACCAGCTTCCGCATCCGTAGCAGCCGTAGGCCAGAACAATCAGCCACAACGCGCGCGAGCGGAAGAGCCGCCGCCAAGGCACGGCAGATTCGTGATGCCCCGCGTGGGTTTCGCCGATCTCCGCCAGTTCCGTCGCCGTTACCGCAGGATCGTCCTGCGGACGGTTGCGAAAACGGAACCACCAAACCGCCGCCCAGCTGAATCCCGCCAGCGCCAGCAAGCGAAAGGCCGCGCGCCATCCGAAAAAATGCACCACGGGAACGATCAGCACCGGCGCCAGCGCTCCACCCAGGCGGCTTGCGGCCCACACCAGGCCCTGGCAACGCGCGCGTTCCCGCGGCGGGAACCAGCGCGCAATCACGCCGGCAATGTTGGGATACGCGCCTGCCGCGCCCAGTCCAAAGAAAAACCGCGACGCGCACAACTGCCAGAATCCGCGCGAAAACGAAGCAAGCGCGTTGAAGCAGGACCACCAGGTAACGATGCGCGTCATCTCACCGCGTTGCCCGCGACGGTCGCCCATGGCGCCAGATGGCACTTCGAAGATCCCGTTGGCCAGCACGTAGGCGCTCAGAATCCATCCCCATTGTTGTGGCTGGATATGCAGATCGGCCTGAATCGCGGGGCCCGCGACGGCAATGGCAAGGCGGTCGAGAAATGTGAGGGCTGAAAGCAGGCCGAGAAACGCGAGAACCCTGTAGCGCTGCCTCAAGCGCTGGCCCTCGCCAGTTGCGGCAGATTCAGCGCCTTGCGCGCGCTCAACACCGCGAGTTCGGGGCTGGAGAGCACCGGCGCATGCACCACATCGGCCGCAAGGGTGGTCAACACGCGCGCCATGGAGGCTTGTGCGAGCACGATGAGGTCCACTCCCTTCAGATCCTCCACCAGCGCCTTCGCCAACAGGCGGTCGTGGGTCGCAGTGTCGCCGGCGAGCATGGCGGGAAAAGCATCTACGCACAAGCACTCTATCAGTTCCACCTTGCGCCCTGCTTTGGCGGCTTTCTCGCGCAGCAGCGCGGTAGTGGGTTCGAGTGTGGTGCGCAAAGTAGCGAGCACGCCGATGGTGTGCGCCTGCCGCACCGCCTTCTCCGCCATGGCCTCATCGATGCGCAGCACGGAAATCTCGAAAAGCTGCTGCGCCAGTGTTGCGCCGGGACCGATCGACGAGCAAGTCACCAGCACCGCATTCGCTCCAGCCTCTTCTGCCGACGCAATCTGCTCGATCAGGCGGCGGATGGTGGCCTTGCGCAGATGCCCTGCCTTCACCGTGTCCTGGATCAAGCTCTCATCCACCATGTGAAATACCTTGGCCTCAGGAATGTGCAGATGGCAGAGCTTGGTGAAACCAGACGCAAGTGTAGGACTGGTATGAATGAGAGCAAGGGTCGGTGCGGTTTGAGTTGACAACGTTTTGCCTTTCCGTGCGGCGGGCTCGCCGAGCCATCGAGTCCAAGCCGGAAATCATACCTTAATTGCGGCCTGAGCATCGAGCCGGATTTTGATTGATCCTCAAGGTACCGCATTTGCATCGCCTCCTGCGAACCATGACAACCTCACTGAACTGCGATTCCGGCAAGCGGAACGGAAACCAGCGCCGGCAACGCCCGCAACATTTGCCCTGTGTGATACAAAGGCCTCGAATGAGAAAACGCATCGTGATCGGCAGGGCAACCTCCGTGCGCACCTTGCGCGACGTATGGCCCGCTCTCACGCTGGCATTGCTGCTGGCGGCGCTTTGTTGTGCTTGCAGTCCTGCCGCTGCGCAAAACGGAAATGCAACACCGCCGTCATTACTGCTGGGCGCGGCGTGGTACCCCGAGCAGTGGCCCGAATCGCGCTGGGATGCTGACCTGCAGTTGATGGAAGACGCTCATCTGCACGTGGTGCGCGTCGGCGAGTTCGCATGGACCACGATGGAGCCCGCTGAAGGCCGTTACGATCTGGACTGGCTTGAGCGCGCAGTCCGGCTCGCGGAAAAACACCACATTGCGGTCGTCATCGGCACGCCCACAGACGCTCCCCCGGCATGGCTCTCCACCGCGCACCCTGAAACCTTGCGCGTCGACGCCGCAGGCCGACCCGCGGAACACGGCAGCCGCCGCCAGTTCAATTACGCGAGCCCCGAGTATCG
Organism: Occallatibacter sp.; assembly: GCA_050012895.1. Lineage (GTDB taxonomy): Bacteria > Acidobacteriota > Terriglobia > Terriglobales > Acidobacteriaceae > Telmatobacter. Next base: position 29,724 of record JBEKGH010000004.1, read on the forward strand.
TAAATTCTGTGCGGCCATTGCGGAACAACTGGCGCGCCGCTTCGGGCAGGATCCCGATGTGATTGGCTGGCAAATCGGCAACGAATACACTGAGGAGTCCTTCGACCCCGCGACGCGACGCCAATTCGAGGAGTGGCTCCAGCGCAGGCACGGAACGCTGGACGCGCTGAATCGCGCCTGGGTCACGGCCTACTGGAGCCAGACCTACGACCGCTGGGAGGAGGTTCCGCTCCCCACCGCCGCCGGCAATCCCGGCCTGCTGCTCGACCATCGCCGCTTCGTCAGCGATACCTGGCGTGACTTCCAGCAGGTGCAGATCGACGTCATTCGCAAGCTCGCCGATCCGCGCCAGTTCATCACCACCAACATCGGTGGCCTCGGCTGGAGTGACAACTGGGACCATTACGAAATCACGCGACCGCTCGATCTCGCCGCATGGGACGACTACGTGGGCGAAGGACATTTGAATGTTGCGCGCAATGCCGCCATGCACGATTTTGCGCGCGGCTGGAAGCGCGAAAACTTCTGGGTGATGGAAACCCAGCCCGGTTCGGTGAACTGGGCTGCGGTAAACACCACGCTCGATGCCGGTGAAACCCGCGCCATGGCCTGGCAGGCCATCGGCCACGGAGCCGATGCCGTTCTTTACTGGCAATGGCGCGACTCGCTCAACGGCCAGGAGCAGTATCACGGCGCTCTCGTGGGTCCCGACGGCGCGCCGCTGCCCATCTACGCGGAGATCAGCCGCATCGGCAGCGAGTTCGAGCGCGCGGCGCCCGCGCTCAAAGGAACCAAACCTGCCGCCCAGGTTGCACTGCTCGTGAGCTACGACAGCCGTTGGGCCATCGATTTCCAGCCGCACAACAAGAACTACGACCAGCTCGACGTTTTGCTCGGCACCTATCGCCCTCTGCGCGACGAACAGCTCACCGTCGACATCGTGAGCGCAGATTCCTCGCTGGATGGCTACAAATTGATTTTCGCGCCGAGCCTGAATGTCATTTCGCAAGATCTTGCCGCGCATCTCCTCACTTATGTCCAGCAGGGCGGCCATCTCGTGCTCGGTCCGCGCTCCGGCATGAAAGATGAGCACAACTCATTGAACGTCCAGCGCCAGCCCGGCCCACTCGCAGCGCCGCTTGGCGGGCGTGTGGAGCAGTATTACGCGCTCGATGGAGCCGTGCCCGTGGGCGGAACGCTTGGCTCCGGGACTGCCTCGCTTTGGGCCGAGCAGCTCTCGGCAAGTGCGCCCGACGTGGACGTTCTTCTTCGCTACGGAAAGTCAAACGGCTGGCTCGATGATCTGCCGGCCATGATCACGCGCCGCGTTGACAAGGGACGCATCACTTACCTGGGCGCGGTGCTCGATCCCGATCTCATGCGCAAGGTTGTTGCCTGGACCACTAGCGGCGCGCAGGTCCAAGCCGAGTTCCCTGCCGTGCCCGCGGGCGTTGAGATTTGCCGCCGCATGGATGCCAACCACACAGTTTTTGTGCTCATCAACCACGGCTCCGTCACAGCGCACGTTGCGCTGCCGTCCGCCATGAGCGATGTTCTCCAGGCCAACCGCCGCGTGGCAAGCCTCGATCTCGAGCCGCAGGGCGTAGCCGTGCTCGAATCTGATGCGCGCTGACGCACCCACTTTCAGGAGCAAACGAGAAACGATTCCATGACTCGAAACCTCAGCCGCCGCAAGTTTTCGTCCTCGTTGGCCATGTCGCTCGCCGGTCTGCCGCAGCTCACGAGCGCACGCCTCTCCGCCGAGGGATTCAGCGGCTCCCAGATCGCTCCCTTCCGCACGCCGTACAAATACGGCAGGCTGGTGCTCGCCGCTCCCGACGACCCCAACGCATTCGATTGCAAATCTGTCGATGATCCCTTCGTCTTTCTGCACGAGGGCGCGTTTTACATGCTCTACATCGGCTTTGATGGAGCGGGCTACCAGACTGGCCTGGCAAAATCCGCCGACCTGCTCAACTGGGAGCGAGTAGCATGCGTGGCGCGTCGCGATCCCAACTCGAAATACACGCGCTTCAACATCGCGCTCAGCTGCATCGCGCGCGAAAACGGCCTCACTTCAAAAGGGCAGCCGAAGAAAGTGCACGGCCGCTATCTCGGCGCATGGAATGCGTATCCCAATGCGGGCTATGAGGCGGGTGCGGCGGTCATCGGCCTCGCGTGGAGCAGCGATCTGCTGCAGTGGGAGCTCACCGATCCGATTCTGCTTCCCGGGGACGGCGCACCGTGGGAGCATGGCGGCCTCTATCGGCCCAACCTCATCGAGCAGGACGGCGTCTTCTACCTCTACTACAACGCCAAAACCGATGTATTGCCGAAGAGCGAGGGCGGAGGCTGGCACGAACAAAGTGGCGTGGCCATTTCGCGCGACCTCAAGCAATGGACGCGCTACGCAGGCAATCCCATCCTGCGCAACGGCGGCCCCGACTCGTGGGATGCGCGATTCGCCAGCAATCCCTTCGTCGTGCGCCACAAAAGTCTCTGGGGAATGTACTACTTCGGCCTCGACCGCCACGGAGTGGCCCGCGAGCTGCTCGCCCTCGGCCGCGATCCCTATCACTTCGAAAAAATAAACGAGATCATGATCGACCGTGGCGCGCCGGGCACGGTCGATGAAGACTACGCCCACAAACCCTGCGTGCTCTTCCACGATGGCGCGCTCTATCACTTCTACTGCACCGTGTCAGGCAAATGGCCGCACGATGTCCGCGGCATCTCCGTCGCGCGCTCCAAACCGTGGTGATTGATCGCCGTGCCTGCACTATCGCGAAGGATTTGCGGCGCGTACCTCGTATTTCCCTGAACCAACTGTCATCAAAAAACGAGGATTGTCAATGAGAGGAAGACGAACACCCGAAGCTTGGGCCGGCGGAACGCCATTGACAGTCATGGTTCCAGGAGCCACCGAATCGATCTCAATCTCCGCCGTCGCGTTCGCCGGAACGGTGAAGTTGTAAACCGTCTCCGTTGCTCCACGATGCCATTCACTCTCGATTTCTCCAAGCGAAGACCGATAGTGAACGCGCGCCCACTGTATGTTTCCCGCCAAAACAGGGTGCAGTACCAGCCGCTGCGCGCCTTCCCGCGAAAGATCCACGTTGATTCCTCCCAGTCCGCGATAGAACCACTCCTCTGCGCTGCCCAGCATGAAGTGATCCTGCGAGTGGCCGCCGTCCCATCCCTCGGTCAGTGCCGTCGCGCCCTGCGCCAGAATGTAGCCGTAACTTGGTGCGTCGGTCCGTTCCAGCATGTCGAGCAGAACATCGGAGCGCCCTCCCTCGAGCAGCGCGTCGACCTCGTAGTGGAAGCCCACCTCGCCTGACGTGGTGTGATTCTGATGCGCGCGAATGTCAGCAACCAACGCGTCGAGCACCGCCGTTCGCTGATCCTCGGGAACGATGCCCAACGCGAGCGGCATGGCCTGTGCGGTCTGGCTGCCTTTGTCGTAGCGGTGTTGCGCAGCATCGAAGAAGCGCGTATTGAAAACCTCGCGCACGCGTGCCGCCTGCTCCGCGTATGCCGCGCTTTCCTGGTTCCTGCCCAGCACTGCGGCGGTCTTCTCCAGAGCTTTCAAATCCTGGTAATAGATGGCCGTCCCCGTCACGCCCGCGGTCGTCAGCTTTGAGAATCCCGCGTCGCCCGGACCAATATCGAACCAATCACCGAGGCCGTAATTGACAATGCCGTCATGGGCCCGCGATCCAAGATACTTTGCATACGCGTGCATCACATCATACTGCGCCGCCAGAAATGTGCGGTCGCCGGTGCGCTCGTATGCGTACCAGGGCGCCAGCACTGCGGCGCTGCCCCACTCGGGCGAATCGTTGAAGACGCCGTACTTGGGTTCGAAGACGACGTACTGCGGCGCAATGGTCGGCACCATGCCGGTCTCCGCGCCATCGCTGCGCTGCACATCGGCGATGTTGCGCGCGGTGGCCGCATAGAGGCCCGCAAAATCGAAGTCATAGAGAAGCGACGGCGCCATCAGATGCGTCTCTTCAAGCCAGCCAAGCTTTTCGCGATGCGGGCAATCGGTAAAAATGCTCACCGCGTTGTTTTCGATGGCGCGCAAAATCAGCACATGAATGCGATCGAGCATCTCATCGGACGATGTGAATGTGCCCACCTGCTGCGACGAGGAATGCACCGCTTCGCCGCGCAGGCTAAGGTTGCGCGCGCCACTTTCCGCCGCGCCCTCCACCTGGACGTAGCGGAATCCGTAGTAACTGAATCGCGGATGCCAGGTTTCAACGCTCTTACTGGATTCTTTGCCGTGAAGCGTGTAGGAAAACCACTGCGGACGGCCCGAGCTGCGCTGCAACACGAGTCCATCCTTGTCGAGCAATTCGCCAGGGATCAGTTTCACCGTGGTCCCGGCTTTTCCCGTCACGGCGATCTCCGGCCAGCCCGCGAAATTCTGGCCCAGGTCGTAGACCGTCACGCCAGGCTTGGGGTGCGTCACCTTCACTGGCGAATAGGTGTGCATTACGCGAATCGGCGGCACAATCTCCGGTGTCAGCGCGCCGCCGGGACCATCGACCACGGAAACGGCGCGCCACGCGCTGTCGTCAAAACCCGCGCCATCCCATCCCTGTGTCTCCAGTCGCGCGTCAAAATCCTCGCCGCCGTACGTGGACGAAAAAGTGATCGGACCCGGCGCGGTCTTCCACGAACCGTCGCTCAAAATCTCCGCCGCGCTGCCGTCAGTGAACTCAACGTGGAGTTGCACCGTGCATTTCAGCTGGCCGAAACTGCCCACAAACTTCGTGTAGCGGTCGGGCGTTTTCAGCACGCGATACATCCCGTTGCCCAACATCACGCCCATCGCATTCTGGCCCGCGCGCAAAAGCGCCGTCACATCGTAGGCGTCGTAATACACCGTCTTGCGATAGTCGCTCCAACCCGGCGCGAGCTCATCGTTGCCCACTCTCCGGCCATTGATCCGCAACTCGTCCTGCCCCAGTCCCGAGGCGTAGAGCAACGCGCGCGCCACAGGTCGCCGCAATTTAAACGACTTGCGGAAGAGCGGCATCGGCTCGTTTGCGTCGCCGTCCGCTGGATGCGCAGCGATCCATGCGGCGCGCCACACAGGCGCTTCGGTCCAATGGCCCGCATCGCTCCAGCCGCTCGCACGATGCTGCTCGTCCCAAACCTTTACGCGCCACGCATACGCGAGTCCCGCCTCAAGTGCAGGTCCGGGGTAGGCAATTCCAAAAGTTGCCGGGCTGGAAATAACGCCGCTATCCCAAACAATGGCTCGCGCCGCTCGAGCGCCACGAGCGTCCGCCGTAACTTGAATGCGGTATGCAGACTGGCTTACCGAATGCAGCGCCGGCGATGATGCCGCCAGTTGCCAGGAAAACTTCGGGTGCGCGTCCGCGACCGCCAGCGGTTCGCTCTTGCCATCGCAGTGCAGATCCATCGGCCGTTTCAGATGCGAACCGGGAGCGGAAGCCGCGCATGCCAGCGCAGCCGCGAGCCACAAGGCAACCGCGCCGGAAATGCATCCACGCGCACGAACCGGAGTATGCTTCAGAAACATTGTGTTGAATGTCATCAGCCCCGTGATACAGCACCCGGGTGCATCAACGCAATCCTCAAACCCGCACCGCGTCTGCTAGCTTGGATGGGATGAACCGCAAAGCGCGCACCCGCCGAATCCAATTTGCTATCGCCGCAACCGTGCTGACCGCGCTGGCCTGCCCGGCACACGCGCAGCAAACGCCGGTAAATGTGCAGCGGCAACTTGCGCACGTCGACGCGGCTGCGCGCACCGGCCCTTTCCGCGCCGATTGGAATTCGCTTGCCGGCTATCGCGTACCCGAGTGGTTTCGCGACGCCAAGTTCGGCATCTTCATCCACTGGGGCGTGTACTCCGTTCCGGCATTCGGAAACGAATGGTATTCGCGCAACATGTATGTCGAGGGCAATGCCGCGTTCAAACACCACGTCGCAACCTACGGACCGCAGTCCCAATTCGGCTACAAGGATTTCATTCCCATGTTCCGCGCGGAGCACTTCGATCCGGATGGGTGGCTCGATCTCTTCACGCAGGCCGGCGCGCGCTACGTGGTGCCGGTGGCCGAGCATTGCGACGGTTTCGCCATGTACGATTCGAGCCTTACGGATTGGGACGCCGCAAAAATGGGACCGAAACGCGACGTAGTCGGCGAGCTGGAAGCGGCTACGCGCCGTCACGGCCTGCACTTTGGCGTATCCTCGCATCGCGCTGAGCATTGGTGGTGGTACGACGGCGGCATGAAGTTCGATTCCGATGTCCGCGACCCGCGCTACGCCGGCCTTTACGGTCCCGCGCGGCCCATGGCGCTGCCCGGCGAGGACGACTCGAAGGAGCCGGATCCCGATCATCTCGAGCGCTGGCTTCCGCCGGACAAGGCTTTCCTCGATGATTGGCTCTCACGCAGCGCGGAACTCGTCGCCAAATACCATCCCGACTTTTTGTACTTCGATTGGTGGATCGGCCAGCCCGCGTTTCAGCCCTATCTGCAGCGCTTCGCCGCCTACTACTACGACGAAGCGGCAAGCCGCCACCAGGGCGTGGTGCTTACCTACAAGGGATACGATTTCCCCGAAAATGCCGCCACGCTCGACATCGAGCGCGGCAAGCTCGACACGCTTCGCCTCTTGCCGTGGCAGACTGACACCTCGGTCAGCATTCATTCCTGGGGCTACGCCAACAATGACGAGTACCGCAGCGCCAAGTCGCTCATCGACGAATTGGTCGATGTGGTGAGCAAGAACGGCAACCTGCTGCTCAACGTGGGACCAAAATCCGACGGCACCATTCCCGAGCAGGCGCGCGCCATTCTGCTCGAGATGGGCGCGTGGCTCAAAACCAATGGCGAGGCCATCTACGGTTCGCGTCCGTGGCTCGTCTACGGTGAAGGCCCCACAAAAATCACTGGCACTGCAAAAAACTCCGATCAGCAGGAGTTCACGGCCGAGGACATCCGCTTCACCACGCACAACGGCGCGCTCTACGCCATCGCTCTGGGCTGGCCCTCTGGTGGCGAGTTGCGCATTCGCTCGCTTGCGCGCGGCCTGCCCTATCTCAAGGGAACTGTTTGCGGAGTCAAGTTGCTGGGCTCCGATCAGCCACTTTCCTGGCATCAGGAAGCAGACGGATTGCACATCCAACTCCCCACGCAGCGCCCGAACGAGCTCGCGTGGACGTTCCGGATGATGGAACCAGTAGATCATACCCATCGCTGCGGAAACTAGATACCTATTGCTGCGCAAAGTTACCGTGCACCCTGGGCGCCACATCGCCCCCCTTTCGCTCCGGTTGATCCTTACCAAGGCACGCGAACCGGGTGTTGGCAAAGCACGAAGCACGCACGCATTTCTTTCGTGATTCGATTTCCGTCAAGTGTTTACGCCCACTCCGCGAGCCTTCGCGCGCCTCGTTTCGCCGGCGAACACCTTTCTATGAGTGATGCCAGGCGATCAAAAATCGCGCCTCCATTCATCGAGAAAATTGTTCCGCATTGCGGATTATTCCGCTCAAAAATTGCCGGCGGTCTGAGCCGAAGTTCCGCCCGGCCATCTCACCTTTATTTCCGCGCGTCAAAAAATCGGTATTCACGTTGACACTTAATTTGGCGGTTCCTTACTGTTCCCCCGCAACAGCAATGCTGTGCTCTCTTCGCGGCAAGCAATGAGAGCGAACCAAAATCGGAAGGAGGCCTCAATGACACTGAATCAGGTGCGCAATGCATCTCGACTGGTTGTAGTGTTTACTTTGTTCTGCATGGCCGCATGGCTGCACTCGCAGAGCGCAACCAGTTGTTCGATTACCGGCACAATTACCGACGCCACCGGTGCGGTAGTGCCCGCAGTCCAGGTGACAATCACCAATCAGGCCACGGGCCTGTCGCAGACCGAATCCAGCAATAGCAACGGGTTCTACGACGCAGAGTCGCTGGCGCCGGGCGATTACTCGGTCGCCACCACAAAGACCGGATTCAAAAGCGAGCAAATCAAGGACATCCACCTCGATCCCGGCCAGCGCCGCGGACTGAATGTGAAGCTCGACATCGGCAGCCAAACCGTCTCCGTCAGCGTGGAAGCTGACGCCGAGGTGGTGCAAACCGAGAGCGCCGAAGCTGGCGGCACCATTACCGCAAAAGAAGTCCAGAACATCATGCTCAACGGGCGTAACTTCGAGTCCTTGTTGACGGTTATTCCGGGCGTTAGCAGCGTGAACGGCGCCAACAGCACGTATCAGGCCGGGCAAGGCGCCATCACCTCGTCTGTCGTCATCAACGGGTCCTCCGATGAGCAGAGTATGTACACCATCGACGGTGTGTACAACGACGTCAGTGCGTCGGACATCACTCTGCCCATTACGCCGGTGATCGATCATATATCCGAAATGCGCGTGCTGAGCGACAACTTCAGCGCCAAATACGGATTAGCCGGCCGTCAGGTTCTGGTCTCTACCAAGAGCGGCGGCGAGCAGTTCCACGGCGGCAGTTATTTCTTCGACCGCACCAACGAATACGGGACCGCGCGCAATCTTCTGGCGGGGCCGTTGTCCTCACTGCACCAGTCGGACTGGGGCATCACGCTGGGCGGGCCCGTGGCGATTCCCAAACTGTTCGACAATCTGGACAAGAAGCTCTTCTTCTTTGTGGGCGCCGATTGGAAAGCAGTTCATGCATCTTATATTTCCGGAGCTCGAGATGTATTTTCGCAAGCCAATCGTGGCGGCGACCTCAGCACGGAGGTTGTAGATCCAGCCGGAGCCAGCGCGAACCTCACGCCTTACGCATCACTCGATGCGCCGCATCAGGCGATCCTCGACGCCCGTGAAGGCGGCGGCGCGGGCTCGGGAGCGGCTTGCATTTACCAGAAAACCGGTACCGGACCCTATAACGAAATACTGCCCAAGTGCATGGACACCAATACCGTAGCCCTGATGAACGCTTACTGGCCGCTTCCCAATTACAACACCACACTCGCGGCCACCAGCCAAAACTACTTGAACGACAATCCCACAAAGTTCAGCGTCAACGATGAGTTGTATCGCGGGGACTACGACATCAACTCCAACAACATCGTGACCTTCCGCGTGCTGCACGAGGAAGTCGCAGCCATCAACGCCACGCGTGGATACAACGACTACGCGCCGAATCCCAACTCCGCGGCTTACACGCCGTCGACCGACGCCTTGCTGCGCTGGCAGTCGACCATCAAGCCAAATGTGATCAACGCAGTGGGTTTTGCCTTGATCTATTCCAAGTACATTGCTGCGTTGATCGGACAATTCACCGTGCCCAGCGGCGTGACTATCAATCAGAAATTCGCGGGCGCGGATCCGCTGGACCGTATTCCCGATATCAGCATGAACAACGACTCGCAAATGACGAATGGCTGGTTCTGGCTGGGTGAAGGAGCGCTGCCGACGCACTCCAATAGCTCAAGCGGTGAGCTCCTCGACGACTTTACCTGGATCAAGGGCAACCATGCTTTCCAGGCCGGAGTGACCGTCATGTGGGATCGTCTTCATGTCAACGCCAGCTCATTCCCAATGGGTAACTTCTGCTTCGACGGCAGCTACTCCAACGACACTGCCGGCGACTACTTGTTGGGTTTCCTGGCCAGCGGCAGCCACGCCTGCAGCAGCTACGGATACGAACAAACCAACACGCAGCGCGACGGACTTTTCCGTAACGTCTGGACAGAGGCCTATTTCGAGGATGACTGGAAATTAAACCCCAGGCTGACGGTCAACCTTGGCATGCGCTGGTCCTATTACACCGCGCCAACCAAGAACGGCAACGACGTGTCCAACTTTGTTCCGAGCGCAATCTCAACCGCAAGTGAACCAGCTATATGCGCGTCTCCAACCGGCGCCGCGCTGGGAAGCCTGCCCGCCTGTGCCGTTTCGTCGTACGGGTTCACTTCGACGACCTGGCAGTATCTGAACGCCGTCAACTCGCCGTTAGAGAAGGACGACCTCACGGCGGCCAATGTGTCGAACAACGGCATGGTTACCGCTGGCAATGGGGTTCCCAATGGTTTCACCACGCCGCACAAGGACCTGTTCGCGCCCCGCCTGGGTCTTGCCTATCGCCTAACCAACGACGGCAAAACATCGATTCACGGCGGAGTTGGCTTCGGCTACACGCAGGTGGGCCTGCTGCAAACCTCAAACCTGCTCAGCAATATCCCCTTCGTGCAAACCCCGGTCTACTTCAACACCGAGTTCACCAACCCCGCAGGTGCATCAGGCAGCGGCTCGGTGCCCAATCCTCCCGGCCTCTTAGCGGTCAACTCAACCAACAGCAGCTATCGGCCGGCGACCATCCGCGACTACAGCTTGACGATTGAAAGAGAAATCGCTCCGGGCGGCGTCCTCGCCATCGGATATGCCGGCATGACCACGCAGCATATCTTCACCACCGGCTGGGACTCGAACTTCCCATTGAATGCAAATCCGGTGACGGGAACCTACGCCAACCCTTCCGGAACTGCGGCCTGTGTCGCAGCGTCTACAGCTCCCAACCAGCTCACGTCGGGCTTTGCCTACGATCCCTGCATCAACCAAGGCAAGGTGAACAGCTACTACTATCGCCCCTACCAGGGATACAGCGGCATCGGCACCGGCGCCAGTTTTGGCGTCGCCAACTACAACGGCCTGCTGGTTGGTTATGTGCAGAAAATGCATGACCTGACTGCACACGTCTCCTACACCTTCAGCAAGGCGCTGGGCGATATCAACGCCACCGGCATCCAGGTAGCGTACAGCTCCAGCGGCGCTTTCCAGAACTCCAACAATCCTTTGGGCGATTACGGAAAACCGGATTACGACCGGCCCGACGTCTTCGTCTACTCGCTGGTCTACGATGTGCCGTTCTTCAACAAAACATCGAACTACCTCGAAAAGGCGCTCCTGGGCGGATGGAATTTCACGTCCTATGGTGTGGTCGAAAGCGGATTCGCGCAAACGCCAACCTATAGCTCAGGCCTGGCGACGCGGCCCAATGTAAACGGGCCTTTGTATCGCAACCACGGCACCAGCGGGAAAGTAAGCGAGCACCAGCAACCCCTCTACAATGCCAGCCTCTTCTCCGCCCCCTCATGGGGCTACTTCGGTTCCGCAACGGTGGGCAGCTTGCGGGCACCGAAAGAAGTTGCGTTCCATATGGCCACAGAGAAGGGCTTCGCCATCCGCGAATGGGCGACCGTCAAGCTCGGCGCACAGGCATTTAACGTCCTGAACCACCCCAACGTGCTGGGCATGAATGCTTCCTGGGCGCCAGGCTCCACCACATTTGCCACAGCAACCTCGTTTGGCGATCCACGCGAAATGCAGTTCTATACCAAGATCACCTTCTAGCCTCCTTTGCGTAACCCAATCGAGGGGACGGGCGCCATTCGGCAACCGTCCCCTTCTTTTTGTCCCGTGCACATTCCCTTCGGTCTGGCACCTGCCCCACGTCGCCCCTCCGGCGTCTATTCCGCTTTGCGGATTGGCTGCGGCGTCCAGCCCTCGACCGGCAGCGATTGCGCGGCAGCTCCGAGGAGTTTCGGCGTCGGCAGCTCAAACTTTCAAGCCGGTGCTGGAAGCGAATCAGAGGCTCGGAGGGCCGACTCATCGAGTGCGCAGTCGTTCATTGGACTCTCGTGGAATTTGTTGATTCTAAATAGTTCAATAAGGTGGACTCCCCGCTTTCGGAAGGCTTCATTTTCTTGCCAAACCCCGCCCAAGGTCCGGGCGCGGAACCCTCCCTTCGAAAAACGCCGTTACGAGAATTAGAAAATAACCGTATACTCTCGAAAATAAAGCGCCGCCGCCTTCATGCCAACTGCCACAGCCAATCCGCTTCACCACTCGGCTCCGACCGCGGCCACGCTTCCGACGCAAATCCGTCTCCTCGCCGACGACTTGACCGGCGCCTGCGACGCGGCTGCGGCATTTCTTCCCACCGGTCGCGCGGTACGCGTCTGGCTTGGCCCCGCAGCATCGTTTCCCGCCGCAGAACCCGTGCAGGCCTTCAATACCAATTCCCGCTCGCTCTCGCCGGCCAAAGCGTCGCGCATCGTCGCCCGCACTGCCGCAGCCCTCGCCTCCAATCCCGATTCACTTTTATTCAAGAAGATTGACTCCGCGGCCCGTGGCCCGTTTGCCGCTGAAATTCTGGCCGCGCATCGCGCCTTCGGATCGCGCGCCATCCTGCTCGCCCCTGCATTTCCCGCCGCGGGCCGCACAGTGCGCAACGGCATTCTGGAAATTCAGGACGCCACTGGCCAGCGCACGCAAATCGACATCGCCAGCCTCTTTTCGCCGAGCAGCAAGGGCCTCATCGCTCTTGTCTCACACCCCAATGAACTCGCCGCAGCGCTCGACACCGGCAAGCCCGTGCTTGTGTGCGACAGTTCCACGCAATCGGATCTGGAAGCCCTGGTTTGCGCGGCCGAAAAATTGCCTGGCCTCCTGTTTGCAGGATCCGCCGGCCTGGCGCTGGCTCTCGCGGGCCGCGACACCCTTCGCACTCGCCGCGTCTCGCCGCCCTCCAGCTCACGCGTCCCCTCGCGCACCCCCTCTCGTGCCCCCACACGCACATTGCTCGTTGCCGGATCCGATCATCCCGTGACCAAACTCCAGCTTGAAACCCTCGAGCGCGTCGACTCTCGCGCCGTTCAGGTACTGCGTCTCGATTTCAGCCCCAGCGATCGCGCGCACATTCTCGACGCATTCCGCACCTTCGCGCCGCAAGCATTGATTCTCACTGGAGGCGACACCGCCTTGCTCGCTGCCAGCACGCTTGGCGCCCACTCTTTTATCCTCCATGGAGAGCTTGTGCCCGGAATTCCCTGGGGCATTGTGCAGGGCGGCATCGCGGAAGGTTGCATCGTGGTCACGAAATCCGGCGGTTTCGGCACGCCTACGGTCTTCAGCAAAATCCTCAACGCGCTGCGAGGTCCGGCATGAACAGGCTCCCACGCATTGCCATCAGCATCGGAGACCCTGCCGGCGTCGGCGCAGAAATTACCCTCAAGGCTCTTCGCGACGGCTCCATCGCTTCGCTCGCGCAGTGGATCCTGATTGCCGACTCAGCCGCGCTCCACGCTGCCGGCCGTCTTTCCGGTATTAACCCGGCCACGCTTCCCTGCACTTTTGTCGACACCGGCACGCTGCCCGCCGATCACACCGTCGCCTTCGGCCAGCTTCGCGCGGAATACGGCCTCGCGGCCATCGCCTACGTCCGCCGCGCCGTGGAACTCTGCATGAGTGGCGAAGCCGGCGCCATGGTGACCGCGCCTCTAAATAAAGAAGCGGTCACGCTCTCCGGCCGCTTCTTCTCCGGGCACACCGAATACATTGCCGAGCTGACGGGCGCACCTGAACCGCGCATGTTGCTCTATTCCGAAAAGCTGGCAACCATCCACGTCACCACGCACATTCCTCTCGAACAAGCCTGCAAGCTCGATCGCGCACGCATCTTTGAGACCATCCAATTAGGTCATGATGCGCTCCTGTGGATGCGCCGCCGCGCTCCGCGCATCGCCGTCTGCGGCCTCAATCCCCATGCCGGTGAACATGGTCTTTTCGGCGCACAGGATGCCGCCATCATCGCCCCCGCCATTGAGGAGGCGCGCGCGCTGGGCATTTGCTGCTCCGGCCCGCACTCGCCCGACACCGTCTTTGTCCGCGCCCTGCGTGGCGAATTCGATCTCATCGTCGCCATGTATCACGACCAGGGCCACATTCCCATGAAGCTCATCGACTTCACTGGCGGCGTGAATGTTTCGCTCGGCCTGCCCATCATCCGCACATCCGTCGATCACGGCACTGCCTTCGATATCGCCGGCCGCAACCAGGCCGATGCCACCAATATGAAGTCGGCCATGCGCCTCGCCGTCCGCATGGCTGAAGGCAAGCTCGCTCTCGCCGGCGCGGCAGCAAGCTCCGCTAAAGCCGAATCCGCAGATATTGGAGGCGTGCGCTAGCATGCATCTCGCCGACACCCTCATCATTGCCGCCTATATGATCACCCTCGTCGGCATTGGCATTCGTGTCGCGGGCCGCCAGAAAACCACCGACTCCTACTTCATTGCCGGGCGCACCGTTCCCGGTTGGGCCGCGGGGCTTTCGCTGCTGGCCACCATCATCACCAGTCTCACCTTCATCGCCTTCCCCGGCGCAGCCTACGCGGGCGATTGGAATTTGCTCGTACCCGGCATTCTCTTTGTCTTCGTGATCCTGTCCATCGGCCCCATCATCGTGCCCTTCTTCCGGCACGTGGTGTCAATGTCGGTCTACGAATACTTCGGCAGGCGCTTCGGCCCCGCGGTGCGCATGTATTCTTCCTTCGCTTTCGCTGCGGGCCACTTTGCCAAGATGGGCTTCGTCTTTTACCTGCTTGCGCTCGCCGTCGCGGGATTTACCAACTGGTCCATTGCGTTCCTCATCATCGGCCTCGGTTTCATCACCATCTTCTACACGTTCATCGGCGGCCTTCGCGCCGTCATCTGGACTGACGTGGTACAGAGCTTTCTGCTCTGGACCGGAATCGCCGTCACACTCGTCCTGTTGCTGTTTTCGCCGCAGGTTCATCCCGGCGCCATGATTCATCTCATCGCCGCGAATCACAAGACCAGCCTGGGCAGTTTCGATTTCGATCTCGCGCGCCCTACCTTCTGGACCATGGCGCTGTACGGCTTCTTCTACTACCTGCAGAAATACACTGCCGATCAAACTGTGGTGCAGCGTTATCTCGCTGCTAAGTCTGACCGCTCTGCCCTGCGCGGCATTGCCATGGGCGCATCGCTCTGCCTCCCCGTGTGGACCGCCTTCATGCTCATCGGTTCGCTTCTCTGGGCCTTCTACCATCTCTCCGGCCAATCGCTTCCCGCCAACATCACACGTGCCGATCAGGTTTTTCCCTATTACATGGTCACGCAAATGCCCGTCGGCGTCTCCGGCCTCTTCCTCGCCGCGCTCTTCGGCGCAGCCATGTCCATGCTCGCCTCCGATCTCAACTGCCTCGGCCTCATTCTGGTTGAAGATTTCTACTCGCACTTCTTCCCGCTGCACAACGATGCCCAGCGCCTGCGTTTCGGCAAAATCGCCGTCGTCCTCTGCGGCTTTCTCGCCATCGCAGTCGCCCTCCGCCTCAGTTCCACGCATGGCTCCGCATTGGCGCTTTACTACGCCGCCACCGCCATCGTCGCCGGCGGCCTGGCCGGCCTCTTTCTGCTGGCCTTTCTTTCGCCGCGAGCTGGCCGCCCGGGCGCAATCGCCGGCATCGTCGTCAACCTGCTCTTCACCGCCTACGCCACTCTCACTTTCGACGGCGGCAAGATGCTCAACCTTCATCGCTATAACTACCCCTGGAGCGAATACACCATCGGCGTCTTCGGCAATCTTTTGCTCCTCGCTACCGGACTCCTCTGCGCGGCTTTTTTCCCCGCGCCCCAAAGCCTTTCCTCCACTCACACTCTCTGGACCTGGCTTGCCGCCCGCAAGCATTCCAGCCCTCAATCCATTCCATTGGGAGATACTCCATGAATCGTTTGCAGCAAGCTGTTCAAGCTAACGGCGGCAAAACTCTTTTGGGCGCGGCCGTTTATTTTTACGATCCCATCTTTCTTGAGATCTGCGCGCATCTCGGCTACCAGGTGATCTGGATCGAGATGGAACACGGCCACATCACCTTTGCTGAAGCCGCCGACCTTTGCCGCATGGCCGCCGGCACCGGCATGTTGACCATGATCCGCATTCCCGATGTGCGCCGCGAAAACGTGCTCAAAGGCGCCGAATGCGGGCCCGACATTCTCGACGTCCCCATGATTGAAACCCCCGAACAAATGCAGGAGCTCCGCGAATACGCGCGCTTTGCTCCCGCCGGCAGCCGCGGTTTCTTCTCCGTCTCCCGCGCCGTCAACTACAGCATCCCCAGCCCCATCGTCGCCCAGCAGCAAAGCCTCAATAAAGAACTTTGCCTCATGGCGCAGATCGAAAGCCGCGCGGCCCTCGAACGTATCGAAGAGTTAGCCGCGGTCCCCGATGTCGATCTCTTCATCGGCCCCGCCGATCTCGCCGCCAGCCTTGGTCTCCCTTCGCAAACTTCGCACTCCACAGTGCAGGCCGCTGCGGAAAGGATCGTCAAAGCCGCCCGCGATCACAACAAATCTATCGCCACCGCCTGCGCACCCGACGAATTCGCCTTCTGGCTCGGTCTCGGTATCGATCTCCTGTTCTGCACCAACGACATTTCTTGCCTCAAGCAAGCAGCCCGGGATTCGCTGAGCGACGCACGCACAATTCTCCAGCGCTTGAACCGTAAACTTGTAGCGCCGGTCTCCTGACCGGCTGTAGCGCGGGTCTCCCGACCCGCGCTCGTCCGTGGATCGCCCAGAAATTATGAGGTCAGAGCGTTAGCACAAGCCTCTATCGTGATTTGCCGGGGTTCATCAATGAAACATCATCTCCAATTCGCATTCGCCCTCGCGCTTCTCCCCGTCGCCGCATTTACCCAGTCGAATACGACTGCCCAACCCTTTGCCGTCCTGCACCCCGACGACTATAGCCGTTACGTCACTCAGTTCTCAGCCGACGAACGCGAAGCCACCGGCCAGCAACCCGCCGACGAATGGCCCTGGCTCACCGCCAACATCCCGCTCTTCAATTCTTCGAACAAGCAGTTCGAAGAAATGTATTACTTCCGCTGGTACTCATTTCAGAAACACGTCGAGCAAACCGCGGACTACGGCTTTCTCATCACCGAGTGGCTGCACCGCCCCGACCTTCCCCAAAACGGCGTGCTGCCCGACGCCGCGCCCTTTCATCTAGGCGAAGCGCGCTGGCTGCGCAACCCCAAAATCGCAAACGATGATGCCCGGTACTGGGGCCGTCCTGCGGAAAATTCGCGCTCCTATAGCTTTCCCCTCGCGTGGAGCGTGCAGTTGGTAACGCAAGCCACGGGCGATCCGAAGCTCGCAATTGATCTACTGCCTGCGCTCGAGGCCAACTACAAGGCTTGGGAAGACACGCACCTCGACAAGTCCGTTGGCCTCTACTGGCAGATCGATACCCGCGACGCCATGGAAAAATCCATCGGTGGCGACGGCTATCGCACGCCGCTCAACAGCTATATGCTCGCCGATGCGCGTGCCATTGCGGATTTCGCGCGCAGGTCCGAACAATCGGCAGTCTCCGCCGAATACGACGCCAAGGCCGCCACGCTCGAGCATCTGATCGAAACCAAACTCTGGAATCCCAAAGATCAGTTCTACGAAGATCTCTCGCCCGCGGCCGATTCCGGCATTCGCAAAGAAAAGCGCTTCAAAGACCCGGGCACACAGCTCCAGTTCTCCGGCGTGCGCGAACTCATCGGCTACATTCCCTGGCAGTTCTATGCGCCCACGCCGAGCCACGCCATTGCGTGGAAGCAGCTTTTCGATCCCAAAGGATTCGCCGGCAAGTACGGTCCCACCACCGCCGAGCGGCGCAGCCCGCGCTTCCGTTTCGTCTCCGACGATCAGTGCACGTGGAACGGCCCCTCCTGGCCTTACGCCACCACGCAAACGCTGCTGGCGTTGGCCAACCTGCTCGACGGCCCCGCGCAGTCACTCATCGGCAAGCAGCAGTACTATCAGTTATTCGCAGACTACGTTCTGTCGCAGCACATCAAGCTGCCCAGCGGCCGGGTCATTGACTGGATCGACGAAGATCTCGACGCCGACACCGATGAGTGGATCGCGAAAGACATGCTCATTTTCAAGAACAGGCAGGTGGGCCGCGGAAACTACTACAATCATTCCGGGTTCGCCGATCCGCTCATCACGGGGCTCATCGGTTTGCGACCACACGCGGACGCGAAGGTCGACATTCATCCGCTCCTGCCCGCCGGCACGTGGACCTATTTCGCCGCGGACGGTCTTCCCTATCACGGCCATCTGCTCGCAATTGTGTACGACGAAACCGGCAAGCAATATCGGCTAGGCCGCGGCCTCATACTGTTCGTCGACGGAAAGAAAATCGCCAGCCGCGCCACGCTCGGCCCGCTCGAAGCCGAACTGCCGCGCTGAGGCACTAACGTAGCGCCGGTCTCCCGACCGGGGTCCCCGGCGAGCCGCTTTATGCTCGTTGGGGTTTGAGACCGGCTGTCGTGGGGGCGTCCAAGCTCCCACTGACGAAGGCCGATGGAGAATTACATTGACAGGGCACCGAAGAGCGCTGTCATCTTTACCGCTGAAGGAGTTCCGATTGTGCGCACCTTGAAGCCCATCGCATCGTTCGCCTTCGGCCTCGCTGCCGTTTCGCTATTCGCCCAGTCCGCGCCCCCCATCCCCATAGCGCAGATTCCTGCGGGCTCCTTCACTATGGGCGCCGACGACGTCACGCTCTCACCTGCCGTCGTCAACGGTTTCGGCGTCATGTCGAATCGCCCCGTGCACGGCGACTTCGACGAACTCCCCGCGCATCGCGTCACCATCTCGCATGCCTTCTCCATCGCCACTCGCCTCGTCACCGTCAAGGAATTCCAGCAGTTCGATCCCTCCTGGCAACCCGTCGCCGCGTATCCCGATTACGCGGCCGGCATCAGCTATAACCAGGCCGTCGCATTCTGCGCGTGGCTCGCAAAGAAAACCGGCAAGCCGTATCGTCTGCCTACCGAAGCCGAGTGGGAGTATGTGGAACGCGCGGGCACGCAGACTCCGTATTTCACCGGCGACGCGCCGCCCAAGTCGGGCCAAACCAACGCCTCGGGCGTAGTCATGGGCGAAGGCACGCCGGAGTGGATCGCCGATTGGTACGCCCCGTATCCCTCCGCTGCGCAGACCGATCCGACAGGTCCGCTTCACGGATATTTTCGCGTCGTGCGCGGAGGCGGCCTCGATTTCCGTAAATCGAAACTGGGCGAGATGTATCCTGCAACCGCGCCGTATTTCATGCGCTCCGCCAATCGCGCCAGCATGGCGCCGAGCTACGCATCGAAGGAGGGCAACATCGGATTCCGCGTCGTCGAGGCGCCCACTCCCACGCCGCATCCCTCGCCCGCCGCGCAGTTTTTCTTTTTCACCGATGTGAAGCAGACGCCGGTTGATATCGCCAAAGGTCCCGATCCGGCAAACCCCTTCTATCACGTGCATGAACTGTTTCCGAATCTCAACGGAAAATCCATGCCGGATGTCGGCTGGCGCGTGGGCCTTGCGCCCGGTCTCGGCATCAACTATCACAACTCCGCCATTCAGGTGCTCGCCAACGGCGACGTGGTCGCCGCGTACTACAACACGCCTCGCAATGAAGACGATCCCGACCAGACTGTGATGGTGATGCGCCGCCGCGCGGGCGCGGAAGACTGGGACATGCCGGAGCCGTGGCCCGACTTTGCCGATGCCGCGTGTGCCGCGCCCGTCTTCTGGAACGATCGCGGGCATCTTTGGCTCTTCTTCGGTTTCCCGCGCTTGATCGGCGCGCCGCCCTTCGCCTTCACCACTTCTAATGACAACGGCGCGACGTGGGCGTCCATTGAATTTCCCCACTTCACTGCACCCATCGGCCGTTTCGTTTCGCAACCCATCAACTCGATTGTTCGCGCGAAGAGTGGAACCATCTACATCCCTACCGACTCCACGGGGCGCGATGCCGATGGGAACGGCTCCATCTCCGCAGTCTGGGCCACGCGCGACAACGGCCGAAATTGGCTCGACACCGGCGGGCGCACCGCAGGCCGTCACACCACCATCGTAATGGCCGAAAACGGCGAAACGATTCTCGGCTTCGGCGGAAAAAACTCCAACATCGACGGCCGCATGCCCCTCGCCACCAGTTCCGACGGCGGCAACACATGGGTGAAGTCGAAAACAACCTTCGACCCTCTCGACAGCGGTGAGCGGCCGAGCGTGATTCGTCTCGCCTCGGGCCGTCTCTTCTTCGTCGCCGATTTCAATCCTCATAACGAAAAGCATCTGCACAAGGACGGCGCGTACGTTGCGCTCTCTGAGGATGACGGCAAAACCTGGAAGCAGAAGCGTCTGCCCGCCGATATTCTCACCGTGGGTTACGTGACCGCCACGCAGGGTCCCGACGGCGTGATCCACATTGCCACATCAAAAAACACCGTGAACTACGAGATCGAATTGAACGAGTCGTGGATCCTCGCGCCGGATGCTGCGCAGTCGCCCGGGCCCGATTCAATCGGACCCGTAACGAAGCACACGGAAAAGTGGCCCAACGGAAAGCTCGAGGCCGAGTGGGGCAATGCGCGCGCAAGCGACGGCCGCACTCTGCTTGAAGGGCCGCAGACATTTTACTTTGAAGACGGTACGCGGCAGTGGACCGCAAACTTCCATCTCGGGCGGAAGATCGGCGACGAAGTCTTCTATCGCGCCGATGGCTCAAAGGTTTGGCAGAAGACCTACGGCGCGGACGGCCAATGGACCTGGCAGCTCTTCGATGCTGCCGGAAAACAAACCGCCGAGTCCCACTGGCGTGGCAAAACGCTCGCCGATGCCACGTTCACGGATGGGCGATAATCAGCGCTGTCGAAAGCAGTTTTGTATCAGAGCGTCTTCAAAATTCGCAGATGAACTACGTCGAAAGATTTTTGTATCAGGGCGCGACTTCCGTCGCGCCGAATAGGCCTTTGAAAGGATTCGGGGGCTTTAGCCCCTGCGGAACAAAAATGCGATGGTAAAAACGCTTTCACAAACTGCATCACTCATCCTTGTTCTCGCAGCCATTTCATTCACTGCTCAGCCGCAGCCTGTCCAGAACTCCGATGGCGCGTGGCTCTTCATCTACTTCAAAGAGCCGGGCAATCAAGGCATCTATTTTGCGCTCAGCCGCGATGGCACCCACTACACGCCGCTCAATGACGGCCAGCCGTGGGTCGCCCCGGCGCAAGCGGGCGAGCTCATGCGCGATGTCTTCCTTACGCGCGGCCCCGACGGACTTTTTCACATGGTGTGGACCTGGAACTGGCGCGGCAACTCGCTGGGTTACGCCTCATCGCCGGATCTGCTCACATGGTCCGCACAAAAACAAGTTCCCCTCATGGCGGGTTTTCCCGCGACCATCAACGTCTGGGCGCCAGAGACGTACTGGGATGCGACGAAAAACCAATGGCTCCTCATCTGGTCGAGTTCCATGAGAGATTCTCAGGACGGCAATCGCATCTGGTTTTCGCTCACGCTGGACTTTCAAACCTTCTCCAAGCCCGCAATCTTCTTCGATCCCGGCTACGTCACCATCGACGCCACGATTTTTCACGGCGCAACCGGCCCTTACCGGCTCATCTTCAAACAGCAAACTTACGACCCGCTCACCTTTCAGGAGCGTGTCGCAACGGGACCGACGCTCGAAGGGCCGTGGAGCAATATTTCCGGCCCCATCAACGAAAGCTGGTCCGAGGGGCCATCGGCCATTCAGGTGGGCAAACAGTACATCGTTTTTTACGATCATTACCGCGCGCCCCACGCACGGTTTGAAGCTGTAGCCACCACCGACTGGAAGCACTGGCAGGACATCACCGCGCAAACTTCGCTGCCACCGTACTCGAAGCACGGAAGTTTTCTGCACATCACGGATGAAGAAGCGGCTCGACTGCTCGCACGCCATGATGCGCCGGCGAGTGCGCAGCCTTCCTCAACACAAGAGCCTCAAAAACCATAGCCCCGCGCTGACTTCCGCAATCAAGCCAGGAGCAGACAGCTAAGCGCCGATAGCGGCTTCTCACTCAAACAGCCAGTCCAGATTCGGCGGCCCTTCGCCGCTGCCCGTCTGTGCAAAGTTCACATGCGGAGCCACATGGGTATCGGCGGGAATGAAGCCGAGGATCACGTAGAATCCCTTGCCCAGATCGAGGTCGTTCGCGCCCGCCGGCAAGGGCTTGGCCCACACTGCCATGGCGGGCACCTTCGGCACCGTAATCGCATTCAGCAGCACCAGGTTCCACTGCTCAGTTTCGGGATCGAGCACCGTGTTCTTCCGCGATGAATTGCTCACAAAACCAACCAGGATCTGCGCCGGCTCCGCGAGATCGAAGTGCAGCGTTCCGCCTTCGCTGGGCGCAATGCGGATTCCCTTCATCCCGGCGAGTTCCGGCGCCAGATCGCCGATCGCCACGTTCGTGCCCACGAAAAGACTCGCGCCTTTTTCCATGGTGAATGCCTCGCCCGCGCCGGACTTCAGCGTGAATCCAATCTGCGGCAGCCGTTCAACCGGCTTGTTCTCGTCAATCTTCGCGCCGGAGCTCAACTGCGCCAGCCGCTTGCGGAACGTGGCCAGCTCTTTCTCATACATAGGCAGGCACTGCTGCCAGTTGGGAAACTGATTCATGCCGCCGCGGAACGGAATCTGGCGCTGTGTCGTCTCCATGCTGGTCGCAGTGCGATACGCCGGGCCTGCAATCGCCGTCAGCTCGCGGAAATGGTCCACGCTTTCGGCCAACAGTGCTTCAGCCTGCCGCAAATGTGCCGCATTTTGATCGTATCCGTACAGCAGCACCTGCTCCGCCGCCTTGGTCTTCGCGTTGTAAAACTCCATCAACAGCTCGATCGCCTGCATGTCGTTCAAGATGCGCCCGTACTCGGCCTTATTCTTCGTCACAAACGGTTCTGCCGCGCTTGCTGCATCGAATGCCTTCCGCGATGCGTCGACTGTTTCGTCGCTTATCCCGAGCGGCGTCTCGCCATGGTGCGGTTCGTTCTTCACTTCCTCGGCCACGTAATCGTCCAGCCGCTCGCCCGCCGGCGCGTCACCCGTCCACAGCGTCACCGCGGGATTGAAACGCGCGGGATCGATCAACTGTGGCATGGTCATTCCCAGCGTGAACGCCTGGCGGTTTCCTTCCGTGATGCCGATGCGCGGCAGTAGTCTTGGCTGGCAAGGCCCGGCCAGCGTGTAGGCGTCGAGGATCTTCTCGCCGGCCTCGGCTGAGCCGAATCTCTCTTGAAAGCGAGACACCCAGTAGGCATGCTCCTTTTCGGGATCGCGATTCGGATTCCACGCGTAACGGCCCCACGCCGCAAACCAGATCCAGTCGCGATCGGTTTGCACCAGCATTGGTTGGGTGTTGTCACCCGCATACGGCCAATCCCAGTAGCGCAGCGGATACACATGCAGCCCTTCGATACCGATGTGTTGAAAATTCGTCTCCGTCTGGCGGATGAAATCGGGGTCACCCCAGCGGAACGGCTCCAGATTCGAAAGCAGGTGCACGTTGGCAATGGCCACGTTCGAGGATTCGGCGAGCATCTTGAAGCGGTCGAGCACGGGCCCGCGCACATTGGTCCACGTCAGCGATTCGCCATTCCACTTGAACATGGTGTCGATGTTCGAGTAGAGCGGCGTGGCCGCCTTCATCACTGCGTCGATGTCCGTGGCGTGCGCGCGCACCACGATGGGAGGTTCCTCGGTGATGCCGAGTTCCTTCAACCCGTCCTGGACGCCGGGAATGATCGTCTGCGCCAGCCACTCCGCTCCGTAGCGCGGGCTTAGCGCCTCGCCTAGCGTCATCATCAGTCCGGCGTGCGGGTATTCCCGCACAAATTCCGAAATCACGTAGCGCGTGTACGCGCTGGCCTCTGCGTTAGGCGCCGACAAGTGATACGGAAGATGATGAGCGCGGGCAAAGGTGTGCGAAAGATGAATGTTGTAGAAACCCTGCAGCACCCAGATACCGCGACGGTCGGCTTCCGCAGTCAGCCACTTGAACAGGGCAATGTTCTCGTCCAGCTGCGCCGTGGGCAACTCCTGCG
Organism: Occallatibacter sp.; assembly: GCA_050012895.1. GTDB lineage: Bacteria > Acidobacteriota > Terriglobia > Terriglobales > Acidobacteriaceae > Telmatobacter. The sequence continues at coordinate 53,481 of JBEKGH010000004.1, forward strand.
CCTCGGGATATTTCGGCAGCTTCAGCAGGCTGGTGAAGGGATGCCCGTTCCAAAGGTAGAGCGTGTTGTAGCGCTCCTCGGCCAGCGTGTCCAGATACTTGATCCACGCGGCCTTGTCGTAGAAGAACGGAAAATTCTGAGGCGTGTACGGGTAGTCGTACTCGGCGTCGTCGTAAGTGATCTCCTGCTTCTGCATCCCGATGCAGGTTCCGCGCAGCTTCAGCGCCGGATGTTCCATGTCGTCGATGTCCGCGGGCAGCGCCTTCGCCGCGCGGATGCGATCGGCCAGCTCCAGTTCTCCGTAGAGCACGCCTGAGGGGTCGGAGCCGGTAACGATCCATGTCTTGCCAATCTGCTTGATGAGAAATGCTTCTTCGGCCTGTGGCCAGAACTCGGCCAGATCGGAGTGCGCGAGTCGATCGAAATGTGCAAGTTCCGGTGCGCTGCGCACCGCAACCAGGATGCGCGCACCCGCCGGCGCTGTCTTCAACTCCGCAAGCGCGGAGCGCAGTTTCTGCGCGCCATAAAGTTCGCGCGGCGACGCGCCCCTCGCAGTGACGACCGCAACCTGCGTTGCTCTCACCGATGCACTCGCTGTCAAAATAGCGGTTGCCGCACAAGCGGCAGCCGCAAAACGCATCCTCATCCACTTTGCTCGCTTCATTGCCTTCAACCCTGTTTTTTAAATCCGCAGCGAAACCCCAAAGACCGCGAACCCATTCTGTCTCAGAAAACGCCGGCCCGGCACAGAGAGCTAGGAGCTAGAAGCTAAAAGCTAGGAGCTAGTTTTTCTCAAACAGCACAGCCATATACGGCTTGCCGGTAAGCGTGATCTTGCTTTTGCCGCTGAAGGTTCCGGGCAATGGCGATTCCGTCATCGCCCACGGATCGATCATCGTGGCTTTGAATTCGACTTTCTCCGGCAACGGAAACTCGTACTCGCCCACGCAGTGATAGTCGAAGTAATAAAGAATCACCGCGCCGGGATTGCCCGCGTTCAGATAATACGGATTTTCGGCTGCCATCAAGCCCGTGGTGCCCGATTTCTCCAGCAGCTTGCGCAGGAACGTGATGCGCGCCGCGCTGCTTCCATGCAGCTCGCCCGCATCGGACCAGACCGGGCTCCCGTCCGTCACCATATACGTTTCTCCATGCGTCGCGTACACGCCGTACACCGTGGCACGCCAGAAGCGGTGCGTCATCTCCTCCGGCGAAAGATTGCCCCAGCGGCGCGCAATGTTGCCTTCGTATTGAATCTCGTCGTAGATGATCGGCTTGTTCCAGGCCGCGAATAGCGCGGCGGATTTTTCGAAGTCGTATTCCTGCAAACTGGCGTGCGTGCACCATGGTTTGGAGTTGTCGTACATCACCCGGCTGTGATGAATCGACCGCAACCGGCTATACGGATCAGCCTCCTGCACGATACGAAAGAAACGGTCCCAATCGGTCATCGTCTTCGAGCGCACCAGATCGTATTCATTGGCGATCGACCACCACACGTTCCGGTATGCGGAAAGCCGCGCCACCGCATACCGCAGATAGCGGTCGTCCGCCTCCGCTCCCATGGCCTTGAATCCCCACGCATCATAGGGATGGAAGAGAATCACATCCGCCTCGATGCCGGCCGTCATCAGATCCTGAATGCGCGCTTCAAAATGCTGGAAGTAGGCGGGATTGAAGCGGGCCAGATCGAATTTCGCCTGGCTGGCTCCGTCGTCCGCAAGATTCTCCGCGCCCGAAGGGAGCGCCGCGCCCATGCGCTCGAAAGGCATGGCCACCGGCTGCAGTTTGCCCAGCGGCTTGGGCAGCAAACAGATGCGCACCTTGTTGAATCCCGCTTCCTTCAGGTTCTTCAGCGTCTCGTCCCCGTAGGGCGCGCCGATAAATCCAAACGAATAGCAGGTGGTGCCGAACGGAAAATAGGGCGTTCCGTCCGCATATTGAAAGTGGAACTGATGCGCCGTCCCCACCGGACCACGATTGCCTGCCGCCGGCGCAAAACACTCGAAGCCGCCCGTCAGTCCGGCAAGCTCACCCACGTTCCCTGTGGTTTCAAAGCTCCAGCGCCCCACTGTGTCCGGCGAGAATCGCACTTTGTACACCCCGTTGCCGTCATAAAAACCGGCCGCCTCAACGGTGCGGTGGCCTAGCGTAAAGCGAGCCCCAAACTGAACATCCACAAAGGGATTTCCGGCCGAAGGCCCCTGCGCCTTGACCTCAAAAACGCCCCACTGTTCCACTTTCTCGTTCATTGGCTTTTCGTTCCCGGCACTTGCCGGCGCAGCCGAAGCGCTGGAAACAAACCCCGTCACTACCGCTCCGGCCCCCATTTTCATCAGATCTCTGCGATCCATTGTTCCTCACTTCCCAGACGACTCAAGGCCACCCGGCCCTTCCCGCATCTTGAGCACCGGTCCGCAGTCAGCCGGGCCTCGAGTCGAGCTTCGTTCGAGGGGTTGAAACCGCGCCCATCACCAGGCAAAGCCTGTTCTACACAGCTTCCACCAGAGTGTCAAACCAAATCTAAAAAATGGAAATTATTGCACGCAATGGTCCGAACAGCGTATAAATTGCAAGAACATGCTATGCAGCGTCTCAAAGTAAAGGTGCGGTCCTTCGATGAAAGTCAAGACAGACTCCTCCTCCACGCAACGCAAGATCACGCGGCGGCGCATTCCCAAATGGGCGCTCCACTCCAAGGACTCGGCAGCCAACGAGCAGTATTACCTGCGCTCCATCGGCCGCGCGCTTGAGGTGCTCGACTGCTTCGACGGCAAAGCGCCGCTGGCGCTCAAGGAGATCGGCTTCGCCACCGGCCTTCCCGAGTCCACGCTCTTTCGCGTCCTGCTGACGCTGGAAAAGCACGGCTACCTGAAGCAGGCTGTGGACGGAACCTACCAGCTCGCGCCCAAGCTCCGCTTTGGCTGGCTCATTGAGCAGGCCAACGTGCTGCGCGACAAGGTGCGCCCCGAATTGGAGCGGCTCACGCGGCGCTTCAACGAAACCGTCAGCATGGCCTACCTTTACGACGATCGCATCCACGTCCTCGATTCCATCGAAACCTTTCACGAGATCCGCATCTCCAATCGCATCGGCCGCGTCCTGCCGCCGCATTGCAGTGCGATGGGCAAGGCCATCACCGCCTTTCAAGACCGTGCCCTGGCCGAGCAAATCGTTGAGGTCTACGGCCTGTCGCGCCGCACCGAGTTCACCATCACCGATCGCGCCCTCCTGTTCGATGAATTCGCCCAGATCCGCTCGACCGGTGTCGCCTGCGATCGTCAGGAATCGATCCTGGGCGGCATCTGCTATAGCGCCGCCCTTCGCCCCGCCGAGGGTCCCGTGGTCGCGGCCATCAGCCTCTCCACCCCCATTGTCCGCATGACTCCCGCGCGAGAAGAAGAGACCCGCAAGGCCGTGCTCGAAACTGCGATGCGCGCCTCGGCACTTTGATTCACGCTGGCGTGAGCGGTTGAAAATTAGCGGAAGTAATTTCCACGGCGTCTCCGCGCTCGGCCATCTTTCACTCCTTCCGCCATCACGACACGCCTTGAAACGCCCTGCCCGCATGACCCTTTTCCCATGCAGTCGCAGTCCACGCTTAGCGCCCATTCCGATCCCTCAGGGACGAGCCGGCAAGGGAACTGATCGGTATTTCTACGTGCGGCGAACCACGCGTTAAATCGGGAATGTTATGTTCCGATTTGCGGAATAAATCAGGCTATTCTGACGGGGTTCCCGGGGCGATTCCCCATATTTCAGCGAGTTTACGGATTCAACAACTTTAACTTTCAAAAAGTGCTACTAGTTCTCCGATTTCTCTTGACACGCGTATCTCCGCCTCATTACCTTGACGGATGTTCCAGTAACCGCTAACTGCAAGCATGACAAGACCGCTGCAAAATAAAGGGGTTCCGCATGAAGCGATCTCTCGCGATCGATCTCCCTGTCGCTTCACTGGCCGCCTTTCCGCGTGCCGGGAAACGCGCGACTCACGATTGATCGCTGGGGATTCAAGCTCATCGGCCCTTCAAAAAAACGCAACAGTGAATAGGAGGCATCTAGTGAAGCATTTTGTATTGTTTCTTCTCGTTGTAGTGGGATCTTACGCCTACGCACAGGACTCACGGGGCTCGATCACCGGACAGGTGACGGACCCTACCGGGGCTGCGATATCGAACGCCGCCGTCACAGTGACCAGCACCGATACCGGCGCGATCTCTCATGTGGACACCACACAGGAAGGTTATTACACGGCCCCCGGCCTTTTGCCGGGCGGATACACCGTGAAAGTGGATGCCCAGGGATTCAAGGCCTTTGAACGGGCGGGCATCAAGGTTGAGACGCAGCAGAACGTCACCATCGACATCAAGCTCGAGATCGGCGCGACCTCGGAGCAGATCACGGTTACGGCAGCGCCTCCGCTCATCGACACGGCCGACGCGTCGTCGGGCCAGGTGCTGACTACCGACCAGGTCGAGGACTTGCCCAGCAACGGTGGCACTCCGCTAGGCTTCGCCCGCATCGAGTACGGCACAGTGGTGAAGGCCAAGCACGCGCTCGGCGGCGCGAATCCGACCAGCAACCAGACAGTTGACGATTTTTCGCTCGGCGGCGGCAACTCATCGTCAAACGAGCTCCTGCTCAATGGCGTCCCGAACATGCAGGACAGCGACCGCTACGCCGGCTTCAGCCCGCAACTCGACTCGGTCAATGAAATTCGCGTGGACGTCTTCGGCGCCAATGTGGAGTACGGCGACACCTCGGGCGGTACAGTGAACATCACCACCAAGAGCGGCACCAACCAGTTCCACGGCTCCGCCCGGTGGGAATACGAGGACGTGGGCTGCACGAATGCTTTGGGCACCACCGCCAAGTTCGTAAGCCGATCGGTTGACAATTGCACCTGGATGAACGCCCTCCCCTATACCACGCCGGTGGGCAGCAACATACCGTCGGGCAGCCACACCAACCAGTTTGGGGGCACCATTGGCGGCCCCATCTGGATCCCAAAAATCTTTAACGGCCACAACAAGCTCTTTTTCTTCTACGCGTATGAGACGTACCGCGGCCAACCACCGGCTGCGCAGTCCATCACCAGTGTGCCCACGCAGGCGGAACGCAACGGCGACTTTTCAGCCCTGTGGAATAATGCTACGAACACCGGCATCAACAGCTCATACCAGCTCTACAACCCGAACACGGCGACCGGAACCACTTCGAATTACACAAGAACGGCTATCCCGAGCAATATTTTCTCCAACGCGGGGTTGACGGTGAACCCGATCGCCCAAGCTTACATGAAGCTGGTTCCGCTGCCGAACTACAGCGGCGCGACGACCACCGCGGACGGACAGAACAATTACTTCACTTTTGTGCCGACCACGCAGGATTACCGCTCGCACATGGGCCGCATCGACTGGAACATCAGTTCCAGGGACAAGATCTTTGGAATGGCACAGCGCAGCCGGTACCTGAGTTCGGCCAGCAATGAATTCCACAATCAGCTGAACGGTACCGTCACCGACCAGATTATGGCCGGCGGCCAGGTGGATGAGATTCACACCTTCTCGCCCACGTTCTTCCTCGACACGCGCGGCAGCATTACGCGCTTTGACAACACCAACGGCCTGACCAGCTCGGGCATCAGCCCGACGACGTTCGGTTTCCCGGGCTACCTGGCGCAAAATGCCACGGCGCTCGCCATACCGTACATCTCTTTCACCGATGCGACCAATCCCCAATCCTATAGCGCAAAGCTGGGAACGATTGAGAACTTCGACACCATTCAGCTTTTCTCCGTAGCGACCAAGATTTACAAGTCGCACACCATTCTTGGCGGCATCGACCTGCGAGCCTACAAGTATTCGTTTCTTACGCCGAACTACGCCGACGGAGACTTTTCGTTTACCAACGCTGCCGGCAATCCCGTCACCGCGAGCAATACCGCGGCTTTTGGGGCGTTCGGCAGTGCGTTCGCCCAGTTCATGCTCGGCATACCGTCCGGCGGCGAAGAAGACATCGGCGTGCCGTTCCAATACAACAGCTTTTTCAACGCCTACTTTATTCAGGACGACTGGAAGGTGAAGTCCAACCTGACGATCAGCATCGGCATCCGCTTCGAGCACGAGCTTCCCGTCAACGAAAGCCAGAACCGCATCACCAGCGGGTTCAATACAACGGTTACGAACGAGGCGACAGTCCCGGCAGAGAACAACTACAAAACGGATTGCACCGCAACTTGCACCGCACTGCTGCCGGCAGCGTCGTTCCTGCCTGTCGGCGGCGTGACTTATACGTCGTCGAGCAATCGCTACGCATATACCCTGCCCCCTGTCTATTACGGCCCACGGCTCGGCATCACCTGGTCGCCCAACTCCCTGCGCGGCAAGGGGGTGCTCCGCCTTGGCTTCGGCATTTACAACAACCCCTTCAATGACTACAACACAAGCCAGACCTACGGCTATTCCGCCACAACCACATATGTTGGGACTTCCAATAGCAGGATGACCAACAATGTGATCACCGACCCGTTCCCAACGTCGTCGACTGCGCCGGCTGTAAACCCGATTCAGCTGCCCACCGGTAACGCCCTCGGCATCAACACCAACCTCGGCGCCAAGGTAGTCTACTATCCGTCCAGGTTGAAGGTGCCGTATGCGGAGCGCACCAGCATCGATTTCCAGTACCAGATTGGAAACACCATCCTCGTCGACCTGGGCTACCTCAATAATCACGGGGTCCATCTCTCCTACTCCAACGCAGTCGACGCGATTCCGCTCCTGCCCTACCTGAGCAGCTCGCAGTACTACAACATTCCTGCGACCAACCTGCTGAGCGGATCCAGTTACACGGGCGGCCCGGCGACCACCAACATTACGAATCCCTTCAAGGGCGTGGCCGGAGTGACCGGCCTCTCCTCCAACAGCACGATTGCTCCCAGCCAGTACCTGATGACCTGGCCCGAGTTCACTTCAGTCACAGAACAACTGGTTCCGGGACAAGAATCGACCTACAACGCACTCAATGCGCGGGTTGCCAAAACTATGGGACACGGTCTTACCATCAACGGTGTTTTTGAGTGGTCGCGTCAGCTGGGCACATTTAACCAGCTCAACGCGGGCGGCCCGCTCAGCCCCGGCTACGGCGAAACCACGTCCGATTATCCGTTCCACTTCGCGGGCTACGGGACATATCAAATCCCGATTGGCCGCGGACGCCAGTTCTTCTCGAACGACATTCGTATTCTCGACGGATTTGTCGGGGGTTGGCAGATTTCAGCCATCTACCAATTCCTTTCCGGCACACCAATGTCGTGGGGGAACGTGATCTACACGGGAACCACCTGGAAGGACTTCCACAATGTGCAACACAGCGCAGCCAACGTGAACGGTCAGACGGTCTTCAACACGTCGGTCTTTGACACGCGCACGGTGGCGAACAGCGCCATAGCTGTCGACAACAACCCGCTCGACGGCGTGAAGTTCAATCCCAATATTCAGCCGAACAGCTACAACTACCGCACGTTCCCGGCCTACCTTCTGCGCCAGGATTACACCAGCAACTGGGACGGCAACGTGCAGAAGGACATCAAGAGCTGGGAGAACATCGACCTGCAACTGCGTCTCGATTGCTTCAACCTGCTGAACCGGCCGCAGTACAACACGCCGAACGTCAGTCCGACTTCAACAGCTTTCGGCAAGACGAGCGGCGTCTACACCGGCACCACCTCCCGCCAATTCCAGGTGGGCGCGCACCTTTCGTTCTAGCGAATTGCGGACTGGGAAAGGACTTAGACTTGGCGGGGGATGCGCAATGCATCCCCCGTTTTCTTTTTGCAGCCATCCTTGAGTCCGTGATCGAGCCCGAGGTCGCATCGTCGCCGTTCCATTTCGGTCAGCGGTCTCAAATCAGCGCAAACCCATCGCTGCGCCCGGAATTCTTCTCGCCGCAACGGCTCGGTCCGGCCGTACTCTCAGAAATATGGCCGTGCTCTCTGTCGATCTCGCCTGCCGCCGTTGGTCCGATCTGGGCGTCGTGGTTCTCAGCCGCGCTGCTTCGCCTCTGTCCGACCCTCTCGTCACCTGCGAGATCATTGCTGTCCACCCCCCGGGCCTCGATGCAACTCACCGTCAAGGTCCCATCGACCCCGAGATTCTCGCCGGACGCCTCAATCACCTTTGTGCGGTGCGCAACATCCGCGTTCTCATGCTCGACGGCCCCCAGGCCTGGAAATCCGGCGGGAACGGCCTCCAGCACGCGCGCGTCAGCGAGCGGCAATTGAACACCGCTGCCAAAACCGGCCTGCCCGGCATGGTCAAGCCGGCCACTTACCGGTCGTTTGCTGAATTCTGTATGGACGTTTACGATGCGCTCAGCCGCCGCGGCTGGCGTCGTCTGCGCACCCGGCCGCAGCCCGAAGCACGCGGGCTGGGGGCAGCGTCGCTCGAGCGCGTGCTCGTGGAAAGCTATCCTCACGCCGCCTGGAAGTCTCTGCAGTTGAAACCGCTACCCGCCAAGCGCCGTGCCCGTGTCAGCGATCTGGCCGAGGCCTACGCATCCCTGCGCGCCGTAGTTCCCCTCACCACCAACCGGCCGCCCAATCACGATCAGTTGCAGGCCATCGTAGGCGGCTTGGCCGGCTTGGCCTTGGAAGAGCACAACCCCGCGGCCATGCGCATTGTCGGCAATCCGCCGCGCCGCGAACAGGGCCATTGGCGCGAAGGCTTCATCGTCGTGCCCCTACCGCCCCGCACGCCATCAAGCATTCGCTGGCTTCACTAAACAGGGATAAAGAGGGATGTTTACCAAGATGCAAACCCCCTCCCCCCTATATGACATACCTCCATATTTGAGAGCAAAGGACTTATGGTCAGGGTATATATCTCTCCATACCCGGGGTCCGGAATCCATGACTCACGAAACGATTGTGCGTCAACGTAGGGAAATTATCTGCAAAAATGTCTTCAGTTCTCGTTTCCTTGGTCGCTTGTTCCCTTCGTCCCTGTCTCTAGAACCGGTACACCACGCCGAGCGTAGCGCGCGCGTTCCAGGTCAAGTGCGTCGAGTAAGCGAGCTGCGGCGTATTGTTGGCCAGTGAGAACGATGCGCCGACGCGGTCGCCGGCAAGCCGCACGGCCAAATTGTGGCCCAGGTCGTAGGTCAGGCCCCCGCCAAAGCCGCCCGCAAAGGCAATACTGGGCGTCATGCTCTCGCCCCCGGTATGCTCCCCGCCCACTTCCGCGAATACCTCACCGCTGAGGTTTCCGTAGAGGTTAGCGTGGACTCCCGGCCCCACCATGAACGAGTAGATCGTGGGGTGGCCGGGACTCGGCAGATTGGCGTGGCCCGTTCCTACCGTGTAGTAATCGCCGGATGCGATGAGCTGAAAATATTTTCCCCAATCGCGGGCCAATTGCACCTTTCCACCCAACAATCCGCTGTACGATTCGGTGGCCTGTCTGAAGCGGGTATAGGCAACGCCCCCATATACCTCGTACTTGTAAGGTGCGGCCTGCCCGGGACCTTGCGCTGCCTCTGGGTTTACCTGGCCAGCGGCTGCCAGGGGCGCAAGCGCCACCGCAACCATCGCCGAAATTCGAAATAGGATCGTCCTGTTCAACTTGAAACTCTCCTCAAACACTACCTTGCTCACACAAACCTGTCGTCGCCGGGTTTCGAACCGCGGCAGGCATCTTCCGGCTGGTTTCCGGTACCCTCCTAGACTATCCTTTCCCCCCGTCTTTCACGAAGCCCGTCAAGCCGCAAAATGCCCCGGCCGGCACCCCCCAGGACAGCCTTTTTTCTAGAACCTTCCACCTTGGGACGGGCGCTGCGACGGAAAGATAGCACGGGCCTCGCCTGGGGTCTGTTCACAGACCCTGGGGTTCTGACCGCTTCAAAATGAACCCTCCCGTGCCCCATCCTTTTTGTCATTCTGAGCGAGCGGAGCGAGTCGAAGAACCTGCTTCTTGAAACTTTGGGCGAAAAGGCGGGAGACCACGAACTCCACGGGCACGAATTCACGCGGTCAGAGAACTGGCAGTCGCGGATCAGTCCTTTTCCAGATACCAGGGAATATTGATGACTATGACGCGCTTGTTGCCGCGCATCAGCAGCATCACTTTCAGCAGGTCGGAGCGGCGGTTGTGCAACATGCTGTCCCACCAGTGCCGCACGACCAGTTCCGGAATTAGCACGCAGACCTTGCATGTCTCGCTTTCGCGCTCCACGTCGAGCACGTAATTGACAATCGGAAGGAGGATGTAGCGGAAGGGTGATGTGAGCGTAACGAGTTTGGGGATACAGCGGCCGGCGGCCTTCAGCGGCGCCACAATATCCTTATCCCACTCATCGCAGAAAGGATCGGGATCGTCGCTGATCCGCACGTGGACGCAGCGGATGTCGCACGACATCGACAATGCGAAAGAAAGAGCTTTCTCGCTGATGCGGCTCCAGCGGTCCACAGGCACGACGACGATGGGCTCCCTCACTTCGGCAGGGATAAAGGGCCGGTCAAGATTGATTTCGCTGTCCACGTGCCGGTAATGCCGATTCACAGCGCGCATGAACACAATCATCACCAGGACCAGCAGCACCGTGATCCACGCGCCTTCAACGAACTTGGCCAGCAACACCACCACCGTGGTGATGCCCGTGGCCACCGCGCCAATGCCATTCACGAATATGCGCCCCGGAGCGTTGCCCTGCCGCTTCCAGTGCATCACCATGCCCGCCTGTGAGAGCGTGAAGGCCATAAACGCCCCAACCGCGTAGAGCGGAATCAGCCGGTCCGTCACGCCGCCGAACACGACGAGCAGCAGCCCCGTCAGCACCACCAGCACATAAATGCCCCACGAGTAGAGCAGCCGCCGCCCACGGATGAGAAAGACGTGCGGCATATAGTTATCCAGCGCAATGGCGCGCGTCAGCCGCGGAAAATCAGCAAAGGCAGTGTTGGCCGAGAGGGCAAGCACCAGCAGCACCGAAGCGATGGTCAGAAAATAAAACCACCCGTGGCCCATCACCGCCCGCGTCAGCATGGAGAGCACGCTCTCGTAGCCCGCATCGCCGGGATTGGTGGCTGCTATGCCGTAGGCGCGGCACAGCAGCGCAATTCCCAGCAGCAGAATCGCCAGCAGCGCAATGACGATGGTCAGCGTGGTCTTGGCGTTCTTGCACGTGGGGTCGCGGAAGGCCATCACGCCATTGCTCACCGCTTCCACACCCGTCATGGCCGTACAGCCAGAAGCGAAAACCCTCAGGATCAGCCACCAGCTGAATGCCGCGCTGATGGGCGGAATTGCGGGCATCGGCGTCACCGGTATTGGGTGCCCTGCCGCGTGCATCACCTGCCATCCACCCACCGCGATCACAATCAGCAGCGTCGCCGTGAACAGATAAGTGGGGATCATGAACACCACGCCCGTATCGTGCACGCCGCGCATGTTCACGAGCGTCAAAATCCCCAGCACGATGAGGCACAGTATCAGGGTATGCGGCTGCAAAGAAGGCACCGCGGAGATCAAAGCGCCCACGCCCGCCGAAATTCCCACCGCAGCGGTGAGGATGTAGTCGATCATGAGCGCCGCTGCGCCCAGCAGTCCCGCGCCCTCGCCCAAATTCTGGCTGGCCACGGTATACGACCCGCCGCCACTCGGATAGGCCTCGATCGTCTGCCGGTAGCTGAAGTAGACAATCGTCAGCAGGATCACGATCGCCGTGCTCACGGGCACAATGTATTGCACGCCGAGCAGGCCCAGGGGAAGCAGCAGGGTCAGAGCGGCTTCAGGCCCGTACGCGGCCGAGCTCAGAGCGTCCAGCCCGAAGACTGGAATTCCCGCCAGGGGGCCGATATGCTCGGCGCGTTCTTCGCTGGTCGCCAGCGGCCGCCCGAACAGCAGATTGACACATTGCGTGGTTACGCCCATGAACCATTGACCTGCGGCAGTGGATTCAGTGCGGGGAACGCCGCCGATGGCATTGTCTCACGGCGCACGAATAAACGGCGCGTATATCCACGGTCCAAAGTCCAGCACCTGCGGGCGCCGGCCGCATACCCCCGGGGGCCAGACCTCGCAGACCGAGGGCCAGATCTCCATGATTAAATTTTCACTTGCAAGAAAACCGGACCAATGGCACAATTTGGAAAATTTTTTAGAGTACCCAGTTCCCCACATGCCTCCAACAGCTCCGGTCCTGATCATTGACGACGATCCTGTGCACTTGCAGATCTACCGGTTTATTGTGGAATCGGTGGGCTTCAGGGGATTGCCTGTGCAAGTTACCGTGCGCGGCCTCAAATTCCCCGACCATGAGCCGGTCGACGCCGTGCTCCTCGATTACCGCGTCGCTCCGAATATCTCCGCCCGCAGTGTCGCGCTTGAGGCCAGGCAGCGCTATCCCTCCGCTCCCATCGTGGTTCTCTCCGATATCCACGAGATTCCTGACGAAATGGCCGCCATCGTTCAAGGTTTTGTCCGCAATGGCAATCCGGAAAAACTGCTCGAAACGCTACGCTATCTTGTGGCCCAACCCCTGTAGAAAAGATCGAATTTCCAGACAACTCTCTAAAGCTATTCGACATCCAATTCTTAGTTTTGGCCTTCCCCCCTAACCGTTTTTGAATCCTGGAGTTTGACCTTCTGGAGCCTCTCCATGGTACGTGTGCCCTCAGTAGCTAGTCGGGTACTGAAGAGCGTCGTCGCTTGTGGATTGGTTTCCTTTGCCGTTTCGCATCTCTGCGTCGCAGCCGACGCCCCACAGACGGCCAAGCTGAAGCGTCTCTCGCTGGAGGAACTCGGCAATGTCGAAGTCACCTCCGTCTCCAAGGAACCGGAGGAGATCTGGCAGACGCCGGCTGCCATTTACGTCCTCACCCATGACGACATAAGGTCTCCAGACCGGCATTAGCGCAGGTCTCCCGACCCGCGCTCGCGTACCGATCAACGGTCCGTCGAATGGAGTTGCATTAAACGGTCTGCCGCGGGGAGACCTTACTCTCATGCGGGCGGGGGTGGGGGCGGCGGGGGTGGGGGCGACGGAGGTAAGGGCGGAAAGCCATCCAGAATGTGCTGTGCGGCTTCCCAGTCAGCACGCGCCTGATCCGCCGCTTCATTCGCGATCTTGAATTCGCCCCTTGCCCAGTTCAGGCGGTCGGAAAGGTCAGTATTGAGTTTTGATTTAAGAGCGTCTTCGGCCTGGCCAAAGGCATTCTCGGCTACGGCATTTTCTCCCGCGGCCTCGCCGAACGTTCGGGTATTGTCAGGGGTTGGCTGAGCGCCCATGGCCTCCGCCGCCTTTGCTAACTTTAAACGCGCGGCGAGTCGATCCCATGATGCGTTCCTGTACGCATCCCAGATTGGCTTTGGTACGGCCTTCATAACTGCATCCCATACCTTGCCCAAAGCGATTTCCTTGGCTCGCTGTTTGGATTTGGCACTGTTGGCCTTTTCTAGTGCGTCGGAAACCGCTTTTATTGCGGCAGCGTGTTCAGGGGTAATCGGCGATTCGCCTTGGACAGGCGCAGTGTCGCCAATGGTGGCGGTGTTCGGAGGCAAGGCTCCGCCTGTGCATGGTGTGTCACCCAAGCTTGAGGGACAGCTGGCTAAAGAATAGAGACCCGTGGTCGAGCCTGGCATGTAGTCCAGGTGCGTGCTGGGGTTCCACAGGGAGTCGCCGAAGCCTGACGATGCAGGCGGCGTGGAGCCTTGCGGATACCCGAATCCCAGCTCGGGTTGCAGGAAAGCGCGGGCTACGCCGAGGATGCTGAAGCCGCCATCCGCGATGGCGCCGACTCCGCCGCTGATCTGATACGAGCCCGACGGCACGAACAATTTTGCATCAAGGGTGCTGAAGGTGTTCTTCATGGTGATGGTGCCGGGCGATTCATTGGTCACGGCGAGGGTGATGTAGCCGGACTGCGAGCTGCCGGGCGTGGAAGAGGCGCCGGAGCTGCCGCTCAACTCGGATGGACTGATAAGATCGGTCGGATTGAAGGACGAACTCCAGGCAGAGCTGGGCAGCCCGTTGAGGCCGTCGAGCTTGACATAGTAGGTGGTCGATTGGCCTTTGTGGAGGTTGAGCTGATCGGCCCACATGGTGAGGGTCATATAAAAGACCGGCATCTCGGTCGGCGGCATTCCGGGGCCGTCAAGGATGAGATTCGTTAGACCCGGTGTCAGATTGATAGGCGGCATGAAGTAGAGTTCACTGCCCGTTCCGGCCAGAGGCCAGATGGTATTCGTACCGATGTGAAGGTTGGTGTCGAGTGGATTGTCGTAGAAGTCGCCGCGAATTGCGCCCAGCTTGCCTTGGGTCAGGATGGGGTTGGTCCAATAAGGGGATTCTTTAATCCAGAAGCGATCGCCGGCGAGCCAGTGCGCGTTTCCGGCCTCATCATCGAGGAAGTCCGTCCAGCCTTGAAGATCCTTAAGCTCGGCCACATTGTCTGGTGTCTGCGGGCCGTCTTCCAGCGTCTTGATGCCCTCATCGGCCTTTTTTATCTGGTCGCTTGCCAACTGCGCCACATCCGCAGGCGGAAGTGTGTCGATAACCGAATCAATCTCTTCCCATAAGTAGTACTCGTATTCTTCGAGGTCGCCCATTTGGGCCCAATAATAGTCGTCATCTTTGATATCTTCGGCTGCGTTGAAGTCCTCTTCGAGATTGTAGGCCAGGTTCCAGAGATGTTTGAGATATGCGAGATTCTCTGCCTTGGTGACGCCAGTGACTTTGGGAGAGATGAGATTCGTGGGTAGCGCAGGCGCGGCAACCGGGTTTCCGATATTGAGAAGCGCGTTACTAGGGCCGGCGCCGGGCAATGAATAGAGATCGCGCGTCTGCAACTGGAGGGGGCCAGTCCAGGTGCTGGGAATGTGAAGAGAAAATGTGCCGTTGGGGTTGACGGACGAATAGCCGTCATCTTTGACGCCGATCTCAAGGCCCGACCACGATGGAGTGCCGTCGGGGAGATGCGCGACCTCAATGGGGAAGGTGTATTCGCTGAGGCCGGGAACCGTCTTGAATCCCTCGGCATAAGAAGCTGGCCAGAGCGAACCGGTAACGGTCTCACCGGCGTGAAAATCTCTGGGGAAGAGTACGCCAACTTGCATTGAGGATGGCGGCGGGGCCTGCAGCGGCTGCGCGTTCGGCGTGGCGGGCTTTGCAGGCTGGCCTGGCGTAGTGGATGCCGGCTTATAGGTCGTGGTTTCTGTGGCCCATGTGTGATCGTAGTCTAGTCCTGCGTGCCAGGTGCTGGTGTCAAAACCGTCGAGCTTGTATGTGGTCTTCTGCTCCCAGGTGCGCTCGCCGTGCATTCCAAAGTGCTCGTTGTCCAGATAAGAGAGTCCGCCCTTGAGGTCGAATTTGTAATCGGTCTTGAAAAGAAGGTCGCCCTTGAGGCCGAAGTCATAGACCTGCCGTTCGGCTTCGTGCTTCGATCCGCCATCGATCGAGTACGTCTCCTTGACTTCGCGGCGCAGGGTATTTTGCGGATCGAAAACCTGGCCAGTAAGCTCGCCCGTGGCCTGATTGACGGTTGCGTTCATGTGACCGCCTGCGCCGTAATCGCTCGAATCCACGTTCGTGCCCGGCGTTTGGGCGGGACGAGAGAAGTCCTGCGCGTGGGCTGGTTGTGCTGGCGTGATCGCAAGCAAACATCCCGCGGTCACGATGGTTGCGGCGAGAATCAGGCGAGGAGACGTGAAGTCAATCATTCAGAACCTCCGGGGAACGGATGCCCCTGTCCTTCGTGCAGTACCGAAGGACAAAGAAATAATGACGGATGAAAGGTTGCGGAGGCCCCACGAATTGCCCACTCGGGCTGTGCGCGGGCTGGCGAAGAATTGCCATGATAGATGAGCTGCCCGCGGAGAAAATTAGTGCAAAGAATAGCAATTCCTGGTTGGGATGTCTAGATGGGATGTCTATCGGATTGTGGGCTGGAAGTTCTTCATTTGGGGGGAGGTAGGAGTGGGAACCGGCATGCGGCTTCCGACGATGGTCCCAGAACCTCGATCGGAGGCGCTCACTTTGCCGGCTCAACGATTGCTTGCCGCCGGCAGCGTAAACAGGAATCTGCTTCCGTTGCCCAATTCGCTTTCCGCCCAGATGCGCCCGCCGTGCTGCTCCACGATGCTACGGCAAAGCGCGAGGCCTAAGCCCGTGCCGCCCAGAGCCCGCGAGTCCGACGCATCTCCCTGCTGGAACGGCTCGAAGATCCGCTCCAGTTTCTCCGGCGCAATGCCGCGCCCCTGGTCCGCCACGATAAAGCACACCTCTTTGGCTCCCGAAGTGCTGCCAACCGGTCCGCTGCCGGCCGCATCCCGCGCGCTCAATTGAATGCTCGTGCCCGGCGGCGAGAACTTGATGGCGTTGCTCACCAGTTCGTTCAGCACCTGCATCACGCGTTCCGGGTCGGCGAACACCGGCGACGCCTCGGCATCGATGCGAAACTCCATGCGCGCCTGCGTCGCTGCGACGTGCGCCACGTCGACGGCGCGGCGCAGCAGGTCGATAGCCTCCACCGGCTCGCAGTTGAGCGGCCGCCGCCGTTTCTCCGCGCCGTCGAAATCCAGAATGTCGTTCACCAGCCGGGTCAGCCGGTCGCAGTTGCCGATTGCCATTTCCACCATCTGGCGCTGCTTCTCAGGCCGCTTGTCCAGCGCGCCCGACTGAATCAATCCCAAAGACGCGCGCAGCGAAGTGAGCGGCGTGCGCAACTCGTGGCTTACCGTGGAAATGAATTCGTCCTTCATGCGTTCCAGCCGCCGCCGTTCGCTCACGTCCTGGAAGGCCACCACCATGCCCGAAACCCGGCCGTCTTCCAGCAGAGGATTGGCGCTGTACTCCACCTGGATCGCGCTGCCGTTCCTGCGCCAGAACACCTCGTCCCGCATGCGGATCGGTTCCGAGCGCCGCAGGGCCTGAAGAATCGGGCTGGTCGATCGCGAATACGGAATCCCGTCGGCGTGGGTGTGGCGGACGAGCTCGTGCAGGTCGCGTCCCCTCAACTGCTCCGCCGCGTATCCCAGCGTGCTCGCGCCCGCCTCGTTGATGAACGTCACCTTGCCGTCGAGGTCGATGCCGAAGATGCCGTCGCCCACCGACTCCAGAATCAGTTCGCGTTGCCGCGTGGCCAGATGCAGCGCTTCCTCGGCCGCGTGCTGTTCCGTCACGTCCATGCCGTGCATGATCACAAACGAGCGCTCGCCGGCCAGTTGCATGCTCCGGGTGGCGACCGCTATGCGCCGGTAAACTCCATCGCTGCGCCGTAACGACAGCGCTCCCTGCCACTCCTCGCCCGTTTCCACCGTGTTCAGGCAATCCTGGAACGTCAACACTCCCGTCGCGTCCATCAACTCCGTCACCATGCGCCCCACAAGGTCTTCGGGACGATACCCCAGGGTCTCCGCGGTAAATGCGTTCAGCGAAGTAAGCCGTCCCTCCATCGAGCAGGTGAAGACAAACCCCAAACTGTTTTCCACCATTTCGCGATAGCGGATCTCGCTCGAGAGCAGCGCCTTCTCCATGGCGCGCTGGTCGGTCACGTCCTGCCCGCTCACAATCAAATACTGAATCTCGCCGGTCGGTCCCGGCAGAGGCCGCAGCGTCCAGCTCACGCGCCGCCAACTGCCGCCCACGGACCGCCACGCTGTTTCATGCGGCCCGCTCGCCAGACCTGCCACGGCGTCGCGCAGTTTGCTCGCCACCCACGAGCGGTCTCCCTCCTCCAGAAACTCCTCTACAAACGGCAGCCCGATGGCGTGGGCCAGGCTTAAGCCCGTTAGTTGCGAGCAGGGTTCGTTCATGCGCACCACGCGCCCCGCCGTATCCAGCACCGTCACCAATGCGGGAATCGAGTCCAGTGTGGCAGCCACAAAACAGCGCTCGATGGCCAGCGCCCGCTCCGTCCGCTGCCGCATTCGCTGAGCCTGCTCCTGCAGGCGAATGCGGCTGTACAGCTCCAGCCGCGTCACCACCTGCCGTCCCAGAGTTTCCAGCAGGGTCAGATGCTCCGGCTTGAATCGGTCCGCCGTGCGCGCCAGCACCGCCAGCGTCCCCACGATCTGCATGTCGCCGGAAAACAGCGGAACTCCGGCATAGGAAAGGCAGGGATCGGCGTTGGGCAGCGGGATGCCGGTGGGCGGGAAGCGTGGATCCTCGCTGGCATTCGTGATCAGCAGCGGCTCGCCCTTATCCATCATCCATTGGCAGGCCGTGGCTGCGCGCGGCTGGTCGGACGCACGGAATCCGTAGCGAGACCTGAACCAAAGCCGGTTGTAATCCATCCAGCCCAGGTAGGCGTAGTCGGCATTGCACAATACCGCGGTAAGCTCAGTCAGCTCGTTCAGCCCGGGGTCGGAGTTGCGTTCGGAGACACTTAGCTCCGCACGCACGCCCATTTCCTGGTTCTCACCGCCTTGGGAACCGAGCACAGCGCACATAGATATACGCACCCGATTGTCAGTATCGGGGAGATTGGCAAACTTGGCTCTTCCACAAAGTAGGTAATTGTCTGCAAAAGGCTTACAACCCAAGTACCCGCGATTTTCCGCGCGTTAGTTTCATTCGAAGGTTACTATGGGCACTTCAAGATAGTTACTATCCGCATGAGGGAACCGTGGAATAGAAAAGAGTGAAGGAAGTGAAAGAAGTGAAAACAGTACAAAGAATGCTTCGCGACCAATCTGCAACCAGGAGTAGCCAGCTTCAGGGCCCCCTCCACTCCCTTCACTCACTTCACTTCTTTCACTTCGTTCACTTTCTTCACTTCTTTCACCCCTACCACTCCCTACCTTCAATGCCCCGGCAGCTTGCAGCAATCTCCCGCCGCCGGAGGCTCGTTCGCTCCGGCATCCAGCACCACCTTCCAGGTGCCATCCGGCTGCTTGCGCCACATCGTGATGTAGCGCCCGCTGGTCAGCACGGGATTCCCGTTGGCGTCCTTGCTGCGCCCCTCGAAGTGACCCCACGTGTAGCCCATATCGCCGGAAGGCCCCATCATCGCATCGCTCGGCGTCCAGGTCAGCTCGTAGTCCTGCGGCGACCAGTTGGCTGACTTGGCAATGGCCACTTTGCCGACCAGCGGCGCTGCCCCATTGCCCAGCGCCACGCCGTCGTCGGCGAACCAGTCGGCAAAGCCTGCGCCCCCACGCTCCAGCACGTCTTTGGCAAAGCGCGCCTCCAGATCGAACAGCAGGATCTTGCCCGGCTTCGCGGTCGCATCGGTGAGCGGATTCGGAGTTTCCTGGGTTATTCCCGGCTCCGGTAACTGCGCTCGCGCCGCGCCCGCACCCAATCCTGCCGTCAATCCCGCAATCACGACCGATATCGAAAAAAGATGCCGAATTCTGCTCACAGTCTTGCCCTCCACCCCGCTTCAAATCTCTCAGGCCCATCCTACAACGCTGGAACTGGTCGCATAAATCCGGTTTTGAAAGCAACCGGCTCTGGGTCTGTCCGCTTGAACTGGAACCTACCCGTGCCCCATCCTTTTCGCGTTCTTTGCGAAAAGGGTGGGAAAGCAAAGGCCCGGGTACATCGATCCCGGAACCGACCTGGGTCGCGCGCTTCCTCGCCGCAGCCCACAACCCGCCGCCGCTATGGTTGCTGAGGCAACGGCGCATCGCCCATGGGTGCTGCGGGCGCAGGCGCTGCAGCCGGAGATCCCGCCGGAGCATCGCCCTGTCCGCTTTCGCCGGTCACGATGCGCGCATTCGAGCGGAACAAGTGATACTGCGTAAAGGCAACGTCGTTCAACTGCGTCTGCACGTTGACCGCCGACCCCGCTTGCGCCGCGGCGTCATGCGCCACCGGAACCTTCGAGAAAGCTACACCGCGCACCGGGCAAATGTAGCTTTGCTCGCCAATCGTCACCGCCGCATACTCCACCAGGATTGCCGTCTGCATCCCCTGGTAGGGCGAAGGCAGCTCCGACACAAGGCTGATGCGCAGAATCGCTCCTGTCGCTGGATCGATGGCGATCTCTCCGTGGTAGCCGGGATAGATCTCTTCGATCTTGCCTCCCGACGGAATCCCCACCATGTAGTTCGATTGATCTTCGGGCACGGCATATCGAAAAACGGCCGCCGGCTCGCTCCCGCCTTCGTTCAATCTCTGCTCCCATCGCTGCCATGTCGCCGCTTCACTGCGCAGCACGTCGCCCATCACCACGAAAAGAATGGGGCCAAATTCGCCAACGGTCGTCAGCCCGGTCGCCGGCTTGCTTTGGTTCTTGCCCTTCTCAGCATCCGTGTCGCGCACCTCACGGCCGTCCCGGTACGTGACCATGGTGCTGAAAGTACCTGTGCTGTGCAACGACTTGTATTCGGTGCTATTCATCGGCGGCCCCAACGTGCTCCCCACAGTGCCCATCGATCGCGCCATCCTTCCGACCATAATCGGTCCACTGGGAATTGGCGCCTGCATGGAAGGCGTGTCTTCAAAGTGCGTGGTTTCCCGCGTGGCAATAAGGTTTGGCAGCCGCGTGATTGTAGACTTCACGTATTCCACGGCCATCTCCAGCATCCGATCCTGGGTCCCGCTGTCCGGCCCGGGAATGGGAACCACGTCCCCGGCGGGAGGGTTCAAAAACGCCGCGAGATCGGCCAGTTTGATCAGCGCCTCATGGCTCCGGTTGCCCGGGAAATCCTTCTCCCATTGCGCCAGCCGGGCCGGACTCACCCGCTCCGTCAGCTCCAGGTCTGAAAGCTCCTGCGCCACCTTCCCATCGGATTTTCCGCGAAGCGTGTCCAGCAGTTGCTCCAGCTGCCCCACCGACACACTCTTGGCCGCCATCGCCGGCCAGGCCGAGACCGCCAAAAGCAGAGCCACCGCCCATTTCCGCATCGCGCAACCTCCCGTTTTCGCCGGGGTTCAAGTATAGAGCAACCACAGGCCTTGCGGTCTCGTGAAATCCTCTTCCAGGATGGCTCTAATTTGAAACTAAGTAGCTACGTTTAAATGCCTTACGGAGAATCAAACCAGCCTCTCCCGCCCCCGTCTTTTCCGTCCCGTCCGCCCCCGGAATTCTCTCAGACTCCGCCCCATCCAAAGCGTCTAACACTGCAATGGTGGCATCCTTCGCATAGGTATACTAAGAGTAGGCGAAGCCTCAAACAGAGACCCCCGTGCAGGGGGCTTTTTACCTTGGACGCCCGGCTTTCCCGGGAAAAGGAATCGCATGGGAACACTGCTGGACTCCATCAACTCTCCTGACGACGTAAAGCGCCTCAATCCCGCGCAACTGGCCGAACTCGCGCAGGAAATCCGCGACTTCCTCATTCAGACTCTATCGAAAACCGGCGGTCATCTCGGCCCCAATCTCGGCGTGGTCGAGCTCACTCTGGCCCTGCATGCGGTCTTCTCGACGCCCGAGGACAAGATCGTCTTTGACGTGAGCCACCAGGCCTACATCCACAAAATTCTCACCGGCCGTCGCGACCGTTTTGAGACCATCCGCCAGCCCGGCGGCCTGAATGGCTTCATGCTCCGCACGGAAAGCGAGCACGATAGCTACGGAGCCGGCCACGCCGGCACCGCGCTTTCTGCCGCGCTGGGCATGGCCGTGGCCCGCGACCTCGCCGGAGGACACGAGAACGTCATCGCCGTGGCCGGGGACGCCGCCTTCACCAACGGCATCACCTTCGAAGCGATGAACAACATCGCCTCGCAAACCCGGCGCATGATCGTGGTCCTCAATGACAACGAGTGGTCCATTGACCGCAATGTGGGCGCGGTAGCCCGGTACCTCCATCGCATTGTCACCAACGAACGCTATCAGCACCTGCACAACAAGGCCACGCAACTCATCGAGCGCTTCGGCGGCAAGACGGCAGTCAAAGTCGTGCGCCGCGCCGAAGAGGCCGCCAAGGGCTTTCTCTGGGCCTCTATGATGTTTGAGGAATTTGGCCTGGAGTACTTCGGCCCCATCGACGGGCACAACATCCCGCTGCTCGTCGAGACCTTCAAGTTCCTCAAGACCCTCGATCATCCTGTCCTGTTGCACGTGCTCACGCAAAAAGGCCGCGGCTTTCAGCCCGCGCTCGAAGGACAAAAGAAATTCCACGGCCTCGGCCCCTACGATCCTGAGACCGGCCAGACTCCCGACGGCACCCCCACCTATGCCGAGGTCTTCGCCAACACGCTCGCCGATCTCGCCACAAAGGACGACCGCATCGTCGCCATCACCGCGGCCATGCCCAACGGCACGGGCCTCGATCTCTTCCGCCCGCGCCATCCCAAACGCTACTTCGACGTCGGCATCGCCGAGGAGCACGCAGTCGTCTTTGCTGCCGGCATGGCCACGCGCGGCTTCCGTCCGGTCTGCGCCATTTATTCCACATTTCTGCAGCGCGCCTTCGATCCCATCGTTCACGACGTCTGCCTGCAGAAGCTTCCCGTCCTCTTCTGCATGGATCGCGCCGGACTCTCGGGCGACGACGGCCCTACGCACCACGGCCTCTTCGACATCGCCTACCTGCGCGGCATTCCCGGCATCGTGCTCATGTCGCCCAAAGACGAAGACGAGCTCGCCGACATGCTCAAGACCGCCCTCGAAATTCCCGGCCCCAGCGCCATTCGCTATCCGCGCGGTGCCGTGGCAGGCGTGGCCCGCAAGCCCGAACCGCAGATCCTTCCCATCGGCAAAGCTGAAGTCCTCGCCGACGGCTCCGACGTAGCCATCCTCGGCCTCGGCCCCATGATGTCGCTCGCTCAGGGGCTCGCCACAACTCTAGCGCGCGATGGTTACTCCGCCGCCGTCGTCAATCCCCGCTTCATCAAGCCACTGGATCGCGAGATGCTTGAGCGCTACGCAAAGCGCGTGGCCGCCTTCGTCATCTTTGAAGATCACGTGAAGATGGGCGGCTTCGGCACCGCGGTCGTTGAAGCGCTCGACGAAATGGGCCTCGCCATTCCGGTCGTGCGCATCGGCTGGCCCGACCAGTTCATCGAACATGGCAAAGTCGATGCGCTCCGCGCCAAGTACGGCCTCTCCGTGGAAGCGGCGTACGCCCAGGTGCTCCCGTTGCTGGCCGGTCGCCGCCGCGCCACCCTCGTCGCCAGCTAGTGTAGTGTCTCTTAAACGGCTAAACTCAAAAGCTGGTCATCCTGAGCGGAGTTTGCCGCGCTTTTTGCGGCAAACGGAGCCGAAGGACCTGCATTTCGGAATGTTCGTATGCGTCAAAGGATTTCTGAAACACTACACTAGCGCTGAAAGGTAAGCTCCAGCGATGGGGAAGCGATTGGCAGTCTCTAGTCTGGCTGTTGTGTTGGCCTTGGGAGGCCCACTATTCTGCCAATCGACGCCGAAGTGCCGCACGGAGACTCTCTCTATCACTCAGCGCGACGCTCTCGTTGCCGGCGGCGGAAATCTCACAATTAATTATGTTCTTACCAATCGCGGTAGCCATGCCTGTACGCTTATTGGTTATCCGACCGTCGTCCCGCTGGACAAGAATGGAAAAGCCGTCGCAGAAATCCGGATCGCGCATTTGCCGGGCGTTTGGCCCGGGCCCCCGGACCAGCGAGTCAGGCTGATTCAATTGAAGCCAGGTTCCCACGCCTGGTTTCAAATCCAAGAGAACGACGGGATGGGGCTGGACGATTTTTCACTGTGCGACAAAGCAACACAAATAAGAATTACGCCCCCAAATAATAGTCAGCCCTTCGACCAGCTTTTTTCATTCGGGACCTGCACCGGAAAGGCGGGGATCTCTTTCGTTTTGCCGGGGATCCCGTAGCGCCCGGTCCCTCATGTATCCTCCGGGGTATGCACCGATCGCTCCGCCCTTCGCGCTGGCCGCGCCGGTGGCCGCTTTGGATTGCGCTCGGGTTCATCCTCCGCCTCTACTTCATCTGGTTTCCCCGCACCATCGACGACGACACCTCGGACTATCTCGAGCTCGGCCGCAATCTCCTGCATCACGGGGTCTACGGCCTCGGCTCCCGCGACCATCTCGCGCCCAGCCTCTTCCGCTTGCCCGCCTATCCCATCATTCTCGCCGTCTTTCATCAACTTTTCGGCTGCCTTCCCCACGATCGCTGGCTCATCGCTCTCTATCTTTTCCAGTCCGTCATCGACATCGTCGGATGCCTTCTCCTTGCTGCCTTCGCCTATCGATTCATCTCTCCGCGAGCCGGTGAAATCGCCCTCGCTCTCGCCATGCTCTGCCCCTTCACCGCAGCTGAAGCCGGCACCGCCATGACCGAGTGCCTCTCCATCTTCGCCGTGTCGTTGGGAATCTACGCCGCGGGACGCATCCTCTCGGCAAACGCCGCCAGCTCCCACGACACCCGCGCCGTGATTCTCGCCGGATGCGCAGCAGCCCTCGCTATCCTGTTACGGCCCGATGGCGCGCTGCTTTTGGTTGCGCTCGCCGCGGGATTGTTTTTCTACATCCTCCGCGGCCGCGCCGAACCAGGCTTTCGCCTCGCGCTCCGCCGCAGCCTCACCACCACTTCCATCTATTGCGCCATCGCCCTGGCTCCGCTCGCCGTGTGGACGCTGCGCAATTGGGTCGACTTCAAGGTCTTCCAGCCGCTGGCTCCGCGCTATCTCGGCGACCCCGGAGATCGCGCCAACGTCGGCATCTATCGCTGGATCCGTACCTGGTCCTACGAGTACGTTTCCACCGCAGTGGTTTTCTGGCAGGTCGGCGCCGGCCCCATCGATCCCGGCGATTTGCCCGCTTGCGCCTTCGATTCGGCGGCCCAGCGCGCGCAAACGCTCGCTCTTATCGACGAATACAACCACACCATCTCAGTCTCCGCCGATCTCGACCATCGTTTCGGCGCCCTCGCCGCGGAGCGTATCCGCGCCCATCCCTTTCGTTACTACGTCGCACTTCCGCTGGCGCGCATCGCCGATATGATATTTCGCCCCCGCACCGAGGAGTTCGAGCTCGAGGTCTTCTGGTGGCCCGTCGGCGACCACCCCGAGCAAACCGCGTGGGCGATTGTTTTTGGCCTCATCAATCTCTTGTATGTCGCCGCAGCGGCGTGGGCCTTCCTCCGCCGTCGCGTGCCCTGGCCGTGGATGCTGGGCGGTTACATCATCCTGCGCTGTTTGCTGCTTGGCGCCATGGAAAATTCCGAGCCGCGCTACTCGCTCGAGTGTTTTCCCATTTTCATCGTCGCCGCCGCCGCAGCGTTAACTCGCACGCGCTCCCTGGGGGCTGGTCACGAGCTAACTCCGCTAACTCCACTGCCGCACCCCCCTGTGCGACAATCCACATCAGACTGATTTTGTGATGCGAAGGTATCTTTTTTTTCCCGCGCTCGTCTGCGGACTGGCTTTGGCCTCCGTTTCGGCCCACCCCCAAGTCGAGCCTGGGGCTCCCCTGGTTCTTGCCGGCGGCACGGTCATCGATGTCGCCAATTGGGGCCATTCCGCCCACGACATTCCCGATGCCATTGTCGTCATCCGCGAAGGCAAAGTCACTGCGGTCGGCCTGCCCGGCGATGTGCCCGTCCCCAAAGGCGCGCGCATCATCGACTGCACCGGAAAATTTCTCATTCCCGGCCTCATCGACGGCTTCGCCAGCCTGAACTCCCAGGCCCAAGCCAACGCCAACCTCTACATGGGCGTCACCACCGTGGTCGCTCGCGCCGACTATCAGCGCGGCTTTATCGATTTCGGCGCCCAGCCCAGCCCGCACATCTACCCCATCGACAGCATCGGCGTCACCGACGACTGGAGCCTGCTCGCGCGCCAGCCCGAGTGGGTTTCGAAGTTACGCGAAGGACCGCATCCCGCCGAGTTGAGCCCGCAGGATACGGCGCGTCAAATGGTCGACACCGCGCAGCTCGGCACGCGCGTGTTGCTGCTCGCGCCTCATCTCACCGCCGCCAATTCCCAGTGGATTATCGCCCGCGCCCACGAGATGGGCCTCGTCACCTACGGCATCTTTGTGGCCACGCCGTATCGCGTCGGCGTTGAAGCCGGCGTCGACGCCCTGCCGCAGATGGATCGCTACGTCCTCGGCGTAATCCCCGACGAATTGCAACGCCCGCTCACCGACGATCCCGATGGCTCCGCGGCCAACACCGCCTACGATTACTCCGAGCACGTCTCGCCCACCGATCTCCGTCTGCGCAACTACGCGCACTTCCTCGCCGCGCATCACGCCGCGCTCATGCCCGCCTTCAGCCTCTATTACGTCAATCTGCCTGGGCATCGCAATCTCTGGAAGGAACCGGCCGCGGCTCTTCTCGATCCCGGCCGCATGTTTCATACTTCCGACCCTGCCACCGGCGAAATGTTCTACCCGCTTTCCACCTGGGCGCATCATCTGCCCGCCACGGCGCAGCGCTGGATGGAAGAAGATCTCGAAAAGAAGGCCGGGCTCACCGCTCTCCGTTTCTGGCGCATCAACCAAACCATCTTCGCGGATTTTCCTCACTACCTGGCCGCCTCCGGCGCCGACGCCATGGGCACCATGCCCGGCATTTCGTTGCATACGGAACTAGAGCTTCTCGTCCGCCTCGGCCTCTCGTCGCGCGAGGCCCTTGCCGCCGCCACCAACAACTACTCTTTGCAGTTCGGCTGGAACGAGCTCGGACTCATTGCTGCCGGCCGCCGCGCCGACATCCTCGTCGTCGACGCCGATCCCACCGCCAACATCTGGAACGCGCGCCGCATCTCCGCCATCATCCTCAATGGCGAACCCCTCGACCGCAATTCCCTTCTGCACCTTAGAAAATAGTTAGGCGAATCAGAGACGAGCACCAAAATGAAATTGTCATCCTTCGACTCGTCCCGGCGTGCCGGGACGAGTCGAAGGATCTGCGGTTGTCTTTCAGCGAATTTCTGCTTCCTCGCTCCCTTGCTCCCTCTATTTTGTCTTCTCCGCGTCCGCAATCGCATCCCGCGCCCACGTGGAGTACACAAACTCTTCGCGCTGCTTCTCCCACTCCGCCATGGGCAGCACGCTCAACTGCTCCGGCGTCAGCTTCGGCACATTCACATCGATCGCCACCAGTCCGGCGTCGCGGTCCTCGCGCTGCGCGCTCTTGTTGAACTCCATGCCGTTCTTCGCCGCCCAATCGCCAATCCTGATCGTCGGCAGCACCGCAATCTGACCGCTCTTCCAGTTGGCAAAATGCAGCTTGTCCGCAAGCCACTCGGCCGCAATCTTCGTCACCCACGCCGGCCGATGGCTTGCTCCAGGGTCGAAGTACGTCGTAAACACATTCTTGTCGGATCCCAACTCCGCAATCGTCCGCTTGCGCAAGTCGTTGAAGAAATCCGGCCCGTGCGTCGGAATCGCGACCACCGTGTCGTTGGTCCCGTTGATGATGAACGTCGGCCCGCGCTTCGCCTGCAGCGCGAACAAAACCGCCGGCCGGTCGCCCAGAAATTCGAGCGCGTTGTATGGCCCGCTCTGGCACATCACATTATGGCTCGTGGCCCAGTAGCCGCCCGGTCCATCCAGATCGCCCCCGCCCGTCAACAAAACCGCATGAATGCGATCGTCCACCGCGCCCGTGATCGATACCACAAACGAACCCATCGAAAATCCCATCACCGCGATGCGTTTGGCATCCACTTCCCGCCGGCTCCTCAGGTACGACACCGCCTGCATCACGTCAGTCAGCATCTGGCCGCCCATGCGCTGCGGTACGCCCGGCACATCGATCAGCTTGTCGTGTTCGCTGGTGCCGTCCTTGTGCTCGTCGTTGCGCTCGCCCTCGCCAATCATGTCGTACGTCACCACCATCGCCCCCGCGCGCGCATATTCCACGCCCGTGTACCACGAGTACCAGCTCGTCTTGTCGGCTCCGTGACCGTTCACCACCACAATTCCCGGAATCCTGCCGCGCACCTTCTCCGGCCGGTACACAATCGCCGGAACTCGCAGTCCGTACTCCGTCGCATATGTCACGCGCTCCGCCACCACGCCCGGCTCCGGCGAGAAACTTCCGTAGTTTTTCGCGTCAAGCGCCGGTAGCGGATCGGGCACAAACAACGCCGCGCGAATACCAGCCCGCAACTGCTTCGCCGTGGCATCGCTCATCTGCGCCGTCAGCGGCACAGCCGCCATCGCCAGCAGCGCCAAGCCCGCGCCGCGAGCCAGACTCGTCCCGAGCGCCCATCCGACCATTCCACGCCTCGCGCAACGTTTCTCTTTTCCATCTGCATACAGATTCATATTGCTCTCCCCTGCCCCGACATAGTACAAGCATCCTGCGCAGGAAACCAAGCGCGCTGCGCAAATCACGCATTCGGTAATGATCAATTTGAAGCTGTCGTGAAAGGGCACGACTTCAGTCGTGCCGTGAACGTCGCAGAATAAGTGGGACGCTTTAGCCCCTGAGGGACATCCTCTTTCAAATTGGCCGATTACCGCGCTTTCAGAGAATGGAGACTATGATGTCGCAGCCGGGAAAAATCGCTGGCGCGCAATCCGTTTCGCGCCGCATCTTTGCCGCATTCTTTTTCACGGAGCTGCTCGTCTGCGGCACTCTCACCCATGCCGCGCGCGTCTGCGACGTAACGGCCTATGGCGCCAAGGGCGATGGCGTCACCAAAAATACGCACGCCATTCAGGGCGCTATCGACGCCTGTGCGGCCAAAGGCGGAGGCACCGTGCGCCTGGCCTCGGGAACCTTCCTCACCGGACCCATCGTGCTCAAGAGCCACATCACCCTCGAAGTCGATGCAGGCGCGACCCTGCTCGGCAGCCAGGACAAAGCCGACTATCCTCAGATTCAGGAGTTGCGCGAGCGCGCCCTGCAGCCGCTCCTCAGCGCAACCAATGCCGAGCACATCGTCATCCGCGGCGGCGGCACCGTCGATGGCAACGGAAAACCCTGGTGGGACGCCGTCTACGCGCATCGCGCCGGCTCCAATTCCGCCGCCGCCATGCGCCCCCGTCTCATCCTCTTCGATCACTGCAAGCACGTTCTCATTGAAAACATGACCATCCAGAACTCCGCGTCCTGGCAGGTCGTGCCCTATTACTCCGACGATGTCGTCATTCGCAATGGCAAAATTCTGGCGCCCGCGCGCTCGCCCAATACCGACGGCATCGATCCCTTTTCATCGAGCCACGTCACCATCTCTCACATGACCATCGACACCGGCGACGACAACATCGCCATCAAGTCCGGTCAGCCCAACTCCCCCGGCCCCGACTCGCCCTCCACCGACATCGTCATTACCGATTGCACCTTTCTCCACGGCCACGGCATGTCCATGGGCAGCGAAATTGCAGGCGGTGTGCAGCGCGTCCGCGCCCGCCGCATTCAATTCAAAGACACTGCCAGCGGTGTCCGCATAAAATCCAATCGCGATCGCGGCGGCGACATCGGCAACTTCGACTTCCGCGACCTCACCATGGAGAATGTCGCCACGCCCATTCTCATCACCGAGTATTATCCGCGCATTCCCCAGCACGACACCGCGCAGCCGGTCACGCGCCTCACTCCGCACTTTCACGACATCCGCATCAGTAATCTGACAGCGACGGGCGCCAAAGATGCGGGCACGATCGTCGGCCTTCCCGAAAGTCCCATCGCCACCATCACGCTCGACCTTGTCAGCATCTCCGCGCAAAAGGGCATGACCATCAGCGACGCCACCGTAACGGCCCACGATTTTTCGGTGACGGCTGCCGCGGGCGATCCCTATACTCTGCTTGAAAACGCGCATATCAATCGCAAGTAAGTCGCGCGCGTCCGGCTTGTTGGTTTGGGGTGCCCCATGTCTCGATTTGATTCTGAGACGTGGGAAAGCAAGACACTATCCCCCGCACGATCTCGGGCGCCCCGTCCAGGCTCCGCTTGGACTGCATCCGCCACTGGCTCGCCGGCATCGTATACCCTTGAAGGCAGCAGCTCCCCTCAGACGCCATGGCCCGATTCCGCTTCCCAGCTCGCACCGAAGGACCCCAGCCCCGTAACCGCCTGCTGCTCCTCATCGCGGTCTACAAATTTCTCCATGCGCTATTTTTCTTCGCCATCGGCATGGGTGCGCACCACCTGCTCCATAGGAACATCGCCGACCAGATCGAGCTCTTTGCGCGCCATCTGCGTTTCAATCCCGAGTCGCGCCTGGTTATCTTCATCCTCCAGAAATCCTCGATCATCAATGGCCCAGTGCTCGAGCGCATCAGCCTCGTCGCCTATTGCTACGCGACCCTCACTCTGATCGAGGGCATCGGTCTCTATTTCGAAAAGGCCTGGGGCGAGTTCCTTACACTCGCCATTACCGCCTCATTTCTTCCCTGGGAAATCCTGGAAATCTTCCGCCGCCTTACGTGGATCCGCGTCGGCCTGCTCACCATCAATATTCTGGTGTTTGTCTATCTACTGCAGCTGGTCCTCAGTCGCGCCCGCAACCGGACCACGGCGTGGAAAAACTGATCCACGCCTGACACCAGACCTGGGATTGCGCGAACCTAAGGCCGCGCACAAACAAGCTGAAAGCTGATGGCTGAAAGCTGACAGCTGTCCCTAAAACACTCCCAACTCTTCCAACGCGACCCGCAGCGCATCCGCCCCGGTAAACTGGATCGCCTTCATGCCCGCCGCTAAACCGCCGGCCACATTCTCTTGGCGATCGTCGATGAAGAGAACCCGTTCCGGCGAGCAGCCCAGAATGTCCAGCGCCCTCAAATACATCGCCGGCTCCGGTTTGCGCAACCCCACGTAGCACGAACTGAACGCAACCTTGAAATACCGGCGCAGGCCAAAGTGCGCAAAGCGAAACTCGTTGGTTTCGCGGGCCTCGTTGTTCAGTGCGCCCACCATACAAGCACTGGATGCCGCAAGCTCCGCAAGAATATGCAAAGCTCCATGGGGCAACTTCTGCGATTGCGCCAGCATGAACGAGAAAAACTCGCTGCGCGAAAACGTCCGCGGTTCATAGAACACCGCCGCGTCCAGATACTGATTGAGATTGATCTCGCCGCGCTCCCAGGCATCCATCACCGCGGCATGCCGGGCCTCGAGCGCCGCCGCATCCAGGCCGAAATGCGCCACGGCGGCCGCGCGTTCCCCGTGGTCCCAGCCGTTGGTCAGCAGGACTCCGCCTACATCGAAAAGAATTACGTCGAAGGGGAACATGGTGTGTAACTCAGCAAGTTAACAAGTTAGCAAGTGAGCGAATTAGCAAGAGAGCGAGTTAGCGAATGAACATTGAAGCTGGCGTGGCGAGTCAAAATTTCGCACCACAATGAAACTGTCATCCTGAGCGGAGTTTGCCGCGTTTCTTGCGGCAAACGGAGTCGAAGGACCTGCGGTCGCACTTCGGAACTTCTGCAGAAAATTAAGAGACACCACGCGAGGCGCGGTTAAAGCGGTGGAAAAACGAGACCGCAGACCGACCATGCCGGCTTGCAGATTCGCTAACCCGCCTACTTCTCTCCATCCCCGCACCGATACTTGGCCTCGATCGCCAACACCTTCTTGAACCGCCGTTCAAACCTGCTCTCTTGCCCCTGGAATTTGGCCCCGATGAATGCGTGCGCCAGCTCGAACGCCAGCGCGGAGCCGATGATTCTCGCGCCCAGCACCAGTACATTCATGTCGTCGTGCTCCACGCCCTGGTGCGCCGAATACGTATCGTGGCAGATCCCGGCGCGAATGCCCGGAAT
The DNA here is from genome assembly GCA_050012895.1 of Occallatibacter sp. Lineage (GTDB taxonomy): Bacteria > Acidobacteriota > Terriglobia > Terriglobales > Acidobacteriaceae > Telmatobacter. The sequence goes on from JBEKGH010000004.1 coordinate 85,082, forward strand.
CTTGTTCGCCGCCACGCACACGCCCACGCCGCTGCCGCAGATCACAATGCCGCGCGGAGCCACACCGGTCTTCACCGCGTCGCCCAACTTCTCGGCATAGTCGGGATAGTCGTCTTCGGGTTCGACCTTGTACGCCCCCAGGTCAATCACCTCATGGCCAGCCGCGGCCAGGTCGGCGCGCAACTCTTCCTTCAACTCAAATCCCGCATGATCTGACGCGATAACAAGTTTCACTGCTATCCCTTCTTGAGCGGAGCTAGCGGAGTTAGGAAAGGCTCAATGTCGCTGAGGCGAGGTATTAGCTCCGCTAACGCCGCTAGCCCCGCTACTTCAAAATCTTCTTCGCCCGCGCCGCCACGTTCTCCGCGCTGAATCCAAGCTCCTTCATCACAATGGGACCCGGAGCCGACGCGCCGAAGCGATCGATCCCCACCACATCGCCATCGAGGCCCACATACTTCCACCATCCCAGCGTCGCACCCGCCTCAACCGCCAGCTTCGGCACGCCTGCCGGCAGCACGCTGGCTTTATACTCCGCCGCTTGCTCATCGAAAATCTTCCAGCTCGGCATGCTCACCACGCGCGCGCCGATTCCCTCCGCGGCCAGCAGCTTTTGGGCGCCCAGCGCCACGCTTACCTCCGAGCCCGTGCCAATCAGAATCACCTTCGCGTTCGCCGCGTCTTCTAGAACGTACGCGCCCTTGCTCACGCTCGCATACATGTCGCGGTTCGACACGTCGATCACCGGCACATCCTGTCGCGTCAGCGCAAAGAACGCCGGCCCCCTGCGCTCCAGCGCCAGCCGCCACACCGCCGCCGTTTCATTCGCATCCGCCGGACGAAAATCCGTCATGTGCGGCACCGCGCGCAGCGCCATCAGGTGCTCAATCGGCTCGTGCGTCGGCCCGTCCTCGCCCACGCCGATCGAATCGTGCGTAAACACAAACAGCGAGTGCGCTTCCATAAGCGCCGCAATGCGCAGCGCCGGCTTGGCGTAATCGGAAAACACGAAAAATGTCGACCCGAAAGGCTTCACCCCTCCGTGCACCGCCATGCCGTTGACCGCCGCGCACATGCCCAGCTCGCGCACTCCAAAAAACACGTTGCGCCCCGCCGGATCGGCCGCAAAATGCGCCGAATTCTTGAAAATCGTCTTCGTCGACGCCGTCAAATCCGCCGCCCCGCCAAATAGCTCCGGCACCGCGTCGAAGATTGCGTTCATCACCTGTTGCCCTGCGTTGCGCGTGGCGATGGGCTTCTCCGTCCCGAAGCTGGGAATCGCTTCCTCCCATCCCGCCTTCAGCGCACCCGACTGCGTGCGCTCGAATTCCGCCGCCATATCCGGAAATTCGGCCCTGTATCCGGCAAACAGCTTGTTCCATTCCGCTTCAAACTCCGCGCCGCGCTTCACCGCTTCACGCCAGTTGGCTAGAGCATCTTCCGGTACATAAAAGTTCTGGTCCTCGGGGAACCCGAAGAATTTTTTCGTCGCCGCCGCATCCGCTGCGCTCATGGCTTCGCCGTGCACTTTGTTGGTTCCCGCAAGCGGGCTGCCGTAGCCGATCACCGTGCGCACGCCGATCAGCGATGGTTTGCCGGGCTGGGCTTTCGCCGCTACGATGGCCTCCTCGATGCCCTCCAGATCGTTGCCGTCCATCACCCGCTGCACATGCCAGCCGTAGGCGTTGAAGCGGTCGTAAACATTCTCGGTAAAGCTCCAGTCCGTCGGGCCATCGAGCGAAATCAGATTGTCGTCGTAAAGCACAATCAACTTACCCAGCGAAAGCGTTCCCGCCAGCGAGGCCGCCTCGTGCGACAGGCCCTCCATCAGATCGCCGTCGCCGCACATCACAAACGTGTGATGATCCACCACGTTAAAGCCCGGCCGATTGTACGTCGCCGCGAGATGCTTCTCCGCGATGGCCATGCCCACGCCCATCCCGAATCCCTGTCCCAGCGGTCCGGTCGTCGCCTCCACGCCGTCAGTCAAGCCGTACTCCGGATGCCCCGGCGTCTTCGATCCCCATGTGCGGAAGCTCTTCAGATCGTCCAGCGTCACCTTGTAGCCGGTAAGAAACAGCGTCCCATAGAGCAGCATTGACGCGTGCCCGTTCGACAGCACGAACCGGTCCCGGTCGGCCCACTTGGAGTGCGCCGGATTGTGCTTCATCAGCTTGTGGAACAGCAGGTAGGCCATCGGTGCGCAGCCCAGCGGCGCTCCCGGATGGCCGCTCTTGGCCTTCTCCACGCCGTCCAAGGCGAGCAGCCGCAATGTATCGATCGAAAGCTCGTCGAGTGAGAGTGACGCAATGTCTGAAGCCATATATGTCTTTGATTTTCCTTTCGCTGAAGTGCGAACGCACTGGCCAATTCCGAATTAAGCCGCATCCACCTTGACCCTAACATTGTATCCAAGCCAGGCCTCCGGTCCCGTACCCAATTCCGTCCAGTGCAGCGTCCATTCCAGCTCCCCGCAACCCGCCGGCGCGGTAATGTCGGCGCTGAATCCCGCGCTTCCCAGGCTCCGGCTGGCTGTCGTGTTCACCGTCTGCCAGCCGTCGCCGGTCCACACCACCTCAAATTGTTTCTCATCCAGGACGCGCAGCGTGTTCCCGGCACCGATGCGCTGGATCGGCCGTCTGAAGCTGTAGATTTCCAGGCCCTCCCGGCGTCGCTTGCGCCCCTCCGGATCGCAATACCGCGCGTAGACCGGATCGATGCGGTCAAAGACCTTGCCATCCGCGGCCGAACGCATCAGATTCAGGTATTCGGCATGCGCCCACACCAGCGGCACCGCCGAGCCCGCCGGTTTCCCCAGACACAGGCTGCGCTCCGGCCGGTCGGCCTCGTCCCACACTTGTTCCGGCAGCAACTGTCCGCACGTCGCAAACTTCTCGTAGGTCTCGATCAGCGGTCCAATGTCCTTTCCCGCCGCCAGCTCGTAATGGGCGCGCTCGCCGGTCAGCATGGGCCACACCCGCCCCTGGCCCCATCCTTGATAGGGCCCTCCGTCCGGTCGCTGCCCATAGCCGTCCCCGTTGTAGCGCAGCCATCCCGGCCCCTGCGGCAAATCCCGCTTCAGCACCGCGTCCACCACTTTCAGCGAATCCACGATCAGCGCATCGTCGGCCCGCCGCACGCCGTAGCGCACCAGCTCCAGGAATCCCGCGTCGATAATCTCGCGCGCCTCAAATTCAGTCCGCGTACCCGGCGGCCGATTCGACAGCCGGACCAATTCCTTGCCGCACTCCTCGTGCGCGTACGCCTCGCCGCACTCCGGCGGCCGGATACGCATGTAATGCCGCTTGATCTCCGGGTCGAGCACTCCGTTGTTGGTCACCGTCCAGTCTTCGAGATGCCCTTCGATCCAGTCCGCAAACTCCTCAAGAAACGTGGCCAACTCGTCGGCTTCGTAGGCGCGCGAAATCTCCGCCGCGCAGATCAGTCCGCCAATCACCGCGGCCAGTGTCGACGGCGAGTAGCCCGCATTCTCCTCCCAGCGCTCCTGCTCGGTAATCGGCGCACAGCGCACCAGACTCCCCGCCGCCCGCTCAATGAAAGGGAAAAACGGCAGATTGCCCATCCCGCCCGCTTTCCACAATCGCCACGCCAGGATCAGGGGAAACGCCACCTCGTCCAGTTGCTTGCCGCTCCAGTAGGGAGTGCCGTCGATCCAGAAATTCTGCGCAAAGCTGCCATCCGGCAGCTGCGTGCACGCCAGGTACACCAGCGCTCGCCGCGCCGTCTCGATGCGTCCGCAGGCCAGCAGCGCCGTCGCCGTCTGCACCATGTCGCGCGTCCACACCAGGTGATAGCCGCCCAGGTCGTCGTCGCCCTTTACCTGCCCCCATGGAATCGAAGCCGACGCCACAAACGCGCCCGAATACGATTTGTCTTCGTGCGCCAGAAGCACCGCATGGCTGGCGCGCAGCAACTTGCCGCCGTCTCGTGTACGGCCGGCGAGCCACTCAGGATACGCCGCCCGGTGCCACTGCACGATGAACCGCTTGCACTGTTCCTCAAACGGGGTCGCGAACGCTCCCATCATTTTCTGCAACGCGGTGTGATGCCCATTGCCAATCCCGATCGCCAGCGTGAATTCGCGCACCGCGATGCCGCTTTGTGTCTCTGTGCTCGATGCTTCGCCGGGCTTCATGCGCGCTTCGTTGGCTCTTTGCGCGTTGCATTCCAGATCGATCTCGCCCATCACCGCAACGTTGCCGTCCGTCGCCGAACCGAACTCCCAATCCATCGTGAAGTTCTGCGTCAGGTCCTGCCAGCCGTCGCTCGCGCCCACAAACCCGCAACTCATGCGCGTGAACCCGCAACTGGCCGTCATCGCCAGCGACCACTGGTTCTTCCACGCCAGCAGCACCTTGTGTCCGGCCAGGTCCATGGCCCGCGCCGAGTTGCCCGCGCCGCCGCCATCCAGATGCGGCGCCAGCAGCGCGTAAACCTTCAGTCGCGGCACCAGGTCCGCGCGGCCCTCAAGGCGCACATGCTGCAGCACCACGCCGTGGTGCGGATCGCAGATGATCTCCTTGGTCACGCTGTAGCGCCCGTCGGGATCGCGATTCACGTAGCGCACTCCAAGCGCCGAAGGGTCGATGTATTCGAAGCTCGTCTTCAGGTCGCGCTTTTCCTCGTGCACAAACGTCTCGCCGTCGGTGATCAGGAACTCCATGTCCCTCACTTGCGGGCGATCGATGGTGGGGCAGTACACCTCGTTCAGAATTCCGTGCGAGCACGTGACCCAGATGCGGCTCGACGCCGCGTAGGCCGTCACCACCGCATCCTTCAAACTCGACGTCCACCGCGGCTCCAGCCCCGGCGCGCCAAAGGCTTCGCCCTGCTGCTCAAGCCACCGGTACAAAGGCTGATCGCTCATGCGCATTCACTGTGGATTGATTTCTGAAGATGGTTTTTCGCAGTCATTCGCATCGGGGAACAAGGAAGAACACAGAAATAGGGGAACCGCGCGTCATCTACAAGGTTCGACGCCAATCACCTGCAGATAGATGCTAATTCATTTCCGTCGCTAAGCAGCCGGTTGCCCCATCCTTGGCGCGCCTTTGTTTCTTGCGCCAAGGGTGGGACAGCACAACTCCCACCTCACGGGCTTTTAGCTAAAAGCTAAGAGCTAAAAGCTGTTCTTGCCCTTCCCAGCATGTACTTCACCGCCGCATCAATCTCCGCCGCCGTCACATCCTCCACCACGCCCGCATCACCAATCCCGATGGGCAGCACAAACCGCCGCACCCCACCCACATTCTTTTTATCGCTTCCCGTCGCCGCCAGCACGCGCCCCGCACTCACCTTCAGCTTGGGCAGCGGCCCGTAGCGATAAATCAGCTTTTCCATCCGTTCCATCTGCGCGCCGGTAATCGTGCCCCGCCGCCGCGCCACAGCCAGCGCCGCCACCATGCCCCATGCCACGGCCTCGCCGTGCAGCATGGCCTTATAGCGCGTCGCCTGTTCCAGCGCGTGTCCCACGGTATGCCCAAAGTTCAAAATCATGCGCAGCCCGCCTTCGCGTTCGTCGCGCCGCACCACGTCGGCCTTCATCCGGATCGACGCCGCAATCACCCGCTCCAGCGCCTTCGGCTCCCGCTTCAGAATCGCGTCCGCATGTTCTTCCATGAACCGCACCAGCGCCCGGTCGCGAATGAAGCCCGCCTTCACGCTTTCCATCAGCCCCGCGCGCAATTCGCGGTCGGGCAGCGTGCCCAGCACGCCGATATCCGCAAACACCGCCCGCGGCTGCAAAAAATTCCCCACAAGATTCTTACCCTCAGGCAGGTTCACGCCCACCTTGCCGCCCACGCTCGAGTCCACCTGCGCCAAAAACGTCGTCGGCACCTGCACATACTCAATCCCGCGCATGAACACCGCCGCCACAAATCCCCCCACGTCCCCCACAATCCCGCCGCCAAAGGCAATCAGAAACGATCCGCGATCGCCCCCCGCGCGCACCATCTCGCGCGTCAGGCGTTCCACGCCTTTGACCGTTTTGTGTTCTTCGCCCGGCGGAAGAAAGAGCGTTACCGGCGGCTCCGCAAACGACCGCAGAAAGGCACCTGACCACAGCGCCCAGATCTCCGGCGAGGTCAACACAAACACCCGCCGGGGCAGCCGTCCCACTGTCCGTTCGATGCGCGGAGCCAGCGTCTCCAGCAACCCGCTGCCCGCAAACACGTCGTACTTCTCCGAAGGCGTCTCTACTCGTATCGTCTGCACAAATCAATCCTAAAGCCTTAAGGGCGAAGGGTCGGGAATCGGTGGGCTGCACGTCAATCAGGTTGGACGCCCACGGCTGTTCGAGCTGCGATCGTGACATGACCCCTTGGCCACCTATATCCTCGCCAGTTGGGGGTCTTTTACTAAGGAGCAAGGATATGAGCGAGACAGGAGATTATCCCTTGGAAAGGGCCGAAGAATTCATCCAACTTTTCAATCGGATTGAGCGGTTCCTTTCGCAACTTGTCAATCCGGAACGGACCGCGCCTTTCTGGAAATTGGTTGATGACGCTTCAGACCGCAGCGCGGCCGTGCGGGCGCATGCAGTCGCCTTAAAACGTTTTGCAATGCTTCGCAACGCTATCATTCACGACGCAGACTACCCTCCTCATATCGTTGCGGTGCCATCGCCGGATGCGCTGTCAAACTTCAAGCGGGTGGCTCAGGAAGTTCTCGAACCGAAGCCATTAATACCGACATTCGCAACCTACGTGCGATGCTTTTCTTTGAACGATAACCTGCCGACAGTTCTTGAGTTTATGAGAGAGCACGATTTCTCCCAAGTCATGGTCAGGAGCAGCGGCGGAAGGCTACAAATGCTGACCGTTGAGGGTATTGCTTGGTGGCTTGCCGACAATCTCAGTGGCGATCAAAGCCAGGCGAACAAGGCATTAATTGGAGACATCATCCCCCTAGAGCCTCCCGGCGGATTCATGATATTGGGCCCTGACAAGACAATCTTTGATGCAGCCGACGCATTCAGAAACGCAATCCACAGCGAAGCTACTCGCCTCTACGCAATTGTCATCACGGGAAATGGGGACGACTCGGATACGGCCATCGGATTTGTTACGCCATGGGACTTACTACACAACCCTCGTGCGCGATGAGGTGCGATAGACTAACAATCCGCCTGGGAGAAAAATTGACTCCAATGGCGATCAGGCCTATCCTTTGTGCGAACCCAATAACCCACGAGGAAGGTGATGGTATGCGATGGCTGGGAAGAGTCCTCATCTGCATGTTACTTTTCCTTTCCCGCGTTGCGGTCGGACAGCAAGGAACAATCCATACCTGGACCGGCGCTTGCCCCATTTGTCAAAGCAGCATCTTCAACCCAGGTTGGAATTCGGACGGCACGGGCCTATTTATGGAGGAGATGGACAGTGGGACCGTATTCAGCGCGGCAGGAATTTCGGGAAATTCCGGCGACTACGAGGTGTCCCTAGTATTTGGCCTGTCCAGCAACGGATCCGTAACGATCAACCCCGTGACGGACGTGACGGTTGAGACAAATTCATCACCGCACATGGTTCTAGATACGCTTGAACGACCGGATCCCAGGATACCCAAAGCCGATATTGGCGTTCAAAAGCAGTTTGCCAACAAACCGATCACCTTTAACGCCGCTGGGCAGTCTGGGGGCGGGTTTCTCTTCTTCCCCTTCGATCCGGATGCCTCAGTGGTCACTGTTGTCGTGCATCTGGGCGGCGAAGTGTTCAAGTTTCCTTTTGCGAGCATCCCATCCGTCCCGGGAAAATTTGGCAATCCGGAGCACATCTCCACACAATCAAGCGCGCCGCCCATAACCAGCCCACTCCCCAGTCCTCCCTCTGGCCCAGTTTTGCGAGCAGAGGCCAACCCGACGATTGCGCCCACGTCCAGCAGCTCAACAAGCCGGAATTCCGGAGGTTGCGTGAAGAACATATCCTTCGCGGTTGCGGAAGGTGGACAGATCGTATCAAAAGCGCCGCAGTTCACGCAGAAGTGGATTGAGAAAAATCAAAAGAAATACGCTGGTCTCTGCTTTTCCCAGGTCCCCAATCCCCAAGCCACCAATTATGTCCTTGTCTTCTCGACTTCACGGTCTTCGTTCAACGGAATCTTCCCGACCGTGATAACGTCCACGAGCACAAATTCTTCACCCGTTTCAGGGAGCGGGACCATAACAACCAACTCTGGGAGCATGTGGAACTACACATACGAAGGAACCGAAACGACTACAGCCACGACATCAATCCCGGAGAACTTGCCGTATACGGATACTACCTCGACCCTTTATGTAAATGCTTATAGCCAGAACGGCTCACTGGTTTCACAGCGTTTTCGCTCGATCACGACTCGCCAGGGCGGAGAAGGAGCCAACACCTTGGGTTATAACCTTGGTGCCGCCCTTGGGGCAATCCACATTAAAGAGCGTCTACTCAAAGACGCTGTTGAGGACGTCGTCAGGTAGGGGGAGGGCACCGCGGCGGGGCAGCCCCCTCAACCCGCCGCCCGCATCTCCTCCCGCACAATCCGCCGCAGCGTCTCCTCAAACTTCGGCGCCTTCCCTTCCACATGCTGCCGCAGCGCTTCGTTGATCAACGTTTGGTAGCCCATCGTCCCGCCCGAGCCATCGGCCTCCTTCAGAAAGTGATCCACCAGATCCTCATCCAGCCGGATCGTGATCCTCGTCTTGCCGCGCGGCTCCGGCTCCTTGGGCGTAATCCGTCCCCGCTTTCCCCGGCTGAAATCGTATCCTCGCCTCATCTTGACTGATCGTACCTGGAATTCATTCGGACCTCATTACATGCACAACCTGTACATACTCGCGAATTCACCGTTCATACACCTCGCGCCGGTGCCCAATCCGCAACACGAGAATCAGCACCAGTTTGTCTTCGATGGAGCAGATGAGCCGATAATCGCCGACGCGATACTTCCAGAACTCGCCGAGTTTGGCGCCGCGCAGGGCCTCTCCGATGCTGCGCGGGTTGTCCAGTCGGGAAACTCGCTCGTGAAGAAACTTCAGGATGCGCCGTGCGACCTGGGGATCCAGCTTATCGACCTGGCGGTCGGCCTCTTGAGACAGCTCAATCTTCCAGGCCATGCTTCTTCATCACGCTTTTAAGAGGGATGGTTTTGCTGCGGCCGGCGCGGATGTCTTCGAGAGCGGCTTCGGCGAGATACACGTCTTCGAGTTCTTCGATGTGGGCGAGCACAGCTTCGCGGGCGTAGTAGGTTTTGGTTCGCCCGGTGCGTTTCGCCAGCCGGTCAAGACGCTCCTCGATGTTCTCAGGTAGCCTGATTGCAAGCATGATCGCTCTCCGCTATACATGTATAGCTTACTACGACTTCCATTTTCCTGTCCAAGCACGTTTCGGAATCCCCCTTCCCCTGCCTCAAGCGTCCGCAGCGCTTCGTTGATCAGCGTCTGGTAGCCCGTCGCCCCCCTTTTCCATGTCAAGCCCGTAAGGCGCCAAGAACCACTCCATCCCCCTCATTCCACTCGAAATAAACCCTTCCCAAAAAGCACGGACAATTTCGCCGATTTGCCTACACTTATCTCAGGAACGGGAATCACGGCGAGGAACTCGCGGACGGCCCGGAACGAACAGCCCACGAGCCGTCTGCTTTTCAGGGCTTTTCCTTGAAACCTCCCGTAACCCATTTACTATCAAATATCTGCAAATAACTCCCTTTATTTGCATATATTTACGGCGAGGCTCGCCTTCTAACCTATTGAAAACGGGGTATTTGTTTACAGAGATAGCGGGGGAGGGGGGAGGGGGGAGGGGGGGAGGGAGGGTACCATTGAGTAAACAGTCGGCGTCGTCCGTACGCTGGTCCACCTGAGCCCGTCCGCCCGCTGGCCTGCCGACTCGCTAACCCGCTGACTTGCTAACTCGCCGACTCGCTGCACTCGCCAGCGTGCACACCGCCAGAATCATGCCGATCACCACCAGCGAAATCGTGGCCGGCACAGCAATCCATCGCGCCGCGAGCATCTTAAGCGCCGCAAAAGCCAGAATCGCGCCCAGCCCGTAATGCAAATTGCGAAAGCGCTCCAGCATCCCGGCCAGCGCAAAGTAAAGCGAGCGCAGCCCCAAAATCGCCATCACATTCGACGTGTACGCCACAAACGGATTGTGCGTGACCGACAGAATGGCTGGAATGGAGTCGGTGGCAAACAGCAGATCCGTGACCTCGACCGCCAGAATCACAGGTAGCAGAGATCCTTTGGCCGGCTGCAGCCTCACAATCCACTCCGGTATCGCCGCGCGCGCCGAGCCGCCGCGCACCAGTCGCCACGCCGTATAGAGCAGAAACAGTCCGAACGCCCAGGTGACCCACTCAAACCGCTGCAGCAATGAGATACCCGCCGCGATAAACAGAGCCCGCAGCACAAACGCGCCCCACACTCCCCAAAGCAACGCCTTGTGTTGCCGCTGCTCGCTGATCCGGAACCCCTGAAACAGCACCAGGAACACAAACAGGTTGTCGATGCTCAGCGACGCCTCGATCGTGTACCCGGCCGCAAACTCGAGCGCCGCCTGCCGCCCTTGCGCCACTGCGATCCAGCAGGCAAACCCGGCGGCGGCCAGCACCAGACCCGCAGTTCCGACCCACACGAATGCCTGTGCGTGCCGCGATTCGCGCCGGTGGCCGGGCAGAAACGAGTCCGCCAGCAGCACCGCTGCCACCACCGCGTGAAACCCCGCCCACCAGGCCCAGGAAGCCCCCGCAATCATAGCTGGATGCTATCGCAGCCCTCTAACTTCCCGCGGGTTTTTCACCTGAATTCTGTGACGCATGGCGCCTCTCGCGCATCTTCTCAATAGAGGTGCTTAATTGGGTGAATTCGCCAATCCGCCCGATTACAAGCAAGCGCCGCCGCGTCGTCCCCGCGTGATCATCGTCGGCGGAGGCTTTGCCGGCCTGAACGCGGCCAAAGGGCTCGCGCACTTACCCATTGACGTGACGTTGGTCGACCGGCGCAATCATTACCTCTTTCAGCCGCTGCTTTATCAGGTTGCGCTGGCCGTGCTCTCGCCCGCCGACATTGCCCAGCCCATCCGCTCCATCCTCCGCAACCAGCGCAATACCGAAGTGCTCATGGACGAGGTGGTCGGCATTGATATCTCCGCGCGGCAGGTGGAGCTGGCCAGCGGCGCCCAGCTCTCCTACGACTATCTCGTCCTCGCGACCGGCGCCACGCACTCCTACTTCGGTCATGATGAATGGGAGCCGTTCGCCCCCGGCCTCAAGACCATCGAAGACGCCACCGAGATTCGCCGCCGCGTGCTGCTGGTCTTCGAGTTGGCCGAACGGCAAATGCTGGAGCAGGGCTCCCACCCACCGCTCAATTTCGTCGTCATTGGCGCTGGGCCCACGGGCGTTGAGCTCGCCGGCGCCATCAGCGACATTGCGCAGCTCTACATGCGCCACGATTTCCGCCACATCGATCCCACCAAGAGCCGCGTCATGCTGCTCGATGGCGGCCCGCGCGTGCTGGCGGCGTATCCCCCCGATCTCTCCGCCAAAGCCGAAGCCGAGCTCAAATGTCTCGGCGTCGAAGTCCACACGCAGACGCAAGTCACCGGTGTCGGCCCCGGCTGGGTCGAAGCGAACGGCGAGAGCGGCAATTTCCGCATTGAAGCTGTCGTCACGCTTTGGGCCGCCGGCGTCGCGGCCTCGCCGCTGGGCAAGCTGCTGGGTGCGCCTCCCCAAGTGAATTTTGATCGCCGCGGCTGCGTCGTTGTCGACGACCGGCTCAATCCGCCCGGGCTGCCCGAGGTCTTTGTCCTCGGCGACCTCGCCCACTTCGAGCAGGACGGCCGCCAGATTCCCGGCGTCGCTCAACCGGCCATGCAAATGGGCGATCACGTAGGAAAAATCATCGCAGCCGACCTCGCCGCCAAGCCGCGCCCCGCCTTCCGCTACTGGGACAAGGGCGATATGGCCACCATCGGACGCATGGCCGCCGTGGCCGATGTGAAGTGGCCCTTCAAAGCCCACTTGAGCGGCTTTCCCGCATGGCTCACCTGGGTCACCGTGCACATCTTTTTTCTCATCGGCTTCCGCAACCGGCTCCAGGTGCTCATCAACTGGGCGTGGACCTATTTCAACTTCACCCGCGGCGCGCGCCTCATTATCGGCGACCAGAATCTCCCCGGCTGGAAGGAGCACTCGCAGGACCGAGCCAAGGCAGCGGATTGAAAGAAGCCGCGGACGCGATGAAATGAGAGCCATCACTTCGGACCTTCAAGTGCGTCTGCTAGACTACCCGAATCTTATTAACTTCAGGAGCTCGCTTTATGAAATTGGCAGAAGCACTCGCCGAACGGAGTGACTGTCAAAACCGGCTCGAAGACCTCAGGAAGCGGATGGTGCGCACTGCGCGTGTACAAGAGGGAGAACAGCCGGCAGAAGACTCCACCGAATTACTGAAAGAAACCGAGCGATTGTTTGCGCGCCTTCTTGAATTGATAAGCGCAATCAACCGCACAAACGCAAAGACCGCCTTCGACAAGCAGCGATCCATCTCCGACGCCATCGCAAAGCGCGATGTAACCGCGAAGAAGCGAGACTTCCTAACCGGCATTGCGGATGCCGCCAGCACGCGGCAGGATCGCTATTCCAAGTCGGAGGTCAAGTTTGTTGCGACATTTTCAGTCGCGCAAATCCAGAAGCAAGTCGATCAGCTAGCCAAGGAGTTCCGCGAGCTCGACACAAAGCTCCAGGAACTGAACTGGCAGACAGAATTGGTGTGAGGTAGTTGGTAGTTGCCTTGTCGCGGCGAGCACAAGCCCCGCCGGGGGCCAAGCCGGCATTTGGGTGACCCTGATGGGCCAGGGTCAGCGGGTTCGATCCCCGCATCAAACAGCGCATGCCCCGTACGGTCACAACCGTATCGTGCACATTCACTATTTACTACCATGTGCTGAGCGACAGGTCGGCGAGGGCGGGTTCGGGGAAATCACACCAATTCAGGAAGTTCGCTATCCAAGCCGTCAGGCATAGAACCATCGCATTCCTCATTTAAAATGGAGGGGCATGCTCGATCTAGGATTCGTTCGCGCCAACCTGGAGTTGGTAGAAGAAAAGCTCCGTGCGCGCGGGGCCGACCCGGCCGCGTTGCTGGGCGATTTTCGCGCTCTGGACAAGAGCCGCCGCGAAGCCATCACGCAATCCGAACAGCTCAAGGCTCGCCGCAACGAACTCTCGCAGCAGGTGGGCGCGCTCAAAAAGGCCGGCAAGAATGACGAGGCTGCGGCCGTCATGGACGAAACTCGCGCCCTCAAAGACAAGCTCGACGAGCTCGACAAAGCCGCCGCCGCTCTCGATGAGAAGCTGCGCCTGTCTCTCGCCCGCGTGCCCAATCTCACCCGCGACGAAGTTCCCACCGGTGTCTCCGAGGCCGACAATAAAGTCGTAAGAACCTGGGGCGAGCCGAAAAAATTCGATTTCGCGCCCAAACCGCACTGGGAGATCGGCGAATCCCTCGGCATTCTCGATCTCGAACGCGCGGCCAAGCTCTCCGGCGCGCGCTTTGCCGTCTACATGGGAGCCGGGGCGCGCCTCGAGCGCGCGCTCATCGGCTTCATGCTTGACCTGCACACGCAGAAGCACGGCTATAAAGAGGTCTTGCCGCCGTTCATGGTCAATTCCAAATCGCTCTACGGCACGGGCAATTTGCCCAAGTTTGCCGAGGACCTCTTCCGCTGCTCCGACGCCGACGCCGACGCTGCCACGCGTGGCGAGTACAAGGACAACGACCACTGGCTGATTCCCACCGCCGAGGTTCCCGTCACCAATCTCTACCGCGACGAGATTCTCGATGAAGCGCGGTTGCCCATCTCGCTCACGGCCTACACGCCGTGCTTCCGCGCCGAGGCCGGCGCAGCGGGCAAAGACACGCGCGGCATCATCCGCCAGCACCAGTTTCAAAAAGTCGAAATGGTCAAATTCACGCGTCCCGAAGAGTCCGACGCCGAGCACGAAAAGCTCACCCGCAATGCCGAAGAGATTCTTGAACTTTTGGACTTGCCTTATCGGCGGGTCTTACTTTGCGCCGGCGACACCGGCTTCTCCTCCGCCAAGACCTACGATCTCGAAGTCTGGCTCCCCGGCCAGAATCTTTACCGCGAAATCTCTTCCTGCTCCAACTTCGACGCCTTCCAGGCGCGCCGCGCCAACATCCGCTTCCGGGCGAATTCCGGAAAGGGGGGCGCCAAAGCCAAACTCGAGTTTGTGCACACCATCAACGGCAGCGGCCTGGCCGTAGGCCGCACCTGGCTGGCGATTCTTGAGAACTACCAGCAGGCCGACGGCTCAGTGCAAATTCCCGAGGCCATTCGCCCTTACATGGGCGGACTCGATAAGATTGTGAGGGAGTCCTGATGGCATCTGCCTCATCCAATAGCGCGACCGCCCAGCCCCGGCGCGGCATCAAGCAGGTTCTGCACAGCTACTTCTACTGGACCTACTCCCGCGGATCGTTCCACTTCGACGTGATGGTGACCCTGATCCTGCTCTTCATCTTCATCACCCCGCATCTCTGGGATTACGGCGCCAAGCCGCCGCTCTCCGCAGGCCCCGCCCATCCCATGCAGGTGGTCGGCAACGGCCGCGGCGTCATCGTCACGGTAGAGGCTTCCGATGTAAACCTTCCCGCGGGCGCCTCAAATCAGCAAGTCAAGAAGGCGCTGCGCCAGGCCATCGAGCCCGTGATGGGCGACTCGGTATTCGTGGAGAAGTGGAAGACCGTCACAGACGCCCAGGGAAATCTGGCCTGGAAGATTTGGGCGCACCGCTAATCGCATTTTTCTCATCCTCCGGGCCACTTTCTGCGTCAAACAAGTTAAGGAAACCCATGCACTCACGCAATCTTTTTGTATTTCTCGCCCTTGTTGCGGTCGCGATTCTGCCGCTTCGGCCCGCACACGCTGAAGATTTGGCCAGGGTGCTCGCAGAACTCGATGCCGCAGCCGTTGGCTTTCGCACCACCACGGCTACCGTCGAGTTCGACAGCATTCAGACCGACCCGATCTACGACAAGGATGTGATGACCGGAAACGCGTATTACGAGCGCAAGGGCAACAACGTCGAAATGGCCGTTCATTTCAAGGAGCACAACGGCAAACCTACCGCGAAAACCTACACTTATTCGAAGGGCACCTTCCGTTTGTCCGAAACTGGCAAAGAGGCGGACGCCAAACCCTACACCCAGGCCAGCAAATTTGAGGGCTATTTGACGCTTGGCTTCGGCGCCAGCGGCAGCGAACTTGCGGAAAAGTGGGACATTAAATATCTCGGCCAGGAAACAATCGATGGCGTCGTAACAGACAAGCTGGAGCTAGTGGCGAAAGATCCAACCGTGCGCAAGAACATTTCCAAGGTCACAGTTTGGATGGACACCGCGCGCGCCGTCAGCCTCAAGGTGATCTTCGACGAGGGCCAAGGGCAATCCTATGTCTGCCACTATACCGACATCAAGGTGAATCAACCCCTGCCCAAGGCCGCCTTCAATTTCGACAAGTAGCACCGAAACCACACGATTGTGTGATTGCCGCAGAAGTACCGCCGGTCTCCAGACCGGCTGTAGTGCGGGCGTCTACGCCCGCACCGCTTTAGGAGCGGTTACGAAATCATGTCTGAATTCTTACGCCGATCGACCACCCGCGCAATCGCCACCCCGCCCAGCACAAACAGCATGGGGAAGCACTCCAACGTGTAACGCGTCTCGGGCGCTTGCACGGTCCAAAGCAAAGTGCTGCGCAGCAGCAGATAGGCGAGGAGCGCGCCCCAAAATCGTGGCCTCATGCACACGCCCACAATTCCCAGCAGAAGATAAAGCGCATTCAACCCCGCGTAGGCCCAGCTGAACTCCGTCTCCCTGTGATGATGCGCGTAGACCCACCAGTCGAGATCGATGTTCAGGTTTTCCACGCGCGGGCGCAGCCACATGTCGGTCACACGGCCCAGCGGCAGCCACAAATAAGAACGCATCCGATGCGCTGCGACGCGTTCCTCGGCCAGCCGCTCAAAGCCCGCATCGATCCCTTGCGTCAGTGCCATACCGTGACTGTTGTAGTCCCCGGCCAGCGCCACAGTCGCGGCATACTGCCCCGGCGTATCGAAAGCACGGTTGGGCAGCTCGCTTACGTCGAGCTTGTCCCCCGGCACACTCCAATAGATCTCGTACGTCGAGACGAAGTCGAGACACCAGCTCTTCACCCATCGCTCCCATCCCGGATTCGCGCTTTCATCGGGATCGGTAGCCAGCCGCGGCGCCAGCGGCTCAATCACGTGAAAGACGCGCCAGTTGCGCACCGTCCACACCGCAAATGGCGTCAGTGCCAGCAACACGCAAACCACGGCCATGCGGGCAAGTTCTTGCAGCGAGACTGGGCTCTTCCTACCGGACGGTTTCGAGACGAAGTAAGGGTTTTGAAAGGGCACGGCTTCAGCCGTGCCACCTGATGTTTGAAGAATCTCGTGGGCTTTAGCCCCTGAGGGATTTTTTTGGGGGGGGCCGCATCGGAAGGAGGGACGGTTCAACAAGCGCTCACCGCGTCCAAATCCAATAAACAACGCCGACGCAAACGTCACCGCCGCCAGTGCGCCATCGGGACGCAACAGCGTCGCCGCGGTAACCGCAAAAGTAAACCAAAGCGCGTTCACCCAACCCGGATCGTCCCGAAAGCGCGCCATCGCCCACATGGCCAGCGCCAGCACGAAAAGCGTGGGTGTCTCCGCTAGCGGAGCCGCCGTGTACGAGGCGGTGAAGGGGCACAGCGCGGCCAACCAGAGAGTGATCAACGCCGCGCCTTGCCGGCGCCGGGGCACAATGCGCCGCACAAACCCCGCCAGCAGCAGGCAGCCCAGCAAATCCAAAGCAATCTGCACGCAGGCCACCGCAAAGTAGTTCTCCATCCCGAAGATCTTGAAGCACAGGGCGAGAAACAGTGGGTAGCCCGGCAACCGCGCCAGCGTCGAGTAGATCTCACCGCCGGACAATGTCAGGGCATATTGACGATGCTGCAGCAGGTTCTTGGCCAGGTCTCCATAGACCAGCGAGTCCCCGGCAACCTGAAAGATGTTCTTGAGCATCCATAGGCGCAGCGCCAGGCCCGCGCCCAGAGCAAGCACCACAGGCAGCGCCGGGCGCAGATACGCCGCCGCCCCGCGCGCCAACATCCGCAACGAGGCTCGCATCCGGGCCGTCAATTGACTCTCTCGGGCAGCTTCCATACGATTCGTACTGTATAGCAGCGTACGGCATTTCCAGGGATAACGCGCCTTGCCGATAGTCGGCCCGGCGGTCAGCTGGTGGGTGCTGTGGCCTTTTTTTGCGCGATTTTCGCGCCGGAGTCATCTAAACCACTCATGCCCAACCGGCAAATTTTCTACGACCCGGAACGCAAGCGCTGGAAGCGTCTGCGCCGCATTCTGGATATAGCGGCCGTGGTGTCCACCCTGGTGGTCGCCGGCTTTATCTTCAATGTGCTGCGCGGCCAGCATCTGCCGGAGCTGTTGCTGCCTCTTCCCCGGCACAATTACAAGGCACTCCCCGACACTTCTCTTCCCCGCAACGCCAAAAATCAACCCCCCGCGCGCCGCAAAACCAAGCGCAAACCTTCTGAAATTCCCTTGAATACCGGTGAAGGTTTGCGCGCCGCCTATTACGTGCAGGACGACGCGGGTAGCTACTCCTCGCTCAAGGATCACGTCCAGCAGATCGATCTGCTTTTTCCGCAGTGGCTGCATGTGGATTCGCCGCAGGGCACGCTGATGATGATGAGCGGCGACAATCTGCGCGAGTATCCGGTGATTCAGGGCAACACCATCCACGATCCCGACGACCTGAACAAAGTAAAAAAGGTCATTCAGTTGGCTCGCACCGACACCGAAATCTTCCCCGCCCTCAACAATTTCAATCCCCACACCCAGGACTGGGACACAGGCGTTGGCGATGTGCTCCAGGATCCCGCTAAGAGCGCGGCGTTTCGCCGGCAGATCATGCGCTTTCTCACCACGTATCCGGTCTATCGTGGCCTCTCTCTCGATATTGAAAGCATCCCCGACGAAGACGATGCCGCCTACCTGGGCTTCATCCAGGCGCTCTATCAGGACATGCGCGCCCGCAATCTGCGGCTCTATGTCAACGCCGCCGTGGCCACCAGCGACAGCGATCTCAAGAGCATCGCCGCCAATTCCGACGGCATCATTCTCATGAACTACGACGAGCACCAGACCACCAGCGATCCCGGACCCATCTCGAGCCAGCCCTGGTTCATCGCCAATCTGGTCCGGGTGCTCAAAGTGGTACCCAAGGAAAAACTCATCTGCGGCATGGGCAGCTACGGCTACGATTGGGCGATCTCCATTCCCGACCCCAAGGACAGGAATCATCCCAAGCCCAAGGTTCTCAATACCGATATTCTCTCCGTCTCCGATGCCTGGGAGCGCGCCTACGACGCCGACGCCGATCTCGATCTCGACTACGATGCCCTCAATCCTCACTATGAATACATCGATGAGGACGCCAACCAGCGCCACGTGGTCTGGTTCCTCGACGCAGTTTCGCTTCTCGACGAAATGCGGGCCGCGCGCCAGCTCGGCCTGCAGACCTTTGCCCTCTGGCGGCTGGGCGGAGAAGACGGTTCGCTCTGGAATATCTGGGATCATCCCAGCGATACGTCTTCGCTGCAGGCGCTCAACGACAACATCCCGCCGGGCCACGACGTCGACACCGAAGGTATAGGCGACATTCTGCGCATCACCGGCCAGCCCGAGCCCGGCAAGCGCACCGTGGAAGTGGATACCGACGAGCCCGACCCGCGCAAAAAGCTCGTTGTCGACGAACACATGGACGTGTATCCGCACCCCTGGGTCGACCAGCAATACGGCTACCATCCCCATGAGCTTGCGCTCTCCTTCGACGACGGCCCCGATCCCAAGTGGACGCCCAAAATTCTCGACGTACTCAAGCAGCATCACGCCACCGCCACTTTCATGCTCATCGGCTCTGAGGCTGCTGACAACATCGGCGTCATGCGGCGCATCGTTCGCGAAGGCAACGAGATCGGCAACCACACCTGGACGCATCCCGACATCAGCGAGATCTCCGCACGCCAGCTCGACCTTGAGGTAAAACTCACCGAGCGCCTCTTCGAGAGCAAGCTGGGCATTCAGCCGCTCTACTTCCGGCCGCCCTACGACATCGACGAAGAGCCCGATACCGACCTTGAGGCCGAGCCCGCCTGGCGCATCCAGCAGGAAGGCCTCACCATCATCGGCAGCAAAATCGATACCGACGACTGGAACGAAAACCCCAGAAAAAAGCCGCAGGAGATCATCGACTCCGTCCTCGCCCAGTTGAAAACCATGCAGACCAAGCCGCAGTTCCAGGGCTCCATCATCCTGATGCACGATGGCGGCGGCGACCGCTCCGCCACTGTGGCCGCACTGGGTGCGCTCATCGATGCGCTACGCGCCCACGGCTACACCATCGTTCCCGTCTCTGCGCTCATGGGCAAAACCACCGCCCAGGTTATGCCGGCGCTCACCTTCTGGCAGCGCCTGCGCACCCTTCCCGACTCCATCGCCTTTTCCGCGGTCGATATCATCAGCAATTTTATTTTTATGGTTTTCTTCTTTGGCGATGTGCTCATGAGCGCGCGCCTCATTATCGTCGGCATCTTCGCCATCATCGACCGCTTGCGCCGTCCCCACAGCCAGGCCTCGCCCGGCTTTTGCCCTCGCGTGGCCGTTCTCATCCCCGCCTATAACGAAGAATCCGTCATCGTGCGCACCATCCGCTCCGTGCTCAATTCCGACTACAAAAATCTCCGCGTCATTGTCATCGACGACGGCTCCCGCGACCGCACTGCTGAGGTCGCGGCCGGCGCCTACGCACAGCAGATCGCCGCCGGCCGGCTACAGGTGCTCACCAAGCACAATGAAGGCAAGGCCGCCGCCCTCAACTACGCGCTCGACCGCATCTCCGAGGAGGTCTACATCGGCATCGATGCCGACACCGTCATCGCTCCCGACGCCATCTCCAAGCTCATGCCCCACTTTGAAGATCGCGCCATCGGCGCCATCGCCGGCAACGCCAAGGTCGGCAACCGCGTCAATCTCTGGACCCGCTGGCAGGCTCTCGAATACATCACCAGCCAGAACTTCGAGCGCCGCGCCCTCAATCTCTTCCACGTCATCACCGTGGTTCCCGG
>JBEKGH010000005.1:0-101119 GCA_050012895.1 Occallatibacter sp.
TTAAGTTGTGCCATTGTTCTGCTCGAAACCGTAAACGCCAAGATGCGGCTCTTCCGTGTACCGGAGTTGCTCGCCGTAGCTTTCACTTTAGGTTCGCTGGCCCTCGTTTCCACGTTTCTCTTCTGATCATTATGAGACCGTTTCTGGATATGCAATTCGGCGAACGCATCATCACTCTGATGGCAGCGCTGGTGCTGGTCCTGCAGATCGCCGTGGTGGCCCAGCGCTGGATCGTCACCCACATCCGCATCTTCGCCATCCAATCGTTTCTTCTCGCCATGATTGCCGTAACCATCGCCTGGTTCAACCACGCGCCGCATATCTACATCGCCGCCGCGCTCACTCTCGTTGTGAAGGCGATTCTGGTGCCCATCCTCTTTGAGCGCCTCGTGGTGCGTATGGATATCCGCGAAGAGATCAAGCCCATCATCAACGTGCCGCTCTCCGTCGTGATCTCCGGCGGCCTGACGCTGCTGGGCTATGTCGTGGCGGAGTCATTTTATAAGCCGGACGAGCAGGGCCTGGGCCACAATGAGCTTGCCGTAGCCATCTCTCTCTTCCTCATCGGCTTCTTCACCATGATCAATCGCCGCAAAGCGCTGACGCAGGTGCTGGCGCTGCTGTCGTTGGAGAACGGCCTCTTTCTCGCGGCCATCTCGCTCACCTATGGAATGCCGTTGATTGTGGAACTGGGAATTTTATTCGATGTGCTGGTGGCGGCAATGGTGCTGGGCATTCTTGTCTATCGCATCCGCGAAACCTTCGAATCGATGGATGTGAGCCGGTTGCGGAGGTTGCGAGGATAAAGTGCTGCTGCTCGCTCTATTGCTGATCCCCGTTGCCACCGCCGCCGCGTCTTTCTTCGCGCGCCGGCGCGAAGAAATGGAAGCTGCCAACCTGGTTGGCTTCGGCATGGTCTTTCTCGTCGCCATTGCGCTGGCCGCGCAGGTGCTTGCCCGCGGTACAGTCTCGCTGGCAAACGGCTTCTTCTATGCCGATGCGCTCAGCGCGCTGGTGATTCTTCTCACCGCATTGGTGGCCCTGGTTTGCGCAACGTACTCGATCGGTTACTTGCGCGACGACCAGCAGAGCGGAGAACTCGGCGACGAAGACAAGGAACAGCTCGCACAGCTTCGCATGTACTCGACGCTCACGCCGTTGTTCGTGTTTTCCATGATGTTCATGGCGGTGGCCAACAATCTGGGAGTGATGTGGGCGGCGATCGAAGCCATGACGCTGGTCTCGGTCTTCCTGGTCACCTTCTATGGCAAGGTCACTTCCCTTGAGGCCGCATGGAAGTACGCCATCATCGGCGGCGTGGGCTTGTCGATGGCGCTGTTCGGCACCCTGGTGACTTACTATGCGGGCCACCGGCTGGCCGGCGCCGATGCGCTCGCCGGGTTGAACTGGTCTGTGCTGGCGCAACACGCCGGGTTACTCGATAAGACTTCGATGCGGCTGGCCTTCGTTCTTATTCTCATGGGCTATGGAACCAAGGCGGGCCTTGCGCCTATGCATACGTGGAAGCCGGATGCCTACAGCGAGGCCCCGGTTCCTTCCGCCGCAATTCTTTCTACGGCGATGCTGAACTGCGCCCTCTACGGCCTCATCCGTTTCTACATCCTTACCAGCCGGTCTCTTGGCACGGAGTATCCTGGCCGCCTGCTGCTGCTCTTCGGCTTGCTCTCGATGGGCATCTCCGTTCCATTCATCCTGGTACAGAAGAACTATCGCCGCCTGCTGGCTTATCACACCATCGATCACGCCGGCATCATGGTCACGGCGTTGGGGCTCGGAGGGGTGCTCGGCAGCTTGGGTCTGATGCTGCACATGACCTTCCACACCATCGCGAAATCGCTGCTCTTTCTCTGCGCGGGAAACGTGCGGCAGCACTTTAAGACCGACCTTTTCTCTGAGATCAAGGGCAGCGTAATCCGGGTCATGCCACTGACTGGCGTCGTCTTTCTCATGGCCATGCTGGCAATCATCGGCATGCCGCCTTTCAGCCTCTTTCAGAGCGAGTTCTTGATTGTGCGTGCGGCCTTCGATGGCGGGCATCATCTTACCGGCGTCCTCTTCGTCCTTTTCGGAACCGGCGTCTTCGCGGGTGCGCTGCTGCACGTTGGCGGAATGATCCTCGGCCCACGCGGCGACACGCCGGTAGCGCCGCGCCGTCCGTGGCGAAATGGTTCATTGCTTGCATTGGCTGCAGTGCTTGTGATCATCGGATTCTGGGTGCCGGCTCCACTGCTCGAACTGATCCGCGGAGCCGCGAGAGTGGTGAACGGACAATGACGACCTTCTTTGATGAACTTCACGTTCGTTTCCCGGATCTGGTCCGCTCCGTGGAAGAAACAGTCTCCGATCAGGTTGTAGTTCTGTTGAACGGCCCCGACGTCGCGGCGATAGTCCGCCACCTCCTCACCGTGTACCAGGCGAGAATCGTAACCGTCTTCGCCGAAGATCGGGTGAATGCTGAAGGCGTCTTCTATAACTACTACGTATTCGACCGGCCCGGCGATTCAAGCTGGGTGATTCTGAAGGCTCCTATTCCCGAGAGATTTCCCTCCTTTCCTTCGCTGGCAGCGGAACTGCCCGCTATCAATTGGCAGGAGCGCGAGATTCAGGATTGGTTCGGCCTTGAAGCCGTCGGGCATCCGAATCCGCGTCGCGTCGCGCTCCACGATAACTGGCCCGATGTGCATCCGCTGCGCAAGAGTTTTTCGCTCGACACCGTTCTGCCCCCGTTTGAAGGGGAACGGCACGTCTACCGGCCAACCTACGGAGAGGGAGTCTTTCAGATTCCAGTCGGCCCGGTTCATGCCGGCATCATCGAGCCCGGCCATTTCAACTTCGCCGTCGCCGGTGAGCCGATCCTCTACCTGCAACTCCGCATGTTTTACACCCACAAGGGAACCGAGAAGCTCTTCGAGAGTCTCCCCATTCACCGCGCGGTCTTTCTGGCCGAGAGCATCTCGGGCGACTCAGCCTTTTCCCACGGCGTAGCGTTCTGTCAGGCCGTCGAGAAGGCAGCGGAGATCGAAGTCCCGGCGCGTGCACAATTTCTGCGCACCATCCTGCTCGAACTCGAACGAATTGCAAATCACGTCGCCGATGTCGGAGCCATCGCCAACGATGTCGGATTCGTGATTGCCAACGCCCATGCCGGGCGTGTGCGAGAACTTGTGCTGGGCTTGAACGAGACTCTCACCGGAAGCCGCGTCCTGCGCGGAATGATCGCCATCGGCGGTGTGCGCAGAGACTGGCAGCCGGATCAGGTTGAAGCCATCGAGAAAACACTTAAAGTCGTGGAGCGCGAGTTCCGCGATCTGGTGGCGATTATTCAGTCCTCCGATTCCACCCGCGACCGGCTGGAGCACACCGGAATTCTGCGTCCGGAGAAGGCGTTAACCCTGGGAATTGTCGGTGTGGCGGGGCGCGCATCCGGCGTCGATCGCGATATCCGGCGCGATCATCCATACGAGGCGTATAGCCAACTGCCCTTCAAGGTTCCCATCTATCAGGCGGGAGATGTGCGCCACCGCATGCAGGTTCGCATCGATGAAGTCGGCGAGTCGATCCAAATGATTCGCGCGGCGGTTGCACTTCTTCCTGAAGGTCCGCACCGTGCTCTGACTCAGCCCATCCCGCCGGGGCGCTGCGCGATGAGCGCCGTCGAAGGCTGGCGCGGCGAGATCGTTCACTGGGTCCGGACCGGCGAGGGCAATCGCATCGAACGCTGTAAGGTGAAGGATCCATCCATCAACAACTGGCCGGCCATTGTGGAAGCTGTCGAAGGCAATATTATTGCGGATTTTCCGGTGATCAACAAGAGTTTCAATTTGTCCTACTCGGGAACGGATCGGTAACACGATGTTCAAAATCCTCCAAAAAACGTTCAGCATTGGCTCCGCAACAGCCGATTATCCGAGAATATCGCCGCGTCTTGCCGAGCAGTTTCGGGGATGCCCGGAGTTTGATCTTGAAATTTGGCGCGATGCGCGCCCCGCGGCCCAGGCGTGCCCCACCGGAGCCATCGCCCTCCACGACTCAGGCGGCGTGCGGCAGGTCACGGTGGATTACGGCCGCTGCATCTTTTGCGGCGAATGTGAGGCAGCCTCCTCCGACGGAGCCGTGCGCATGACTCGGAAATTTGAGCTTGCGGCCACTGATCGTCGCGACCTCGTGCTTGCCGCCGAATACACACTCCATCCCGATGGTACCCACGCTGGGCTGCAGTTGGTCGCGAAAGGCCCAGTCCTCGAAGAGCCCGGTAAACGGATTGCAGCGGCAATTCAGAACTTACTGGGACGGTCGCTTGCGATCCGTCAGGTGGACGCAGGCTCGTGTAACGGGTGTGAGCAGGAGATCGTTGCATTGAACAACCCGGTACACGATATAGAGCGCTTCGGCATTCACTTCGTGGCCTCGCCGCGTCATGCCGACATGCTTCTGGTCACCGGTCCGGTCACTCGCAACATGGAATCGGCGCTGCGCAAGACCTGGGCCGCCACGCCGGATCCGAAGGTCGTAGTGGCCGTCGGCGCCTGCGGCATCAGCGGAGGCATCTTCGGCGCCAACTACGCCTCGATGGGCGGAGTGGATGCAGTCATTCCCGTTGACGTTTACATTCCTGGTTGTCCGCCCCGGCCGGAAGCACTGCTCCAAGGCATCCTGCTGGCATTGGGCAAAATACGGCAGCGAGCACGCTCCCATCCGTTCCAATGATTCTTGCGCAAGACTGCCGTCGGCGCTGCCCCGAGATTCGATGGCTTAAGTGACTCAGCACAACACGATCCATGCGAATCGTTCACCGCTCTTCGGATAAGGAACGGTAAACGCCCTAAGGTCTACTCACCTGTCCTATCATTGACTCTGGGAAGTCTTCTATGCCGTCCATGGTCTACAGCCCGCAGTTAGGCACACAATTGGCAGACCGGGTGCCCGAGAGATCAGGTTTTATCTGGGTTCACGAGGGGCGTTATTGATCGCGTGACTCAATGCCGCCGGTCAGCATTCGGTTGGAACAGAAATGAACAATGAGAGCCCTAACCCTTCACGGTTCGACCTCGATAAAAGCCGAATACCCAGGCCGAGTGCGTTGATGAAGGCCTTCAAATTCAGACACAAAGATTGAAAGCCCCACCGGTTCTCGATTCTCCCACTTGTCGTGCTGCCCAATTCGTGAGGTTGCACGGAAATACTGGCGGCAATTGGCGCGCGATTCAAGGAAATCAATTGATTGCATTTCAATTGGCTCTTGCCATTTGAATTGAGTGCTCGAACCGCCAAGTCCCAGGCTTGGGATCTAATCCACTCCTCGAAGTAGCTCGGAAAGCTTCACTTCCAAAGCCCGAGCAATCTCCGCCACTGTTCGGATGCCGGCCTCCCGGGCACCACGCTCCAGGTCGCTGATGTGCACTGCGTGGACGCCTGAGTGCTCGGCCAGGTCAATCTGTCTCCAGCCCTTCTTCTTGCGAAAGTACCGGATGCGTTCGCCGAGCAGGACACAGATAGCCCTTGCCATTCTGCCATCTTGGAGTTAGTCCCAACCGGTCTGTGAGCCGTCCCGCAAGGGGCGAGGCGCACATCGCTCCCCACAAAGATGCTGAATCCGTGAGGCCGAAGAGCGCGGGAGAAAGATTGTAGGCGCGCGTTAGGCCCTGGGTCGCGCCGGAGAGCGCGCCCAGATCGTATCCAAACACCATTCCGCCGAGAGAACAGACAGCGGCGGCGAGGGTTCGTCGCCACGGCGGTGCCGCAACTTCAAGATCACACATTCTGCGCGGCAAGCCGGATTCGGTCGTGCTGGACATGGTCGGAAATGCTAGTTGCAGACTACTCGACGGGGACGCGAATCACCGTCACGCTTTCGTGAGGCAATGTGATGACGAGCGGACCCGCGCCCGGCTTTGCAATCGAGCCCGGAATGGGAACAATTTGCACCGGTTCCACTTCGTCGTTCTGCTCGTAACGGTTCGTCGCGCTGATCTGCTCCACCTCTGCCGCCGCGATGGCATGGCGATTGCCCAGATCGAAGTTGACCGGCACGTCCTGGTTCAGGCTGCGATTCACGCAAAGCAGAGTCACTTTGCTTCCGTCGGCGCTGCGCGTCGCCACGACATCAATATATGGGATGTCCGCGACGTCATCGAGAGGCCGCACGCCGCCCTTGACGTTGTAACTTCCTGAGTCAGTGTTCACCGGCAATATCGTGTCGCCCTTCACCGCCGTGTACATTTTGAAAACGTAGTAGGCCGGCACGGCGAACACCTGCTCGCGCCGCTTCCAGATGCCGGCAAACTCCATGATGCCGGTCATGTCGGTGATCTTGATCTCCGCGGTGTGCCGCAAGACCGTATTCAGAAAGCCCGCGGCCATCACGGCGCCGCCCTCGTTCAACCAGCTCGGGCTTTCGTCGGTGAAGTTTCGCTCGCCGAATCCCTTGCTGTTGAAGAGCCACTCCGTGACCGCAAGATGCACTTTGCCTTCGAACTCCGGATGTTCGTCCACCTGCGCCTCGACTTTGTCGAAGTACGGACCGACAGCGTATGGCAACGCGTACGCCGCGGCTGCCGTAAACTCCGGCGTAGCTGTGGCCAGCGCGGGATGGTTGGTTCCCAGAATGAAGTGCAACGAGAGATCGTCGAAGGTCCCCGCGGGATTGCTCAATTGCGCCGCGTTCCATTTCCCGTCAGACATCGGTCCCAGCCCCGTGGCGATGATCACCGCATCGGGATCGACCGCGCGCACCGCCTTGCTGAACGCGAGAGTGCTGGGCGCGATTTCATCCAGCGTCTTCGATCCCACTTGCCATCTGCCGTAGAGTTCGTTGCCCAGTTCGTAGATCGCGCGGCCCTTGGCGTGCTCCCGGATATACCGGACCCAATCGGCCGCTTCCTCCGGCGTTCCGCTGCCCATGTTCAAGTCAAACTGCGGAATTGCGCCGATGAGATTGCAGAACTGAAGAAATTCGTCGGTGCCCAGCTTGTTATATTCCGGAATGCCCCACGCGATATTCTCCATGGTCACGCGTTTGTCTGCGGGGCCGATGCCGTCTTTCCAGTGGTAATAGCTGCTGAAGTTGCCGCCGAGGCGCAGTTCGGTCACATGCATGGCCTTCGCCATGGCTACTTCGTCGGGATCGAAGATACCCACGGCATCTTCCGGCATGAGCGAGATCTCGTCGATGTCGGCGCGTCCGATGCCGTCGACGGCAACACCGAAATCGACGGCCTGCAAACGCCGCACCGACCCTGCACTCAGCCGCAGCGTGGTCGTCAACTTCGTCCACTCCGCGGCGGGTGCATCCACATGCGACTCTGCAAGAGTCATTCCTGTTTCCAGATCGCGAAACAGCACCGTCAATCCCGAGGGGCCGCTCACATGCTTCACATAAAGCGAAACGCGATAGCCCAACACACGCTGCACGGGAAGATAGACCTTTTGTGCAATCCCCGCCTGCTGATGCGGCGTGCCGATGATCTCGAGCGACTGCCAGCTATTGGCGGCGGCGCCCACGTGCAATTCAAACCGGTTGCCGGCTGCCGGGTCGAGCGGCCGCCAGGGCAGCGGAATCCCGGTCTGGTTCGTCGAGTCGATCAGATCGGGCTCATCGCGGAACATGTTCTCGAGATTGGTATGATTCCACAATCCCGATTCCAGGCTCCCGTTCACCAGGATTTCTGCCACGACGCCGTTGTCGATGGAATTGCCTATAGGCTCGAGAAAACTGCCAAAGATCGAGTCCGGAACGCGCTCCGAACCTTCGACGCCGACATGCACCGTTACTGTCGCCGGGTTGGGGCGCGCCTCTGTGATTTGCGCAAAAGCTCCGCGCAATGTGATCATGCCCATGCCGCAAAGCACGGCGAGCGATAGCAATTGTTTCTTCGAAGTTCGCACTGTGAACACTCCTTTTGGCTGCGCATTCCCTTCGGAGCGGAATACACTGCGCCCGGCAACCCGAGACATGGCGGCATGACAAAACACCGCAGCCATCATACATAATGGCTGCGGCGGCATAATGGCTGCGGCGGCTTGATTTCGATTCACTTAAAACGTCAGATTGGCGCCGATTTGGATAATTCGACCGTTGGCCGAGTTCGTTGACGTCACCTCACCGAAGTTGCTGGCAACCACGCTGCTGCTCGGGTTGGCGAACTGCGCATGATTCCACGTGTTGAAGAACTCACCGCGAATGGTGAAAGTAGTTACGTCGTGAATGTTGAAGTTCTTGTGCACACCGGAATCCCAGTTGTTGATGCCGGGGCCGGTGAGGATATCGAATCCGCTGTTGCCGAAGTACCAGGTTGAACCGCTGGTGTTGTGCGGATCCGTGGCCGGATTCACAAAGCATGTTGAGGCCGGCGTGAGCGCGGTGTCGACGCCGGTGTAGAGCCAGTACATTCCGTTGTTGCGCAGGTTCTTGTTTGAAAGTTGATTCCTGCCGTTGCAATACCGGTCGGCCTTGATATTGGCCGGCGACCAGTTGGTATTGTTCGGCGCGGACACCCAGAATGGATTGCCCTTCTGCATGGTGACGATGGCATCCACGTTCCAGCCTCCGACGACCGCATCGAGAGCGCGGTTCATGTCACGGCCGACGTAGCGACCGCGGCCCACGGGTACGTCTGCCACTGCGCTGATCACGATGGATTGCGGCACGTTCGAAGTCGTCGGTCCCCAATCGCAACGGAAGCAGCTCTTATCCTGATTCAAGGTGCCATTGCTGCCTTCGGTCGCGTCCGAGAGACCCTTCTGCCACGTGTAGTTGGCGACGAGGCTCAGGCCTTTGCTGAATTGCTTTTGAAACTTCACCACCATTCCGTTGTAAAGGCCGTTGCCGATGTTATCCACTTCCTGCATGTAGGAGTAAGTGGGATAGAACGGATTTGACGGCTGATTCAAGTTGTAAGTTTGCACGCCCGGAGCCGATCCATCCCACGGATCCCAGTTCTTCTGCAGATGATGCGCTTCGTTGCCGATGTAAGCCACGTCGAGCAGGTATTGATTGCCGAAGGTGTGCTGAATATCGAGATTCCATTGGCTGATGCCCGACGAGTGTTGATTCGCCGCCAGATATTGCATGGCGCCCGTAATGGTCGGGACCTGAGCTGAAGTAATCTGCCCCACGGTCACCGGCGGCATGGCATTCACGCCCATGACGTAAGTTGGATTGGGGCTTGATGTGGAATTGCTGGCGGAATTGTTGACCGAGATGTACTCAGAAACCACAGAGTATTGGCAGGTGATGTCCATCTGCGTCGAATAGTACATGCCCCAACCGGCGCGCAGCACGCTGTTCCTGGCGAACTTTGGTTGCCACGTGATTCCGATGCGCGGAGCAAAGTTATCCCGCGTCGCCGAAAACACCGCAGGATTCGCTGTGCCGAGCGCGGCGAACGTCTCCTGTCCGGTGGTGAAGTTGAATCCGTGAATCAGATCTCTGTTGGTTTGATCCGGTGGATTGGGAGGAGTATTGAGGAACCAGGCGAGCGCCATGTTGACGTTGAGTGTTTTCGATAGCTTCCAGGTGTCCTGGATGTACGGCTCGACCGTCGTCCAGCGAAAGTGAGTCCTGGGCATGGCGATCGATTGCGCTGTGGTCAGGTCGCCCAGCAGGAAGTCCGCGAAAGCATTGCCGGTTCCCGCCACCTGCGAAACTTTGCCGGTGGTGGTGTTGAGCGAGGTCTGGGCGGTGAAGACGTCGTTGAATGTGAAGACGCCGCGGGCGTTGGCATTGGCGCTGGATTGCACGCTGCGCGTATACAGCAAATCGCCGCCGATTTTTATCTGGTGATTGCCATGCAGCCAGTTGAAGCCTTCATGAATCTGGTACACGTTGTCAATGTCGCCGAGAAGGCCGGTCGCGGTGCCGAAACCCGTGTACCCAGCGATATTGATTCCCGGAACGCCATTAATATCGCCGGTGCCCGTGATTCCCAGTTGCGTCTGGATTCCGGGCACCGAGCGGCCCTGGTCGTAAACCGAGTCGCGCACCACTCCCAGGCGCAGGGTGTTCACCTTTGACGGGCTCAGCGTCCAGGTCCAGCCCAGCGCGACGAACTCCGTGTCCAGCGGATAGGCCGTGCCTTGCTGTGGGAAGAGTCCTGCAGTCACTTCCGGGGCGTTCAGCCAAGTGCCCTGTCCAAAGAACTGGTGTTTTTCGTTCAGGCTGTAATCTACGCGCGTGGTGAACTGATCGGAGTTCAATGTTGTGGCCGGGTTGCCGCTTACATTCGTGCTTCCGGTGGTGCTCGAGCCCGGCAGATAAAACGCCAGCAATCCCGCTGTGGTCTTGTTAATGTTCGGGATCTTGTTGCCGGGGAACTGTGTGCGCTGCCCGGTCGCGGGGTTGTAGGTCGTGGGGTCGTAGATCGGTGTCGAAAGCGCGGAAAAGTCTCCGCCGAATTCCGCTTGCGTGGGAGTAAAAGCCGAGCTGAATGCGGACTGGATCTGGCGGTAGCCTTCGTAGTTGCCGAAGTAGAACATCCTGTTGTGCAGGATGGGCCCGCCGATGGTGGCGCCAAATTGATTCTGATGGTAGGGTCCCGGCGCCGTGGTGCTGAAGTAATTGCGCGCTTCCATTTCGTTGTTGCGCACGTACTCGTAGGCGTCGCCGTGGATCTTGTTGGTGCCGCCCTTGGTGACTACGTCGACAATGCCGGTGTTGGTGCCCATGTCGGGCATGAAAAAGCCGTAGTGCACCTCAAACTGATCGATGGCATCCATAGAGAGGTTCAGCGAGGTATTGCCGGCGCGCGTTCCGATGGTCTGGATGCCGTCCACCATGTACATGGTGAAGTCCGGCTCGTTGCCGCTGATGTTGATCGACATGCCGGGATGGCCGGTCTGTGCGATCGATGCATTGCTCGATCCCGCATTGTTCTGTGTAGCGCCGGAAAGCAATCCGAGCTGCAGGAAGTTACGGCCGTTTAGGGGCAACTGTTGCACGCTTTGCGGTCCAATCACGTTGCCCAGATCGTTCGATGTGGTTTCCAGCAGGTTCGCCATTCCATTTGCCTGCACCGTCACCGTTTGCGCTTCGGCGGCAACGGAGAGCGTAGCATTCGCCGTTGCACGCTGGCCTACGACGACTCGGAATTGGTTGAGGTTATAGGTGCCGAACCCCGCGTGGGCTGCCTTCAGTGAATAAACGCCGGGCGCGACCGCCGGAAACACGTAATTGCCCTGGCCGTCAGTTTTTGTGTCCAGTACAAATCCCGTCTGGACGTTGCTGAGATGCACGTCGGCACCGGCAACGGCGGCGCCCGAAGAGTCCAGTACGGCTCCCTGGACAGAGGAGTCGACGCTTTGTGCTCTCGCCACTGGTATCGTCGTGGCCACGAACAGCAGACTGGCGAGAACGGCAAATACACGCAACTTCGAATTCATTCGGATCCTCCAATCAAATCAAACAACACTCTGTGGTGTGCAGCGGAGACAGCGGGCAAAGCGCGACGAGAAATTAACGTTTTCCGTCCCGTCGTCCGGGTCCGAAGAACGACTCTCCTGTTGCATCGCGCCTTCGCCTGTGCGCCGACTGCAACGCCATTTCGGAGATGCCGGGCGGCGCGCTCTGCTGCTTCCGTTACCCCATGAAAACGCTTGCAAAGATGGCAACCATTTTCTCTGGGTGCCGCGTCGAGATCCCGAGGGTAAGGCACAACACGGCATCACAATGTAATGGTTTACATCGTGCGGAAGATTACGTCCGCCCGGAATCACTTGTCAAGGAGTTTTTTGGCCTGGCTCCTCCAAGCTGTGCTCGCGCTGGGATACCCGGTCCCGTAACTCGTTCATGTGCCGTAGATTGCGCATCACCGTTGTCGGGGTGGTTCGCGGTTTTTCCTTGGGGCTCAGCGCCGCTTCGATCCAGCCGGCGGAGCCGTGGAATTGCGGATTACCAGGCGCGGTTGCAGCGGAGAATCCTCCGCGACTCTCTCGCCCCGCACCGTCTTCCACAGCGCATCGAAGGCCCTTGCGGCCACTTCGCGCCGCGGGTGCCGGATGGTGCTCAGCGGAGGATGCATCATGCCGGCGATGGGCAAGTCGTCGAAGCCGATGAGCGATAAATCCCGCGGAACGTGAATGCGACTGGCATGTGCGGCCTGCAGCGCTCCTACAGCCATCAGATCGTTTGACGCCACCACCGCCGTGGGCCGGGGGCGGTGCGCGAGCAACGCGTCCATGGCTTTGCGCCCGCCTTCCACGCGCATATCTCCAACGGCGATCCACTCGTTACGGACGTCGATGCCGTGGCTTTTCAACGCCGCGGTGAACGCATCTTTCCGGCCGCGTGCCGAGTTCAGGGACTGCGGGCCGGCGATGAAGCCGATATCGCGATGCCCAAGCGATAGCAGATGCTCCAGCGCCTCGCGAAAGCCCGCCGAATAGTCCACCGGAACGTTGGGATACTTGTCCGCCAGCTTGCCCTGGTTCATCAAAACCACGGGGATGCCGGCTCGCACCGCCTGCTGCAGAGATTCTTCCTCCACTTCCGAGGTCATCACCGCAATGGCATCGACGCTGCGCTCGATCATGCGGCGGATGCAGCTGTGCAGCCGTTTCGGATCGTAGTTGGTGTGCGTGAAAATCACTTCAATGCCTTCGGCTGCGGCCAAACCTTCGAAGGCGTCGATCAGTTCAGGGAAGAAAGGATTATTGACATCGGAAACGATCAGTCCGAAGAGCCGCGTACGACCAGCCCGCAGGCTGCGGGCATTGGGATTGGGAACGTAGTTCATCTCCGCAATCGCCCGCCGCACGCGCAGCACGGTCTTCTCGCGCACTCCCGGAAACCCGTTCAAAACCCGGGAAACGGTAGCTGTTGAGACATTGGCGCGTTTGGCGACCTGGACGATATCCATAAGCTGCGGTTGTGGCCATCTCATTGTTAATACAGTTGGCTGATCGAGTGCAATGCTTGCGCAGGCAGTGGCTTCCATTCAGCACTGCGGTCAGGCAGTTTTGACGCATTCTGCTCCGGCCCCGCGCATTTGGCCGCGCTTTCGTCAACAACGGTGATGAGCGGCCTTATTGCCCCCACCGATCAGGCGTTCATAAACCCTCTTGCGGCTAGTAAGAAGCGATAACTGTAATCCTTTACATACCACATAGATGTGCTGTATGGTTTTCTCGACGCTTCCAGCGCCATTTGTGCAAGGATTTCTATTATGGACAGGCGATCATTCTTTGGTCTCACTGCAGGCGCCCTTCTCAGCAAGAAAATACTCGCCAGCCAATCGCCTGCCGCAAAGCAACCCGCAAAACTCCGCTTTGCTCAGGAGCGAACCGGCGGCGGACCCTTTCTGAATGGTGGCGATGGCAATCAGCCGCACATCCTGCTGATCAGCGCAGACATGGTCGGACCCGATCTCTACCATCCCGCGCGGTCCCTCTCCAGGCACGTGCAAATTCCCGCCATTCGCTCGTTGATCGAGGACGGCACCTTTTTCTCCAACGCTTTCTGCACCGTGCCGCTCTGCTCGCCGTCGCGCGCCTCTTATTTGACCGGGCGGTACAGCTACGTGCAGGGCAACAGCGAGCGTGCCCCCGAGGGACTGGAAACCGAGCTCCGCCCCGACGACATCATTTTTCCGGAATACCTGAAAGCCGCCGGATATGTAACCCGCCAGGTGGGCAAATGCCACGTGGGCGCGAAGAACTTTCTCGATGCCTTCGGCGACAACGATCAGCCCTGGGATCGTTGGTCGCCTCCGGTCTTCGATGATGACGGCTTCCTTGCATACCAGCGCGATCTCGGCGTGAAACCCCAGAAATATTCGCGGGAGATTGTCTTCCGCATGCAGGATCGCACCACGCCCGGCAACTCAGCCGGCGGCTGGATTGTGCAGGAAGACGGCAAACCGTATCCGTTCGAAGCGCAGTATAGCTGCTACCTGGGCAAGAAGGCGATTGAGGCTGTGGAGAATCTGGCCGGCAACGGCTCGATAAAGCGCCATCCCATGTATCTGCAGCTCGACTTCTTCGATCCTCACCAGCCGTTTTCCATTCCCGCCGGATTTGAAGACCGGGAGCGCGAACTGCGTCAGATCATGAGCGTCCCGGATTCCTGGCGCGCCGCTCAGCAACGCGATTTCAAGCGCGCGCCCGACGAACCGGAGATCGTCGACATCTATCGCCGCTACTGGGGAATCTACGACCCCGAACAGCTCATCAATTACCGCATCGCCTACGTCCTGCAAATGGAGCTTGTCGACCGCGTCATCGGCATGGTGCTCAAGCGGCTCAAGGAGCTGGGGCTTTACGACAATATGCTTATCGCCTTCATCTCCGATCACGGCGAGATGAACGGCCGCCGCGCCACGGTCGATAAAGGCGTCTACCTTTATCCCGATATCGCCCGCGTGCCCATGATCTTCAAGCAGCCCGCCAACATGCTCCGGCAGCACGCGACTGTGGAGTCGGCCGCTTCGCTCCTCGATCTCTCGCAAACGATTCTCGAGTTTGCCGGTATCAAGCCTGAGGCCAAATTCGACGGCATCTCGCTTCTGCCCGCGCTCCAATCCGGCCTGGGCTCGGAAGAACGAACCATTCTGTTTTTCGGCGGCTGGCACGTAGGCGTCAACTTCGATTGCGGCATCCAGCGCCGCGCCGCCGATGGACGCCGCTATCTTTATTCCTACAACTGCACCTCGCAGGTCGACGAGCTCTTCGATCTCGACAGTGAAGATGCTGTGAATCTGATCGCCAGCCCGCAACATGCAAAGGTTCGCATGGAGTTGATCCAGTCCCTCGGCGTGGCCCTCCAGGCGGATCCGCGCTGGGCTGGATATTGGGCGGAGTTTCGCATCGCGCGCTTCAACGACTTGCCCCGAACGGAAGGCGACATGCAACTCTTCGCCATGCCGGACTGAATCATTTTCTCGGGCTGAAGCAAGCGCAATGCCGTTTACTGCTTGCGGCTATGGCGCGCTGCCGTTGCGCCACTTGGCCGCTAAAGCGCGATCAGACAGCGCCTTGACGTAGACCCCGCCGACCACGGAGCGCGCTTGAAAGCCCATCTGCTTTCCGGTCTTCGTGTCGTACCAGTCGGTAAGTGGAACGCGCGTGGGGCCTTCATTGATCCAGCGCCCGATGGGAGCCATCAGCGCGGCAAACGCGTCGGTTTTGCCGGGTTGCGGCGCATCGGCCAACGTTGCCGTCCAAATTTCCCAATCCAGCTTCGTGTAGTCGCGGCGGTTGTCGAGTGGCAATCCATATATATTGAGGTGCTCGATATAGAAGGCGACCTCGGTCTGGCGAACCTGCGCCGGGAAAAGATGCAACCCGAGGATCTGGTCCCACACCAGGTTGTATTTCTGGCTCCATGTGCCAGGCTTGTCGAAGGCTAGTTTGTAATGGTCGCCGTCGATCGCCATCGACTGCCACTTGGCTGCCATCTCCGCGGCAAGACGCGAGTACTCCTCGGCGACATCGGATTTTCCGAGAGCCTGTGCCATCTGCGCATAGGCAGCGAGCGCCTCGATGGCCTTGATGGAAAGATTCGAGTTGTGCGCGAGATGTCCCGCGAAATCGTCCGTCGACAGCTGATTCGCGGGATCGAGGCCTTTGTCGCGCAGATACTCGGCCCACTGGGTGAACTGCGCCCAGTACGCGCGCACAAAATCCCAGTTGCCCTGCTCCTGGCTCATGGCGTCGGCAAGGATGAGGAGATTTCCGCTCTCCTCGACGGGCATCTGGTTCTCCTCTGTAGTTTCTCCTCCGCCATAAACCTGTCCATCGGCCAGCGGATAGGTTCCAAGGTCGTGCGGCGCAAACGGCCACTTCCACCGCGGCAGTGCGGCGTACTCGAGCACGGGCTTGAGCATGGCCTGAACCAGTGCGGGATTGAAGAAGAGGAAAAACGGCGCGGAAGGATAAATCACGTCGACGGTGGAGATGCAACCGTTGGAGAAGTTCTCCTTGGGAAACAGCATGGGCGTGCCGTCCACATCGGCCGCGAAGCCGTGCGCCGCGAGCGTCTGGCGATAGGCAAGGATCGCAAGCTGTGCGTACGCCGGGCCGGCGGCCTTCGTCAGATCGGCAGTAAGTTCGCGATCGAAGCTCTCCCCGCGCGCCACGAGAGTCGCGTATTGCGATTCCGCGTCAGTCAGCATCTGCTGCACGGTGGTGTTATTGCGCTGCCAGTAAGGGCGCAGTTTGCGGCCCAGATACTCAATCGCGTACTCCTCGGTGTAGGCCAGCAACACGTGCCGCACGACAGGAGTTGCGGAAACCTTGCCCAGGGCGAACACAGCGGCGAGATGTGCGGCATGATCGCGCGGCATCCGTGGCATGTCGAGATCGTCGCTCGCCGGCAACGTTCCCGCGGCGGCAAAACTGCGCAATGCATCGGAGGACACGGCAACTTGCGCGTCTGCGGAGTCGGGAACGGCGACATGGAAATAACCCCAGTCGATGCGCAGATCGTCGCCCGGGCGGTTCAGATCGCGTTGCTCGCGTGAGCCCGTGTTGAGCACGATAAGCCCGGGAATGCGGCTTCGCCCCCACGTCACTTCCTCATCGCGCGTATTCACGGCGATCAGCGGATCCACGTCGACCAGGAGCGTAACGTCATGTGCGCCCTCGCCGGTCACCGCGAGCGTGAGGTAAGTGACCGGCCGCGAAAGCAGATCGAGATCTTTGGGAAAGGCCGGCGTGAAGAATGTAACAGTCAGAGTCACCTGCGCGGCCTGGAACCTGTAGATGGTGCGCGTGGGCGTGACTTCAAGCGCAGTCTGCGGCATCGCCGGAGCGGAGCGCGGGTTTGCGCCCATGAATCGGTACGTCTGCCCGTCTATACGCGCCAGGCCCGCGATCGGCTGCGCTGCGCCGGTCCAGTGTTTGGTGTCTTCATCGGTAAGATGATCGGCCATCGACCACACGCTGAAATAAGGATTGTGCGCGATGAGCGGAACCGCGGGAGGCCGCTGCTGTGCGATAGCAAGAGCAGGGGCAAAAACGGCTGCGACGGCCAGCAGGCGTGAGCGCCAGCCG
This sequence comes from Occallatibacter sp., assembly GCA_050012895.1. GTDB lineage: Bacteria > Acidobacteriota > Terriglobia > Terriglobales > Acidobacteriaceae > Telmatobacter. The sequence goes on from JBEKGH010000005.1 coordinate 17,005, forward strand.
GAAGCTGCATTCTTGAAGGTCATTTGCATTTTCACAATCTTTCTATCCACGTTCGGAAATCACAATCAGAATCGAAATCAGCTCTTGCACTCTGGAAATGCAGTGATGCGCAGTTTGGCGGCGGCATAGGGAATCAGCATAATTGTTTCCTCTCTCGCGCCGCTCGCAGCCGGGCTTTGCGGAGGCGGATCGGCTGCGCCATCCACGGCGCGCCAGCTCTCGATTTTCCGGACCTTCACGTTCAACGTCACCGGTGCTTGGCGCCGTGCAAACGGAACTTCGCCTACCTCAGCCTCAGACGTTTGAATGCTGTCGCTCAGTCCGTCCGCATCCACGCGCAGAGCATAATTCCACGAGCTTGCCGGAAACACCTGCCAGTCCGCGGTCATGCCGCGATCGCGCAGCTTCACCCAACTCTCGCTGATTCCGTAGGAGAACACCAGCGGTCCCCGTTCGACTGCAATGGAATCGTTGTACCAGCGCGAGATGCGCGGCTGCATCGGAAAGTCGATCGCCACGCGGTCGCCGCGCTTCCATACGCGCTCGACGCTTGCAAAAGAGCCGGCCTTCGGCGCGGGCATCGCCTCTCCATTCACGCGAATGCTCGCACCCGCGGCCCACGCCGGAATGCGCAATTGCAAGGGAAATTTCAGCGGCGCATCCGGATGGATGGTGAGCTGCACCAGGCCGCGGAAGGGGTATTCCGTCTCCTCGATCACCTGGACCTCCGTCCCGCTGAGCGATGCGCGCACTTCGCACGGCGCATAGGCTGTTGCTACAAGGCCCGGCGCACAGTCCGTAGAACCGCCGCCGCTCAGCATAAATAAGGAGGCGGCAAACTTCGGCCAACCCTGGCTGAAATTTGCCGTGCAGCAGCCGTAATTCGGCTCCAGTCCGAACAGGTTCGATTCCGGCCCATCCGTGGTCCACGGCGCGTGGTGCAAACTGCATTCCACCTGGTTCGGTTCCTGGTTGTACTGGTGCGCCCACATGTCATCGGTGAATGTGCCGGGCAGTGCATTGAATGCCAACCGCTCCAGACGATCGCCCAGTGAGGGGTCGCCTAGAATCGCCAGGCAATGTTCGAGCGAAAACATATATTCAACCACCGCGCACAACTCGGAGCCCTGCGAAGGATTGCGGCCGGCGAAATGCTCATCGCACGAAAACATGCCGTTGGGCAGGCCGTGATATCGTTCCAGCTCCGCAATCATTTTCAGCGACGCCTGCGCGGCCGCATCGTCGCCGTGCACCAGCGACCACACGGCCCCGGCCTTCACCGCTTGCGCGTTGTTCACGCCATGCGTAGCCAACGCGAGATCCTTCAGCCCTCCACTCTGACTCAGCTTCAGATATTCCGCGGTCATGCGCACAGTGTAGGTGAAATTCGCTGTCTGCGCGATCCAGTCGTACCCTTGTTGATGCAAAAGCTGCGCCAGGTTCAGCAGGTACGCGTCGCCGATGCGCCGGTAGAGCCAAAGCACACACAACAATTCGTCCTGCCACCGGAATCGTCCCCAGTCGCGCAGAGGGCGCGTGGGCAGCTCGGCCAGTTGATGCCGGAAATACCGATCCATCACCGGAATCACGCGTGCATCGCCGGTCAGTTCCTGGTACTGCGCCAGCGCTTTCAGCATCACAATGCGCGGCCACCAATCGTCATTGGATTTAGGCCCGATCATGCCGTTCGCAGCTTGGTTGCTCAGCGTCCAATCCACAAAGCGTTGCGCTTTGGCCTGCAAACGCGCGTCATTCAATAGAAAGGCGAGGAGCACCAGGCCATCGAGATAATATGGGCCGCGCTCCCACGATTCGCCGCTTCCTCCCAGCCAGCCGCTGTTCGGACCCACATCCGCCCAGGTTTCATCCAGATGGCCGCTCAGTCCGACTGCCTGGATGCGAAGTTGATTCATTAACCATCCGCGAGGCCGGATCGATCCGAGGGGAAGAAACTCGAATATGCCACGCTGTGGCTCTGGGCGGCAACCGGTCGCCACTCCCTGCTGCGGAGGTTCATGCACGCGCGCCGCAGTGTGCGCGCTGGGAAAGAAGCGGCCGAAGGGAAGAAACGATGCCAGACCGGCTCCGCCCAATCGGCTCAGGAATCGGCGTCGCGCCACGTCGAACTCGGAGAAAGCCAAAATGTAGCTCCTATTCCTGGACTTGGAAGAGAATGAAAAATCCGCGTGGAACATCTAACGGACGCTTGAATCCGTTGCAGAAGCGTGGAACATCTCCTTCATGTTGGCGATGAACCGCTTGATCAGTTTTTCCTGCTCGAACCTAATGCTGACTTCTACCTGGGTTCCCTTGCCTGGAGTGCTGAATACGCGCAGCAAGCCATCGACATCGAGCGCCCTCTTTTGCATTCCTAGAATGCCGAAGCCCGCGGATTCGGGCGTGAATTCGAAACCTTTGCCATTATCCTCAACCATCAGCACGAAATGGCCGCGCTCGTAGCTGAAGCGAATCTTCAGTTCGGAGGGATCGCCGTGGCTGACAGCATTTGCGATGGCCTCTCGTCCGATTTGCAGCAGCGCATTTGCCACGCGCAGGCTCGGCTCCGGCGGATTGCCGGCTTGCTCCGCGCGAATTTCCACGCGGCCCCCGGTAATCTTGCGTGCCGCATCAGCCAGAACTCCAACGAGGTTCTGCGGGATCGGCGAAATCGAACTGAGCATTGCGATCGTCCTGCTGGCATCTTCATGACAGCTTCGCACCAGCTGGTAGGCCACGCCTAACTGGTCAGCAATGTAACGGGAGTTGAGATGCTGTTCAGAGACGACCCGGCTGCGGATTCCCTGGATCTGATAACCGACTCCTGCGAAGCTTTGCGCCATAGTGTCGTGAATGTCATGAGCCAACCGCTCACGTTCTCGAGCGATCGTGTAGACCTTCCACTGCTGCATGCGGAAGAAGAAAAGCTGAGTCGCCAATGCCAGAGTCAACGTGACCGCGAACAGCACACTCACGTGCAGCGGAGTCCACCAAGGTGGGCCGGGATCAATGTGCAAGTGCTCCATGGGGCCAGAGTGCTGCCGAATGTCCACGTAGTCCCTCCAGCCGGCGCTCGTCACGCTGAAGCCACGCCACATACCGCCGGCGTTCATTGAGCGATATCCTGTGCGGCCAGATTCAAAGCAAGAGGGGTCTTCCAGCACCGCCCATGCCATTTGCAATGTGGTGAGGTTCTGAGCAGAAGCGGCGATGTCGCAGTCGTATGCGACCACACGCAGCCGGTACCAGACCGAGGGATGCACCCCCCCGGGAACAGGAACAGGCGGGGCTTCGCTCCAGCGATAATCGGCTCGGCCGATGACCATTGCTCCATCGAGCGTGCGAATTCCGACGTAGTAACCATCGTAAGTGTCGGTTCCCTCCGACTCGGCGCTGGTTCGGATCAGGATGCCCATATCAGCATTGTTGCCGACGAATTGAACGTCGCTTGTAACGGTGTAATTCTTCCAGGCAGTTGAACCCGTCATGAGCTTGGAACCGCGCTCGGGGGAAAGGTTTTCGATAATGCCATTTGAGATCTTCCAATTTCCTCCGAGCGGTTTCCACTCATTCAAATCGCCGGTTTGCAATTGACCGGTGTAAACCTGGGGAATGTTGTCGAGGCGACGCGGGTGAATCCAGAGCCATGCGACAAGCGCCAGAACCAGTGTGGCAACTCCGGCTACGACGAACGATCTTGGAATGGCATTTACATTTCGCACGGATCGGTCGCTCCTATTCCGCCGTTTGCAGTTTCTCGTCGAGCTAAGGAGATTCTGCTCTTTAGTCGCCGAGAGCATCATAACGGCGATCCGCGCCTTCGGTAGAGGATTTTGTTTCTGGTGCGGCGGCAAATGCTCGGGTCTTGGGGAAGGAATGGTTCATTTGAACTATCGGAAATCAGTCCTTCTGCCCTATTGTCTCTGGTTCTCTTCCATTGCTAGGATTCTCCCGGTTCATAGCACGCGGGTTCTGCGCAGTTCAATGGATCTCTCGCCAGCAGGGGTGAGTTCGTCTTTGGCGGTCGTATGGCAAAAGATCACGCCAAGCCGGAGCGAAAGTGGATTCAACCGGCTTCGAAGAGATGAAAGTCTCCAGATGTGGACGGGAGCATGAAAGCGTTTTCAAAAGCGGACGCGGCAAGCAAGAGGACAGAGCTCTCAAAAGAGGTGCCGGACCACCGGTGCGCGTCAAAACAGACTTGCGCCCGCCAGGCAAGCGTAGTGAAGAGCGGGTACAGGTTCAACTCAGATGGAGGGTCGAAAATGAAATCCAGGATGCTAGTAGCCAGTGCATTGATCGGTTTGTTGCTTGTGATAGCAGGTAAGGGTATGAGCCATGCGCAGAGCGGCGCCGGCTCGATCCAGGGCACAGTCACCGATGCTACGGGCGCAGTGATTCCTGCGGCGTCGATCCACGTGGTTAACGTCGCCACTGGCGTTAAGACCGATACAAAATCCAACGGAGTCGGCTTCTATCAGGTGCCGGAGTTGTTCACGAGCACCTATTCCGTCACCGTCACCGCGCCCGGCATGGAGACCTACACCACCTCGATTGAGCTTCTGGTGGCGCAAAATGCGGTCATCAATCCCATTCTCACCGCCGGCGCGGTCACGCAGCAGGTCGTCGTAGCGGGGGATACCGTTCAGCTCACCACCACCGACAACGGCGCCATTTCGTCGACACTCGAAAACGCAAGAATCAACCAGTTGCCTATGAACGGGCGCTTCCTCACGAACCTTCTTTCGACAACTACGCCTGGGTTGGAAAACGGCGGGAAGGACATTGATGGCTTGATGCCATCGGCTGTTATTTACACCGTCGACGGCGTATCCACGCAGGACAATCTGCGTGGAGGACTTTATTACGGCAGCGGCGGCAGCCAGCTTATCGATCCGGATTCCGTCCAGGAAGTCAGGATGGAAGCATTGAACGCCGGCGCGGAGTATGCAACGCCCGCCACGGCCATCATCACTACCAAGTCTGGAACCAACGCAATGCACGGCACCGCCTTTGAGACGGCACGCAATAACGCCATTGGTATTGCCAAATCCAGGCAGAATCCCTCCAGCTATTCCGCTCCCCATCTGGTACGCAATGAATTTGGCTTTTCTGCGGGGGGCCCAATTATTTTGCCCCATATCTATCACGGGAAAGACAAGTCTTTCTGGTTTTTCGCCTACGAGCGCTTCTCCCTGGCTCAGGAGGTTTCCACTTTAACCACTTGGCCCACTCAAACCTTCGGCCAGGGCAACTTCAGCGGGTTGGTGAATAGCAGTGGTGTCCTCCAGACGCTCTACGATCCTGCCACAACCACCCACAATCCAGCGTGCCCGGTTCCCAGCAGCACTGCGACGACCAACAACCTCTATTGCCGTCAGTCCTTCACCCAGGAGTACAACGAGACCGGCTCGAATGTGAACAGCATCCCCAGCAGCGAAATCTCTCCCGTGGCCAAGCTGTATTACCAACTGTTACCTCCGCCGACCACAACGGCTGATCCCCTCGTGACAAGCAATTACACCGCGGAGACTCCGGAGTTGAATCTGGAGCCTCAGATCACCATCCGCCTGGATCATGAGTTCAACGAAAAGAACCGCGCCTATCTGCATTACTCCCAGAATCAGCAGGGCACCAATATATCCAGCGGACCACAAAACCTTGCCTACAACTCGAACGGTATCAATATCCCGGCTGGCGCTGCAGTGTCACAGGCCGGGTTTTTGAACAATCCCACCGACGGTTACTACAGCACCGTCTCCTTTACGCACGTCTTTTCTCCCACTTTCTTTTCCGAAACCATTGCCAGCCAACAGTGGTTCAGTGAGAAGAAACTGCCGGGCGCCTCGGCCCTTACTCCGACCACGGATTACGAGTCAAAGCTCAACTTGCCGAATAACTTCGGAGAAGAGGGCTTCCCATTAATCAACGGGATGATCTTCCAGCTTGGCAGCAGCCAAACCAATACGGCGAAAGAAAATCAGATCATATCCAGTATCGATGAGAATCTGACCAAGACAATGGGACATCACCAGATGCTATTCGGCGGGCGCTATCGGCATCAGCGCATGGCACAGTATCCGCAGCAATCTGCGGACACCTTCAATTTCGGCGCCAACCCCACCGCACTCTATAACCCCTCATCGGGCGCAAATTACACCGCATATACAAGCACCGGCTACGCCGATGCCAGCTTTTTCCTCGGCAACGCAGCTTCGTATCAGGTCTGGTTGCATGGCGGCTGGAATCACTATCACGACAACGAAGTGGATGCCTACTACCAGGATAACTACCACATAAGCAAAAACATTACTCTGAACCTCGGCCTCCGCTATGAGGCTCATCCTGCGATTTGGACCAAAGACGGTAAGATGACCGGCTTTGACCTTGCCAACGATGCCGAGGTGCTGAGCGCGCCGATTTCAACCCTCATTTCCGAAGGATGGACAACCCAGGCGATCATTACCAACGATGAGAATATCGGCGTTAAATTCGAGACCGCCGCGCAAGCCGGGTTGCCGGCCAATACCCTCATGAGGAACTATAATCTCAACTTCCTGCCGCGGATTGGCATCGCTTATCAGCCCTTTGACGGCAAATATGGCACGGTGGTTCGCGCAGCTTACGGACGATTTGCCAATCCCATGCCCCTCGAGGACTACGTCGAATATGTTACCGGCGGCCAGAATCCATTCACCGTGCCCTTTTCGCAGAGTTATGCCACCGCCAACCAGGCAGTCGATGGACTGCCGAATGAACTGCTGCGATATAACGACTCCGCGGAGTTCGGAGTAATGGGCGTCAACACCGCCAACGTAATTAACACCAGCTCCACCAATGGCATTCTGCCTGGCATTGCAGACGAGTCCGTTTCGCCAGATAGTCCACCGCAATTCATTACTGAAGTCAATTTCACGGTCGAGCAGCAACTTAAAGGAAACTCGGCGCTTAGAGTCAGCTGGATCTGGACCCACGCGACGAATCTTGCCTTCCAGCATGTTTACAACAACGCTCTTTCTACTTATGCATGGGAGATAGCCACCGGCACCACTCCACCCACAGGCGGATACTCTGTAATTGGTACGCCTCAACAAAACACCTATTCCTCTACCGCGCTGGGGCCGTACGACCAGACGACCTGGGGTGGCAATGAAGTGGAGACGAGGACGGGCTGGTCCAACGATAACTTGGCGCAGATTACTTACCAGCGGATCTTCCATCACGGTGTTGCCTACCAGATCTCCTATGTGTTTTCCCGCGACCTCCGTGCAGGCGGGGACAATCTGGGTTCAGTTCCACCAACCATTGATCCTGACGCTGACTATCCGGGTATTCTGGGTTCGGTGGGGACAATGACCTCGCCTTATGGGACGGTCTATGCCGGCAGTCTTCCTCCACCCCGGCCCTCCAACCTGCCGGTCTGGGCTGATTATCATGCGATGGATAAGTACCAGGGATATGGGCTCGACGCCGGCGACACTCCAATTCACCACGTAACATTCAATGGGATCTTCGATCTGCCCGTCGGGCGCGGCAAGCGGTTCTTGGGCAATGCCAACCGATTCTGGGATGAATTGGTCGGCGGCTTCCAGATCGCAGGCGATGGCAGCGTATTCTCGCAGGCCTTCCAGCCAACTTCTGCCAGTAACTGGGGCGCGACGAATCCAGTTCAACTTTACAAAAAGCAGTATCCCATTCTCGATTGCCGCAGCGGCGTATGCGAGCACTCATTCATGTGGTACAACGGCTACCTTGCTCCGACGGTTCTTCCCGCGCCACTGGGCACCTGCACTACCAATTGCGTTACGGGTCTTCCGTCTAGCTACGTGCCCGTGCAGACCCCGGTCGACAACACACCGGGGACAACCAACTACGGAAACAACGACGTGGCCGTAACGTTGGCCAACAAGACTACGGTGACAGTCCCTTACATTGGAGGACCAGCAGATTCCTCCAACGAGGCCGGGGGAACAACCGCCTCCAATTACCTGGGAAAGACCTGGATCCCCGGCCCGTTTAACTATACCGCGGACCTCTCGGTTTACAAGGTATTTCCCATCAACGAAAGGATGAATCTGCGCCTCAATGTGGATGCTTTCAACGTGCTGAACGTTCAGGGATGGAATAACCCTGGTACCGGTGGCGTGCAGAATAACCTTTCCTCCTTCAACACGCCTCGTCAGATACAGTTCACGCTGAGATTGTCGTTCTAACACTGACCAGCTATAACAGCTGCGTGCGCAGATATCACAGAAATGGCGTTCGGCCATGTTGGGCCACTGGACTGATCCCGCCGTAATGTATGCGCTACATGGCAGCTCTGTTGTGGCGGAACGGAGAGTTGGCACAGGCCGGCGCTCATCTGCGAGAGTGCCATGGAGGCGAAGCACTCTTGAAGCCGGATGGCTTGCGACATCAAAGAAAAGCGCCCCGGGACTAAGTTATCCATCGTCCCGCTCTGGCCCGCAAGGTTGAGAGATATGCGAAGGTTAGGGTTATTCGTGATATACAGCTGGACCGTCCTGATCCAGGTCGCGGGCCTGCTGCCTTTGCGCGCCGAAGGCCAGGATCTGACCTCGGGGAATTATCGGCTGTCATTTCCGAAACTTCACGACGGGCGGTTTGCGTTAAGAATTGTTCCTTTGGCGGGTTCCGCCGCGGCGGTTTCAGTTGATCGACCGGCTGAAATCCTCATCAAGAGAGCCGAAGCCGACCAAAACGCTGAGGAGCCCGTCTATTCCGAACCGTATGCGCAAGTGACCCGGGAAAGGGACGGTTCGGTTCTGGCCCAAACCGATGTAGTTACCGGCAGTGGCAGCCGTTTCCGGGTGGCCGATGTATATCGCGCGTCTTCGACGCGCGGATCCTTTGTGCTCACGCGCACGGTTCGCGTTTCGGAAGCGAATGCAGCCGACCAGGGATTCAATTCGCGCTTCGCCATCGGCTTTTCAAATCCAGGCCCGCTGGACCAGTATTACTTTTTTGCCCCCGGCATTTGGTACGACAAGAATTCCCATGTTGTTCCGGGAGCCATTGCGAGTGACTACAACGACAATTACTTCTACTACCGCGAAACGCGCTCCGGACTGCCGATGATCATGATGCAGGACGATGCAACCGGCACGGCACTCTCGATTGCACACTTGCATCCGAACAGTTCCAGCGGCGCCGACGAAACCAGCGCTGACTGGCTGGTCGATCCTTCGGTGCAATACGCATCTCTGGGCGCACATAAAGTTCCACAAGTTGCCATAGCGCTTGTCTATCCTGCCTGCGAGGGCGAGAAAACATATATTCGGAGCCCAAACAAGTGGGTGCGCAGAAGTCATCCGGTGCAAAAGGGATTCTCGCACTCTTACACGATTGAGATCACACTAAACCAGTTCAGGACTTCATCGACCAAGAAAGCCGATTTTCGCGCTGCTTACACGCAGACCTGGCGGCATTACTACAGGTTATTCAATCCGCCCATCCAGAAAGTGCCCATTCAGACGGTGTACCAGGACGGGATCTCGCTCCTGAACATTTACTCTGCGCCGCGCAATGGAGCCTGGGGGTGGCCGTTCCTGGTATTGATCCCGGACGGGACCGTTCCGCCCGACAAGATCAGCTACCAGATGGGTTTCGTCGGTGACCAAATCCCCGCCGCTTTTCAGATGATTCGGTTCGGATATCTGAACCACAATGAGGAGATCTTAAAAAAAGGAATCGCTACCATGGACTTCTGGGCCGATCGCGCTTCCACGAAGTCCGGCCTTCCACTTACGTGGTACAACGTCACTCCAGCGACCTTTCGCGATGACGATTGTCACCACCCCAGCTTCCTGCGGATCATGTCGGACGGGATGGAGGGCGCACTGGATGCAGCCATGTTCATGCGGGAGCATGGAGAGCCGCACCCCAACTGGGAGCGCTTCGTCATCGCTTATGGAAACTGGCTCGTGCGGCATCAGAATTCGGACGGTTCAGTTAATCGGGCATTCAATCCAGACGGGACCATATTTCGTCAGAGGCAGGGCTGCAGTCGGACCGGTTTTGGAGAAAGCAAATTCAATACCACTCATCCCGTTCGTTTCCTGGTGGGTCTGTACTTCGCCACGGGCGATACGCGCTTTTTGAACAGCGCGAAGGCGGCCGGCGAGTTTGCTTACACAAATATTTTCGCGCCGGGCCTGTATGTAGGCGGAACAGCTGACAACCCGGATACCCTCGACAAAGAAGCGGGGGTTCAGGCGCTGCACGCATTCCTGGCGCTATACGATGCAACCGGCTCCTCCCGATGGCTCGATGCGGCCGCCGATGCAGCAGCCTTTACTGAAACCTGGATGTATGCCTGGAACTTCGCGATTCGCGATGCTTCTCCGCAATACGCCTATGCAGGAATGCAGGGGCAGAGTCTGATTGCTACCGGACACTCGGCTACCGATGTGTACCTCGGTTTTGCGGCATATGACTTTTATCGTCTTCATTTGCTTCGGGTCGATCCGGATTCGCATTTCCTGCAAATCGCACGGTATTTTGCCAGCAACACGAAACTCTCGACTCAACTCACCGCAGTGCCTACCCAGAATTTCGGCTTCGCGCATTCGGGACTCGTCGGGGAAGCCGTCAATCTCTCGAATCTTCAATACCTGAACTCGCCGGGCGGCGCGCACTCGTGGCTTCCCTGGCTAACCATCGCAGAGATCGAATCTCTGCAAAAGCTTCAAGATACCTTTGGATCCATGTCGATCGAGGAAATCGAGAGCCTTCCCTTGAACACACGCCGCGCTAAAGCGCATCACATCTATACTGCGCCGGGCTCACTGGGCTTCGGAAAGGAGTAGCAAGACCATGTGCCGCCTTCATGTGCCCTGACTCGCCGGCAGCGAGAGGGGCGGTGCAAATACGTTTGTCCTCGCCCGGCGATGCTTCAAAAGCAGTGCTCGACTTGCTCTAAAAAGGGGGATCCAATGAACCGTCGCGAACTGATCAAGAACGCGGTGCTAAGCGCCGCAGCCCTTGGAAGCGGCACGGCTGGCGCACAGCAACAACAGAACCAGCCGGCACGCGAGAGCGTTCCACGGTCTCCTCTCTCCACCTCCGGCAGCCCCATGCCTAACATCCTTTGGGTGTGCACAGACCAGCAACGCTTTGACACCCTTCAGGGATTAAGTAACTCGCTCATCAAGACACCGAACCTGCAACGCTTCATGGCGGACTCCGTTACGTTTACTAACGCTTTTGTGCAAACGCCGATTTGCTCGCCTTCGCGCGGGAGCTTCCTCACCGGCCGCTATCCACATGTGAATTCGTTGCGCGTCAATGGCCAGCGGATTCGCCCGACCGAACGGCTGGTTACCAGGGTTCTCGCGGACAATGACTACACATGCGGCCTTGTCGGGAAGCTGCATCTGTCTCCCTGCGAGGGCGGCCGCATCGAGGACCGTATTGACGATGGTTATGAAGTATTCGAGTGGAGTCACGATATTACCGATTCGTGGCCGCTCCATAATCAGTGGTATGTGTGGCTCGATCAGCAGGGCGTAAAGCTGCCTAAGTTCCCGTCTCAGCCGGTTTGGGGCATGCCCATCGATCCCAAATACACGCAGACGGCATGGTGCGCCGATGTGGCGAACCGGTTTATGCGGCAGCAGCGCGGTTTTTCTCCCTGGCTCGTGTCGGTGAACATCTTTCAGCCGCATCATCCCTTTTTCCCCACCGAAGAATATCTCAGTCACTACGATCCCGCGAACATGCCGGATCCGGCTTACAAAGAGGGCGAGTTGGACAACAAGTCTATCTTTCAGAAAATCGATCACAAGGGCGCATACGGCGGGACCAACCTCTCGTTCACCAGGACAAGCCCCGAGGAGCATCGCCGCATCACCGCCGCCTACTACGCCATGATCGAGCAAGCCGACACAGAGATGGGACACATGTTACAGACGCTGGATGAAACCAATCAGGCCGACAACACGATTGTGATTTTCATGAGCGATCATGGCGAAATGCTCGGCGACCACGGCATCTACTTGAAGGGTCCGTATTTCTACGACTGCCTGACGCGCGTTCCGCTCATCGTACGCTGGCCCGGGCACTTCCAGGGTGGACGCAAAATCGGCTCGCTCGTGGAAATGGTCGATCTCGCTCCCACATTACTCGAAGCCGCCGGCATTCCCATCCCGTCCGGAGTGCAAGGCCGATCTCTCATGCCGTTGCTGACAGGACAATCGACGACGCACCGCGATTCGGTTTACATGGAGTACCTCGACAACAGTCCGGTGAATCAGAACCCACCTCTGCTTACCGCTGTGCGCACGGACAAGTGGAAGTTGACCTTCTACGGCAAGCCCATATCCGGCGAACTCTACGATCTTCAGAATGATCCCGGCGAAGTCACGAATCTATGGAACGATCCGCACTATAAGGACGCCCGAGAGATGATGGTAGAGACCCTTGTTGCCCGAATGATCGAAACCACTGATCCGCTGCCTGAGAGACATGCGGGCTGGTAGATTTGCAAGCAACTGCGCTGCGGCCGCGAGGTGGGCCGTGGCCACTTTGTTAGTTCACCCGATGGGGGCGATTGGAGACACATATGAAAACGCGTAGGGAGTTCATGCAGTCCGCTGCGTGTGCAAGTGCAAGCGCAGTGCTGCCTCTTAATCGAGGAATGGCTTTAGGCGAATCTGAAGCGAATTCCACACACGATAGACCCAATATCGTGTTCATTCTGGCTGACGACATGGGTTTCTCCGATCTCGGATGTTATGGATCGGAAATCGAGACTCCTAATCTTGACGAGCTCGCACGCGGTGGAGTGCGGTTCAGCAGTTTTTACAACAGCCCGCGATGCTGCCCTTCCCGCGCCGCGCTGCTGACCGGACTGTACTCTCACCAGGCCGGTATGGGTATGATGGTTGCCGATTATGGAAGATATCCATATCCCGCGTATGCCGGAGACCTGAGCCAAAGCTGCGTCACAATCGCTGAAGCGCTGAAAGCGGGCGGTTACAACACATTGATGGCCGGAAAGTGGCATTTGACCCCGGTAACTGAAGGCAACCATAACTATCCTCTTCAGCGTGGATTCGATCGCTATTACGGCATCATCGATGGCGCAGCAAGTTACTTCGATCCCGCGTCTCTCACCAGCGACAACGATCCGATTGAGGTCGCTAAAGAAGACAAAGACTACTACTTCACGAACGCCATCGGCGATCATTCCGCGCAGTTTATTCAAGATGCTGCGCAAAAGGGGAGGCCGTTCTTCCTGTACGCGGCGTTCACAGCCGGGCATTGGCCGCTGATGGCGCCGGAAGAAACGATTGCGAAATACAAAGGCAGATATGCGAAAGGGTGGGATGCGGAGCGAGCATCGCGGCACGCCAAGCAGCTTGCGATGGGATTAGTGCGGTCTGAGTGGGGAATCACCCCGCGCGACCCGCGCGTGCCGCAATGGGATTTCGCTTCATTTCATGAGTGGGAACAACGGCGCATGGAAGTGTACGCTGCCCAGATTGACTGCCTGGATCAAAACATCGGCAAGATCGTCAAGAAGCTGCGGCAGTTGGGCATCCTGGACAACACAATGATCTGCTTCATGTCAGATAACGGCGGAAACTTTGAGGAGATGGGGCGCTTGGCCGCCGGCGACAAGCGTCCCCCATTCATGCCCTATGAAACACGGTATGGGTTGCCTGTAACTCCGGGAAATGATCCGTCGATCATGCCCGGGTCGGCGACGACGTTTGCCAGTTACGGAATTCCGTGGGGAAATGCGAGCAATACGCCGTTTCGCCTGTATAAGCACTATGCTCACGAGGGCGGAATCTCGACTCCCTTCATTGTTCACTGGCCACGCGGGCTGAAAAGCAAGGGCATAACTCACGCCATCGGTCACGAGATCGACGTCATGCCTACATGCCTTGAAGCCGCGGGAGTGCCTTATCCGACCACAAGCAAAGCGGGAACGGCGCCGCCTCCGCTCGAAGGCAAAAGTCTGCTGCCTGTGCTTCAAGGGCGTGGCATTGCGGAGCGCTCCCTGTTCTGGGAGCACGAAGGCAACTGCGCCGTCCGAGAGGGAAAGTGGAAGTTGGTGTCGAGATTCCCGGATTCCTGGGAACTATATGACATGGAGCGCGATCGCACGGAGATGCGGAATCTTGCAGATCAGTATCCGGATCGAGTGAGGAAAATGATCGCCGATTACGCGGCCTGGGCACATCGCGTCGGAGCGCAACCATGGCCGATGCCGCAAACGCCACGCGGCAACGAGCGCGAGGGTGGAATGCCGACTCCGCCATATCTCTTGAAGGATCGCATTTAACCCGTCAAGCACTGCTAACCAACAAGAACGCACCGCATGGTCAAGGGTGGCAGTCCAGGAGACCGCCGGGCGGAGGAAAGTCTTCATTCTTTTATAACCACGCGAGGAGCCTTACTTCCATGAAAGATCGTTTGCCTGAATCTAAATTCATCCCGACACGGCGGAGCTTCCTGGGACAATTGACAGCGCTCTTCGCAGCTCTAAGCAAGCCCGCATTTTTGTTAGGTGCGATGCGCAGCCAGCTCTCCGCTTCCAGTACTGCGAATACTGCCACAGGCCGCAAATGGTCATCGCAGTCGGGCCCATTGCTCACGCGTTGGTCTTCTCTTGTTGATCCCCAGGCGCCTTATCCGGAGTATCCACGCCCGCAATTTGTCCGCAAGGAATGGTTGAATCTGAATGGCCTGTGGGAGTATGAACCTGGCGCCGCGGCCGGCGACGAGCCGCCGTTTGGCAAGACTCTGAGCAGCACAATTCTTGTGCCCTACGCAGTGGAATCGGCGCTCTCCGGCATTATGGAGCACCATGATCGCCTCTGGTACAGACGCTCGCTGACGATCCCTGCATCGTGGCGCGGTAAAAGCATTCTGCTGCACTTCGGCGCAGTCGACTACGAATCGGAAGTCTTCGTCGACGGGAAAAGAGTGGGAGTGCATCGCGGAGGCTACGATCCGTTCTCCTACGACATCACGTCATTTCTCACGCGCGAAGGCGACCATGAATTGCTGGTTCGGGTCTTCGATCCCACGGAAATGGGCGGCCAGCCGCGCGGAAAACAAACCACCAAGCCCCACGGAATCATGTATACCCCAACCACCGGCATCTGGCAGACGGTTTGGCTGGAGCCCGTGAATCCTTTGTTTATCCAGGATCTCACCATGGTTCCGGATATCGATCGTGCATTGCTCAACCTGACCTTCAACATAGCGAATTCGCAGGAAGGCGATATCGTTGACATCACTGTCAGAGCCGGAGGCCAGGTTGTCACCAGACAATCGGCCGCTGCCGGCAAAGAGATTGCCGCACCAGTTCTGAACCAAAGACTCTGGTCGCCGGAAGATCCGTTTCTTTACACGCTGGAAGTGGAACTGCGTCGCGGAAAACGTTTGGTTGACTCCGTTACCAGCTACTTCGGAATGCGAAAACTTCACGTCGGTGAGGTCAATGGAGAGAAGAAGCTCCTGCTGAACAACAAGTTTGTTTTCCAGTTGGGGCCGCTCGATCAAGGCTTCTGGCCGGATGGAATCTACACGCCACCGACCGATGAAGCTATGAAAAACGACATTCTGCAGATGAAGGCGCTGGGATTCAATATGGTTCGCAAGCACATCAAAGTCGAACCGGCCCGCTGGTATTACTGGACAGACACGCTTGGGTTGCTCGTATGGCAGGATATGCCATCATGTAACTCCTATCCGGGACGCGGCGTCGTCCCTCCTCCCATCGACAAAGAAGCGTTTCGAGGCGAGCTACAGCGTATGGTCGAGACGCATAGAAATGTGCCCTCAATTGTGCTGTGGACGATCTTCAATGAAGGGCAAGGACAGTTCGACACCGGGGAGTTAGTAAGTCTGGTGAACCGTCTCGACCCGTCGCGGCTGGTCAACGAAGCCAGCGGAGGAGATATCATGGGCTTCGGCAATCTTAACGATATTCATAGCTATCCAGAGCCTGCCGTTCGTCCATCTAACGGGAAACAGGCCATGGTGTGTGGAGAGTTCGGGGGCATCGGCTATCTCATACCGGACCACTCATGGACGCAGGAAGGACGAGGATATGTGGATGTGGATACGCCGCCGGACCTCCTCTATCTCTACGCGGAGTTTCTTGACTGGGTGCACAAGCTGCGCGACCAAAACAACCTGAGCGCAGCCGTGTACACGCAATTGACCGATGTAATGACGGAGGTCAATGGCCTGCTGACATACGATCGGGTTGCGAAGGTCCCGGCGGAGCAGTTGCAGCGCGTGAACACGTTCCGCTTCCCTGCTCCCACGTATAAGGACGTCGTGCCAACGTCGCAAAACGAGGGGCAGAACTGGAAATATACGCTGACAAAGCCTGGCGACGCGTGGGCGAGTGTGAGTTACGACGATGCGCAATGGTCCACAGGCGCTGGAGGATTTGGCGATGACGGAGGGCAGGTAGGGACGCGCTGGACGACGCCGGATTTGTGGTTGCGCCGGCACTTTCACCCGGATTCCTTGACTAACTCGAAGATTGAGAATCTCGTAATTACCGAATTTCACCAGGGGTCCGTGGAGATTTTCATCAACGGTACCCAGACATTTACGCAGCGGGGAACGAACCGGTCATTTGAAGGACGATACGAGCATCGGCCCATCAGCGAAGCGGTCAGGAAGGCGGTCGTTTTGAATGCCGATAACGTAATCGCGGTACATTGCGCAGGCAACGGCGAAAAACGGTTCTTCGATGCGGGTCTTTCGGTTCGGATTCCGTAGGTTTCCTTACGCGCGTGAGGACGGTGATTCAGCCGAAATGCGCCGCTTTGACCAAGGCGTTCACGTCAGAAACGTGCAACGGGGCGGATTTTACACGGACCGGTTCAACGCGGAAGGGGGCCGCGGGCTTCGGTTGAATTGAAGAGTGATCTTTTCAGGGAAGTCTGCTCAATTGGGTCGGCCGAAGCGCTCGAAGCTGCGATTTGTTATTTAATGGAGGGACATATGCGGAGGGTGAATTTCGATATGCAAAAAAGCTCGAATACCATCAAAGTGCTTATCGTGGACGATCATCCGGTAGTCCGTGTGGGGTTGCGAACATTGTTGGAGAGCGAGGCGACGATTTCAGTAACCGGGGCAGTGGAGTCGGCCAAGGCGGCCTTTATGGAGGTAGAACAAAATCAGCCGGACGTTGTGCTGATGGATCTTCGCATGCCCGAGATGGATGGCACGCGCGCCATCAGTGAGCTTCGCCGTGTTCAGCCCAACACGCGAGTCCTGGTACTGACGAATTATGAGGCAGACGAAGACATCTTTCGCGCGTTGCAGGCGGGAGCCATGGGCTATCTTCTCAAGAGCGCGCCACAGGCTGAGATTGTGGAAGCAATCCAGGTGGTTTACGACAACCGGCGCTACGTGCCGCAGTTTATTCAGGAACGACTGTTAGAGATGTTCGGTCGCGAGGAACTGAGCCAACGTGAGCTGGAGGTGCTGACGCTGGTCGCGAGGGGAATGTCAAACAAGGAGATCGCAAAACTCCTGTACATTAGCGAGAACACGGCGCGAAACCACGTGGCCAATTGCCTGGTGAAACTGGGCGCGAACGACAGAACGGAAGCCGCGACGACAGCTCTCAAGCGGGGACTGATTCGGCTTCCCGCATGAATTGCACCGCACTGAATGCATCGCGAATCCGCAATGAAATCGCAGTCGGTGCGCTTATGTTTGAAGCCTGACCCCGGCTTGAAAGGATTCTCTGTATGGAGAGACGCGATTTTCTGAAGAGTGCTTCGATCGGCGGGGTTGGATCGCTCATGCCGCGGCCGGAATTTGCGGAAAGTACTGCATTGGGTGCGCAGGCAAATGACGCGGCGCCGCGACCGAATATTCTGCTGATCGTCTCGGACCAGCATCGCGCGGGATTGACCAGACGCTCGGGCTACGCGCTGAATACCAGCCCGACGCTCGACAAACTTTCCGATACCGGCGTCTCTTTCGACCGCGCCTATTGCACGGCGCCGCTCTGTGTTCCGAGCCGAACCAGCATGATCACAGGCCGCTGGCCCGAGGCCACTCATGTGCGGTCCAATGACATGATCAACGACGCCTTCTATCCGACGCATCTCTACCAGGTGACCAGAGAGCACGGCTACCGCACCGGGCTCGCCGGCAAAAATCACACCTTTCTCAGGCCGGCGGACATGGACTTTTGGCGCGAGTACGGACTGGCCAACGGCTGGATGCCTCCCGATGCTCCTCCGATGTACCCCGAGTTCGAACGATGGATACAGTCGCTTCATGCCAACATTGCACTGCAACCGTCCCCATTTCCTGTCGAGGTCCAGTACCCCTATCGCATCGTCTCCGATGCCATCGAATTCATGTCGCAGGCGCCGGGGCAGCCGTTCTTGCTGCAGGTTGGATTCTCCGAACCACATGATCCGGAGCAGGTTCCTGCTCCTTACTGGAACATGTTTCCACCCGAAAGCGTGCCCGATCGCTGCGCCGGACCGGTGGCTCTTAAGCAGCTTGGATATCGTGCGCAATGGGAGTACGGCCATCAGGAATCTGGATTTCCTACCGAAGAGAACTGGCGACGCTACAAATCGAACTACCTGGGCATGCTGCGCCTGCTCGATGACCAGTTGGCGCGCCTGCTTGCGTTCATGAAGGAAAAGGATTTGTTGCGCAACACAATCATCATCTATGTTGCCGATCACGGCGACTATCTAATGGACTACGGTCTGGCCCGCAAAGGAGTGGGTCTGCCGGAATGCCTCTCACGGATCCCGATGGTCTGGTCTGGGCCGGGCATCGTTCCGACCCGCGTGGGCGAATCTGCATTTGTCTCCATGGTCGATCTCATGCCTACACTCTGCGAGGCAATGAATATCGCGATTCCCCGCGGGGTGCAGGGCAGGAGTCTGTGGCCGCTGCTGCGCGGCGAGCCTTACTCATCCGATGAATTCCGCAGCATCTATGCAACAGTGGGACTGGGTGGTCTCTTCTACGAAGCTTCTGATCATGTGCCGTACTATGTCGCCGATGGCATTCGCGCCACGCCCGAAGGCCTGGCGAACCCGAGAACCGGAGGGTTCGATGAATTGAACAAGGTGACACTTTCCGGATCGCAGAAGATGGTGAGAATGGGCGATTGGAAGTTGATTTACGACATGATGGGATACGGGCAGCTGTATCACCTGGCCTCGGACCCGTGCGAATTGAATAATCTGTTTGGGCATGCCGATGTCGCGGCGCAGCAAGCTGCGCTCACGGCGGAGTTGCTGATGTGGACGATACGCGCGCAGGATAGCCTGCCTACCGGACCGCAGGGCGCGAAGTGGCAGACCAAGTGGCCGGCAGAACACAATTGGTATGCTCCATATCGCCGGGTCAAGACACCCGGAGCATACATTCCGTAATGTAGATTTCCTGCGATTCGATCGCATGGTGTGGTTGCGACGAGCCGCGGATTGACATCGCGATCCAACTCGAGGAATGGATGCTGTCTGTCGCGTAGGCAGGCGGCACTCCCTGCAGAACATCAAGGACTGCGGAGAAGGTGATGCTGAACCGTCGCACTGCGATTGTAAATATGCTGAAGACTTCGGCGGCCTTGGCGGTTGCACGCGATTGCAAAGGACTGGCGCAGACCAAGGGTGCTTTGTCGCTAAAGCTTTCCGGCGCTTCGCCCGTCACGGTTCCTGCGAATTTCACAGGGCTCGGCTACGAAATGTCGTCGGTGGCCACGCCGAATTTACTGAGTCCTGCAAACCGGCGCTACGTGGAACTCGTGCGTGGGCTCGGCCCTCATGGCGTGCTGCGCGTAGGCGGTATCGTAGCCAACTATGCGCGCTATATCCCTGATGGAACGGCTCGGAATGAGCGCCAGAACACGGTGATTACTCGCGCATGTCTCAAGGATTTTGCGGAGTTCTTGCAGGAGATCGGATGGAGCGCAATCTGGAGCGTGAACTTTGCGCAGGGCACGATTGAGGAGGCTGTGAAAGAAGCGCGCGCAGTGTTCGACATGTTCGGGCCGAGGCTGCTGGCGATCGAGATCGGCAACGAGGTGGATAGCTACGGGAAAGGACAGCCGTTCCGGCCGGCCAACTACGACTATGACGCTTATCGCAAGGAATACGGCCAGTGGCGCGCCGCGATTGCGAAGGCGATTCCTGGTTTATCGTTTGCTGCGCCCGACACAGCACGTGCCGCAGACTGGGTTGAGCGAATGGCGCAGGACGCCAGGGGCGAAGTGCAGCTCTTGACCACGCACTACTACAGAAATGGCCAGACCCGAGGCAGCGCGGAGCAGTTGCTGACACCAGATCCGCGACTCAACGACATCCTGGTGCGGCTGCGTACGGCCTCGCAGCAAAGCAGGATTCCGTGGCGCATGTGCGAGATTAATTCATTCTCGGGCGGCGGACGGCCGGGTGTGAGCGATACCTTTATCGGCACGCTGTGGACACTGAACACGATGCTCCTGTTGGTGCAGTACGGGTGCGCGGGAGTGAACATGGAGACAGGAGTCAATCAACTTGGCTTCGTCAGCTCGTATTCGCCGATTCAGGATGATGGCAACGGGAGGAACTCAGCGAGCGTGCCCTACTACGGGATGCTTGCATTTGCCACGGCGTTTGCGCAGTGTCATCAGATGTTGCCGCTCACTGCCGGTACCGGAAGCGATTCTCTCCTCGCGTACGTGCTTGGCGCGCACGGCAACCCGCGCAGCGCCGTGATCGTCAACATAGATTCAACAACGGATGCGTTTGTTTCGGTTGCGAGCCTGGGGATGAAGGAGGTAACAGTTCTGCGCCTGGTTGCGCCCTCTGCTGACAGTAAGACCGGTGTGACCTTCGGCGGCGCGCAAGTGGATGAAGCCGGGCGATGGAGAGCGGCAAGCGAGGAACGCGCCAGCGATGGAGCCGTTATTGTGCCCCATATGAGCGCTGCTGTGCTGCTGACTGCACGTGCTTAGTGTCTGCCCTGCCAAGAGCGGCAATTGTGAATATTTCTCCGCCGCGACCACCGTACGACATCATTGAAATCTGCGGCATTGGTTCTCCGCGGATGAACTATGCCTGGGTCGCTAACTCGTGGGACGTTTTTCAACCGGCTCCGAGGATTTATGCAACCATTTCTTGTCACCTGCGACCCATGCGATAGTCCACGTACAAGATGTGAGATTTGATCTGGTCACCCGCCCTGTATTGCGGGACCTGAGCCATTTTCAACATGTGGAGGATAGCTCCGGGGTTCCCATCGCTCCACTCGACGAACGAAGGCAGGACTGCTTCCAGATTGGAAGCCCACAGTTTGCTTCTCTCTGCTTCACGCCGCGCGAATTCCAAGGCAATCTGCGCTGGCAGATTCATTAATTCCAGGCGCTCCGACTTGCTCGCACAGAACGGACGCAGTGCGCCTATGTCCTCCATATGTGGCGAACGCGATGCAAAGATCACCGAAGTGCGCCCGTAATAATGCAGGTCCTTGATCATCCCCGTAACCACACGCGAGGGCCCGTCGAGATGGTCGAGGACCATCAGGAAAGGATGACGATCAAGCGCCCTGTGGACGATGCCCTTCAAGGAAGTTGTGGATAGAGTAGCGAGGTTTCCGGGGACGGTTATGTTGTGGTCTGCGGAATGCAACGCCTGGAGCAATGTGAGAACAAATTCGCGCGGCGATCGCATCTGTTCGACGTAAAGCGCGAGCGGTTGCTTATCGACGAAGGTGCGCAGCAGACGTGATTTGCCCACGCCCTCGGGTCCAAAGACCAGCAACGCCTTGCGCATTCTGGCCTGATTCCGAAGCCGGCCCAATTCTTCTTCGCGCTCAACGCACTTCAAATACTCAAGCGCCGGCTCGCGTTGGGCAGAAGATGAAGGCATCGCGATGGAACCTCTTTCCCGCAGAGACACGGTCCGGAGTCAGAAGAGTGCCGAAACTTCCCGTTCTAAACCGTTGAGCCGTTCAATGGCCGACTGTACGGCGGGAGCGCCTTCTTCCTTGACTTTCCGTGCCCGGTCAAGTGCCTGCTCTGCAATGCGGCTGACTTCATGCAGCAACTTGCGGATCTCAACCTCCAGCCGATCCCGGCTTTCCTGAATGCGATTGAGAACATCGTTTTGCACGCGCGAGCTGTTCGTTTCCAGGAGATGCTGCAGAAATTCTCGCGCCTCGTTTGTGATGACCTTGCGTGCACCCACAAATAGTAAAAAGACATCGGCGAGCCAGCGTAGCGGCGATGGGGGTTGTGCAGTTCCGATGAAGTCCTCGAATGTGAACCGGGAGCGTACGCGGAGGCCGTTCTCGGGATCGAGCGCATGGGGCATCCGCGCCAACTCGCTCAGGCCCGCACAGGCAAGCTTTTTCAGAAAGCTGTTTCCCATCTCCACAAATCGAATGGCCACGGCGCGATATTGGCGCTCGCCCTCCTCCTGCTC
Source organism: Occallatibacter sp. (assembly GCA_050012895.1). Classification (GTDB taxonomy): domain Bacteria; phylum Acidobacteriota; class Terriglobia; order Terriglobales; family Acidobacteriaceae; genus Telmatobacter. The sequence continues at coordinate 39,447 of JBEKGH010000005.1, forward strand.
AGACTTAAGCCAGGGCATAACCTTGCGGCGCGAGATCTGCTGGGCGAGGTGCATCACCCGGCGCCGATAGTGTGGGCCAAAGCCGTGGGGTAGGGACGGAAGATCATTATTGAATTCCGCTCCAGATTCGGTCCATGCGGAATTGAAGAACTGCTTGTGTCTGTCACCAAAGAGGTCCGAAATGCGATGCTGCTCAGCCATAAACAGGAAACTCAGCTCGCGCACTGAGCGCTCAGCCTCACCGATGGTTTGTTTCATCAGTTCGATGCGCCGCTCGGATTCTTCGATGGGGCGCTGCAGCGCGTCACGGTCCTCGCCGATAACAACCAGCAGTTGTTCACTCAGGCGCTGGAGGCCTCGGTCGCAAGCGGCGCGAACGAGATTTCTGCCCGAGTCCTCAATGAGGTATTGCAGTCTCGCCAGCAGTTTTTCCCAGTCCCTCAATGGGCCGCGGTTCTCCATCCGTTCGGCGGCACTCACCTCAAGCACCTCGCCCATGGGGCGATGCAGCCGATTACCCAGAATCTCGCGCGTGAACCTGGCCGCCGCCGCCCGCTCCGGATCGGTGGTCCGGTCGGCCTTGTTGATCACCAGGATTAAATCCTGAACTTGCTTTCCGACTGCTTCCACCAGCGCCAATTCCTCGCCCGCGATCGGAGGATCGGCTCCGACCACTACCAATGCTGCATCAATGTGAGGAATGAACGCCTGCGTGGTGGCCGTATTTCCGGTGAAGACCGATCCCAGACCCGGTGTGTCCACAAAGCACATGCCGGAGGACAACAAGGAGCTGGGCACAAACACTTCCGCGCCCTCGACGGCCTTTTTGTTTTCGGGATTAAATTCTTCGGTCACGTATGCCTTCAAGTCGGGCAGGTCAACGTCCCGCCAGGACGCGTCTCGCAAGCGCACGCGCACGCGAAGTTCGTCGCCGAACCGAATCACGGTAGGCACTGCAGTCACAGGAACGTACCCGGTCGGAACCACCTCGTGGCCGACCAGGGCGTTGAGCAGGGTGGATTTGCCCCGCTTGAACTGACCGACACAAGCCACATAGAAACGTCCTTCGGAAACCCGCGTTGCGAGCTCACGTGCTTCCTCGGCAACAGGCTCAGTCCCAAGTTCCTGAGCCAAATCGGCAAGCCGCAACAGATGGATGGCGCCATCCGTGGAACCCGACGTCTCAGTCGAAAGAGCGCCGTAATCCTGCATCGTCGATAGATCGGACGTCATTATGCTCTTCCTGCGGGTGGCTCCTCAAGCTTTTTCGGGATTGCGCGAATAGCGGATCACCTCGACACGGGACATGGCGATCAACCCTTCTTCCACCATGGAGTCCAGATGCGGAATCAGCATCTCGATTTGCTCCTCCCTGTCGATGATGGTAAGCATAATCGGCGCATCTTTTGAAAACGTCCAATGACTGGCATGATGGATTCTGGTGCTTGCCCCGTAGCCTTCAATCCCTCGATAGACGGTGGCGCCGGCCATTCCGAGTTCCAAACATTTGGCGACGATCGCTTCATAGAGAGGCTTACCCTGCCACTTGTCGCCTTCACCGAAGTGGATGCGTAACATGCGACCTTGAAACTGTTCTTTCATGGCTAAGCCTCCACCTATGCCGATGAGCTGCCGGAAGTCGACGGCGTTTCCGGCCGATCCACTTCCATTGCGCGGTAGGAATACTTGATGATGTCTACATTCGACAGGACGACCAATCCCTCTTCCACCATCTGCCCCACAATCGGAAGAAAGGATTGGAGCTTTTCTTCTGTATCCACAGCCGAGAGCATGATGGAGCAATCGTGCGACAAATGCAGGGCCTTGTCTTTGTGCATCCGGCGATGCGCGCCATAGCCGAGAATGCCGCGATAGACAGTGACGCCGGCAATATCGTTGGCCCGCATGGCTTCAACGAGTGCATTGTAAAGGGGCTTGTCTTTCCAGCGGTCCGCTTCACCGATATAGATGCGCATCATCTTGGCTTTGCCCTCCATCTTCACGTGCGCAGGAGGCGTGGCCTTCTTTGGCTTCGAGACCTGTGCCGGCTTCGCCAGTGTGGTTTCCTGAATCTCGATCATTCCGCTTCCGGCCAACTCTTCCAACTTCCCGAGCAGTTCCTCTACTTTCTCTTTCGATTCGATAAATTCAATCTTGAGCGGAAGATGGTCCGAGATCTCAACAATGCTGGCGGAATGCATGTGATGGTCCGCGCCGAACCCGGCGATTCCCTTCAGCACGGTGGCGCCGGAAACCCCCCGATAGAAGAGAAAGTCGAGGATGCTTGAGTACGTAGGGACCCCATGATGCTTCGATCCCTCGCTCAGATAAATGGAAACCTTCAATGCCTTTCCGGCACTCAACATACGTCCTCCCCTAGGAATGTAACCCGCGTTGCAAAATCAGCACGCGCCTTTGCATGGACTATCCTTCATTCAACTCTTCCTCCCGGCTTGCGATCTTCTTGCGGAGATAGCTCTCCATTGCGCCGGCTGCGAATCGAAGATCGCGAACCACTCGATTCAGCCCATCGATCGCGCCCTCGGGAACTGCTCCACAGCCTCGCAGATGCCTGGGTGACAACTCCTCAATCGTCATGTCAATAAACGTCAGGCTTGTCAGCGCCACGCGACTGGTTGGAATCGACGGAGACTCCGGTTTCATCCCTTGCCATGCAAGCGTTTCGAGGAGTTGCTCGCGAATCCTGCGGATTTGATCCTTCAGCTTGTTCATCTGCGCAGGATTCAGATCGTTGACATAACGCGGAAAAGGCGACAACGAATCTTCTTGATGAAACGCCTGCTCCAGTTGGCAGAGAAGTCCATCGATGTACTGGCAGCTTGCATACAAGCGCCGTTGCTGCGCTTCGTTGAGCTTCTCTGCGTCGTGCATGTTCGCGATCTTCATCGCCGAATCTCCGTTCAATGGACAATCATGACCGGGCAATGCGCATACCTTAGAACGCGCTCGGAGTTCGAGCCCAGCATCCAGCGATGAAGGATGGTGTGGCTGCGCTTGCCCATGACAATCAGGCTAGCCTGGATCACGTCGGCCTTGTGGATGATTTGTTCCGCCGGATGGCCCAGGACAATTTCGGTTTCAAGCTCAACCCCCTTTTGCCTGGCGCGTTCGCGCAACGGGACAAAGCATTTCTCATAGCGCTCTTGCCCGTCTTCAAGCACCGCGTGGAACTCCGCGCTCTCGGCGGGCTCGGGCGGCCGAATGATCGCGATAACGAAGAGCTTCGCTTTCATGTCACAAGCCATGGCCAGAGCCACATCCAACGCGTGCTCCGCGTGTGGAGACGCGTCGAACGCAACCAGTATTCTTTGAATTCCAACAAAAACCGGACTTCCCATAGCGATCACCTAACCTTCTTCTGCGGGAACTGGCCGCATAATTTCCTTCTCTGCTTTCTTGCCTGCTCGATGGTGGGGAAGTAAATGATGGGGAAGAAAGAACGAGTTCGCAATCAAGGTCGGAATCACGGCGCTGGCGATGACTGTACCCACAATATACGAATACTGCGCCGGCGTAATGATCTGATGGTTGAGGCCAAAGAGTGCCGAGATAGTACCAAATGTGAGGCCGGTTGACATCATCAGTGTGTAGTAAGCGCCGGCCTTACCGTCATATTTATGCACCCGGACTGCCGGATAGACGGCAACCGCTTTGAAGAGCGATTTTGCTCCAAACAGGACGAGCAGCGTAACGGGAGCAGCCATCAAGGCAGACACAGAGACAAACGATCCAGCGCGGATGAAGTAGAACGGTGTGAGCAGCCCAAACGTGAGCGTGCGCAAACGGCGAATCAGTGAATGGTCTTTCCCGACTGTTCCTGCCAGCACCATGCCGATCATGTAAGCGGGCAGCACTGGTTCGCTGCCAGCCCAGAGCGCCAGTCCACCCATAGCGAAGAGGAAGAAGAGAAGGTACTTGGCCTCAAGCTCTGAGACGCGCCCACCGTATTTCTTGAAGAACCTTGGCGTAAGAAACGGCAGGACGATAAAGACCACGATGGAAACCACCACAAAGATGACCGTCCTGATGGTGAAAGGCGAAAAGATCAGCCCCAGCGCAATCACGGTTCCCAGGTCATTGATGAAGCATGCGGCCAGAATCGCTTTGCCGTACTCCGTGACGTTGAATCCAAGCTCCAACATCACTGCATACACAACTGCCACCGAAGTTGTGGAAAGAGCAACGCCGCACAGCCAACTGGGCATGATCGCCCAATGCAGCACGTAATGCGCGATCGCTGTGCAGCCGAAAAAGGGGCCGAAGAATCCTGCCAGGCCGATGACCGTCGCTTCTCGCCACTTGGTTTTGAAGATGGCTGGATCGAGCTCCGCGCCGGCAAGAAATGTCAGAACGATCGCCCCGGTTCCCGCCAGAAACGTGATCCATTGCGTGTTGCCGGCCAAGCCTTCTTTCGCCAGGAAGACGCCGATGACCAGTTGGGCCACCGTGCCCACCACAATTTCAGAAAGAGCCGTCGAGACCTTGAACCAGATCGCCAGTAGCGTCGCGACCAGGGCCAACCCCACCCAGAGCGCAGACAGAGCCCAAGTGTTCATCATGAGCGCGAACTCCTAAATTGTCATTCAGGGAACTTGCCGGGACATATCTCCGCAACAGGATTCCCTGTTAGGAGTTATCATCTGTCCGGCCAATTGGAATGGACAGCGGTTAAGGGTGAACTCCTTCACCACAACCAACAGTTCAGTAAACGCCCATCACCTACTGCTGTCAATGGCCGGTCTGGTGAATCGGGCAAAACAATCCGGCAGAGGCCGCAGCGAGAGGATCGAGTAGATGCGGACCGTTGCCCTGTAGTTTGGCCACGCGCCAAGCCTTCATATCTTCCGCAGGCCATGTGCGCACCAGGTCGATGGGCAAATGAGACAGCTCGGCCTGCGCCAACCACCGTTCATAGTCGTCCGGTTTGATGATGAGCGGGCAGCGGTTGTGAAAGGATTCGAGAAGTTCGTTGGGATCGGTGGTGATGATGCTGAAGCTCTCGACAACGACTTCGTTTTTCCGTTCGTCCTCGCCTTTCCATCGGTCCCAGATGCCGCCGAACGCGAAGAGACGCTCGTCAGGAAGTGAGACGGCCCATGGCTTGCTGATCTTCTTTTTTTCCTCGTCCTTGGTCAGCGGCTCCCATTCGTAAAAAATGTTGGCTGGAATCAGGCAGCGGCGATGCTTCCACGGCTCGCGCCATGCGCCGCTCGAGGTGAGCTTGTCGGCTCGCGCATTGATGGAGCTGAAATTGGCTCTTGCCGTTTTCGACCAATAGGGCACGAGGCCCCACTTCATGAGTGCGAGCACGCGGTCACCGGTATCGCGGTCAAGCCGCACCACCGGCTGCATACTTTCAGGGGCGATGTTGTAAGAGGGCGCGAAGCAGATACCTTTGGTCTCGTAATACTCGTCATTGAAGACATCGGTGTCGTGGGTGTGAAACCACTCCGCAATCCGCTGTTTGTCCGCCCGGCGCCCGTAGCGACCACACATAGCTCCAATTTTAGCCCCCATCTCTTACACGCGGCGGGAACCTGTAGCGCCGGTCTCCAGACCGGGGTCCCCGGCAAGTCTGCTTTTGGCTTGCTGGGGTGGGAGACCGGCTGTAACGGGGGTCTCCAGACCCCCGTCGAACTGGCGGGGGTTGAAAGTGGACCCTTTTCTCCTGCCGTCGAGACATCTGTGAGCAATGGGCTAGCCAAACAAAATAAACGGTTGGATTTCATGGGTTTGGCGCGAGTTTGCACACGGATTGGTGCAGGCAGGGCTTGCAGGTTGCACGGGAAAAGGCGAATATTAGGCGAAAGTATCGCGCCATGCCTGCCGCCTCCGCAATTCGGCTTCAGATCGAGTCTGCCCTCGCCGCGAGGATTCCTGCTGCACTGACGCCCACGCCGAGGGTCGTGCGACCGGTTGCGGCCACGGGCATTGCGGCGCTGGATGAGGTGTTGCGGGGCGGGCTACCTGTGGGAGCGCTGACCGAACTGGTCGGTCCGGAGTGCTCGGGGCGGACCTCGGTTGCGCTCAAGTTTGTCGCGGGCCTGACCCAAGCCGGGAGAGTGTGCGCGTGGATCGATGTGTCGAACGCGCTCGATCCGGCTTCGGCAGCGGCAGCTGGTGTGGATCTGGAGCGGTTGTTGTGGGTGCGGTGCGGGGCGGCGAAATCCGCGGCGCCACGCGAGCAAGTCCACTTCTCGCTGCCGGAAAAGTATCTGACGCCCGCGCCGGTGATGAAAGGACTGCATGGCGGGGGCTGCGGTGGTCATCCGCGTGGTGAAGTGAATGGACTCGCCCGCGCAGTAAGCGGACTTTTGCGGCCGGAGACGCCAAATCTCACCCCGCGATGCGCCGAGCCACAGCGGCGGGAAAAGTGCGCCCCTCCACAATCACCCGGTCATACTGAGCGATCAAACATCGATTGTCATCCTGAGCGAGTTCGTCCGCCGCAGCGGACGAACGAGTCGAAGGACCCGCATTTGTTTTTCAACAAGCTTCCGACTCACCGCACGAATGTGTGGGCGCAACTCGACCAGGCGCTCCGCGCAACCGACCTCGTGCTGCAGGCGGGAGGATTCAGCGCGGTGGTGCTCGACCTGGGCGGCCTGGCGCCGGAGTTTGCCGCGCGCGTGCCGCTCGCGACGTGGTTTCGCTACCGGGCCGCGGCTGAGAAAACCCAGGCCAGCATCCTGCTGCTGGCGCAGTACGGCTGCGCCAAGAGCAGTGCGGAACTGTCGCTGCGGTTGCAACCGGGCGATGCGCTGCGGGATGAAGCCACAGTATTCGCCGGCATGGCGCACAGCGTCGAGGTGGTGCGACGGCGCTATACCGGCGTTGCGGAAAATGTTGTGCCATTGCGCAAGCCTCCGCAAAGAGCCAACGCGGCAAGCTGGCAAAGCTGCGCGGCATGGGCAGCCGTGCGATGACGCGCGAATTGTATGCGTGCCTCTATGCGCGGGAGTTCCCCGTGCAGGCGCTGCTGCGGCTGCGGCCTGAGCTCAGGGAGCAGCCGTGCGTGGTGATGGCAGGCGATGCGCCGCTCGAGCAGGTCTGCTCCTTGAACACGAAGGCGCGGTTGCTGGGGATGGCGCGCGGCATGACGCGCGTCGAGGTGGACACCTTTCCCGCATCGTCCGTGCTGGCCCGCTCGCAAAAAGAAGAAGCCGCAACCAGGGCCATTCTGCTCGAATGCGCCGGCGCGCTCTCACCGCGCGTGGAAGAATGTAGTGAGGACACGGCCTTTGTTTGCGGAATCGATATTGCGGGGACACGAAGTTTGTTTGGGCCTCCGGAGACCCTGGCGCGGAGACTGGTAGAGCGGGTGCGAGCCGTAGGCATGCGCGCCTGTGTGACGATCAGCGGCAATCTGCACTCAGCTCTATGCATGGCGAGAGGTTTGCCGCCAAGCGCAACAGTGAAGGTGATTCCACAGGGCGAGGAAGCAGCGGCATTGGCAGAATTACCCTGCGCGGTTCTGGGCCTGATCGAAGAGCAGGACCAGACCTTGGCCGCGTGGGGCGTGCACACGCTGGGCATGCTCGCGAGCCTGCCAGAAAAGAATCTCGTCGCGCGCATGGGGCAAGAGGGCCGTCGGCTTTGGCAACTGGCGCGCGGCGAGCGAACGCACCTGTTTCAGCCGGTTGAGCCGCAGTCGGCGCTGGTCGAGCAGATGGATCTCGATTCTTCCGTGGAGCTGCTGGACTCACTGCTGTTTGTCATTGGAGCCATGCTCGATCAACTGATCGTGCGGGCCAATGCACGCCTGGTTGCGCTGGCCGCGGCTACCATCACACTCACTCTCGACCGTGGCGGCACGCACACGCGCACGGTGCGACCGGCGCTGCCAACCAACGACAAGCCACTCTGGATCAAGCTCCTGCATCTGGATTTGGAAGCGCATCCACCGCCGGCGGCCGTGCTTGCCGTAGCGCTCGATGCGGAGCCGGGAGCGACGAACAAAGTGCAGCTGGGTCTGTTCTCGCCGCAACTGCCTGAGGCCTCGCGGCTCGACGTTACGCTGGCGCGCATCCGGGCCGTGGTGGGCGAGGAGAATGTGGGCCGCGCGGCGCTCGTGGACACGCACGCGCCCGAGGCGTTCCGACTTGATGCATTCAGAATTGAAGCGTTTCGCGCGACAGAGAGCGCAGCGGAGACCGCGGCTTCGACGCAGTTGCGTGCCGCGGTGCGGCCGTTGCGGCCTGCGGAAAGCATAACCGTCACGCTCGAAGCGCAAAGGCCGGTGCAGTTCTATTTTCGCGGGCAAAGCTACAGAGTCGACCGCGCCTACGGTCCTTGGCTCGCCTGTGGCGACTGGTGGCAACCAACCTTGTGGGGTCACGAGCAGTGGGATATTGTGGCGCGGGCAGGCGACAATTCCCTGCTCTGCTGTTGTCTGGTGCGCGACCGGATGCACGGCGGCTGGCAGATGGCGGCGCTGTATGACTGAGCGCTATGTCGAACTGCACTCAGCCAGCGCTTTCAGTTTTCTTGAAGCATGCTCACAGCCCGAGGCCTTGATGGAGCGCGCGGCCGAGTTGGACATGCCGGCCATGGCGATTGCCGATCGCAACGGTGTATACGGCGCGGCGCGGTTCCATACCAGCGGCCAAAGAAGCGGCGTGCGCGCGCATATCGGCGCGGAGGTTGCGGTCAAGAGCTTTGGCGAACGTCTCAAGCCTCCGGCATGGTTGCCGCACAAGTGCGCACCGGAGCCTGCACGCGTGACGCTATTGTGCGAAACGCGCCAGGGCTACCAGAACCTCTGCCAGTTGATCACGCAATTCAAAATGCGTGAAACAACCAAACAGGAGGGCGCGGCAAACTTCGATGATCTGGAACAATACGCATCCGGACTCCTGTGCCTGACGGGCGGCGACGAGGGTCCGCTGGCCGCGGCGCTCATGCGCGGCGGTGAAGAGGCCGGACGCACGGTTGTGGAGCGGCTGACGCGCATCTTCGGCAACACAAATGTCTACGTCGAGGTGCAGCGTCACCGGGAGCGCGAGGAGGAGTGGCGGAATCAGGCAGCGATCCGCATTGCACGTGTGTTGCAGTTGCCGGTGCTGGCCACAAACGGCGTGCGCTACGCCAAGGCATACGATCGGGAGATCCTGGACCTGTTTACGGCGATCCGCAACCATACGGAACTGGACCACGCGGGACGGCTGCTGGCCATGAACAGCGAGCGCCATCTACGCGCGGCGCGCGAGATGACGGCGCTGTTTCGCGATGTGCGAGGAGCGATTGACAACACAATCGAACTTTCGTCGCGGCTCGTGTTCGGGCTGAACGACCTGGGCTACGAGTTTCCGCGCTATCCCGTTCCCGACGGCGAAACCATGATGAGCTTTCTCGGCAAGCGCGTCGCCGAAGGCGTGGCGCGGCGCTACGGACCCAAAAGCTACGGACCTGGGAACGATCGCGGCCTGATGGAACGTGCGAAGAAGCAGGTGGAACACGAGCTGGCGCTGATTGGAAAACTGGGTTTCGAAGGCTATTTTCTGATCGTCTGGGACATCGTGCAATTCGCGAAGCGCAACGGCATCCTGGTGCAGGGACGCGGCAGCGCGGCGAACTCGGCCGTGTGCTACGCGCTGGAGATTACGGCCATCGATCCGGTGGGGATGGAGCTACTCTTCGAGCGCTTCCTTAGCGAAAGCCGCGGCGAATGGCCGGACATCGATCTCGACCTGCCCTCGGAGGCGCAACGGGAACAGGCCATCCAATATGTGTACCAGCGCTACGGCGAACTGGGCGCGGCCATGACCGCCAATGTCATCACGTATCGCGGCAAGTCCGCGGCGCGCGAGACGGGCAAGGCGCTGGGGTTCGACGAGGAGTCGCTGGGCCTGCTCGCGAACCTGGTGAGCCACTGGGAGTGGCGCGGCGAGAACGATACCATGGCGCACTCCTTCAGGAACGCGGGCTTCGACATCCGGCATCCACGCATCGGGAAATATCTTGAACTGTGCATGCGCATTCAGGATCTGCCCCGTCACCTGGGGCAGCACTCGGGCGGCATGGTCATCTGCCAGGGACAATTAAACCGTGTAGTACCGTTGGAGCGTGCGTCCATGCCGGACCGCACCGTGGTGCAGTGGGACAAGGAGGACTGCGCAGACCTCGGCATCATCAAGGTAGACCTGCTGGGCCTGGGCATGATGGCCGTCCTCAAGGATTGCCTGGAGCTGATTCCTGAGCACTACGGCGAGCGCGTCGACCTGGCGCAGTTACCGGAGGACGAGGAAATCTACCGAGTGTTGCAGAAGGCCGACACAGTGGGAATGTTTCAGGTCGAGAGCCGCGCACAGATGGCGTCACTGCCGCGCAATTATCCTGAGCGCTTTTACGATCTCGTGGTGCAGGTCGCCATCATCCGGCCGGGACCGATTGTGGGACAAATGATGCATCCATATATGAGGCGCAGGCAGAAAAAAGAGCCGGTCACGTATCCGCATCCCTCGCTCGAACCGGTTTTGCGGCGCACGCTGGGCGTACCGCTGTTTCAGGAGCAACTGCTGCGCATTGCCATGACGGTGGCGAACTTTACCGGCGCCGAAGCCGAAGAGCTGCGGCGCGCGGTCGGTATGCGGCGCTCCTGGGAACGGATGAAGAATCTGGAATCGAAGCTGCGCACGGGCATGGCGGCCAACGGCATCGATGTGAAAACGCAAGACACGATTGTGCAGCACATCAGTTCGTTTGCGCTGTATGGATTTCCGGAGTCGCACGCAGCAAGTTTTGCCCTGATCGCTTATGCTTCGGCCTACTTCAAGGTGAAATTTCTGGCCGCGTTTACCTGCGCCATTCTCAACAATCAGCCGATGGGCTTCTACTCGCCTGCGGTGTTGGTAAAAGATGCGCAGCGGCATGGGCTGCGCGTGAAGCCCATCGATATTCAGGTGTCGGCGTGGGAATGCACGGTGGAGCATGAGCCGGATGGGACGCGATCGATGCGCCTGGGGCTGGGTTATGCCAAGGGATCGCGCAAGCAGGCTGCGGAAGCGTTGCTTGCCGCGCGCATGCAGGATGGCCCGTTCCGCTCCGCCGACGATCTGGCATTCCGCGTCCCGGAACTCAACCGCAAGGAGCTTGCCTTGCTGGCGCAGATCGGCGCACTGAATCGGGTGGAGGAAGTTGCGCACCGGCGCGATGCGCTTTGGCAAGTGGAGTGGGCGGGCAGGCCGGAGGGCCCGCTGCTGATCCGAAAGAATCTGCGCGAGGACGATCGCAGCCTGCCGCTCAATCAAATGACTGTAGAAGAGCGGCTGGTGGCCGATTACGCCGGCACCGGGCTGACGGTGGGCAAACACCCCATGCACTACCGGCGTGCGGAACTCCGCGCACAGGGCATTTTGTCGTCAGAAGACCTGCGGCACTGCCGCAACGGCGTGCTGGTCCGCGCGGCCGGCTGCGTCATCGCTCGCCAGCGCCCCGGAACGGCGAAGGGCTTCATTTTTATTTCCATGGAAGATGAGACGGGAATCGCCAATGTGATCGTGACGCCGGATGTCTACGAACAGAACCGCCTGATCGTGACGCGAAGCAAGTTTCTTCTAGTCGAAGGCGCGCTGCAGAATCAGGATGGCGTGATTCACGTGAAGGCCACGCGTCTGGCGCCCCTCACCCACGGCGGCCTGGAATTGCGATCGCACGACTTTCACTAGGCCGCATTTTTCACACGCGCCGCGAACCTGTAGCGCCGGTCTCCAGACCGGCTGTGGCGGGGGTCTCCAGACCCCCGCAAGGCAGGCAAGGTCTGCTAACTCGCTAACCTGCCGACTCGCCCCCTATGCGCCGCAGCACTGCTTGAATTTCCGTCCGCTGCCGCAGGGGCAGAAATCGTTGCGGCCAATTTTGCCCTGCCGGGCGCGCGCATCCTCCTCAGCCACCCAGCGCATCACGTTGGCCGGAGCGCGTTGCACCGCCAGCTCCGACGCCATAAAGCTCATGCAGGGATCGATGTGGCGGAAAAACATCTTGTAGCCGGCGCAAAGATAGTTGAGCCCCGGCTCTCCGTCGGGCGTGGTCAGGAAGCGATGCTTGGGGCACTCGCCGTTGCAGGCAAAACGCACGTCGCATTCGCGGCAGTAGCGTGGCAGCGTGGATTCTTTCGCCTCGCCGAAGCGCTGCTGCTGCTCAGATCCGGCCAGCGAAGCCATCGCCGACTCCATGATGTTGCCCAGCCGATTTTCGGGATAGACAAAATGATCGCAGGAGTAGAGATCGCCGCTATGCTCGATGGCGAGGGCCGCGCCGCATTGCTTGCGGAAGATGCATAGGCTGGCTTCCATGCCGCTCCACAACTCAAGGCTGATGTCGAAGAGTTGCACAAAAGTGCGGCCCACATCGCGGCGCACCCATTCGTCGAAGATCGTGCAAAGAAATTTGCCGAACTGGCGCGGCTCGACAGACCAGGGCGCGACATTCGCGGCGCCTGCAAAATCCGGCGAGATCAGGCGCAGCCCCTCCTCCGTCACTTGATGCGCAATGCGCTCAACGATGGGAATGAACTGCATGTAACCACTGCCGTTTTCCTTGAGAAAGCGGTAAACCTCGAGCGGTGAATCCGCATTGGCGCGGTGCACGGTGGTCAGCGTGTTGAAGTCGACCTTGTTGCGCTGCATGGTTTCGATTCCGCGCATCACGCGGTCAAAGGTAGGCTGGCCGCCTTTGTCAACGCGGTAGGCGTCGTGCAGCTCGCGCGGACCGTCGATGGAAATGCCGATGAGAAATTGATATTCGAGGAAAAATTCCGCCCACGCGTCGTTGAGCAGGACGCCATTGGTCTGGAAGGCGTTGGCAATCTGCTTGCCGTTGGCATAGCGCTTCTCGATCTCGACTATGCGGCGGAAAAAGTCGACGCCGAGAAGCGTCGGTTCCCCGCCCTGCCAGGCAAAATTCACAACCGGTGTGTCGTGCGCCTCAATGTATTGGCGGATGTAGCTCTCCAGCACATCGTCGCGCATGGCCCATTTCTCGACCTGCGGATAGAGAGATTCCTTTTCGAGATAGAAGCAGTATTTGCAGTCGAGATTGCAGATGGGCCCGATTGGCTTGGCCAGCACGTGAAAGTTGGAGGTGCTCATCGATGGACCTCAGAGAACGAGCGGCCGGGGAAGACGACCGCAGCCTCCATTATGACGCGCGGGCCGGGGATTCTCGTGTTTTCTAGAAGCGCTTCCACATTTCCGCGGCAGCGGCGCGGGATTTGGCCATCACTTCCTGGTCGTCGATGGCGAGGAGCTGCATCGAGTCCATGACCACCTGGCCGCCGATAAGGACCGTCTCCACGGCGCCGCCAGTGAATCCGAAGTGCATGTGGCCGTTGAGATTGGCCGCGCTCATCGGCGTGGGCGGGTCGTAGTTGACCAAAATAATGTCAGCGTGGGCGCCGGGAACGAGCTTGCCGACAGGACGGCCGAAGCATTCCGTGGCGATCCGGGCATTTTCGTGGAAGAGCATCTGCGGGGGCTCTGCCCAGGCTACGCGCGGATCGCCGGTGTGATGTTTTTGCAGTAGATTGGCGGCCTTCATTGACTCGAACATGTCAGGGGTGTAACCGTCTGTCCCCAAGCCCACGGGTACGCCGCGCCGCAGCATCTCCAGAACCGGCGCGCAGCCCACGGCATTGCTCATGTTGGACTGCGGATTGTGGATCACGCTCGCCTGGCTTCCGCTCAACTCCTCGATATCGCGCTCGTCGATATGGATGCAATGCGCCAGCAGAGAGGCGGATTTCAGAATGCCGTAATTTCTCCATCGCTCGACGATGCTCATGCCATGCTCGCGCCGGCAACTCTCCGCGTCCGATGCGGCTTCCGCAGTGTGCACGTGAAACCCCGCGTTGAAGTCCGCCGCAACCTGGCTAGATTGATCGAGCGTCTGATCGCTGAGCGTAAACGATGCGTGCATCCCGAAAAGTCCGCGCAACCGGTCGTCGCCTGCGTCCTTGCAGTACTGTAGAAATGTGCGATTTTCCTCGATGCCCTGATGCGCGACCTCGGCGCCGTCGCGGTCGGAGACCTCGTAGCAAAGGCAACTGCGAAGGCCGGTTTGGCGGGCGGCCTTGGCAATGCGGAACAGGCTGCTGGGCACGGCGCCGGGGCTGGCATGGTGATCGAAGAGCGTGGTCACGCCATTGCGGATCGAGGCGATCATGCCCACCATGGCGCTCCAGTAAACGTCGTCGAGGGTGAGAGTCTTGTCGAGCCGCCACCACAGCCGCTCCAGAATCTCAGTGAAGTTGCCGGGGGCGTCGTCTTTCATGGCCATGCCGCGGGCGAAGGAGCTGTAGAGATGCGTGTGCGCATTGATGAGGCCGGGCATGATCACGCGACCGCGCGCATCGATGAATTTCGCGCCGGGATGGGCGGCCTGCAACTGGGCAGTCGGGCCGACAGCGACGATCAGGCCCTCACGAATCGCGACGCAACCGCTGTCGAGGAAGGGTTGGCGGTCGTCGTGCGTGATCAGGCGGCCGTTGCCGACCAGCAAATGCGCAGACTGCTTCCCAAGTTTCTCCATCGTCCAATGGATTCTAGCCAAACCAGTTGCTCAAGTGGTGTGATCTAAATCACATTGGGGCGAAGAGGAGCTGTCGGACAATGAATCCACACGTGGCCGCGAGCGATTTTCCTCCATTAGCTCCCGCTGCGGCCACATGCGGGATTCAACTTTGATGGCGGGGTGCCGGGCTCCATCGACTGGCATCCGGAACCTCGGTTGAACGGAAAGCACGATGGCCAATCTTAAAGTCAACATTTGCGGGCTGGAGTTCAGGAATCCCATTCTGCCGGCGGCGGGACCTCCGTCGAAGGACGGCGCCATGCTGCAAGCCGCTGCCAACGGCGGTGCGGGCGGGCTGGTGACCAAAACCATTTCTGTGCAGCCGGCCGAGGTGCCGCGGCCCTGCATGGCAGAGATTCGCGGCGGATTTCTGAACACCGAGCTGTGGTCGGAGCTGCCGAAAGAACAGTGGGTTAAAAAAGAGTACAAGCTGGCGCGGGCGACTGGTCTGCCCGTCATCGTGGGGCTGGGCTACACGGCCGCGCAGATTCGCGAATTGGCGCCGCTGGTCAGGCCGTTTGCCGATGCCCTGGAACTCTCCACGCATTACGTGGGCAACAACATCACGCCTATTCTTGATGCGCTGTACGCGGCCAAAGATGCCGTGGACGTGCCGGTGTTCATCAAGCTGAGCCCGCACCCCAATATTCAGGAAATCGCCCTGGCGCTTGAAGATGGTGGCGCGGATGCGTTGGTGATGATTAACTCCTTCGGGCCGTGCCTGAGCATCGATCTTGAAACCGGGCTGCCGTTGATGGGCAGCAAGGATGGGTTCGGATGGCTTTCGGGCGCGGCGATTAAGCCTTTGGCATTGCGCTGTGTGTACGACGCGGCGCGCGCGGTCAGGATTCCCGTGATCGGTGTGGGCGGCATCAGCAACGGCCGCGATGCAGCCGAGATGCTGATGGCCGGCGCTTCAGCGGTGCAGGTTTGCACGGAGGCGATTCTGCGCGGGCCCACGGTCTACGCAAGGATCGCTGGCGAGTTGAACAAGTTTCTCGACGAGCATGGCTATGACTCGGTGGACGAGATCCGCGGCCGGACGGTGCGGCTCATGCGCCAGCGCGGAGCGCCGCGCTTTGACGGACCACCCGAAGTAAATCTGGAGCGCTGCTCTCTGTGCGGGGTCTGCGAGAAGAGCTGCCCGTACGGCGCCATTCATACGGACAAGGAAGCGAAGATGCTCGAGATCGACGAAGAGAAGTGCTTTCATTGCGGGCTGTGCGTGACGCGCTGCAAACTGCGGGCGATGACTATGGAGCTGTAGAGCCGGCTCGGCAGGCAAACCAGAATTCGCACAGCTTGGGAGAAACCGATGCACGCTTTCAGGACTCAATTCGTGACCGGCCTCAAATGCATTCATTGCGGCCGCAAGTATGCGACGGACGAAGTTGACTCCTACTGCCCTGCCTGCGGCTATCACGACGGCATTCTGGATGTGCAGTACGACTACGAGGCGGCGCGGGAGGAACTGAACGCCGAGGCGCTCGCAGGCAATCGCGAGCGCTCCATGTGGCGCTATTTGCCGCTGCTGCCGGTTTCGTCGCCAGACCTGATCCCGCACCTGCAGGTGGGCTGGACGCCGCTTTACGAAACGCCGCGCCTGGCCGGCGAGTTGGGCGTTGCGCGCTGCTGGGTAAAGGATGAGGGCCGCAATCCGACGGCGTCGTTCAAGGATCGCGCCAGCGCCGTGGGCGTGGTGAAGGCCCTCGAAAAGAATGCCGCGCAGATCACATGCGCTTCCACAGGCAATGCGGCTTCGTCCCTGGCGGGGTTTGCCGCAGCGGCGGGGATTCTGGCAACCATCTTTGTTCCCGCGCACGCGCCCCAGGCCAAGGTGGCCCAGCTACTGGTGTACGGGGCACGTGTTTTCTCCGTCGAGGGGACCTACGATGAGGCGTGGGAACTCTGCATGAAGGCCAGCGCTCAATTTGGCTGGTACAACCGCAATTGCGCTATCAATCCCTATCTCATCGAGGGTAAGAAGACAGTCTCTTTAGAACTGGCAGAGCAGTTTTCGCGGCTCACGCCGGGCCGCGCGCCGGATTGGGTGGTGGTTTCCGTCGGCGACGGGTGCACCATTGGCGGCGTGTGGAAAGGGTTAAAGGAGATGCACCATCTCGGAATTCTTCCCCGCCTGCCGCGCATTCTCGGCGTGCAGGCCGAAGGCTGCCAGCCGTTCGTCACCGCGTGGCGTGATCGCAGCGGCCTCGTACCGTGCGCGGCCCACACACTCGCCGATTCCATTGCTGTGGGTCATCCGCGCAACTTTGCCAAAGGCATGCGCGCCGTGACCGCATCGGGCGGCGCGTTTGTTGCCGTCGCGGACGAAGAGATCCTTGAGTCGATCACTCTGATGGCGCGCAAGGCAGGCGTGTTTGGCGAACCGGCAGGCGTGGCCGGAGCGGCCGGCGTGCGCCGCGCTGTTGAGATGGGCATCATTGGCCGCAATGACAGCGTGGCTCTGGTCATGACTGGCAATGGCTTGAAAGACATTCAAAGCGCCATGCGCGCGGCGGGCAGCGCCATCACCGTGAAACCCGAAATCGACGAAGTACGCGAGGCCGTACTGGATGTAGCGCCGGTCTCCAGACCGGCTGTCGTGCGGGCGTCCACGCCCGCGCCCGACGTGCGAGTGATTACGCATCAGGAAGCCTGAGGACAACTTCACGTATTTTACCGAGAAAAGAAACGAAAGAGGAATAGTTCGATGGCAAAGATTCCATTTGGTCCTAGTTATAGCGAAATGCTTGATCCGGGCCTGATCGAAAAAGACGTGCGCGCGAAGGCTCTCGCGGCCCTGCAAGAGAATGAGCTGGACCCGATCAATTTGTTCAATATTACCTGGAAAGATGCGGCTAACAAGGTGCGCAAGGTGGTGTTGCCGCCCGCGCTCACAGGCATCGACGCCAATGTGGTGGTAATGCTGGGCAGTGGATTCCCGTCCGGTTCGCACAAGGTGGGACCTGCGTACAGCACGTTGATCGAAGGCTTGGTGGACGGCGAGATTGTTCCCGGTGAGCATACGATTCTCGGGCCCTCGACAGGCAATTTCGGCATCGGCACCGCGTATATTTCAAAGCTGCTCGGATTCCGCGCCATCGTGATCATGCCCGACAACATGAGCAAGGAGCGCTATGAACGCATTCAAAAGTACGGCGGCGAGCTGGAGCTGACGCCCGGGTCGGAGTCGGACGTAATTCTGACGCTCGAGAAGACGCGCGAGCTGATGAAGAACCCGAAGAACAAGGCCCTGGCGCAATTCGAGCTCTTTCCGAATTACCGCTTTCATCGTCATGTAACCGGCGGCAGCGCCATCGACGCAGTAAAAGGCGTGGGCAACGGAAGGATTGCCGGGTTTACATCGGCGCCGGGGTCGGCCGGAACCATCGCGGCCGGCGATCAAATCAAAGCTGCGTTTCCCGAGGCGAAAATTGCCGCGCTGGAGCCGTATGAATGCTCGACTCTGGCCAATGGCGGCTGCGGACAGCATCGCATCGAAGGCATCGGCGACAAGATGATCACGCTGATTCACAACGTGCTGAACACTGATTTCGTGATCCTCATCAAGGACGAGGAAACCGTGCAGGGCGTAAAGATCTTCCACGACGGCGCGGAGTCGCTCGAAAAACTGGGCGTCGCGCCCGAAGTTGCGCAAAGTCTGCGCGATTTATTCGGGCCGTCTGGGATCTGCAACGTGCTGGGCGCGATCAAGCTGGCGAAGTATCTGCGCCTGGGGCCGGGCGACAACGTGGTCACCGTGGCCACGGACGGAATCGATCGCTATTTTTCCGTACTCGACGAAATGAACCATCGCTATCTCGATCTCGCGCCGCCGGTCCTGGACCGCTGGGCAAACGACATCTTCCTCGGCGCGTCCACCGAGCACGTCTTCGATTTCCGTAAGCCGGAAATGAAGGAGCAGCTCTTCCAACAAAAAGAGCACGACTGGATCAAGTTCGGTTACACCAAAGAATTTCTCGATTCGATGCGCAGCCAGAGCTTCTGGGACGCGCAGTACGCCAAGGTGCAGCACTACGACCAGAAGATTTGCGCCCTGCGGCCGCGTGCCGCTGAGGAACAGGCAGTATGTTCCAGTTCACGCTGAACGGACAAAACGTCGCAGTCGAAGCGGACAAGAATCTGCTCGAGTACCTGCGCGCCGACGCACGCATGACCTCAGTGAAAGACGGCTGCGCCGAAGGCGTCTGCGGCACCTGCTCCGTGATCGTGAATGGGAAAGCGGTGCGCGCGTGCACGCTCACCGTGGCCAGGGTCCAAGGCAAATCGGTGACCACAAGCGAAGGCCTCTCGGCACGCGAGCGCGACGTGTACGCGTGGGCTTTCGGCGAAGTGGGAGCCGTGCAATGCGGATTCTGCATGCCCGGAATGTTGATCAGCGCCAAGGCTCTGCTGGACGCCAATCCCACTCCAACCGCGGCAGAAGTGAAATCCGCCATTCGCTACAATCTGTGTCGCTGCACCGGCTACACGAAAATCGAGCGCGCCATTCAACTGGCCGCCACGGCACTCGGCAACGGCGGAGCACACGCGACGGGGCCTTCGACAGGCCGCGTAGGCGAACGCACGGTGCGCCCTGACGCCCACGAAAAGCTGCTCGGAACCGGCGAGTTTGTCGACGACATGCAGGTTCCGGGTATGCTGCATGGAGCAGTGCTGCGCTCGAAGTTTCCGCGCGCACTGATGACAAAAATCGACGTTGCAGCAGCGCGCGCATTCCCCGGCGTGGAAGTTCTTCTCACCGCCAAAGACGTTCCCGGCGAGCGCCTGATTGGCCACGTAGTTTATGACTGGCCCGTAATGATTGCCGAAGGCGAAGAGACGCGCTACGTCGGCGACGCCCTCGCCGTGCTGGCCGCAACCACCAAAGAAGCAGCGCAAAGGGCCGTTGAGCTGATTCAAGTCGAGTATGAAGAGCGCGAGCCGCTGCTTTCGCCCGCGTCAGCGCTGGCCGAAGGCGCGCCAAGCCTGCACCCCAAAGGAAATGTACTGTCCACCACGGTGCTGAAGCGCGGCGACGTGGAGCGAGCGATTGCCGAAGCCAGGCACGTGGTCACAAATCACTACTCGACGCCGCGCCAGGAGCACGCCTTCCTCGAGCCGGAGAGCGCTCTCGCCGTGCCCACGCAGTGCGGATCGTTGACGGTCTACACCGCCGGGCAAAGCGTCTACGACGATCATCGCGAGATCGTACGCATGCTCGGCATCGCCGGCGAAAAAGTGCGCATCATCAGCAAGTTTGTCGGCGGAGGATTTGGCGGCAAGGAAGATATGTCGGTGCAGCATCACGCAGCGCTTCTGGCCTGGCACAGTGGCCGCCCCGTCAAACTCACGTTAACTCGCAACGAGAGCCTGCGCGTGCATCCCAAGCGCCATCCCATGGAAATCGATTGCACCACAGCGTGCGACGAGAACGGCAAGCTGACCGCCGTGCGCGTGCGCCTTGTGGCCGATACCGGCGCGTACGCCTCGCTGGGCGGCCCGGTGCTGCAGCGCGCCTGTACGCACGCTGCGGGACCCTATCAAATCGACAATGTGGACATCGAAGGCCGCGCGATTTACACCAACAACATTCCATCGGGCGCGTTCCGCGGCTTTGGCGCGACGCAAACCTGCTTCGCCATGGAGAGCAATCTGAACCTGTTGGCGCGCGAGGTTGGCATTTCTCCCTGGGAAATGCGTTTCCGCAACGCCATTGAGCCGGGAGGCGTGCTCTCGAACGGCCAGATTGCCGACCAAGGCACGGCGCTCAAGGAAACGCTGCTGGCGGTAAAAGATGTAATTGACGCGCATCCCGACGCGGGCATCGCCTGTGCCTTCAAGAACACGGGCAAGGGCGTGGGCGTAAAAGATGTGGGGCGCGTAAAGCTGAAGGTGGAAAACGGGCGCGTGGTCATCTGCACCAGCGCTGCCTGCATGGGACAAGGCATCGCTACCGTAGTGCTGCAGATTGTGGCCCAGACGACTGGGCTCGATCAGTCTCTGCTCACCGTGCATGCGCCGGATACCGATGTAACTCCGGACAGCGGCACGAGCACTGCGTCGCGGCAGACAACCGTCACCGGTGAAGCCGCGCGGCGCGCAGCAACCGTGCTCAAGCAGGAGCTAAGTCACCGCGTACTTGCAGAGCTCGAGGGCGAGGAGTTTTTCGGAGAATTCGATTGCGTCACCGATCCCATGACGAGCGATAAGCCGAACCGCGTGAGCCATGTTGCTTACGGATACGCGACCCAGGTCGTGCTTCTCGATGAAGCGGGAAGGGTTGAGAAGGTCATTGCGGCGCATGACGTGGGCCGCGCCATCAATCCCAATGGCGTTGAAGGGCAGATCGAGGGCGGTGTAGTGATGGGGATGGGCTACGCGCTCACAGAGGAGTTTGCTGTGCGCAATGGGGCGCCGGCCATGACCTACGGCGCCATTGGCCTGTTGCGCTCCACGCAAACGCCCGAGATCGAATGCCGGATTATCGAAAAAAACCAGGCAGAGTTGGCGTATGGCGCGAAGGGCGTGGGAGAGATAGTAAGCATTCCCACCGCGCCGGCGATTGCCTGCGCCTATTGGCAGCGCGACGGCAAGCTGCGCACCAGTCTGCCTATGAAAGACACGCCTTACAGCCGCAGCCGAACGAGAAAAGAGACAGGGGAAGGACCATCGCAGTGATGCTGACGCACGAACGGGAACAGCGTGTGATTGGTTTGTGCCAGGCGCTGGTGCAACAGAAGAGCTATTCGGGCCAGGAGAACGGGGTGGTCGCCTGCATGAAGCAGGCGTTTCGCGAGCTGGGCTACGATGACGTGATCGTCGACAGTTACGGCAGCGTCCTGGGATGCCTGCGCGGAAAGCGACCCGGAAAAACTTTGCTCCTCGATGGGCACATTGACACGGTTCCGGTCCCCGATGAGTCGAAGTGGGCGCATGCGCCGTATGGCGGCGAATTGGCGGATGGGAAAATCTACGGCCGCGGCACTTCGGACATGAAGGGCGCGGTCGCGGCCATGATGGCGGCGGCAGCTTTCTTCGCAGCGGATACGAAGAGGAATTTCGCCGGCGAGATTTATGTTGCCGGCGTGGTCTACGAGGAGTGCTTCGAGGGCATTGCGGCAAGACAAATCAGCGAGCGCATCCGGCCCGACTATGTGGTGATCGGCGAATCTTCGGAGTTGAATCTGAAGCGTGGGCAGCGCGGGCGCGCGGAAATCGTAGTGGAAGCCTTCGGCAAGCCGGCACACTCCGCCAATCCCAACGCGGGCATCAACGCCGTATACAAGATGGCCGAGCTGATCGGCGAAATTCGCAAGCTGCCGGCGCCGGAGCACCCGATTCTCGGGCTCGGAATTCTGGAACTGACCGACATCAAGTCCTGGCCGTATCCCGGAGCTTCAGTGGTGCCCGAGTACTGCCGCGCAACGTATGACAGGCGCTTGCTGGTCGGCGAGACGAAGCAGTCCGTGCTTCAACCTCTGGAGGATCTGATCAACTCAATGAAAAGCCGCGTTCCGCAGTTCGACGCGAAGGTGGCCTTTGCCACCGACGTGCAGCGCTGCTACACCGGCGAGGAGATTGGCGGCGAGCGGTTCTTCCCCGGTTGGGTCTTTTCCGAAGACGATGAATTTTTCCAAAGGGCGCTTGCTGGATTGCGCAACGCCGGCCTCGATCCCGAAATCACGCAGTATTCGTTCTGCACCAATGGCAGCCACTACGCCGGCGAGGCCGGCATTCAGACCATTGGCTTTGGGCCTTCGCGCGAAAATCTCGCGCACACTATCGACGAATTTATCGAAGTCTATCAGTTGCTGCGGGCGGCTGAGGGTTATTACGGCATCTTGCAGGCCGTGTTGCAAAAGGGTTGAACCATGCGAACGCTCATTCAGAACGGCACGATTGTGGATGGTTCCGGGCAGCCGGGTTATGCGGCGAATCTCGTGGTAGAAGATACGCGCATCGCCATGATCGGCGCGACCGGAGCCGCCAACGGATTTGACCGCATCGTTGACGCCACGGGCCTCATTGTGGCCCCGGGCTTTATCGACACGCACAGCCACTCCGATCTGGAGCTGCTGGTCAATCCATATATCGAAGCCAAGGTGCGCCAGGGCGTGACTACGGAGCTGTTGGGGCAGGATGGGATTTCCATGGCGCCGCTGCCCAAAAAGTACATCTCGCCGTGGCGGAAAAATCTGGCCGGACTCGACGGCGAGAGCGACGCATTCAGCTGGGAGTACGAAACCACGGAAGGGTACCTGCAGGCACTCGGCACGAAAGGCGTGGGACTGAACGAAAGCTACCTGATTCCGCATGGCAATGTGCGCATGGAGGCGATGGGGCTGGACAACCGCAAACCCACGCCGCAGGAACTGGCGCGCATGCGGGAAATCACGCGGCGCGAGATGGGGGCAGGCGCGTTCGGTCTCTCGACAGGGCTGATTTACATGCCTTGCGCCTATGCGGAAACTGAAGAGCTGATCGAACTTTGCGAGGTGGTCGCGGAGTTTGACGGCGTTTTTGTAGTGCATCAGCGCAGCGAGGCCGACAACATCCTCCAGTCGATGGAGGAAATAATTCGCATTGGCCGCAAATCGGGAATCCGGATTCACTTTTCCCATTTCAAGGTCTGCGGCCAGAAAAATTGGCCATGCATCGATCGTGCCGTGGCACTGCTGGAGAAGGCGGCGATTGAAGGCATCCGGGTTTCCTTCGATCAGTATCCGTACGTCGCGGGCAGCACCATGCTGGGCGTGATTCTGCCTCCATGGGCGCACGATGGCGGTACCGACAATCTATTAGAGCGGCTGCGCCACCCCGCGGACCGCGCACGCATGGTCCGCGACATCGACGCGGGGATTCCGGGCTGGGATAACTTTGTGGATTTTGCGGGCTTCGACGGCATCTTTGTCACCAGCGTGAAAACCCAAGCCAACCGCGACCTCATCGGGAAGAACCTCATTGAGATCGGTGCGCTGCGCGGCAAAGACCCCTACGACGCCGTTTTCGACCTGCTGCTGCAGGAAGAAAACGCGGTCGGCATGGTGGATTTTTACGGCAAGGAAGAACACGTCGTCCGTTTCCTCACCCGGCCGGAGCAGAACGTGTGCACCGATGGCTTGCTGGGCGGCAGGCCGCATCCGCGCGTGTTTGGGTCCTTTCCGCGCGTCCTGGGAAAATATGTTCGCGAGCAGAAGGCGCTGACGCTGGAAGACGCAGTAAGGAAAATGACATCCCGGCCCGCGGAGGTATTCGGATTCGAGCGCCGCGGTTTGCTGAAAGCAGGTTATTTTGCCGATATCGTCCTCTTCAATCCCGACACAGTGATCGACAAGGGCACCTTCGTCGATCCGGTGCAGTTCCCCGAAGGGATCGAATATGTGTTTATCAACGGCCAGCCAGTGGTAGATTGCGGCGTTTATCGTCCCCAGACAGCCGGCTCAGTGCTGCGCAAATGCAGAGCAAATAAGACGGCCGATTCATAGCGGGCGGCGCTTTACGAAGTCCTCATCCTGCATTCCGATCAGAGCAGAATCGAAAAAGCTGCAGGCGTCTCATACAGCAATAGCGAGCTGGTTTGCATCTAAAACGGAGACCGGGTCGAAGAGCCGGAGACACGCCTAGAGAGCCATGATTGAAGCCAAATTCAATAGCTCGCCGGGTAAATCGGCAGGAGACTCATCCCTACCTGCGCGCAGTCTTGTCAGACTTGCGGAGCGGGGGCCGGGCAGAGGGAGCGGAAAGCGCCCGGATGGTGCTTTCCGGGGGTAGCCTGGCCGGATGGGGCAAGCGCCCGGCTGCAACTATTTGCCGGATGGTTCCGTCCATCAATTACCATGCGTGCGCAAGGAAGGGCGAGTTGCGGGGTTTAGCATTCCGGCGTCTCCATTCCGCGCTGAAACCAGACGTAATGCAAGTCATCGAGCGGGCTTTCAGTGATCCGGCGCACCGCATGCCGGGACGATAATGGTAGCTTCTACATGCCATTTTGCATATGAGAAAATATTGCTGATAATCCGAATGTTTTGAAACCTGACATTCGAGAAGAAGATGACGATGGACCAACCTTTGTCTGTTTCGCATTCTGCCTCGGGGCTGCCGCCCGCCAACTCCGCAAAAAAGCGCCGCCACCGCTGGATCTGGGTGATCGTCCTGCTCCTGTTCGGACTCCTGTTCTTCTGGGTGTATAAGCAGCACAGCGCCAGTACGGCAGTACCTGCCGGCGGCAACCGCCGCGGAGGCATGGCAGGTCCTGTGCCTGTCACCCTGGCCACTGCCACGAAAGGCAGCATCGGCGTCTATCAGGACGCCATCGGCACCGTCACGCCCACGTATACCGACACGATTACGTCGCAAGTGACAGGCGTGATCACGGCAGTGAATTACCGCGAGGGCCAGACGGTTCACAAGGGCGATAAGCTCATTGACATCGATGACCGGCCTTATCAGGCGCAACTCGAAGAGGCGCAGGGCGCTTTGGATCGCGATCAGAACCTGCTCGCCGAGGCGCAGATGGACCTGAAGCGCTATCAGGATGCGTGGGCCAAAAACGCCATCCAACGGCAGACGCTCGAGGACCAGGAAAAGGTCGTTCTGCAGGACCAGGGAACCGTGAGGAACGACCAGGGTACAGTGCAGTACGACAAAGTTGAGGTCGCTTACTGCCACATCGCTTCGCCGATTAACGGGCGCGTCGGGCTGCGCCTGGCTGACCCCGGAAACCTGGTGACCGCCAACTCGAGCACGGCCCTTTTAGTCGTCACGCAGGTTCAGCCGATCACCGTGATCTTCACACTGGCCGAAGATAGCCTGCAGCAGGTTCTGCAGCAGATGCGGGGGGGCAAGGCTCTTGAGGTTGATGCGTACGACCGCACCAACACCAAGCTGATTGCGAAGGGTAAGCTGATCACCGTCGATAACCAGATCGATACGGTGACGGGAACCGTAAAATTGCGCGCGCAATTCAACAACCCCAACACGCAGCTCTTCCCGAATGAGTTCGTCAACACGCGCCTGCTCGTGAAGACTCTCGACAATCAGGTTCTGGTTCCTTCTTCGGCGATTCAGCACAACGGCGCTGCGGACTTCGTGTACCTCGTTCAGGGACTCACCCCGAACGCTCCCGGCCATTCCGCCAGCCCGTCAACGGGTGGCCAGGGCGGCGGTCACCACGGAGGTAGCGCTGGCGGTGGCAGCGGTGGTGGTGGCGGCGGCAAAGGCGGCAGCGGCGGAAACGGCGGGAGCAATCAACCGGTCGGCAAGGCCGTCATGACAACCGTGAAGTCGGGAATTTCCGACAAAGGCAACACGATCGTTACATCCGGCCTCAAGCCCGGCGATGTCGTCGCCAATAGCAGTTTCCAAAAGTTGATTGACGGCTCTCCGGTCACGCAATCCACAGTCGTCATACCGTCCACTGACACCGATACCACAGAGGCCGCTCCATGAGTCCGTCCCGCCCATTCATTCTGCGGCCGGTTGCAACGTCATTGCTGATGGCCGCAATTTTGCTGGTGGGCATCGTCGCATTCTTTCAGCTGCCGGTATCGGCCCTGCCGGAAGTGGATTATCCGACGATCCAGGTGCTCACCTTCTATCCCGGAGCCAGCCCCGACGTGGTGGCCACCACGATTACTGCGCCGCTGGAGCGCCAGTTCGGAGAAATGCAGGGCCTGAGCCAGATGACCTCGACCAGCGCCGGCGGCGTGTCGGTCATCGTTCTGCAGTTCAGCCTTTCGCTCTCGCTCGATGTCGCCGAAGAAGAGGTGCAGTCGTCGATCAATGGCGGACAGACATTTCTGCCCTCCGATTTGCCTGTGCCCCCGGTCTACAACAAGACAAATCCTGCGGACGCGCCCGTTCTCACACTGGCCATCAGTTCCGACAGCATGCCCTTGTCGCAGGTCGAGGACATGGTGGATACGCGCCTGGCGCCAAAACTATCTCAATTGAATGGCGTGGGACTGGTAAGTATCAGCGGCGGCCAGAAGCCCGCGGTGCGCATCCAGGTGAACCCGGTGGAGCTTTCATCGCACGGCCTGAACATGGAGGACGTGCGCACGGCCCTGGTCCAGTCCAGCGTCAACTCCGCAAAAGGCAACTTCGATGGGCCGCGCCAGGACTATCAGATCGACGCCAACGATCAAATCTCCACGGCCGATGACTACAAGAATGTAGTGATCTCCTATAGCAATGGCGCGCCGGTCTTCGTGAAAGACGTCGCCAATGTGGTGAATGGCGTGGAGAACGACAAACAGGCCGCCTGGATGGGAGAGGCCGGCGGATCTTCCGGACCCACGCTCACCCCTGCCGTCATTCTCAATATTCAGCGCCAGCCAGGGGCGAATACCATCACGGTCGTCAATTCCATCCAAAAGATTCTGCCCCAGCTGGAAGCCAATCTTCCCGCCGGCATCAACGTCACCACCATGACCGACATGACCACGAGCATCCAGGCGTCGGTGCACGACGTGGAGTTCGAGTTGGGGCTTACCATTGTCCTGGTGGTGATAGTGATCTTCCTCTTCCTGCGCAGCCTGCGCGCCACCCTCATTCCCTTCGTGGCTGTGCCGCTATCGCTCATCGGCACCTGTGCCGTGATGTACTTGCTCGGCTACTCGCTCGACAACCTGTCGCTGATGGCGCTCACCATCTCTACTGGCTTCGTGGTCGATGACGCCATCGTGATGATCGAGAACATCACCCGCTTCCTGGAAGAGGGTATGCCCCCGCTGGAAGCCGCGCTCACCGGTGCCGAGCAGATCGGTTTCACCATTGTTTCACTCACGGTTTCGCTGATCGCGGTGCTTATCCCGCTGCTGTTCATGGGCGACGTGGTCGGACGCCTCTTCCGCGAATTCGCGGTCACGCTGGCCGTGACCATCATCATTTCGGCGGTGGTTTCGCTCACGCTGACGCCGATGATGTGCTCGCGCATTCTGCGACACGATCCCAAGGATAAGCAGACGCGTCTTTACCGGTGGTCGGAGCAGATGTTCGACAGCCTGATTGCCTTTTACGGGCGGACGCTGCGCCTGGTTCTGCGCTATCAGACCATCACATTGCTGGTGGCAGCCGCAACGCTTGTCCTCACCGTCGTTCTTTATATCTTCATTCCCAAGGGATTCTTCCCGGTACAAGATACCGGGGTCATCCAGGGCATCTCCCAGGCTTCGCAATCCACCTCCTTCGATGCCATGAGCGAGAAGCAGCGGGAAATGGCACAGATCATTCTTCAGGATCCCGCGGTGGAGAGCCTGTCTTCCTTTATCGGCGCCGACGGCATCAACACCACTCTGAACAGCGGCCGCATCTCCATCAATCTCAAACCCATCAACAAGCGCATCGGCGCCTCCGATGTGATCAGGAGATTGCAGCGCAGTCTCAAGAAGGTCGAGGGCATCCAGCTTTACATGCAGCCGGTGCAGGACATCACGGTGGACGATCGCGTGACCCGGACGCAGTATCAGTACACGCTCGAAGACCCGGATACCGACGAGCTGAACGAGTGGACAGGCAAGTTTGTAGCGCAACTGAATAAGCTGCCCGAATTGGAAGATGTGGCCACGGATCAGCAGACCGGCGCCAAGGCGGTGCAACTGGAGATCGACCGCGTGACGGCCTCGCGGCTGGGCATCGCGCCGACCACCATTGACAACACGCTCTACGACGCCTACGGACAGCGTGAGATCAGCACTCTTTACACGCAGCTCAACCAATATCACGTGATCCTGGAGACGTCTCCCGAGTGGCAACAGAACCCTTCCAAACTCGCAGATATGTACATCCAGACCAGTGCGTCCTCGGGCACCAGCGGAGCCGGTGCGGCCACGTCGTACTCCTCGTCTGCCTCGGCATCGGCCGGCTCGAACTCCACGACAACATCGGTACGCTATACGCCTTCTTCCCAGGTGCTGAGCGCGCCAGCCACGGTGCTGGCCGGAACCACCAGCGGCGGTGGAACTTCGCCGACGGGCGGCTCGACTGCGGGTACCACGCCCAACGCGACCACATCCTCGGTCGGCTCCAATGCCATCCCGCTCAGCGCATTTACGCAAATGAAAAATATCACCGAGGCGCTTTCCATCAACCATCAAGGACAGTTCCCGTCGGTCACGGTGTCGTTCAACCTGGCCAACAATGCCTCTTTGGGAACGGCGATCACCGACATTGACAAGGTGGCTAAGAACCTTAGTTTCCCTGCCAGCTTACAGTCCGGTTTTCAAGGCACTGCTGCGTCGTTCCAAAATTCACTGTCCAACGAGGCACTGCTCATTCTCGCCGCTCTGGTTTCTGTCTACATCGTTCTTGGCGTCCTTTATGAGAGTTTCATTCATCCGATTACCATTATTTCCACGCTGCCCTCCGCCGGTGTGGGTGCGTTGCTCGCACTCATGATCTGCCGCGAGGATCTGAGCGTGGTGGGAATTATCGGCATCATCCTGCTCATCGGCATCGTAAAGAAAAACGGCATTCTGATTGTGGACTTTGCGCTGGAGTCGGAGCGCACGAAGGGACTCGATTCGACGGAGGCGATTTACCAGGCAAGCTTGCTGCGCTTTCGGCCCATCATTATGACCACCATGGCCGCGCTGCTGGCCGGCATTCCGCTGGCGGTCGGAACCGGTCTGGGTTCGGAACTGCGCCGGCCGCTGGGCATTGCCATGGTCGGCGGCTTGCTGTTGAGCCAACTGCTCACGTTCTACACCACGCCGGTGATTTACATCTTCTTCGACCGCATCGGTCAGCGGGTCATGGGCCGTCGTCTTGCTAACATTTCGTCCGACAGCGAATTGCCCCCCGGCACGGAGAATGCATGAACCCCTCGGCTCCATTCATCCGGCGGCCCGTGGGCACCACGTTGCTCACCATTGCGGTGGCCATCACAGGCGCGATTGCATTTGTCGTGCTGCCGGTGGCTCCGTTGCCGCAGGTGGATTTCCCCACCATCAGCGTCAATGCCGGCCTGCCCGGCGCCAGTGCGCAGATCATGGCAGCCTCGGTAGCCACTCCGCTCGAACGCCAATTCAGCCACATCGCCGGCATCACCGAGATGACCTCGTCCAGCCAGCTGGGGTCGAGTTCGGTGACCCTGCAATTCGATCTCAGCCGCAACATCGATGGCGCCGCCCGCGACGTGCAGGCTGCCATTAACGCCGCGCGAACCTATCTGCCTGCCAACCTGCCCTCCAATCCTTCCTACCGCAAGATCAATCCAGCCGATTCGCCGATCATGATCATCAGCCTCACATCGGACAAGTATCCGGTGACGAAGCTGTACGATCTGGCCTCAACAATTCTGGAGCAAAAGCTTTCACAGATTCAGGGCGTCGGCCAGGTCGGTGCGCAGGGCGGCGGTGCGCCGGCGGTGCGTGTCGAGGTCAACCCCACCAAGCTTGAAAGTTTCGGCCTCACCCTCGGCAGCGTGCAATCGGTGCTCAGCCTGCAAAATTCCCATTCGCCCCGAGGCCAGCTCTCCGACAACGGCGTCAGCGAAGATATCCTTACAAACGACCAGATCTCCGAAGCGGCAGACTACCGCCCGCTGATCGTCGGATATCACAACGGCGAGGCAGTCAAGCTCTCCGATGTGGCCGACGTTGAGGACTCGACACAGAACATCCGTTCCGCCGGTTACATCGACGGAAAGAGGGGGGTGGTCCTCACCATCTTCCGCCAGCCCGGGGCCAACATTATTGACACCGTCGATCGCGTCAAAGCGCAACTGCCGTTTCTCGAGGCCATCCTGCCCGCGGGCGTCAAGACCACGGTGGACATGGACCGGACCGTGACCATCCGGGCTTCGGTAAGCACCGTTGAGAGGACGCTCATCGGATCCATCGTTCTCGTCATCCTGGTAGTCTTCCTGTTTCTGCGCAGCCCGCGCGCCACCCTCATTCCCAGTGTTGCGGTTCCGGTTTCGCTCATCGGAACTTTTGCCGCGATGTATATTTTCGGGTATACGCTCGACAACCTGTCGCTGATGGCGCTCACCATCGCCACCGGATTTGTGGTGGACGACGCCATTGTGGTCATGGAGAACATCACACGCCATCTCGAAGCAGGGATGGAGCCCTTTGCCGCCGCAATGAAAGGCGCATCGGAGATCGGCTTCACGGTTTTTTCCATCAGCATGTCGCTGATTGCGGTCTTCATTCCGATTCTGTTGATGGGAGGAATCATCGGGCGCCTCTTCCGGGAGTTTGCGGTCACGCTGGCCACGGCCATCGTCATCTCGATGTTCGTTTCCCTTACCACCACGCCCTGCATGTGCGCGTATGTCCTCAGGGCGCACAAGGAAGGCGAAAAACACAATTGGCTTTATCGGTCGAGCGAAAGTTTCTTCGACGGCATGGTCTCGATCTATCGTCGATCTCTGACGTGGGCACTGGATAATCCTGGACTGATGCTGGTCGTCCTTCTGCTCACCGTTGCACTCAACGTTCTGATCGCCTTCAAGATTCCCACGGGCTTTTTCCCCCAGCAGGACACCGGCGTAATCTCGGGCTCGATACAAGGACCGCAGGATGCCTCCTTCCCCTTCATGAATTTCTCCACCCAGTCGCTGGTAAACGTTGTGAAAAACGATCCCGCCGTGGCCCACGTTCTTGCCTACACAGGCAACGGCAACGCCGGCGGCATGTTCGTCGCCCTCAAGCCCTTGGGCAGCAGTTGCAAGGAAGGCCCAAAGTGCGCGGTGCGCCAGACTTCGGCCATGGACGTGATTAATCGCCTTCGCAAGCCATTGAATAGCCTGCCCCTGGCTTCCGTATTTCTGCAAGCCGCCCAGGATATCCGCATGGGAGGCCGCAGCGGCGGCGCAATGTATCAATACACCATCCAGGCCGACAACATTGCCGATCTGGCAAAGTGGGGTCCGATCATGCTAGCGAGTATGGCCAAGCTGCCTGACCTGACAGACGTAAACACCGATCAGCAGAACCAGGGGCTTGAGGAACTGCTCAACTACGACCGCGTGACCGCGGCGCGCCTGGGCCAAACCCCGCAGTCCCTGAACAGTTCCCTCTGCAGCGCGTTTTGCCAATCTGAAGTCTCTGTCATCTACACCCAGCTCAATCAGTATTACGTGGTGATGGAAGTGGCCCCGCCCTACTGGCAGGATCCGTCGGGACTCAACAACATCTATTTCGCTCCCAGCAAGTCTTCATCGGCAGCGGGGATCAATATGATGTCGCCGCTGCTGTCCGCCGTCAAGGCGCACACCAGCACCACACCGCTGCAGGTGGCCCACACCGGCCTTTTCCCTTCCGTCACCGTCTCCTTCAACACACGCAATGGGGTCTCGCTCAGCGACGCCACCCGGGACGTCGAAGAGATGAAAGACCAGCTCGGGGTGCCGGGAACGATACAGGGGTTCTTTGCCGGAATCGCACAGGCTTACGAGCAATCGATAGCCACGCTGCCGATTCTGATTGTCACCGCCTTGCTTTCCGTATTTATCGTGCTCGGCATTCTCTATGAGAGCCTGATTCACCCCCTCACCATCATCTCTACAGTGTTCTCGGCCAGCGCGGGCGCCATGCTGGCCCTGATGCTCTTCCACATCGATCTCAACATGATCTCGATTATCGGCATCATATTGCTCATCGGCATCGTGAAGAAGAACGCCATTCTGATGATCGATTTCGCGCTCCAGGCCGAGCGGCTGGAAGGCAAGTCGACGCGCGACGCCATATTCAGCGCTTGCCTGTTGCGCTTCCGGCCCATCATGATGACCACCATGTCGGCGATCTGCGGAGCGCTGCCGCTGGCCTTCGGAACCGGCACCGGCTCGGAGCTGCGCAAGCCTCTGGGAATTACCATCGTGGGCGGGCTGTTATTGAGCCAACTGCTTACGCTGTACACAACCCCTGTGGTTTACCTGTATATGGACCGGCTGCGCGTGCGCGCGCTGGGCCGGACGCAAGACACACTGCCACCAATCGTCGGAGAAGCAGTGTCGTAACACGTGAAGGACGTTGACCATGCCTGAGTTGAAAACCATGCCGAAGCATAAGATTCGCACCACGCTTTCCATCGCCGCCGGCGCACTGAGCCTGCTTGCGCTTCTCTCCGGCTGCCGCGTCGGCCCGCCGTACCACGCGCCGACGCCGACGGCAGTGACCGCGCCCAATTACAAGGAATCGACCGTCACCTTTCAGGATTCCGGCGGCTGGAAGGTGGCCAGCCCGCAGGACGCCATGCTGCGCGGCAACTGGTGGCAGGTCTTCAACGATCCCGAGCTCAATGCTCTCGAAGAACAGCTCAATATCAACAACGAGAACCTGAAGGAGTATTTCCAGAATTATATGGCGGCTCGTGCCGAGATCGCCGAAGCGCGCTCGCAATACTGGCCCACGATCACCGCGGCTCCATCATGGAACCGGTCAAAAAGCTCCGGCACGCTGAGTAATTCCACGCAGGCAAACCCCGGAAGGACTTCGACGCTTTGGAATGCTCCGATTGACGTTTCCTGGACGCCTGATCTCTGGGGCAAGATCCGCAACGAGGTCCGTGAGGCACAGTACAACGCACAGGTGAGCGCCGCCGACCTGCAGTTGGAGAAGCTGACCGAACAATCCAGCCTGGCTGAATATTTCTTCGAGATTCGCGGCCAGGACATGCTGCAGCAGCTCCTCGATCAGACCGTGACCGACGATCAGAAGTCCCTCGATTACAACCAGGCCCAATACGACACCGGCGTGGGCGATTACATCTCCGTCGCCGAAGCCAAGACCACGCTCGAAGCCGCGCAAGCCGAAGCCGTCAACGTAGGATTGTTGCGCGCGCAATATGAGCACGCCATCGCCACGCTCCTGGGCAAAATAGCCACCGATTTTTCCATCCCGGTAAAGCCCATGGTCTACGCGCCGCCGCCCATACCCACCGGCGTGCCCTCACAGCTTGTCGAACGGCGTCCTGACATTGCCGCCGCCGAACGCACCCTCGCCGAGGCCAACGCAACCATCGGCGTCGGCTACGGCGCGTTCTTCCCGCAAGTGACCATCAGCGCCAGTGGAGGATTCGAGAGCTCTGCGTTAACCAGCCTCTTCACTGGGCCCAGCCGCGTCTGGTCCATTGGGCCGTCGGTCGCCCAGACCATCTTCAATGGCTTCCTCTATCGCGCCGAACTGCACCAGTACGTTGCTGAATACAACTCGGACCTCGCCAACTATCGGCAGGTCACGCTCATCGCCTTCCAGCAAGTGGAAGACTATCTGGCCGCCACGCGCATCTACTCACAGCAGATCCTGCGCCAGCAGCAGGCGGTGAAGGATGCACAGGATTATCTCAACATCGAAACGTCGCGCTACAACACCGGCGTGGATCCGTATGTCGACGTAATGATCGCGGAGAATACGCTGCTCAGCAACCAGCAAACGCTGAATTCGCTTCAGGTGGAGGAAATGACCTCGGCGGTGCAGCTGGTGCAGGCGCTGGGCGGAGGATGGGACCGTTCACAGCTGCCCACCCCGAGCCAGGTTGGCGCCAAAACCACCAACGCGGATTACAAGTTGCAGCAGTAGCCATTAGATCTCAACTGTGAATGCACGAGACTCGCGATCCCGGCTCTCTGCCGGACCGCACCCGGAACCGAAGAGCTAGAAGCTGCTCTACTGCGCCGGCCGGTAACAGATGGCATCGCCATCAAGCCGGTACTCTGCCGAGCAGGAGTCGCTTCCGCAGATCATGGTCTCGCCACAGTAAAGCTGCTGGCGGGTGATGAGCCCCAACGTCCCGCAGCGCGGGCACGACATCACGGCCACGTAGGGATTGTGTGCCTGGCCCAGCTTGGCCTGGTTCTCCAGCACAAAAACCGTTCCCGGGTCCATTCTTTCGGGGATCCACTCTTCCAGAAACTGCAAGTCGGCTGCCATCGTGCCCTCCAGGCCCTAACAGGGTTGATGGTTCCGAGCCGTGCGTTGGTTGCCGCCCGGCTCGTAGTCTACAGAAAAGCAGGCTGCGAAACACTCGCCGGAAGAAATGCCTCCGGTCAACTCAGTGTCACCACGCGCGCGCGAGATGTCAATGCGAATCGGCACCGGGGAGTGGCAATTGGGATTCCCTGAGTTTCAATGGGAGAGCCCGGCCCTGGAGCAACTCCACAATAGCCATACCCATCGCATCCGTGCCCCATCCTTTTCGCGCTTTTTGCGAGAAGGGTGGGAAAGCAAAAGGCCTGGGTAACATCGATCCTGGAACCGGCTCTAATGAGCCGCTGGCGCCACGGCCAAACCGTGGCTGCGGGCAAAATCGTCGATTGCCCTGTAGGTCTCCTCGTTGCGCAGGATGGCCTCAACATATTCGCGGGTCTCCGTAAACGGGATGGACTCCACAAACTCGTCGAGGCCCGAATACGGGCCTGCCGCCTGCCATTCCGTCACGCGACTGTCGCCTGCGTTGTAGGCAGCCAGCGCGTACTCCTGTACACCGCCGAATCTGTCGAGCGTCTGCCGAAAATAGCGCGTACCAAGCCGGATATTCATGTCGGGGTCGAGCAGTTGGAAGGTCTGGAAGTGAGCGATTCCCTCCTGCCGCGCCAGGGTGCGGCCAACGGACGGCAACAGTTGCATCAGACCGTAGGCGCTCTTATTGGAGACCGCGGTCGGATCGAACTCCGATTCCTGCCGGATCAGCGAAGCCACTAGATACGGATCGAGATTGTTTTTCGCGGACTCGGTCTGGATGGTGTCCCACCACGGCTCAGGAAAGAGAATCCGCCAGTACGCGAGCGGAACGGACTGAATGGAGAGAGAAGCCGCATTCGGGATTGCCCGCTTGAGCGCGCGCACCGCGCGATAAGTCTGGCCATAGGAGGAGTAAATCTGCCCCTCGGCCAGCCCGCCCCATGACGAGGAGTTGGGGTCGGCCTTGATCTCTTGCGCAATGTATTCCGTCAAGCCGGCATTGGCCAGCAGTCGCGCCTTGGCCAAATGGGGGCTGTCCTCGGGAAAGCAGTCGACAAGGTGTGGTTCCGGGATTGGCTGAATGCGATCCAGTTGCGGCTGCGATGCGGCCTGCGTGTTGCCCAGTGCGGCCAGCCGCAGCCGCGCCATCTGCGCATAGAAGAAGTGCTGGTAGGCGCGGACGATGGTGCGGTAGTTGGCTGCGGCCATGGCGGGATTGTGGTCCTCGGTTTCATACAAGCGCCCGCGCCAGTAGAGGGCGGAGACGGTTTCCGTGGTCCCCGGATAGAGCTGGATCTGTTCGTCGAAGATGTGCTCCGCGGCGGGATAAAGTCCCAGCCGGTAGCTCAGCCAGCCGGAGCGCCAATGGGCAGAGGCAGCGTTCTTGTCGCTGGGAAAGCGCGCAGCCAGGTCGCCGTAGTACTCGATGGCTGTCGGGTAATCGCGCTTGAGCAGGTACATGTTGCCCGCTGAGAAGAGCGCGTCGGCCAGCCAGGGACTGTGCGGGAACCGGGACTCCATTTCGGCGAGAATCTGCTTCATGCCGTCGGTGTCATTGCGATCGCGGGCCAGTTCTAAAAGCAGATCTAAACGCCGCGCGCCATTTTCGTCTGCCGTGTCGGGCAGCGCCCGGGCTTCCGCTTCTGTCAGCCGCTTCAGCTTCAGTTGGCACGCCGCCTCGGCCACGGCAAATCCATCGCGGGTCTGCTCGTCGAGTCCCGGCGCACGCTCCAGAACAAGAAACTGCTCGGAAGCATCGGCGTAATGTCCTGCGTTGTAGTAGGCTTCGGCAAGACTGCGCAGGTCCGCCGTCGTCAGCAATGCCTCGGCTCCCAGTTCCGTGAGTTTGGCGCGCGCGATTTGCGCCTCAGCACTCAAAGGACGGCTCAGCAGAAGCAGCCTGAAGGTCGATTCCGCAGCCTGTTGCTGGCCCAGCGCCAGCTCCAACTGGCCCTCGGCAAGCTGAAATCCGGGACGGCTCGCCGCCGCTGTGCCGGCGGCCGCGGCGAGTACCTGGCGCGCCGCGGTGTTATCTCGCATATTCAGCAGGACGCTGGCCTCAAGCTCCGGCTCCTGGGCGTCGAAGATGCTGTCGGGATAGCGGCCCGTAAAGCCGTGGAGGATGTTCTCGGCGGCCGTATCGTCACCCGCCTGGTGGGTTGCCTCGGCGTCGAGAAAGTCTACATAGTCGGCCAGTTCCCCATCGGCGCGCCGCGCCTCCGCCAGAGCGGTTTTCGCTTCGGCATAGCGCGCGTCGAGCAGGTAGGCGTGGCCCAGGGCCAGGTAGGCCGCCGCCGCAGCCTCACCCGTGTGGCTGTGCGCGTAGGCAGTCACTGCCGCATAGGCTTCCGGCGTGCGCAGGGTTGCCAGTTGCTGGGCCATTGGCCCCAGCTCTTGTGAAGCCACAAAAGCCTGTTTGAGGCGCGCCGTGTGCGCCACTCGAGACGCGCGGCTGGTCACCTTCGGAGTACGAGACGATGGTTGCGTGGGCTTGTGCGTCGTAGTGGGTTTCTTCGCTTCCGTGGACGCGGCAGGGTCGGACTGCGCGCTGCTGGGTCCCGGGGTGTTTGCCGCAGGGGTCGCCGTGGATTGCGCCGCACCGGACTGCGCCATACCGGACAAGCCAAGCATCAGCAATCCAAACAGAAGCAATAAACTACCGGGACCGCGCCTGAGGACAGGCAGCGGGGAAGAGGAACCAGACATAATTCCACTGTATGCCGATTGCTCTCTACCGGGGCAGCCGGGGAACCAGTGGCGTAACGGCTTGGTCGCCGTTTTGGGATTTGGTTCCCAGACCCTGCGTCCATTACACTCATGCTTTATGGGCACCCTTCAATAGTTCCCATCCGGCCACAACGGTTTCCGGGGCCCGATTCCCCGCGACTTTTAGCATCCGATTACTATGTCGACCATCCAACCGGTAGCAGGACAAAACGAGCAGCACCCCGACGTCGCCCTGGTAGAGAGGGTTCGCGCCGGGGACGTCTCGGCCTACGACACGCTGGTCCGCAAGTACGAGCGGCAGCTCTTCAGGATTGCGCAGCACATTACGCAGAACCGCGAAGACGCCGAAGACGTGATGCAGGATGCGTTTCTGAAGGCGTATGAGAAACTCGATCAGTTTCAGGGGAACTCGAAATTCTATACATGGCTGGTACGAATCGCGGTAAACGAGAGCCTGATGCGGCTGCGCAAGCGGCGCACCGGCAAATTGGTCTCGATGGACGAGGATCTGCAGACCGAGGAAGGCAGTGTACCCCGCGACTTCGCAGACTGGGCGCCGAATCCGGAGCAGAACTACAACCAGTCCGAGTTGGCCGAGATCCTGAAGAAAACCATTCAGGGCCTGCCGCAGGGATTCCGCACGGTCTTCGTGCTGCGCGACGTGGACCAACTCTCGACCGAAGAGACAGCCGAGGCGCTGGGCCTGAGCGTTCCCGCCGTCAAATCGCGGTTGCTGCGCGCACGCCTGCAATTGCGCGAGCGTTTGAGCCGCTACTTCAAGAGAACAACTCCGGCAGCTTCCGAAGCAAAGGCTTCCGCCAAGGAAAACGGGCCCCAGAGAAAAGAGCCGAGGGCAAACGGAGTTGAAGCATGACCTGCACTGAGTTTCTCGCGATTCTCGACGACGTCATCGATGAGTCGATTGCCGCGGAGACGCGCGCCGAGATTGAAGTTCACCTGCGAAAGTGCGGCCACTGCGAAGTCGTCCTTGACACCACGCGCAAGACCATCGAAATTTTCCGCTGCCACGAAATTTACGAGCTCCCCACCGAAGTGAGCGAGCGGCTGCATACCGCGATCATCACGAAGTGCAGCAAAGCCAAATAACAGCTCTCAGCTTTCAGCAGACCTGTATTTTTTGCGTCCGGGGTGGTGTGTTTCGTTAAGTCCAGCAGAATCAGGACAAATGTTCGCTTCTCTGGTGCATTGACCCCGTCAAATGTTCGCTTAAGCGGTGCGGCGCACCCCCGCAAATGTTCGCTCGCGCGGTTTCGATTTTTCGAGACATATACCGCGAAATTGGCCATTTAATTGGTGAGTGGAACCGCGAAATTGACCATTTAAGAGCAAAGGTTCACAGAGAATTTCCCAAAAGATCGTCAAAAGGGGCTCCGGGGCGTTTTTTGGGGCGCTAGAAAGCGTTTACCGGCGTAGCTGTCAGCTTTTGTTCCTTGCCTTGTGGCAGGGCTTGGCTTTAGCCATGCCGCAAATGGGTCCACAGGGACCGAGGGCTTCTTCCTGCCAATTATGGTCAGGAGTTTCCCCGGTCCCCAAGAGCGAGGGACCGGGGGCACCCTCAGTGTGGTTTTTGGGGCGTCGAGACCGGGGCCACCCGCCCGTGGTCTACCTTGCACGTTCACAATCGTTGAATAAGTTCTCTTGCCGTGGCTACGATCACATTCGTTGCTTCGCTGGTGGTGGCGGCACCGGCAAAGTAGCGCGGTGCGTAGGCTGGAAACAGATCTTCAACGATTTCGGCTGCCTCTTTAGCCTCGCCAATGTATGAAGCCTTGGCAAGCAATTCGGATAGTTCGATCAAAACCCAGGGATCAAGTTTCATCGCCCATGCTTTTAGATAAGTAGATACGATATGCTTCCAGGTCGCAGGGAGTTCCCCTCTGTACTTCCACTCGTTGTCCGCGAAGGTCTTCAGCGCATCTGCTCCGAAACGCCTCTGAATTTCCTCCGATACATCTGGACGGAATACTACCGGGCCACCGCCCGCTTCGTTTGCCATCCCCTTAAGGCTTTTGAGTCCAGCTTGAATAGCTTCGGCCTCCTCCTGATTCAAGATGGGTCTTCCTTGATCCCACCCCCGAAGTTTAAGAGATGAAACCAGCTTAACCGTGAGCGCAAATCCGGCGTCCGTATACGTTCTAGGCGCAGGCTTTTTTGGGGAGAAGCTCACGGCCAATAGCGCACTAACATTCAGGTCTAGTTGCGCCCATGTTGACCCCATCAGGATGCGAAAGGATGGATGGTCAGGAGAGATGCCAGCCTTTTCTAATAGCGCGGCACGTGTCTTGAAATCAGCACGATTCCAAATCTCGGCTGCTCGATTCATAGATCGCTTGAAAGGCGTGTTAGTCGCCTGTCGTTTCGCAATCAAGTATCCACCACAGGCGATTATGCCAAGAAAGACAAGGAAGCCGATAAATCCGCCCATCTGTTCTTTCTCGCTTTCTTCGTTTTGAGGGCTGGCAGAATCCGCTGCCGCCGCCCTCATTTCAGAAATTGATTGGGAGAAGCCACTACCTCATCTTCGTCCCACAGAACGTCAACCGCGCTCGTGCCCATCTCCCACCCAAGTGCATCCGTTGGAATGTGGACTGAGTACCTCACACGGCAATCGTCGTCAATCTGGATGCTGTCGATCTTGCCGTCCTGATTCGTCTGTTTGTTCCGCACTATTGCGCCTACCGAATACCGGCTTTTGGTATATTCCTTCATCAGCCCGCACTCCTTGATTGAGTTGAATGCCATGATCGTACACCTCACGCTGTCCAAGTTGCCCGGCAATCGCGCACAGCGCGCACGCGACTGAGTGCGCGCCGCTATACATCACGATGTTTCTCGCAGATGAAGCATTCCTCTGGCGCGAGTTCTACAACCTTCTTGACTGTCTCGGCCATCGCGATTCGGTCATCCGCGTCAAAAACGCCGGGGAACTCGCCTTTTGTAATCATGTGATTTCCGAGTTTGTAGCCGGGCGTGTAGTCGATTTCCCCGGCGCTATAAAACTCGTGGTGAAACTCACAAAATTTCAGAAGCTTGGCTTCGAATGCAATCCGCGTTGCCGCTTCGCGCCGCGACTCAATATGCTCCAACTGGCGTGACATGCTTCCTCCGGCCCATTTTTGAGG
Source organism: Occallatibacter sp. (assembly GCA_050012895.1). Classification (GTDB taxonomy): domain Bacteria; phylum Acidobacteriota; class Terriglobia; order Terriglobales; family Acidobacteriaceae; genus Telmatobacter. The sequence continues at coordinate 79,816 of JBEKGH010000005.1, forward strand.
CTGTTGAGACTAGCCGGAATTATAGCGCCGCACCTCTAAATTTCACTCACAGTTGCACCCACACAACAAACTACAAAGCGTACTCTTCAGTGATTTTTGATGCATCAGACTTCAGCGGAATGCTAGAAGGTATTGATTCTAGACGTTTTATGAAACTGCTGCTCTAGCCACCTGAGCTACGGGGCCAAACGTCGAACTGCCTACTGCAATCTCAGCTTATAGCGACCGAAGCGCGAGGAGCGCGTTCGTAGGTTGCCGAAGTGCTGGGTGGGTGGCCCCGCACGACAGCCGGTCTGGAGACCGGCGGTACAGGGCCAACGACCGCAAGTAACCGCCGACCACAACTTTCGCCCCAGGATGGCGTCTGACCAAACAGGCAGTTCATGTCGTGCAATCATGCCCGGCCACTTCTCCTGCCAGGAGCATTTGCGATGCGTTCTTTGCACGGTCTAACGGCCATCCTCCTCTGTTACACCCTTTGCGTGCCGGCTCCCATGAGCGCCGCGCAGCCCGCGGCGAATCCAAATCAACCGCCAGCGAACGCCCAATCCAAATCGAAATCCCCAGCAGGCGAGTTGCGCGGCGACGAGCGCATTCTCCACGCGCTGAACCGCTTCACCTTCGGGCCGAAGCCAGGCGATCTCGAAGCGGTGCGCAAGATCGGCCTCGATCAGTGGTTCGACGAGCAACTGCGCCCCGCAAGCATTGACGAAACAGACCTGACCACGCGGCTGGCCCAGTTCCCTGCCATGCAGTGGAGCATGCAGGATCTGTTCTTCCGTCTGCCGAGCAACCCCATCATCCGCCAGGCGGCGGACGGCAAAGTGGATGTTCCGCAGGGCGGCACTCTGCATGCAGTGTATGAGAACCAGATCTACCGCATACAGGCGCGGAAGGAAGCGCAGGCGGAAAAGCGCACGGTGGCGGCGAACCCGGCGCCGGGCCTGGCGAACGGCGCCGTGAACCAGACCATGTACGCCGAAGGCACCATGGACGCCAACGGCGGCATGACGCCGAACCCGCAAGCGGCGAACCCGCCGGGAGCAGCGCAAAACGAAATGGGTCAGGCGGGAACAGGCCAGCCGGCAACAGGCCAAGCGGGAACAAGTCAGGCGGGAACCACGCCTGCCCCGGAGATGAATGCCATGACGCCCGCAGCGCCGGGCGCAAATTCCGATCAAGCGTCTGCGCCGGCTCCGGGGCCGGCTCCTGTAGACGACGCGCTCATCAAGCGCATTCTTGCGTTGCCGCCGCAGCAGCGCGTACTGCGCCTGCAGTCGATGCAACCGCCGGATTTCGAAAACTTCATGAAGTCTCTGCGACCCGTGCAGCGCCAGGCCCTGATGGCGGGATTGAGCCCGGACCTTAAAGAATCAGTGGGGGCTCTGGAGAATCCGGAGCAGACCACCGCGCAGGAGCTTTTTGCCCAGCGATTCACGCGCGACATCTACGCCAACGCGCAGCTCCAGGAGGTGATGACCGATTTCTGGCTCAATCACTTCAACGTGTACCTGCGCAAGAGCGAGCAGATGCCCTATTACCTGGTGAGCTACGAGCGGGACGTGATCCGGCCGCGGGCGCTGGGCAAATTTGAGGATTTGCTGGAAGCCGTGGCCCACAGTCCGGCCATGATGCTCTATCTGGACAACGCCGAAAGCATGGGGCCGGATTCGCCGGCGGCCGAACGGGCGAAGATCGCCGCGGCGCGGCGGCCCGATGCGAAAAAGAAAGCCGACGCGGGGCTGAATGAAAATTATGCGCGCGAGTTGATGGAACTGCACACGCTGGGCGTGAATGGCGGCTACACCCAGGCCGACGTGACCCAGGTGGCGCGCGTGCTCACTGGCTGGACGGTTGATCGGCCGCAATTCGGCGGAGACTTCATCTATGCGCCGATGCGCCATGAGCCGGGCACCAAGACCGTCCTCGGCGCCAAAATCAAAGAGAACGGCGAGATGGAGGGCCGCGAGCTGCTGCACATGCTGGCCATGCGGCCGGCCACGGCGCAATTCCTCTCGCGCAAGCTGGCCATCCGGTTCGTGAGCGACGATCCGCCGAAGGCGCTGGTGGACCGCATGGCAAAGGCGTATCTCCAGAGCGGCGGAGACATTCCCACTGTGCTGAAGACCCTCTTCCATTCACCGGAGTTCTGGGCCGCAAGCGACTACCGCGCCAAGGTGAAGACGCCGCTGGAATTTGTCGTAAGCGCGGTGCGCGCCAGCAACGCCAATGTCGGGAACTTTCAGCCGCTGATGAATGCGCTGCGGCAGATGGGGATGCCGCTGTATGGATGCATGCCGCCGACGGGATACAAGTGGGACGCCAGCGACTGGGTGAGCACGGGCGCACTGGTGGACCGCATGAATTTTGCGCTGTCGCTCGCGGCCAACCGGCTGCCGGGCATCACCGTGGAGTGGGCGCCGGAGATGGACATGAGCACGCTGGACAGCGATGCTCCAACGCAACAGGTGATTCCGACGCGGGAGTCGGAGGAGGCGCGGCTGGAGCCGATACTCGTCGCGGGCGGCGTAAGCGATGCCACGCGCACAGCAGCTCTCGATCAGTTCAAGGCCCAAAGCGCGCAAAACCCGCCCGCGCAAAATCCGCCCATGGCTGCGCCAGTTGCAGCGAGGCGTCCCGCACCCGGAGGCAAAGGCCGGCAGGCAGCGCCCGCCGATGCGTACGAACGCGAAGATCAATTGTTGGCCGGATTGCTGATGGGCTCGCCGGAGTTTCAGAGAAGATAGCGGTGTTAGCGGAGTTAGCGGGGCTAGCGGAGTTAGAGGCGCGACCCGCAGTTGATGCTTTGCATTGGAAGCGGATGAAGCTGATAGCTGAAAGCTGAGGAGATGCAGATGAACCGGCGATTTTTTCTCCACAAGGGCGCGTTGGCCGTGGCAGGCACGGCGGCCATGCCGAATTTTCTGGTGCGCAGCGTTCTGGCGCAAACGGGCCAAGTGGCCGGGCAGCGGCTGGTGGTGATCTTCCAGCGTGGCGCGGCCGACGGGCTCAACGTGGTTGTGCCTTATCAGGAGAAGAACTACTACACGATGCGGCCCAGCATTGCGATTCCGCAAAACCAGGTCGTCGATCTCGACGGATTCTTCGGCCTCCATCCTTCGCTCGCCGCGTTCAAGCCTCTCTATGATCAGAAACAACTGGCGATTGTGCACGCCTGCGGCTCGCCGGACATGAGCCGGTCGCACTTTGACGCGCAGGACTACATGGAGTCGGGCACGCCGGGCGTAAAGGGCACCGATGATGGCTGGCTGAATCGTGCGCTGCAGGCCGAAGATCTGAAACATCGCTGCGCCGGCACTTGCGAAGCGCACACCGCGTTTCGCGCCCTGGCCATGGGCGCCGACGTGCCGCGCACGCTCGCCGGTAAGATTCCTGCGATTGCCTTCAGCAACGTGAACGACTTTACCGTGGCCGGGCGCGGGCAAAATCCCTCGCCGGCGGCAAATGCATTCGAAGCGATGTACGCGGGCTCGGGCGACCGCATCTTCCACGCCGCGGGCGATGAGACCTTTGAGGCCGTGAAGATGTTGCGCGCTGCAAATCCCGCGCAGTACCAGCCGGCGCCGGGCGCGAATTATCCCAGCACCGAGTTTGGCAACAACATGAAACAGATTGCGCAGTTGCTGAAGGCAAACCTGGGCGTGGAGGCCGCGTTCACCGATGTGAGCGGCTGGGACACGCATCAGAACCAGGGCAGCGTGAACGGCCAGTTGGCCAACCGCTTGAGCGATTTCTCGGCGAGCATTGCGGCCTTCTGGCGCGACATGGGCGACGACGCGGGCGACGTGACACTGGTGACGATGTCGGAGTTCGGGCGCACGGCGCGCGAAAACGGAACCGGCGGCACCGATCACGGCCACGCCAACGCGATGTTCGTGCTGGGCGGGCAGGTGAAGGGCGGCAAAGTGTATGGGCGCTGGCCTGGCCTCGAGAATGAACAGCTCAACGAGGGCCGCGACCTGGCCCTGACCACCGACTTCCGCCAGGTACTGGGCGAAGTGGTCACGCAAACGCTGGGCGCGGAGAATCTCGATCTGGTGTTTCCGGGCGCGCGGCTCAATCGCGGAAATTTCTTGAAGATCGTTTAGCGTAACCACCATCGGCAGGCTCTTCTGCGCACACGCGCCAAGGCGTATCATTTCTGCAGATTCGCGCCAAAGAAAGAGCCTTCATGAAATTCCACAGCCGCATTGTCTCCGCATTCATTCTTCTTCTTATTGCATCGGGCGCCGCGCGAGCGCAGGCGCCGCAGGGCAATCTTTCGTTCGACGTCGCCACGGTGAAACCGGCCGCGCCGCTCGATCCGGCTCAAATGGCTGCCGATATGAAGGCAGGTAAGATGCCGAAGGTCGGGCAAGAGATCGATGCCACGCGAGCGACGTATACGTACGTGCAGCTCGATCAGTTGATTGCCATGGCCTATAAAATGCGCCGCTATCAGATCAGCGGCCCACCCTGGCTGTCGCAAGAGCGCTTCGATATCGTGGCCACGATTCCCGACGGCGCGACCAAGGACGATGTTCCCGCCATGCTGCGGGCGCTGCTCGAGGAGCGGTTCAAGCTGGTTGCGCACCAGGCCCAGGAGGAGCACAAGGTGCTGACGCTCGTGGTCGGCAAGGGCGGACCAAAGATGAAAGAATCCGCGACAGCGCCGCAAGCGTTCGACCCCAACTCACCGCTTGCGCCCGGCGAACGGCAAGTGGAAGACGCGAATGGACCCATGCGCATCAAGATGAACACCGACGGGACGATCACCGCGAATATGGGCGCCAGGGGCACGATCATCGAGAAGGTCGACAGGCAAAGCATGACGTTCGACATTAAATCGAGCGGCGTGACCATGGAAGGATTCGCGGATTTGCTTTCGACCATTTTGATGCAGATGGGCGGGGCAAACAGCTGGCAGGTGGTCGATAGGTCCGGGCTCACGGGCTACTACCAGATCGATGTCGAGATTTCGATCTCCGATCTGATGGCCATGGCCCGCACACAAGGCATGGCGATGCCGGCAAGCCCGTCGAGCGGCGGTGGCGCGAACACAGTTCCAGAGGCGTCGGACCCAGGCGGCGGATCGAGCGTTTTCGAGTCCGTCAGCCAGATGGGGCTGAAGCTGGAAGACAGTAAAGCCACGGTGGATCGGCTGGTGATCGGCCACATCGAGAAGACACCGACGGAGAATTAGGGTCAGCCGGCCAGACGCTCAAATTTTTGCGCCGCCGTTTAGAGCCGGTGCGCGGTCAGCTTCCGCTGGCATGCGGCACGGCGCATGATTTACCCTCGAAGTCGGCATGAAAATTCAGCGCACGCTTCTCTTCTCTGCCTTGGCCGCGTGTACGGCCCTGGTTGTCTTTGCGCAACAGTCGACAAGCCCGGCGAGCCAGGAGATTCCCGACGCTCCGCAGGCCACTCCCGAGGCCATGATCGTTCCCAATGGGCCGTACGTGGTGATGGACACTTCGATGGGCCGCATCACCTGCCAGTTCTACCAGAAGCAGGCGCCGAATGCCGTGGCCAACTTCATTGGGCTGGCAGAGGGCACCAAGGACTGGACCGATCCCACGACCAACAAGGTGCAGCATCATAAGCGCTACTACGACGGCACCACCTATCATCGCGTGATTCCGGAGTTCATGATTCAAGGCGGCGATCCGACGGGCACAGGAATGGGCGGCCCCGGGTACGCGTTCGATGACGAGTTCGATCCCAACCTCAATTTCGACCGGCCGGGACGCCTGGCGCTTGCGAACAGCGGGCCGAATACGAATGGCAGCCAGTTTTTCGTCACGGAATTGCCCTTCGAGTCGGGCAATGGGCATTACGTGATTTTCGGGCAGTGCGACGACGCCAGCGTGGACGTGGTGAAGGCCATTGCCCGCGTACAGCGCGATTCGAACGACAAGCCATTGACGCCGGTGGTGCTAGAGAAGGTCATGATCGTCAACCAGCTCCCTCCGCCAGTTCCACCACCGCCGCCACCACCGCCGCCCAGCGCAGCAGTGACGCCGATGCCGGGAGCTGCGCCGCCGCCCAGGAGGATTAGCATTTCCGCCGGAGTAGCGGTGGGACTGATCATCTCCAAAGTACAACCGGTCTACCCAATTGATGCCAAGAAGGCCGGCGTCTCCGGCAGGGTTGTATTGAGCGCGGTCATTGGCACGGACGGCATCATTAAAGAGCTTCAAGTCGTCAGCGGCCCGGACCTCTTGCAACAGGCCGCCCTCGATGCCGTCAATCGATGGCGCTACCGTCCCTATCTGTTAAACGACGAGCCTGTCGAAGTTCGCACTACCATCAACATCATTTTTACCCTGGCCCGTTAATGGGCTTTGCCAATCTAATTCAACCGAGGAGCACACATGGCACTTGCACCAGGAACCTACGCCGTCTTTAACACCACGGAAGGCAAAATTACCGTGCGACTATTTGAATCTGACGCGCCCGTCACCGTAAAGAACTTCGTCGAGCTCGCCGAGGGCGCCAAAGAGTGGACGCACCCGGTCTCGCGCGCCAAGTCGCAGGACAAGCTCTACGACGGCACCGTCTTCCATCGCGTGATTCCGGATTTCATGATTCAGGGCGGCGACCCGGCGGGCAGCGGCATGGGCGGACCGGGCTACCGCTTTCAGGATGAGACCAAGGGCTCGCCGCACAGCTTTGACAAGCCGGGCAAGCTGGCGATGGCCAATTCCGGACCGGGTACCAACGGCTGCCAGTTCTTCATCACGGTCGGGGCCACGCCGTGGCTCACCGGCAATCACACCATCTTTGGCGAAGTGGTGGAAGGTCAGGACGTTGTGACCGGCATCTCCAAGGTTGCGCGCAATGCGCAGGACAAGCCGCATAAGCCTGTGGTGCTGGAGTCAGTGACGATCGAGCGCGTCAGCTAGTTCTCTGACCACATGAATTCGTACCTTTGGCTTTGGTGGTTTCCCACCCTTTCGCCAGAAAAAAGGCGAAAGGATGGGGCACGGGAAGGTTCTTCTTCAATCGGTCAGAGACCTAGTTTCTATGGCATCGGAAGGCAAAGCCACTCGCCGCAATTTCCTGAAGAGCGCGCTGCTGGCCTCGGCGCCGCTGTTGGGGACGCCGTCCGCGCAAGGCGCGGAGCGTGGCGCGCAGGAGCAGGAAAACCACTCAGGCGCGGACGATCGCGCAAAGTGGCTTGCGATTGTGGAGCGCGTAGCGCAGCCAGTGCTGGAGGCGATCAGCCAACAGAAGCTGCGCGCTACAATGCCTGTGGAAGCTGCTCCCGGGCAGGAAGAGGCGCGGAGACAGTCGACGCATCTGGAGGCTGTGGGGCGGCTGTTGTGCGGGCTGGCGCCGTGGCTCGATGCAGAGCCGGGCAACGATCCCGCGGAAGAGGCGCTGCGCAATCGCTATCGCGAGTGGGCGCGGCTGGCCATCAAGTACGGCACCGATCCACTTTCACCCGACGCATTTAATTTCGGAAGCAATCGGCAGTCGGTGGTGGATGCGGCTTTTCTTGCGTTGGCCGTGGTGCGCGCACCGAAAGAACTTTGGGCGAACCTCGATTCGCCGACCAAAGACAACCTGGTACGTGCGCTCGCGGAAACGCGCAAGATTCAGCCCGGATTCAATAACTGGCTCCTGTTCAGCGCCATGATCGAGGCATTTTTTTCGAAGTTCGGCCAGCCGTGGGATACGATGCGCATCGATTACGCGCTGCGTCAGCACCAGGAGTGGTACAAAGGCGATGGCGTGTATGGCGACGGTCCCGAATTCCACTGGGACTACTACAACAGCTTCGTGATTCAGCCCATGATGCTAAACATTCTGGACGCCGTGGAGAAGACGACCGACCGCTGGGCCCCGCTGCGCAAGCCGGTCGAGGCGCGAGCCGGGCGCTATGCAGCCATTCAGGAGCGGCTGATCAGCCCCGAAGGGACGTTTCCAGCCATCGGCCGCTCGCTCGCGTACCGGTTTGGCGCGTTGCAGCTCCTCGCCGAGATGGCTTTGCGCCACGATCTGCCCGAGGGAGTGCTTCCCGCACAGGTGCGATGCGCAATGACCGCAGTGATGACGCGGATGATCGCGGCTGAAGGCACGTTCGACAGCAAGGGCTGGCTGACGATCGGTTTTGCCGGACATCAGCCGACAATCGGCGAGAACTATATTTCGACGGGAAGCTGCTACCTGTGCTCAGCGGCTTGGCTGCCGCTGGGACTTGCGTCAAGCGACCCGTTCTGGAGCGCGCCGGCCGCGCAGTGGACTGCACAGAAGGCGTGGAGCGGCGTGAATCTCAGAAACGATCACGCGATTGCCGACTAGCCCGTCAGGCGGAAGGCGAAGCGCACAATTTCAGGATCGCTTCGCCGAACCTCTCGGCCTTGGCGGGGCCGATGCCATCAATGGCAAGCAATTGCGCCGGATTCGCCGGCCGTGCGAGCGCGACGGCCTCTAATGTGCTGCCCTGCAGGACGAAGTAAGCCGGGATACCGAGACGTTTCGCTTCGGCGGCTCGCCACTCGCGGAGCTGCGCTGCGAGAGCCTCGGATGCGGGCGTCGGTTGCCGCGAAATCGGCGCAGAAGCGGCCGGCTTTCGCGCAGTGGATTTGGTCGGTTTCGTGCGCCGCGGTGGCGGGCCTCCGGCATCGAATTCCTCGACAATCCCGTCGGCGATCAGCAACTCGAGCGGCGTCGTTGGACTTACGTTGCGTCCCGAATCGGTCAGCATCACCTTGCGAAAATGCAGAAGCTCACCGTTCTTCTCAAAAGACGCTTCCTCGATCTCGATCAGTCCGGCGCAGACCATCGCCCCAAGCAACGCCTCGTACTCGTCGCGGCTCATTCTCCCGACCAATTCAAGTTTCCGCTGCAACGTACCCGTCGCAATGTACGTCGCCTGTCGCAATTCGTCCACCATCGCCTGGACGATGATTCGCTCGGCGGGCGTGGCGTGCCGGAAACGGCGCAGCACAGCACCTGCCGGGTCGCAGACATCGCAGATACCGCAAGAGCGACCGGCATCTTTCACATCTCCGAAATGCCGCACGAGTTGCGACATCCGACACAGGCTCGAATCGGCGAACCGGACGACATTCTCGAACTGCTCGGCGCGATACTGAGCTTGCACCGTGTAACTTTTCTGCCATCCGGAAGCGCCTTTGGTTACCGCTCCGCCGAAATCGACGCGCGCGCCGCCGTGAATCTCCAGCTTCTCCAGAGCTTTGTCGAACTCTTCCTCGGCGAGGTCCGAGAGGGCGCGCTGCTCTTCGACCGGAAGCGCCTCCGTGCCGAGCGCCGCGAAGACTTTGTTCAAGTGCTCGACCGGCGGATAATTGCGATTGAGGAAGAAGTTGTGCATGCGCTGGTCGCCATAGGAGTGCATCAGGTAAGTGCGGCTCTCGGCACCGTCGCGCCCCGCGCGGCCGATTTCCTGATAGTAGCCCTCGAGACTCGAAGGCAGACCGGCGTGAATGACGGTTCGGATGTTAGCCTTGTCGATCCCCATGCCGAAGGCAATGGTGGCGACGACGGCCTCCAGTTCGCCGGCCTGGAAGGCCCGCTGCACGCGATCGCGCGTTTCCGCGTCGAGACCCGCGTGGTAGGCGGCGGCTGGAACCGTGGCGGACAATTCGGCGGCCAGACTCTCAGATTGTTTTCTCGATGTGGCATAGACAATGGCCGGCCGCCGCGCGGGATCGGCCAACAATCGGCAGATGACGCCGGCGCGCGCCGGGATGGAGACTTCAACCACTTCGATCGCGAGATTGCTGCGGCGGAATCCGTGGATAAATTTGAGTGGGTCAATCATGCCCAGTTGCGCGAGGATGTCGGCTTGCACACGAGGTGTCGCGGTTGCGGTGAGCGCGATGACCGGCGCAGGGTTTTCCAAGCCGCGCAGCCGCGGAAGATATTGGCCCAGCATCCGGTAATCGGGCCTGAAGTCGTGGCCCCATTGCGAGATGCAGTGCGCCTCATCGATGGCGATCAGCGCGAGTTTTTGTTTGGCCAACATTTCGGGAAATCCGGGAACGCGCAAGCGCTCCGGTGCGATGAACAGGAATTGCAGATTGCCGCGCAGATAGTCGGCGCAAACCTGACGAGCTCCGCCGCGATCGAGGCCAGAGTGAATGCGTCCGACGCGCAGGCCAAATGCGGTCAGTTTCGCCGCCTGATCCTCCATCAGCGAGATCAAAGGCGAGATCACCAGCGCGGTTCCGCCACGCGCGATGGCAGGCAACTGATAGCACAGCGACTTCCCCGCCCCGGTCGGCATCACAAGCAGCAGGTCGCGACCAGTACTGGCCGCGCGACAGACCTCTTCCTGATTGGCGCGGAAGGCGCCAAAACCGAATACGGACTCGAGGAGCCGCCGTAGCGCATCCGCGTTGGGGGAGTTCATCAATGAGTTGGGCGGCCCAGCCGCAGCGATCTTTCCTTCAATCCTCTATTCTCTCAGAGCGCCAACTGCCGAGGGGTTCCACAACTGCGAATTGTTCCTTAGAGTAGAAGAGTAGAGCAAATCAGCTGCTCGAGTTCGCGCGCTTCATTGTCTGCGCGACCGGTACGCGAGGAGGATTTTTGGCCGACAGCCCCACCCCACGGACCGAGACCGCGGGCATGTCGCATGCGTGGCGCGCATTGCGGCACCGCAACTTCCGGCTGTTTTTCGGTGGGCAGACGATTTCGCTCATCGGTACGTGGATGACGCGCATCGCCACAGCGTGGCTGGTGTACCGGCTCACGCATTCGGCGCTGCTGCTAGGCACCGTGAGCTTCGCGGGGCAGATTCCCACGTTTCTCGTTGCGCCTTTTGCGGGTGTGTGGATCGACCGATGGGATCGCCGCCAGGTGCTGGTCTGGACGCAGACGCTGGCCATGGTGCAGTCGTTCGCGCTGGCCGGACTCACGTTTTCCGGGCACATCACCATCCACTGGATTCTGTTTCTGAGCGTGATGCAAGGCATCATCAATGCCTTCGATATGCCGGGACGGCAATCCTTCATGGTGCAAATGGTGGAGGATCGCGCCGACCTCAGCAACGCCATCGCCATCAATTCGTCGATGGTCAACGTGGCGAGGTTGATCGGCCCGTCGCTGGCCGGTATGCTGATCGCGGTCACAAGCGAGGCGTGGTGCTTCCTTATCGACGGTATCAGTTACATCGCGGTGATCGTGTCGCTCCTCATGATGCGCGTGCATGCGCCCACCGTGCTGCGCAAGGCCACATCGACCTTCCACGAGATGAAGGAAGGCTGGAGCTACGTTTCCGGATTCCTGCCTATCCGGACGATCCTGATGCTTTTTGCCGTAGTCAGCCTGATGGGTATGCCCTTCGTGGTACTAATGCCGGTGTTCGCGGCCACGGTGCTGCACGGCGGACCGCATAAGCTTGGGTTTCTGATGGGCGCGATGGGTGTGGGCGCACTCATTTCCGCGCTATCGCTGGCCGCGCGCAGAAACGTGCGCGGGCTGATTCGCATGATTCCGTTTGCGGCGGCGGTCTTCGGGCTGGGACTGATCGGGTTCGGGTTGTCGCGCACATTCTGGCTTTCGATGGCGATGGTGCTGGTGGCGGGCGCGGGCATGATGCAAGGCATGGCGGCCAGCAACACCATCATCCAGACACTGGTGGATGAAGACAAGCGCGGACGCGTGATGAGCTATTACACCATGGCCTTCATGGGCATGGCGCCCTTCGGCAGCCTGCTGGCAGGATTGATGGCGCATGACATTCCATCGACGCCGGTGTGGATTTTTACCGGAATGGTGCTGACCGGCGCGCAATGGACGGTAACGATCAACGGTCTGGTGGTGGTGATGGGAGCTGCGTGGTTTGCTACCCGCCTGCCAGCGCTGCGCGTGGTGGTGCGGCCGATTTATCAGGAGATGGGAATCATTCCGGCGGCGCAGGAGATGGCGCCGGAACAGTAAGAAGCAGCTTCTAGCTCTTAGCTGCTAGCCGCTAGTATGCTATCCCACCCTTGGCGCAAGGTGCGCGCCAAGGATGGGGCAACGGGCTTCGAGCCGAACTGCTTACTGTGTGACCCCGCAAAGGTGCACATGGATGCCAAGCTCTGCGAGCATCGCGGCCTTCGTGGCGAATGCTTTGTCGGCGGCGGCTGCTGACGGCGCGTAAGCCACGTTGACGTGGTTGGCGCGGTGACGGGCCATCATCTGGTTCTGGCTGACGCCGTGCAGGATGGTATGCACGATGGGCCACTGTACCGTGGTTTCGCGCCAGCGGCGTTCGGTTTCAGCCTCGGGCAGACTGACCACCGTGCCCCGTCCCATATCGCAATGCAGCTTGCCGCCCTCGACGAAGACGCGGCTCCAGACGATTTCACCGGGCTTGCCGACGCCTTTGAGCGAGCCGCCGCCGAGCGGAAAGTACATGGCCGGCTGGCGCTCGCTCTTTGCACCCGCATAACCGCCCACGAAGTGATTGGCAGGCGCGGCGCCGGAGATCTGCAGCAGCCAAACGAAATCGTCGATGCCATCGCCCTTGTAGTGCTCGCCCCAGCGCACATCGTGCAGCGTGGTGGAGGGATCGAGGCCGAGCGCCTTCCAGCAACGGTTGGTGATCATCTCATCCACGCCCGCGCACTCGTCCACTTCGTTGAAGTGCGGCAGCGGACCGCCGGCATACAACTCGTCTTTGCTTCCTTCGACCATCCCCTCGGCAAAGACCGGCGGACGCTCGGAGTTGTTCAACATGCCTTCGGCCAAGTCGGAAGCAGGCGCCATGTCTTTGAGTCCCTGCTGGTACTGGATGCCCACGGCGTCGCAGCCGAATTCGTGGGCGATGCGCACCGCGGCGATGTACATCTTGCATTGGCCGAGAACCTGATCGAGCGTGAGTTCGCTGGCCGCATCTTTGCCGAAGTCGAACTTGACGCCTTTGGCCACCAGCCACTGGTAAACTGCATTCGCCTCGGCGTCGCTCACCGTGCGCATCTTGGCCACCAGCGCCGACTGGCTCAGCCGCTCCTTGAAGATTCCCGCGGGATTGATCAACTCGTCGTCGATGATGGCGTTGTACATGCCCATGCAGCCCTCATCGAAGATGCCCATGATGGCCTTGCGATGTTGCAACTCGGCGGCAAGCTCGGCGCCGAGCTTTGCGCTCTCGGCAGGCAAATCGCTCTTGTCGAGCGCGCGCACGTGCGACAGGTCGTGGGTGATCTTGCCGGTCTTGAGCCACTCGTCAAGAGCGTTCTGGAAGTAAGCATCGGTGAAATCCTTGCTCCAGATGGACGAGAAGGGCTTGCCGGCCTTGATCAGCGAGCCATTCAGATTAAGAAGCCCCACCAGCCCAGGCCATTGGCCCGACCAGTTGGCAGCAGTGAGAATCGGGCCCTTATGGCTGCGCAGCCCCGGCAAAACATGGTGGCTGTACTGCCAGGCCGCTGTGGCAAACACCAGCTTCGCCTCGGGATGAATCTTCATGAAGACATCCATGCCCTGCCGCTGCGAAGAAATGAAACCGTGCTTGACCCGGTCGTCGTAGGCGTGAGCGCGGACCAGCATGTAGCCCTTTTGCGCGAAGGCCGCAGTAAGCTTTTCTTCCATGTCGCGCTGCGCAGGCCAGCACACTTGATTGGCCGACTGGCGCAGGTCGCCGCTGGTTACCAGCAGCACTTCATTCGCGGATGGTTTCGGCATTTCCTGATTAATTTGCCCCATTTTTTACCTTCTCCGTAAACGATTTCGGAAACCAAGAAAAACTATACACCCAGGCGCAGGAGACGGGCTTGCAGGCCGACGGATTAGCATGGAATTGGTTCCGCGAAGCGGGACCGGGAACCGAGAAAACAGCACGCATGGCTGGCAAGAAAAAAGGGTTGGAGATTGTGGCTCGCGGGCCCGGTCGGGGCAACGAAAAGGCCGGCGCGAGTCGACGCGCACAAGCCCAGCCGCACGCAGCGTCAGAACCGGCCACGGTCTCAGGCCGCTGGCTGCTGGGCGCCGTCGCCCTTACCATCGGCGCGGCCCTCATTTGCGCGTGGTGCGCGTTCTGCCTACTCTTCTGGCAAGGCACCTGGCAACTGCTCTACCATCCGGAGTCTGTGGTTAGGGGCTCGCCGTCGACTGCGGGCCTGGCCTTCGACACGGTGGGATTCGCCACAACCGACGCGGGCACGCCACGGCTTGCGGGCTGGTGGATTCCCGCCGCGCCGGACGCCCCATTCAGCCGGCTCACGGTTTTGTTCCTCCACGGCCAGGACGGCAATATGGGAGACACCGTGGACGCGTTCGCCCGGCTGCACGGGGCGGGCGTAAACGTGCTGGCCTTCGACTACCGGGGCTACGGGCAGAGCCAGTTTGTGCGGCCGAGCGAGGCCCACTTGCGCCAGGATGCGGAGTGGGCGATCGAATACCTGATCGGAACCCGGCACATCGCTCCCGGAGCCATTGTGCTCGACGGCACGGCTCTGGGCGCGAACCTGGCGCTCGAAGTGGCCGCCGCGCATCCGGAGTTGGCGGGAGTGATTGTGGAGCGGCCGCTCCCGGATCCGATGAGCGCGATTTTCAGCGATGCGCGGGCGCGGATGGTTCCCGCGCCGCTGCTGGTGCGCGATCGCTACGATCTGAATGCTGCCGCGGTGAATGTGCGTGTGCCCGTGCTGTGGTTCGCGTGGGATGCGCCGTCGAGCGCGGCAATTTTGCCGAAGCAGCCGGAGGCGTATGGTAAGATCGCCGACCGCAAGATGCTGGTGTGGGTGAGTCTCGCCAAGAACGTGGATGTCCAAATTATGGATGCGCTGACGCGGTGGCTGGACGAGCTGCCCGCACGGTGAATTCGCGACTCGCCATGCAGCTCATTACATACCTTGCGAACGCCCGAGTTCGTGAGGTCAGAGGTCGCTTTCACGTTTCCAGCTCAGCACGGCCGCCTTGTAGATTTCGGGCACATCGCTTAGGTCGACAAGGTTCTCCACGCAAATCCATGCGGCGGCCTTGTGTTCATCGCTGAGCGCGATGGCTGCATTCGTATCGGGAGGGCTCTTCAGATGGCAGCCATAGGCCGATATCAAAACATCAGTGGCGCTGGGAGTGTGCGGAGGGAGAATGGTGAGCACGCCGCTGTGGATGCACGATCCGACCTCGACCACGAGCCCCGTTTCCTCGAGGATCTCCCGGGCAAGACATTCTTCCGGCGTCTCACCGGCTTCGGGCCGGCCGCCCGGAAGTTCCCACTCATTTCTGTCGTTGCGCAGCAGAAGTACTTCGGCTGATCCGTTGATCTTACGGAACAAGACTCCCTTGACAGATATGGGCAATGAAACCTGATTCCCGATAAGCCTCTCCTACAGATGCAAGGCGAGAACTGGTTGCATAAATCCTCGGAGCCGGTTGAAAAACGTCCCTCAGGGGCTAAAGCCCCAGGTTTTATGCGGCTTTTGCGGCACGACTGAAGTCGTGCCCTTTCACGGCGCCGTTTATGTAACCAGTTCGTTTGCGGCACGACTGAAGTCGTGCCCTTTCACGGCGCCGTTTATGCAGCCAGTTCGACGGTGTTACCGCACCATGTCGCGATGCAGCGCCTTCACCTGGTAGCCGGCTTTCTTCAGCCGCTTGGCCATCTCTTCGGCCATCATGACGCTGCGATGCTGGCCGCCGGTGCAGCCGAAGGCCACAGTCAGGTAGCTCTTTCCCTCGTTCACGTAGTGAGGCAGCAGATACAGCATCAGTTTGGTCACGCGATCCAGGAATTCTTTCGTCTGCGGAAAACCGCGCACGTAGGAGGCAACCTTGGGATCGAGGCCGGTTTTCTTGCGGAACGCGGGTACGAAGTGGGGATTGGGCAGGAAGCGCACATCGAAGACCATGTCCGCGTCCAGCGGCACGCCGTTCTTGAAACCGAAGCTGAGGCAGGAGACGAGGAGGCGCTTGGATTTCTCTTCGTATCCGAAACGCGCGAGGATGTCAGCGCGCAGTTCGTGCACGTTGAAGTTGGAGGTGTCGATGAGCGTGTCGGCGACGTTGCGGATGGGATCGAGCAACTGGCGCTCTTCAACGATGGAGCGCCACACCGTTTCGCTGCGGCCGAGCGGGTGCGGGCGGCGCGTCTCGGAGTAGCGGCGCACGAGTACGGCGTCCTGGGTGTCGAGAAAAACCACGCGCGTTTGCAGCAACTTCTTGATGCCTATCAGGATCTCGGGCAGGCGGTCGAGAGTTGAGCCCTCGCGCACATCCACCACGATGGCAGCGCGCTCCACGTCGGGCGAGGCGCTGACGAGGCCGGCAAAATGAGGTAGAAGCTCGAGGGGAAGATTGTCGACGCAGTGGAACCCCAGGTCCTCAAAGGCCTTGAGCGCTGAAGCTTTCCCCGCGCCGGAGATTCCGGTGACGATCACCAGTTCCTTGACAGGCTTACCGCCCCGCGCACGAAGACCTGTCCGCGGGGACCCCGGCTCGGCGACTTGCTTCCGCTGGTGAGCGGCACGTCGCGATTTCCCCGGGTTGCGCGCAGGCTTTCGGGGCGTCATGGGTTCATGCTACACCGTGCAGAGGCAGCGGCGTTAGCGGAGATAGGGAGTTAGCGGAGTCAGGAGCCAACGAGTAAAGCCGCCAAATGCGCGGACCCTCGCGGCTGCGATTGGTTCAGGTCCTGGAGGCAGCGGCTGGCGAACCGGTTCGCGCCAGTTCGAACGCGCGCTCCGGATCGAGGGCGGGCGACATAAGCGGCCCCTGACCCAACGAGCAGCCCATGCGGATGAGCGAGGCGACCTGTTCGCGGGTCTCGATTCCCTGGGCAACTACGGGCAGGTTCAAGGTGTTGGCGAGGCGAATGAGCGACTCCAGCACGGCCTGCTGACGGCCCCCCGAAACGGCAGTGAGCCTGGGCGTGAGCTTCACCATGGAAATAGGCAACTGCAGCAGATGATTCAACGGCGCAAGGCTGCTGCCGAAGTCGTCTATGGCCACGCACACCTGGCAGTCGGCAAGGCGCTGCAGGAGGGCAACCGCGGCATCGGGAGTCTCGTTGAGAGCGCTCTCGGGAACCTCGAACACGAGGCGCGAGGGATCGGCGCCGCTGGCCGTAAGGGCTTTCATCACCTGGGCGACCAAATCGGCGTTGAAAAGCTGCCGGCGCGTCAGGTTGATCGACAGAAACAGATCCTGCTTCGGCAGTTGATCGCTCCAGGAACGCAGTTGCGCGCACACAGTTTCGAACGTCTCCCGGCCCAGCGCAATGGAAAGGCCGGTGTCCTCAGCCACTACGAGCAGGCCGTCGAAATCCTCAATGGTTCCATCGGCGCGGCGCAGGCAGAGCAGAGATTCGAAGCCTTCGAGCTTGCCGTTCGTCAGCCGGTAGATGGGCTGGTAGCGGAAGGTGAACTGCCGCTTGTCGAGGGCCGTCCGCAACTCGCGCTCGCGCTCCTGCTGGCTGGTAACGCAGACCTCGAGGTGCTTGTCGAAAATTTCGTAACGCCCGCGGCCCGCCTGTTTGGCGCGGTACATGGCAAAGTCGGCATCGCGCAGCAGCAGATCGGATGAGGTGTGCTCGGGACCGGCCATGGCCGCGCCGATGCTGGCGCCGGCGTGGACGGTGTGCCCGAAAATGTCTAGCGACCGCTCCAGCTCACGCAGGATGCGTTCGGCAACTACTTCAAGGTCGTAGGCAGTCACAATATTCTCAACCAGCACGGCAAACTCGTCTCCGCCAAGACGCGCGGCCGAGTCCTGAGGGCGCAGCGAGGAACGAAGACGCCCGGCAATTGCCATCAGCAAAACATCCCCCGCGGCGTGGCCCAGGCTGTCGTTGACGGCCTTGAAATTGTCGAGATCCAGATAGAGCACGCCGCAGCCATTGTCAGGATGGCGCAGGCGCCGGGTCAGCGTGAGGTTCAGACGGTCGAGAAAAAGCGCCCGGTTGGGCAAGCCCGTGAGCACATCGTGCATGGCGTCGTGCTGCAGCTTGGCTTCAGTCTGCTTCAGATCGCCGATGTCGCGAAACGTGAAGACATAACCCACCTTAGCGCCGTCCACCAGCAGCGGCGCGATCTGCATGCTCACATCCACCAGCTCGCCGGCCTTGTTGGTGCGCACGGTTTCAACGATGGCGCTTCCCTGATCGTCCACCACGCGCAGCAACGTGGCAATTTCGTTCAGGCGCGTTTCCGGGACAATCAACTCGCGCAGGCTGCCCCCGCCCGCCTCTTCGGCGGTGTATCCAAACATGCGGGTGAACGCCGGATTGGTGTAGAGCACGTGATTCTGATACTCGATAGCGACAGCCTCGGGAAGGCTGGAGAGCACGTCTTCCATCAACCGCGATTTGGGCGCTCGCTCCTTTTCGCTGGGATGCGCCACGATGACGGCTTCGCGCAGTTGCGCGTTGGAGATGCTGTAGGTGCCTTCCACCGGCACGAGGCGGCCATTGGAGGCCGGGAGGGTAGCGTGGAAGGGGCTGCCGTGCCGTGTGCCGGTCAGAAGGGTTTGCGGCTCGGCCGTGCCGGGAAAGAGTCCCCACAGAACGTCTTCGACGGGACGGGAGATCCACTCGCCCTGAGCCAGACCCAGCATCTGCCGCGCTTCGGCATTGGCAAAGACAATCTTGCCCGCGCGTTCAAGAAAAACCAGGACCGGCAGACCGTCGAGAACCTCGCGCTGCGCATCGGGATTTGTATTTCCGTGCACGTTCAGTTCCATGGCCTCCCGAGGAACCGCCAGCGGTGGCGCCGGGGTTGGTTTACGCACCTTCCTGGGTCCGGCCTTTGGTGCCGCGGTTGCCATTGAAGCAATCGTATGCGTCGTGGATTCAGGCAACCATCCCCAAAACCGGTCAACCGATGCAACCAAAGTCCGGAGGGCGCCGGGGCTGGAAAAACCTCTGCACTGCGAACACTTACGATCTCGCCAGGGGCTCTGCGAGGCGCATGATTCGAGGCCGCAACGCGATCAAAAAAATTAAGTAGTGGATCATTTTGAACCCGTCGTGAAAGGGCACGACTTCAGTCGCGCCGCAAAAGCCCCCAAAATAGAGGCGGGCCTCAGCCCTTGAGGGGCGGTCTTGTTCACACTGACCAACTACGAAAAACTAACGCGCGCGGCCTGTCAGCAAGCCGGGCGACGGCGCTTCTCTTCCGCTTTCAGGGAATCTCCACGAGCTCCATTTGACCATCGCGGCGGCGATGCAGCACATACATCTCGCCGATCGCGGTGCGGAAGATGAGCAGGTCGCGGTCGCGAAATTCGGCGTCCTTCACCGCCTCTTCAATCGTCATCGGCCGCAGCGAAATGGCTTCGCCGTTTCTGAGGATGTGCGGCTCGACCACCGTGGCGCGCGCAGGAAACGAGTGCACCGCGATGGACGCGCGCGCTTTGCTACGGGCCGGCGTGGCCTCTCCGCCATCGGCCACGGGTTCCACACGCGCTTTGGGGCGCGTCACGGGAGGAGCTGTCATCACTTTCTCCCCTTTGGGCAGGCGCTTGCTCACGATGCGCCGGTCACGGTGCCGATGAACCTGATGCTCGGCGTGTTCGATGGCCTCGCGCAGAGCCGCATCGGGCGAGTCGCCCTTGCCCGTGGCGGCAAAATTCTGCGCGCGCGACATGATGGCTAATTCGACGATGTGGAGATGCCTTTGCGCGCTGAACGTGGCGCTGGCTCGCGCGGTCCGGCCGAGAATGCGCCCGATGCGTTCCATCCCGTCCTCGGCCTGCGTTTGCAGAGCCTTGGTGATCTTGCCCTTCCTTGCGGTAAATGCCACGTGCATGGTCGCCTCCGCTTCGGTATCGTCAACTCCGCGCCAAAGTTCGGCGGCGGTGGAGCACAGTATATGACGAATGAGCCACTAGCTTCTAGCTGCTAGCTTCTAGCTTGGTCTTTTCGATCAATGGCCGCGAGTTTCTCGGGAACGATTTCAGACTTGGGAAACTTTCTTACGTCCGTTCGGGTGTCGCGGATTCGCAGAGCGACTTTTCGACCCCAGACTTGCGCCGTCCCGGGACTCCGGATTCCAATTGTGCGATCCTTGTTCCCCACGCTAAAGCGCGGGGCTAACAAACTCTGCGCCTCCGGCGCGCTTAACTGGAAATTACTTGTGCCGCCAACAAAAAGCACGGAACAAGCTAGCGGCTGGAAGCTAGCAGCTAGAAGCTGTCTTTCAGATCTCCCAGCGCAACAGCACCGTGCCCACGGTGAAGCCTGCGCCCACCGCGGCCAGCAGCACCAGGTCGCCCTTTTTCAGCTTGCCTTCTTCGACGGCCGTCTCCATGGCGAGCGGGATCGTTCCGGAGGAGGTGTTGCCGTACTTTTCAATATTGATGATCACGCGATCGGGGCTCATGCCCAGCCGATCGGCCGTGGCTGTGATGATGCGCTTGTTGGCCTGATGGGGAATGAAGCAGCCCAGATCCGCGCCGGTGACGCCGTTGCGCGCCAGCAGCGCTGCAGTAAGTTCGGCCATTTTGCGCACCGCGAACTTGTAGACTGCGGGACCGTCCTGGTGAATAAAGTGCATCTTCTTGTCGACCGTCTCGTGGGTCGATGGGTTCAGGCTGCCGCCGCCCGGCATGTACAGGCTCACACCGCCCGCTCCGTCGATCTCGTTGACGGAATCGATGAAACCGATCTCGCCCTCCGCGGCCGGCTCCAGCAGCACTGCGCCGCCGCCATCGCCAAAAAGCACACAGGTAGTGCGGTCGGTGTAGTCGGTCATGCGTGTGTTGGCGTCTGCGCCGCACACCAGAACCTTGCTGTGCATGCCGCTCTCCACCATCGTCACGCCCGCCTGCAGCGCATAGGTAAATCCCGAGCAGCCCGCGGAGACGTCGAATCCCCACACGTGGTGCGCGCCGATCTTGTGCTGCACCAGGGAGGCCGTGTTGGGATACATCATGTCCGGCGTCACCGTGCCCACGATGATGACCTCGAGCTCGTCCGGTCCGATGCCGCGCGCAGCCAGACACTTCCTGGCGGCTTCCGCGCAGATGTCGCTTACGCCCAGCCCGGCGGCCAGTTTGTGCCGCGTCTTGATGCCGGTGCGCTCCATGATCCACTGGTCGCTGGTTTCTACCAGTTTTTCCAGGTCTTGATTGGTGATCAGATCGGGAGGAACGTAGGTGCCGAGCGCCGAAATCTTGGCACGGCGGCCCACCACAGGGCGAACGGTAAGGCTCAATGCAATCTCCTTGCGCGGGCACCGGTCCCTTGGTCCCTTGGTTCCTCGGTCCCTGCTTTTCGCAAAAAAGTACCGGGTGACCTACTGCACACGCATGAGCCCGTTACCGTTGCTTCCTTCCGGACCTGGCGGGGTTGGCGGGATTACGTCGCGTAGGACCCGGCACTGGTTGATTTTATCACTCG
>JBEKGH010000006.1:0-110654 GCA_050012895.1 Occallatibacter sp.
ATGGGCGACAACATGTTCCGCCTCAAGGACCGCAAGGGCGCCGACCTGTGCCTGGGCATGACGCACGAAGAGATCATGACCTCGATTGCGCGCGGCGAATTGCGCAGCTACAAGCAGTTGCCCCAGATCTGGTACCAGATTCAGACCAAGTTTCGCGACGAGCCGCGGCCCAAGTCGGGCCTGCTGCGCGTGCGCCAGTTCATCATGAAGGACGCGTACTCCTTCGACATCGACGAAGCTGGCCTCGACAAGAGTTTCGATCTGCACGACGCTGTCTATCGCGCCATCTTCACACGCTGCGGCCTCAAGTTCGTCGCTGTTGAGGCTGATTCGGGCGCCATGGGCGGCTCGCAGTCGCAGGAGTTCATGGTCTACACCGACGCCGGCGAGGACTTCATCGCGAGCTGTCCGGTCTGCGGCTACGCGGCAAATCTCGAGAAGGCAGTTTCACGGCTTGATCCCGTGGAGGAGATGGTTGCTACGGGGGACGGCCAACCGGAACTGGTATCGACGCCGGGTTGCGCGGCCATCTCCGACGTGGCTGCGTTCTTCAAGATCTCGCCGGCATCGGACATCAAGTGCGTGGCCTACATGGCGCTCAAGCGCGGGGCGAAAGCAAAAGATGGCATCCGGAAAGATACCTGGCACGGCGTAGCCACATTCCTGCGCGGCGATCATCAGGTAAACGAGACCAAACTTCTCGGCGTTCTCGGAGCTGCTGAACTGCGCACCATGCAAGCCGAAGAGTTGCAACAATTCTTCAACGGTCCTGCGGGTTATCTCGGGCCCGTGGGGCTCAAGCACGATGCGCAGCCGCTGGGCGAAGGCCTCACGGTGATTGTCGACCGCGCCCTCGAAGGCCGCAAGAACATGGTGTGCGGCGCCAACAGGCTCGACTATCACTTGCGCAACGTGACGCCGGGCCGCGACTTTACCTGGACGCTCGCCGCCGACATTCGCAGTGTCAATGAGGGCGAAAGCTGCCCGAAAGACGGTTGCGCGGGCAAGCTCGTAGTTGGCAAAGCCGTCGAAGTGGGCCACATCTTCAAGCTTGGGAAAAAGTACACCGAGTCGATGGGCGCGCGCGTGCTCGACCCGAACGGCAAGGAAGTGACGCCGATCATGGGCAGCTACGGCATCGGCATCGAACGCATTCTGACGGCGGCCATCGAGCAGGCCAACGACGCCAACGGCTTTTGCCTGGCGGCTTCGATTGCGCCCTTCACCGTGGTGGTGACCATTACGAACGTGGGCGATGCGGCGCTGCGCACAACCGGCGAAAAACTCGCCGCCGAACTTGAGGCGGCGGGCCTCGACGTGCTTCTGGATGACAGAGACGAGCGCGCCGGCGTCAAATTCAAGGATGCGGATCTGGTGGGCATTCCCTACCGCATCAACGTGGGCAAGAAGGCCGCCGCGGGCCAGGTAGAACTTGTTGACCGTTCCACGAGCACGAGCGTGGATGTAGGCTTGAACGAAGTGGTGGCGCTGGTGAAGAAGCGCATGGCGGAGGAACAGCTTCTAGCTTCTACCTCCTAGCTTCCAGCTGTTGCGTGCGTCGGTTCAGATTTCGACATCTGCTTGTAATCGCAGAGGCCAACTGATAGAAGAACGGCTAGTGCGGTGATCCTGAAGTCCATGGAAAGACAACCGCAGATCCTTCGACTCCGTTTGCCGCAAAAAACGCGGCAAACTTCGCTCAGGATGACACCGTACCTTTGTACGAATTTCAGACTCGGGATACTAGAGGCTAGCGGCTAAAAGCTGTCTTCAGGAGCATCGATGGCGTTAAAAGTCCGGTTCGCGAAGCCCGCTGCGGGCCATCACCTCAGGTCGCGGATTCTGTGGTGCCTGCTGGCAGCCTTCGGCTGCGTGGCGCTGGTGGGCATTTGCGTATTCACCTTTTTCTACATCAAGTACACGGGCATTGTGAATGAGCGGCTCAAGCAGCCGATCTTCGCCAGCACCGCGCAGATTTTCGCCGCGCCGCGCGAGGTGCGGCCGGGGCAGAAGTTCACCGTCCAATTGATCGCCAACGAGCTGCGCGAGGCCGGCTACACCGGCGACGGTGCTACGCAAGCATCGCCGCTGGGCACGTTCAGCCTGGGCGTGCAACAGATCACGGTGCGGCCCGGCGCGCAGTCGTATCACGCGCCCGACAGCGCTACCATCCACGTCAGCGGCGGCGTGGTCGACAACATCAGCGACGAGCACGGCCAGGCGCTTTCGAGCTACGAGCTTGAGCCGCAGCTCATCACTGGCCTGAGCGAGGGCGCGCAGCGCACCAAGCGCCGCCTGCTCACCTACGACGAAATTCCGCGCAATATGGTGCTGGCAGTCGTCGCTATTGAGGACCGACGCTTCTTTGAACACGGCGGCATCGACTACTGGCGCATCCTGGGCGCGATGCGCAACGATATCTTTCACCTGCACCGCTACAAGGAAGGCGCGTCCACGCTCACGCAGCAGTTGGCGAAGGGCTTTTTCCTCACGCCCGAGCGCACCTGGTCGCGCAAGATGCGCGAGGCCGTCATCAGCATCATCCTCGAACACCACTTCGATAAAAAGCAGATCTTCCAGATGTATGCCAACGAGATCAATCTCGGGCAACTGGGCAGTTTTTCCATCGACGGCTTCGGCGAAGCATCGCAAGCCTATTTCGGCAAAGATGTCGGACAGCTTGACTTGGCACAGTGTGCTTTGCTTGCGGGGTTGATCCAGAGCCCGAGCCGGCTGAATCCCTTCCGACATCCAGACGCTGCGATCGAGCGGCGCAATCTGGTACTGGACTCGATGGTGGAAACGGGCGCCATCACCAAGGATGAGGCCGAAGCCGCCAAGAGAGAGCCGCTGCACCTGGTCCCGGGCAGCGTAGATGAAAGCGAAGCGCCTTACTTTGTCGACCTGGTGCACGATCAGCTGACGCAACGGCTCGGTGATCGCGACTTCAACCGCGAAGGGCTGCGCATCTACACCTCGCTCGATCCCGATCTGCAGCGCCTGGCCACGCAAGCCGTGAACTCGACCGTTCACGTTGTCGACGAATTGGTGGACAAAGTCCATGCGCGCGACAAGAAGCTGGGCAAGCCGTACATCTATCCGCAGGTGGCGCTCATTGCGCTTGATCCTCACACCGGCCAGGTGCTGGCTCTCGTAGGAGGGCGCAACTATGGCACATCGCAGGTGAACCACGCTGTTGCCCATCGTCCTACTGGCTCCATCTTCAAACCGTTTGTTTATGCTTCGGCCTTTCAGACTGCGGTCGAAGGCACCATGCTGCCCGGCCAAACCGCGCTATTTTCGCCTGTGACCATGCTCAGCGACGAGTCGACCACGTATGGCGCGGGAACTCCCTACGAATACACGCCGCACAACTTTATCAATGAGCATTACGGCCTGATGACCGCTCGCTACGCCCTGATGCAGTCGGACAACATTGCCACAATCGAGCTGGCGAGCATGGTGGGGTTCGATCGCGTGGCTGCGCTGGCCCGCGAAGCTGGAGTCAAGACCGCGCAGGGCACTCCTTCGATGCCCATTGGTTCCTACGATGCCACGCCCCTCGACATGGCAGGCGCCTACACCATCTATGCCAATCGAGGCCTGCACATCGATCCGTGGATGCTGGCGAGCGTGCGCAATGCCACCGGCGACATCGTCGAAGACTACACGCCCACCACGCGCCAGGTGCTCGATCCCCGCGTTGCCTACCTGACGACCAACATGATGGAAGCAGTGATGAATGGAGGAACCGCAGCGAGCGTTCGCGGATTGGGATTCACCGCCCCCGCAGCCGGCAAGACGGGCACCGATCACGACGCTTGGTTTGCGGGCTTTACAAGCAACCTGCTTTGCATCGTGTGGGTGGGCAATGACGACTACACCCCGCTCGATCCGGAAAACCTCGGTCGTGTCCAGGGTTCACGTGCCGCGGCGCCCATCTGGGCCGCGTTCATGAAGAAGGCCGTCCTGTTGCCGCAATACTCCGACACCAACGAGTTCACGTCGCCTGATGGAGTGCAGATCGTCACCCTCGATAAGGTCACCAACCTGTTGGCCGACGGCTCTTGCCCCGAAGATTACTCCGCGGCTTTTCTCGACGGCACCGCGCCCACCGAAGCCTGCGACCACAAAGGCATGGGCGGCGACGACCACCGCAACATCCTGCAGAAAATCTTCGGAATCGGCAAGCCGTCGAATTAGCTCGGGCGCGCAGGCTTTGCCGCCACACGCCGCGGCCGCTGCTTTGCCGAGACCGACCGGATCACGAGAGTTCCTCGCCCCGTCGAAGGCAACGGCGCTTTGCCCTGTGCGATCGCCGCACGAATCAACGCTTCCACCTCGGGCTTGCTCAAATCGCGCGCACTCGCGAGCTGAATGAATCGATTCTGATTCCCGCCGCCGAGCAGGACTCCCGCTGGATCGGGAAGCGTGGAACCGTAATAAAATGCGAGCCGCACGCCGTGGGCGTCGGCGACCAACTGAGTAAAACAGTCCGACGGCCGCAGGGTTGAGCTGTAGCCTATGACAAAAAAGTTATAGTTGTCGTAGACGAGCTCATTCGCCGTGGGCAGCCGTTTGCGCAGCGCGGCCCGCATGGCGCGAATTGCCTTGGCCATCTCCGGCGTAAACTTTTCGATACATCCGGAAAGTTGATCTTCAGCTTTGTTCTGGGGTGAAGGTGCACTTGTCTTCATCTTGCCTCCTATTTGGGGCCCTGTTTTTTTCAGGTTCCATCTACATCCGACCCATCCGGCATGGGCTGGCAACGCGGGCACCAGAAGGTGACGCGCGCATCCGCGCCCTGGATGCGGCGGCGGATCGGCTCGCCGCAACGCCGGCAGGGCTCTCCTTGACGCCCGTACACCCACAGGCTCTCCCTCGGGTCCGATGCGTGGGTCGTCCGCCGCTGCTGCCCGCGATAGGTTACGATCATGTTGCCTGAATCCTCGAGCACATTGGCCCGGAGCAGCTTTTGCGCGCAGGCAATGGCCGCTGCGGCCTCATCGCGCGCGAGCGATGCGATGGCGCGAAACGGGTTGAGGCCGTTGACAAAACAGATCTCCGATTTGAAGACGTTGCCTACGCCGGCCAGCACCGATTGATCGAGCAATGCGTCGGCGATGGCTTCATCCGGGCGGGCCATCAGCCTTTCCAGAGCCATTGCGGCGTCGAATTCCGCGCGCAGCAGATCGTTCTCCGGGGCGGCGACGCGCAGATCGCGATCGAGTGACTGCTGAGTGTGCATGCGCGCCACGGGCACGCGAAAGCCGACCGCCTGGTACTGGTCATTCTCGATGACAATCCGCATGTTGATGCGCGCAAGCTGCCAGCGCTCGCCGCGCCGGTAGATGTGCCAGCTTCCGTTCATCAGCAGATGCGATGCCAGGATGCCGCCCCCCGAAAAATGCACCAGCAGCCATTTGCCGCGTGCCTCCACGTGGTCGACCGTCTGCCCGGCAATCGGCGTGTCATCGTCAAAGCGCATCAGCCACGGAAATGTGGAGCGAAACACGGTCACGGGTTTGCCCTCGAGCGCGCGGCCCAGGTTGCGTGCGGTGCGAAAGATGGTGTCGCCCTCAGGCATTTTTTATTGGCACCGATCTGCGAATTGGCTTCGTGAAAGGGCACGACTTCAGTCGTGCTGTTGCCGCCCTCAAATAATCGCGGGCTTCAGCCCCTGATTCCACTTCTCGCATCATTGCAAGTCTCCAGGCTGTGCGTCGTGCCCGCGATGCGCCACCGGCAGATGAATCCTTCGCAGGTGCATGCCGAGCGGGCCGGGATGAAAGCCCGCATCCATGAGGAACCGCGCCATAAAGTGCGCGGCCACCGGCTGGCCGTTGATGGTCGTGATGAGCGCGCCCTCGTGGTTGTGTGTGCGCATCCCGTCAGAATCAGGGTTGCGCATTCTCGCCTGGCCGCGCGTGCAAAGGAAATGCGCCAGCCCCGACGCCGTTTGCGAGCGCTCCGGCTCCTCGGCGGGCAAGAACACCAGCAGGTTGGGATTGCCGCGCTTGAGCCACGCCACCAGACGGCCGTTGCGCAGAATCACTTCCGCATACGCCGCCCGAGTCAACACACGCGGCGCGGATTCGGAATCTTCTTCGGCAACCGGCAGTTCCGGCCAGCGCAAAATCGAACCATAAGGATTCGCGGGATCGGTGGCAGCCAGTTGCACGAACTCCGGTTTCTCCAGAGGCGGTTCCGTACGCAGCTGGCGCAGCAGGTCCACGGCAGCCGGCAGCGCGAATTGCGTAGCGCCCAGGCCGCCGACGAAATAGCCCCGGCGAATGCGCCCGCTTTCTTCCAGCGCCTTCAGCACGTCGTAGACCGCGCTGAAACCTCCGGGCACATTTTCCGCGGCCACCGCTTCGCGTAGCAGCACTCCGTAGCGGTGGAGCAGTTGCAGAGCCAGTGCGTGGCTGCGCTCGGTGGTTGTTGGCGCACTGTTGCCGAATGTACCGCCGGTCTCCTGACCAGCCGTTGTGAGGGTCTCCCGATCGGCACTGTTTTGAAAGGGCACGGCTTCAGCCGTGCCGCCAGCCGCCACAGAAAATCCCGCGGGCTTTAGCCCCTGAGGGAGGGATTCGCAGGCAGCTGCATTTCCCTCAGCGGCTAAAGCCGGAACATTTGAATGCACTCTATCGGCACGGCTGAAGCCGTGCCCTTTCAAATCCCCCGCGTTGGGAGCTAATCCCAGCGGCAGCAACGCCCATCTTCCCTGCGCGGTCGGCGGCGTAGTGCGGCGCGAGCGGAAGACTGCGCCGGTCTGATACCTGCGCGGCGTGCGCGCGCTGTCGGGCCGGGCAGTGTACGCGCGCAGCGCGTGCAGCGAGTCGTTGGTGATGAGCCCCCGCCACACCAGGCTCCAGAGCGCATCGATCGTCTCGCCGGGGTAGCCCGAGCCCGCCGCCTGGTGCAGCGCATCGAAGAAGCTCGCGCCCGTGGATTCGAGAACTGCGAGAAGCTTTTCCTCACGATCGGTCAGCGGTTCCACCAACGGCCGCCTCTGCGCCAGCAGCGGCAGTTTGTCGGCAAGAAACAATGCAATGCGGCCGTCGCGCTCACCGATTGGCTCCACCCCGGCCCAAGCCACTTCGCCCGCGGCGACCAACGTATCGAGCCCCGCAGGCGTGTAGTCCGCAATGCGCGCGGGCAGAATCGACGTTTCAAGCAACGATGCAGGCAGTGGCGCGCCTTGCAGATTTTCAATCGCATCGAGCAGCGCATCCAGATGCGCGGTGCCCGTGCGCCGCGGCGCCAGCAGTCCCTGCCAGTGCGTGAGGAAGCGCGCCAGCGTGTGCTGCTCCACTGGTTCCACTTCGCGGCGCAGCCGAGCCAGCGACTTGCGCCGGATCTGCCGCAGAATCTCCGCATCGCACCACTCGCGATGAAGGCCGCCCGGCCGGAAACCGCCTTCAAGCACGCGGCCTTCCGCGGCAAGCTGCCGCAGCACGTGTTCCACCGCTTCCGCGTCGAGTGCAAATCGATCCGCAGCCTCGCGCAGCGTGAACGGCCCATGCGTGCGCGCGTAGCGGCGCACCAGTTCGAGCAC
Organism: Occallatibacter sp.; assembly: GCA_050012895.1. Taxonomy (GTDB): domain Bacteria; phylum Acidobacteriota; class Terriglobia; order Terriglobales; family Acidobacteriaceae; genus Telmatobacter. The sequence goes on from JBEKGH010000006.1 coordinate 7,559, forward strand.
AGGATGCACTACCGGCTCGAGCAGTGCAGTTGCCAGCCCCGGCGGCAAGGGAATACCCAGCCCATCGCGGTAACGCGCGGCGTCCTCGGCGGCGATCAACCGCTTTTCGCCGGCAATGCGCAGATCCAGCAAGCGCCGCGAGCGAATCAACCGGTCGATATGCGTAAGCAAATCCGCAGAAATCAAGCGCCGCGCCAGTTCTTCGCGCGAAAGATCGCCCAACTTCAGGCACAGATCGTGCATGCCGTCTGCCGAGCGCGCGCGGAAATTCTCAGCGAGACATTGCGCGGCCTCTTCCACTTCCGCGATGGCATCGGCATCGAGAAGTTCGCGCAGATCGGCCTCACCCAGCAGCTCGCGCAACTGATCCTGGTCGATGGAGAGAGCCTGGGCGCGGCGTTCGGCCAACGGCGCATCGCCCTCGTAAAGAAAGTTGGCCACGTAGCTGAAGAGCAGCGACGAGGCAAACGGCGAAGGCTTGCGGGTTTCCACCACGTGTACGCGGAGTTGCCGCTGCTCGATAGCGCGCAGAGTTTCAATGAGCGCCGGCATGTCGAACACATCGCGCAGGCACTCGCGATAAGCTTCGAGCAGCAGCGGGAACGAGGGATACCGCGAAGCCACGCTGAGCAGATCGTAGGAGCGTTTGCGCAACTGCCACAGCGGTGTGCGCTGATCGGCGCGGCGGCGCGGCAGCAGCAACGCGCGGCCCGCAGCCTCGCGAAAGCGCCCGGCAAACAGCGCCGTCGAGCCCAACTGGCGCAACACAAGCTGCATGGCCTCGGCCGCCTCGACAAGAATCCAATCCGAATCGGGCGGCTCGTCGGTGTCGGGAAAGCGCAGCACAAAGCCGTCGTCGCCCCAGAGCGTCTCCACTTCCGGCCCGCCCGCGGCGCGGATGCGCGCGCTTACCGCCATGGCCCAGGGAATGTGGATGCGGCTGCCGAAAGGCGTCAGCACGCACACACGCCAGTCACCCAGCTCGTCGCGAACGCGCTCGACAACAATGGTGCGGTCGTCGGGAACCTGCCCGGTCGATTCGGCCTGGTCGGCGAGAAAGCGCAGCAGATTTTCTGCCGCGCCGGGATCGAGATCGTGTTCATTGACGAGGCGCGTGAGCGCAGCCGCCTGCGGCAATGCACGCAGCTCGCGCACCATGGCGCCGATGCGCCGGCCAAACTCCAGCGGTCGTCCCGGCCCGTCGCCCTTCCAGAACGGCATCTTGCCCGGTTCGCCGGGCGCGGGCGTCACCAGCACGCGGTCGTGCGTGATGTCGACGATTCTCCAAGTGGATGCGCCCAGGATGAAGGTCTCGTTGGGGTGCGATTCGAAGACCATCTCCTCATCGAGCTCGCCCACGCGCACCGATTTGCCCTCGGTAAACGCGAGGAAAACGCCATAGAGACCGCGGTCGGGAATGGTTCCGGCGTTGAGAATGGCAAGCCGCGCCGCACCGTCACGCGCCGTGACCACGTTGCGTATGCGGTCCCACGTCAACCGCGGGCGCAGCTCGGCGAACTCATCGGAAGGGTAGCGGCCACTGAGCAGATCGAGCACGCCCTCAAAGGCCGTTCGCGACAGCGTTGCAAACGGCGCTGCCCGGCGTACCAGATCGAAGAGAAAATCGACGGGGACTTCGACAGGAGCGGAGTTAGCGGTGTTAGCGGAGCTGGCAGAGTCCGTGCTTTCCCAGTTCTCAAAGTTGAATGTGGGCGGATCCGCTTTCTTGCTCCCTCGTTCCCCTGTTCCCTTGCTCCCCGCCTTCTTGTTCCCTTGTTCCCTTGGTCCCTTGGTCCGTGCCTTTCCTGCACTTGCCACGATTGCCACCAACTGCTGGCACAGCACATCGAGCGGATTGCGCGGAAAGCGCGTGGACTCGATGTGGCCCTCGTGCATGGCGCGCGTCACGGCGGCGCAAGCCACCAGATCGGCGCGATACTTCGGAAACAAAATCCCCTCGCTCACCGCGTCCACGTGATGACCGGCGCGGCCAATGCGCTGCATGCCGCTGGCAACCGAGGGCGGCGACTCGATCTGAATCACGAGATCCACCGCTCCCATGTCGATGCCCAACTCCAGTGTCGACGTTGCGCATAGAGCGCGAATCTGTCCCGCCTTGAGCTGCTCCTCGATCACCGACCGCTGTGCCGCGGCCAGCGACCCGTGATGCGCCCGTGCGATGGGTTCGCCAGCCAGGTCGTTGAGCGCGCCGGCCAGCCGCTCAGCAGTTTGGCGCGCGTTCACAAACAGAATCGTCGAGTTGCGCTCGCGAATAATCTCCAGCAGCCGCGGATGGATCGCGTTCCAGATGGAGACGCGGCGCGGCGTTTGCGAGGCTGGCCCCGAAGGAATGTCCTCCATCTCGCCGAGGCGCGCCATGTCCTCCACGGGAACCTCGATGCGCAGCTTGAGCTGCTTGCGCGCGGCGGCGTTGACGATCGTCACGGGCCGATAACGCAATGCTCCGGAATCGGCAATCTCGCCCAAAGCAGAGCTGTCATCCTGAGCGTCCGAACCCTGAGCGAAGTCGAAGGGGGAGGGAGTCGAAGGATCTGCGGTTGTTCTTCGCTGCTTCCCCGAAAATGCCAGCTCTTTCGCCACGTCCCCATTTACGGAATCGCCTTCAGCCGAATCATCGCCAACAGCAGACCGCCTCGCTGACTCGCTGACCGGCTGACTTGCTGACCCGCTTCTTTCAAATGGCGCAACATCAATCCCGCCCAAAAACCGCGCGACTTCTTCGAGCGGCCGCTGCGTGGCCGAGAGGCCGATGCGCTGCAGGGGTTTCCCAGTCAGCGCTTCCAGCCGTTCCAGTGTCAGAGAAAGGTGCGCGCCGCGTTTGGTGGGAACCAGTGCATGAATCTCGTCCACAATCACGGTTTCCACCGTGCGCAGCGCCTCGGCCGCTTGTGAGGTCAGGATGAGGTAGAGCGACTCGGGCGTGGTGATGAGAATGTCGGCGGGATGGCGCGCAAAGCGGGCGCGCTCGCGCTGCGGCGTGTCGCCTGTGCGCACGCTGATTTGCGGCTCGTGGAACGCGACCCCCATGCGCCTCGCCATGTTAGCCATGCCGGCCAGCGGCGAGCGCAAATTCCGCTCCACGTCCACGGCCAGCGCCTTCAGCGGCGACACGTAGACGATGCGGCAGCCGCGGCTCGCGGCGTTTTCTCGTTCCCTTGGTCCCTCGGTCCCTGCCGGGGTCCCCGGCGAGCGATCTGTGCTCGCTGGGGTGGCTTGGTCCCTGCTTCCAAGCATCAGCCGGTCCAGGCACCACAGGAACGCGGCCAGGGTCTTGCCGGTGCCGGTCGGCGCCAGGATCAGCGCACTTTCTCCGCGCGCGATCACCGGCCAGCCCAGCCGCTGCGGCGCCGTGGGTGCGTCGAAGACCGCTTTGAACCACGCCGCCGTCACCGGGTGAAAGCAAGCGAACGGATCGGTGCTGGCCTCGATCTTCGGACCGGATTGGGGTTTTTCTTCAGACACGCTTTTTTGAGAGTAGCGCAAAAGGGACGGCGAATACAAAGCGAACAAACAGGGAGTAGGGAATAGTGAGTAGGGAGTAGGATTACCGCGCAGAATCCTCCGTGATTCGCGACTTTTCTACGACGAACTCCGTTTCTCCGTCAACGGTTTCCATGCCGTCGATAGTAATGCGTACCAGTTTCCGGCCCGATCGATCGTGAATGCTCTCCAGAATCCGGCAGTACGCGACGCCGGCTGCGGATACCCGGAGTCCTTCCAAAGATCAAGTTCCGAAAACATCGGAACCTTGTCAACCAGCGTGTGCATTCGCTGGTTGGCGTCGATGAATTCGCATTCGACGAAGCCCGGGAAGGCCTCATCGACAAACCGAACGATTTTGACGGACAAGCAAGGCATTCGACTTCGGCCGATTTCTACTCCCTACTGGCTATTCCCTACTCCCTGTCTTTTGGCCCCAGCGCGTCACGCTGAACTGCGCACCGGCAAAGAGGATCAGCCCCGAAATATACGCCCAGAACAGCAAGCTCACGGAGACATAGAACGGGCCGTACATGCTCAGGTCGATGTGAGGAATTGCCAGGGCAAAGAGGAACCGCGCGAGCAGCCAGACGAGGCCAGTGAAGATCGATACCCGCAAAACCGGCCGCCAGGGCACTTTGCGGTTGGGGAGCACGTAATAAACCGAGAAAAGGAACAGGATCGCGGCAATGCCGCTGGAGACCGTGAGACAAACAAAGGCGATTCCATCGGAAGTCCAGGTGACGATGCTATTCGTGCTGTGGAAAGTGACGAAGCCGAGAGCGCCCTTTACCCACACGGTTACGCTCATGCTGAGGAGCGCGAGCGCGGCCATCAAAATCGCCAGCCCGAAGGCGATGGTCTGGTTGAAGAGGTAATTGCGGCTCTTGGCCACGCCCCACGCTTGATTGAGGGCTACCTCCAACGGCAGAAAAATCCCTGTGCAGGCGATGAGAATCATCACCAGCGAGAGGGCCTGCGCGCTCTTATGGTGCAGGATCGGCAGGACGGCTTCTTTGAGGATGGTGTCTACCAGCCAGTTCTGCTGCTTGGCTGCGGAAGGAAGATAGTAATTCACCATTTGGTCGACAACGCCCCTCATGGCTTCCGAGTGGAAGACCGAAAGCGCCACCGTGTAGAGCAGCACCACGAAAGGAATGAAAGAGATGATGGCGTTGGCAGCCACGCTGAAAGCGAAGGTGTGCACCTCGCTATCAAGCAGGTAGGCAACGAGCGCTGTGCCGCTCCGGCGCCAGAGGTACCATTTCGACTCCGTGGCCGGCTCCTGAGGACCCTTGGCCGCGGCTGCAAGCGATTCGCCGGCGTCGCGGGCTTCTTCAAGAGCCGAGTGTGAGTCTTCGGCCAAAGGTCGATTCCTTTCCTTGAGCCTGGTTCTGTCTCAGGTCTCTGACTCTTTGATGCGCTGTTCAGGGTGGCGCTGATCTAAGGATAGCTCGAAACTTCGGTCTGTTCGCGCGGCGCGGAATTCCTCGATTGCTGTACCCATCGCGTCCGTGCCCCATCCTTTTCGCGCCCTATGCGAAAAGGGTGGGAAAGCGAGAATGCTGGGCACACCCGTTCTGGAACCGGCTTAAAACCTGGCGAAAATTCCGGGCGCATTCAGATCCCAGCCTCACTGCAGATGGTTCACGTACGGAGCTTTGCCAGCGCCCATCGCGCGGCCACGCGCAAGCCTTCGTCGTTGGCCGCGGCCCACTCCTCGAGCTTCGCCGCGAACTGAGCAAGTCCGCTGTTGCCCATGGCGATCGCCAGGTTGCGCTTCAAGCCCCAGAATCCAGCCCTGCGCACCGGCGAACCGTTGAACTCCCGCTCGAAGGACTTTTCGTCGAGGTCTGCCAGCCAATCGAGCGCAGGATTGATGAGTTCCGGCCGCGGTTCGAGCTCCGTATCGACCACGATCGGTCCTTTCAGCCGCGCATGCCCCAGCACTTTCTGATTCCAGGGGCACACATCCTGGCAAATGTCGCAACCGAAAACCTGTCGGCCGGTGCCCGGCATCAGCGCCTCGGTAATCGGCCCCTTGTGCTCGATGGTCAGGTAGGAAATGCATCGCGTGGCGTCCATCTGGTAGGGCACATCGAGCGCATGCGTCGGGCAGGCATCAATGCAGCGCCGGCAAGTGCCGCAATGATCCTTCACCACCACCGTTGCCTCGGCTGCTTCCACCGGCAACGACGTCAACAGCACCGCCAGAAATCCCCACGAGCCCAGCTCCGGATGAATCAGACAGGTATTCTTGCCCGCCCATCCCAATCCGGCCGCCACGGCAAGTGAGCGTTCCACCACCGGGCCCGTATCGACGTAGCAGCGCGACTCGAACTCACCGAACTCCGCGTGCAGCCGCGCCTCCACATCGCGCAGCCGCTTGAGCAGCACCTTGTGATAATCGCTCGGCCGCCGCTCGCCCTTTGTGTCTTTACGACTGCTCCACGCATATCGCGCAATCCACCCACTCCGTGGGTTTTGAGTTTTGGTTGAGAGCGGTGCGTCAGGGTAGAGGTAGCTGGCAAAGCAGACCAGTGCCGAGCGCGCCCAGGGGAAGGGAACGCCCACGCGCTCCCGCGTCAGCCGTCCGTCTTCGCCGGTCCGTTCGAGATACCGCATGGTTCCCGCGCGCCCAGAGCGCACCCACGCGGCAAACCGCCCCGCATCGCGTTCCTCGGCTGCATAGGGAATTGCCACCAGCCCGGCCTCGGTATACCCTGCAGTCAGAGCCCGCGCCCGCGCCCCTTCTCGCGTCAAAGCTGCCGTGGGGCCGGCGGCCCTGGAAACCACGGAATGAGCGGATTCAATCGACATGGGAACTCGCCTTGGGGAACTTGCGCCTCCTGGCAATCTCAGAATATTCCCTCGCATGCGAATAGACGCACGGCCCGCCGTCCCTGGGTCCGGGTCTGGAACCGTTCCCGGGCCCGCCCGGGGCGCGGTCGTCGCATTTCCGTGAGACCGGATTCTGGCGAGACCACGATTCTTCCCGTAGCGGGATACAATTGTGCGGAATAGAGTTCCGGGAAACCGGTCCCTGCGGGTCCGTAAATGCACCCTCATCCTTCACCCCCTCATCCTTCACCCGTTGATCCAAAGGCCACGGTGCCGAGCCGCCGAGCGCACACCCCGCTCAGTCTCTATCTCATCCTGGTTTGCGTCGTCGGCTCAACCGGCGGCTTCCTGTTTGGCTTCGATACCTCTGTCATTTCCGGAGTGATCGAATACATCGCGAGCCCAAGGGTCTTCAACCTCGGCGAAATCGCCAAGGGCTGGACGGTGAGCTGCATCATCATCGGCTGCATGATCGGCTGCGTGCTGGCCGGTCCCCTGAGCAGCCGCTTCGGGCGCAGGAAGACGCTGCTCCTTACCGCGATCGTCTTCCTGTTTTCATCGCTGGGATGCGCGGTATCTCAAAGCCTCGCGGCATTCATCGCATTCCGCATCGTCGCCGGCATAGCCGTGGGTGCGGCATCCATGCTGGCGCCCATCTACATCGCCGAGCTGTCTCCGCCGCGGCATCGCGGCAAACTGGTTTCGCTCAATCTCTTCGCCATTTTTCTGGGGCAATCGACTGCGTTCTATTCCAATTATTTCCTGCGCGACTTCGGCGGCGCTGGTAACTGGCGCTGGATGCTTGCGGTCATGGCGATTCCCTCGTTTTTACTCTTCGTATCGCTTTTGTTCGCCCCGGAAAGCCCGCGATGGCTGATCGGAAAGCGCCGCTTTCAGCCCGCGCTGCGCATCCTGACGCGCATCAACGGAGCCAAAGAGGCCGACCTCGAACTCAACGACATCCTTGATTCGGTGCAAAACGAGACGCGTGTCAAGTTTGCGGAATGTTTCCGTCATGGAACGCGCGCCATCTTGATCGTCGGAATCCTTCTCGCGATCTTTCAACAGGTGACCGGCATCAATGTGGTGATGTATTACGCGCCGGCCATCTTCAAGTCGGCGGGTTTCGGCAACAGCTCCGCGCTTTTTCAAACCGCATTGATGGGCATGGTGAACCTGACGTTCTCCGTCGTGTCGATGTTCTTCGTCGACAAGGTCGGGCGCAAACCGCTCATGGTCATCGGCAGCATCGGCATGGCCATCGCCATGTTTCTCCTGGCCATCACCTTCATCAGCGGACACGCGCAAGGCTATTTTGTGCTCATCTGCATCATGGGCTACCTGGCCGCGTTCGGGTTCTCGCTGGGGCCCGTCGTCTGGGTGCTGATCTCCGAGCTCTTTCCCAATCGCATTCGCAGTTATGCGGTAGCCATTGCAACGTTCATGCTGTGGGCAGCGAACTTTGTTGTCACGCTCACATTCCCATATCTATTGGGCCACCTCAAAGGCTGGTGTTTTGTGATTTACGGAGCCATGTGCGTGCTCTGCCTGCTTTTTGTCGCGAAGTATCTCAAAGAGACGAAAGGCAAGACACTGGAACAAATTGAAACCGAGATTGCCGGGTACGGCGCGCGACCGAACTAGACATGAAGTCGCGTGCCGCCCGAACGAGTTCCTGATCCGGGAACGGCGTATGCTGGAGGGAATCGAATCATGATCGCATTGGAAAAGTACGGCAGCGGAGCATCGCCTGCCCTGGAGCAAACCGTTTCCGAAAGCATTCAGACGGGCTTTGTCGAAGCCGACCTGGCCATGCATCCCGAGGAAAAAGAAATCCTGCGGGAATTGGCCGAACAAGTGGCAACATTGGCCGCATTGCCTGCAATGAAACACAAGCGCGAACTGTGGCGCAGGCACAACCGTCTCGAAGCCACGCGGCCTGTCATCTTTTGCGACCCCGAAAATGGCTGGAACGAGATCGTCACCGAGCGGCAACTGCGCTGCAAAACCAAAATTGCGCGGCGCTGGGAAATGAACCTGCGCAAGGAAATCTTCTGGGGCGAAGAAATGGGCGACGATCGTCCCGTGGAATCGTTTTTCAACGTGCCGTACACCTGTTCGCCTGACAACTGGGGCGCCGAGATCAAATTCCATAAGGCCGAGCAACTGGGGTCGTTCGTGTGGGATAGCCCCATCAAGGATTACGCGAAAGATCTCCCGCGTCTCCATCCCCTGACCTTCGAGATCGACTGGAATGTCTCGCGGGCCTGCTTCGACCTGGCCTCGGAGATCTTCGGCGGCATTCTCACGGTTCGCCAAAAAGGCACATGGTGGTGGTCGCTGGGGATCACCTATCCCGCCATTTTGCTGCGCGGCATGCAGAACATGTTTACCGACTTCCGCGATTACCCCGATGAGATCCGGCAATTGTTCTCCATCATCCTTGAAGGCCACATGAAGAAGCTGGACTACCTGGAGGCGAATCATCTGCTCTCGCTCAACAACGATGGCACGTATGTGGGCTCCGGCGGATACGGCTACACCGATGAGTTGCCGCAGGCCGATTGCGACGGCGTCGTGCGATTGAAAGACATGTGGGGATTTACCGAGAGTCAGGAATCGGTGGGGGTTTCGCCGCGGATGTATGAAGAATTCATCTTCCCCTGCGAGAAGCCGATTATGGAGCGCTTCGGCCTCACCTGTTACGGCTGTTGCGAGCCGTTGCACTCGCGCTGGAATGTGGTCAAAAATCACCATCGGCTGCGCAGGGTTTCCTGCTCGGCGTGGGCGAATCTCGAAAAGATGGCAGCCAATCTGGGCAGCGATTTCATCCTTTCGCTCAAGCCGAATCCCGCGGTTCTCGCGGTGCCGTCGCCCAATTGGGATGCGATCCGAAGCTATTTGCGCCAGACTGTCGAGACCTGCAAAGGCTGCCGCCTCGAGATCATCATGAAAGATAACCACACGATCGCCAATCATCCCGAGCATGTGACGGAGTGGGTGCGGATCGCGCGCGAAGAGGCGGGCGCGGCGTAGTCCGTACCGCCGGTCTCCTGACCGGCTGTACTGAGGGCCTCCTGGCCCTCAGAGACCTCGCCAGACCTCAAAATCTCGGCAGTCACGAATTTGTGAGAAATGTGAACGCCCGACAAAGTTCGCGCCGCCGCCCTGCCCAAACCATCCTCCACGCCTTGGAACTTCCCACTCCTTCCCTGCGTATACCTCATTACTGGCCATCTCCGTGGAGGCACACGATGACAATTCAAATATGCGAGTCCAACAAAATCACCGAACTGGTGCGCGGCACCGAACAGCAGTTGCTGGAGCGCCTGCAGCCGCTGGTGCGCCGGCAAAACCTCACCCTCGATCTCGAAAACATCGAGCGCATCGATGCCGCCGGTCTCGCCGCGCTCATCACGCTCTATTGCGACGCCTGCCAGGCAGGCTACCGGTTCGCCATCTCGAATCCATCGCCGCATGTCCGGGGAATCCTTGCCATCGTCGGGCTGGACAAGCTCCTCGTGCCCCAAAATATGGAAGAAGGTCCCGATTTCAGGATGGAATTGCAGGAAACGGCGGCCTGAGCGAATCTGCTCAGCGAGCCAGGGAGGCCACCCTATCGGATGCCGACCTGGCCGCGAATGCTCTCGATCAGCTTTTTCGAATCGTAGCCAACGCCATTCTTGAACACGATTTCGACATTCTCGATGTCATCGATTTTCTGAGAAGGATCACCCTTGATCAGCACCATGTCTGCCTGCTTGCCGGCTTCCAGAGTCCCAATGCGATCCTGCAGCCCGAGGAAAACCGCGCCGTTTTCGGTTGCGATCTGGATTGCCTGTTCGGGAGTGAAGCCGGCTTCGACCAGCAACTCGATCTCGCGCTGATCGCCGAAACCGGGAAGCACGCCGCCGTTGCCGGTGGGATCGGGCCCGGCGAGCAACAATCCTCCCGCTTTAACGAACGCCACCTCGAAGTCCATCTCCTTGCGCAGCAGAGCGGTCATCGGCGAGTCCAGGGGAATTGCCGCGCGCATGGTCAGGTAGCTTTGTGCCGACTCGGCCGCCATTGCATCCAGAGTCCTCTGCTGCAACCTCGGGCGTCCCGGCGCCGACGACTCAAAGACCGGCAGCGTCGAAGTGACCGCCACGTGCCCGGAAACGAGTTTCTGGATCAACGCCTGCACTGCGGGTTCATTCATATCGCGCTTGGCCCAGCTCGCGGTTCCTCCCGTTGGGCAGACGTCCGGCTTCTTTCCGGAGACAAATTCGGTGTCGGTAAACACAGGCCCATGCTCGAAGTCGTCGATGCCCAGGTCGATGGCCTCGGGCCAGGTGACTGAGCAGAGATGCCCAGTGAGTTTGAAGTGGCGGGCATGCGCTTCGCGAATCGCCGTCGCCAGTTCGTCGCGGCTAATGTTCATGTAGGCCTTGAACGAAGTCATACCCTCATCCGCCCAATAATCCACCATGCGTTTCGCGTCATCGGTTCCGGTCAACTCGTGCATCTGCGCAAAAATCGTCGGCGCGCCCTCCAGATACGGCGCCGTCGCGTCCATCTTCGGCCCCGGCATCAGATTTGCGTCGATCCGGCTCTTCACCTTCAGGTCGGTATACGGTTCCAGGCTGCCGGTGGTGCGCATGGTGGTGACGCCCGCAGCCAAATACAGCCGGGGCCCGGTGTAGGGAATCTCGGCAACAAACAAACCCGGCTCGCCTACGCTTCCCCCGGCGATTTGCACGGCGTAGGAATCGGTGTAATAGAGGTGATCGTGCATACCCACGATACCCGGAATCACCGTGTAGCCTGCGAGCTCCATACGCTTGGCGCCTATGGGAATCACAGCGGAAGCGGAAGGCCCGACAAATTGAACCTTGCCATTCGCAACCACGATCGTCTGGTCCTCGCGCGCTGGCGCGCCCGTTCCATCAACCACGCGGACGTGGTCCAGGACAAAGACTGGCTCGTTGACACTGACAAATGCCGCCACCGGGCTCGTCGCAGGAATTTGAGCGGCGGCGGCAACGGCAGACAATAAACATCCCAGGAATGGCTTCGGACGCATGAGACACCTCGGCGGGGTTGTGAGAGGCAAGCTAATACGCTGATTCTATTCGATGGAGCAGTCTCGGCGACGAGTCCCCGAATGCGGTACTTCTTCTCGGAATTATTCGCGTCGCATCCCATGTGACCCGTGGCACAGGCAATCCTAACCCGCAGACGATATTCCTCTTTATGACACTGCCCGCCTGGCGCAGTCCCATATTTTTGAAGGGCCACGCTTGCTCAGCCTGTTTGCCGCTTGCAATTGGCGCGCTGGGCCTCCGTTCCTATACCCTTTCATATGGACCGCGAAGCGGAATCCTACGATGGAGATTTGATCTAATGACTCAAGCTGTATTGGAGCAACCACTCGCCGAAGCGAGCTCAGATTCAACTGAACAGTATGTGTATTTCTTTGGCGGCGGCAAAGCCGATGGCAACGGAAAAATGAAGGATGTGCTGGGCGGCAAAGGCGCTGGCCTGGCCGAGATGACCAACGCGGGTCTGCCGGTTCCTCCCGGATTCACCATCCAGACCGAGGCCTGTCGCGAATACATGCGCGGCAAAGTCAGCCCGAAGATCGACCAGGAGATTCTTGCGGCGCTTGCCAAGCTCGAGCAGTTGCAGGGCCAGAAGCTGGGCGTGGGCGAGAATCCGCTGCTGGTTTCGGTCCGCTCCGGCGCCAAATTTTCCATGCCCGGCATGATGGACACGATTTTGAACCTGGGCCTCAACGATAAGGCTGTCGAAGCTCTGGCCAAGCGCAGCGATAATCCCCGCTTTGCATACGACTCCTACCGCCGTCTTATCCAGATGTTCGGCGACGTGGTCCTGGACATTCCCAAAAAGAAGTTCGAGCACATTTTCGACGGCGTAAAGGCCGCGAAAAAGGTGAAGTTCGATTACGATCTCCAGCCCGACGCGCTCAAGAAAATCATCGAAGAATACAAGAAGCTGGTAAAGAAGGAGACGGGCAAGGACTTCCCGCAGAATCCGCTGGAGCAACTCTCTGCTGCCCGCGACGCCGTTTTCAGGAGCTGGCAAAACGAGCGCGCCAAGACCTATCGCCGCATCAACCACATTGACGACTGGCTCGGCACAGCAGTGAACGTGCAGGCCATGGTCTTCGGCAACCTTGGCGAGAACTCCGGCACCGGCGTGGGCTTCACGCGCAATCCCGCGACGGGCGAGCACGTGTTCTTCGGCGAGTACCTGATGAACGCGCAAGGCGAGGACGTGGTCTCGGGCGTACGCACGCCCAACCCCATCAGCGAACTTGAGCAAGGCATGCCCAAGGTCTACGACCAGCTGAAGGACATCACGCGGCGCATGGAAAAGCACTATCGCGACATGCAGGATTTCGAGTTCACCATCCAGGATGGCAAGCTCTACATGCTGCAGACGCGCAACGGCAAACGCACCGGCCTGGCCGCGGTCCGTGTCGCCATCGACATGGTGCGCGAAGGCCTCATCACGCAGGAGGAAGCCATTTTCCGCGTCGAGCCCAACCAGCTCTACGACTTCCTGGTTCCGCGCCTCGTGGAAAAGGGCGAGAAGATCGAAGTGCTCGCTACCGGATTGCCGGCTTCGCCCGGCGCGGCGGTTGGACAGATCGTCTTTACCGCCGAGGAAGCCGTGAAGCAGCACCAGAAAGGCTGGAAGTCCGTAATTCTGGTGCGCGGCGAAACCACCCCTGAGGACATCGCCGGCATGGAAGTGGCAACCGGCATCCTGACCTCGCGCGGCGGCATGACCTCGCACGCCGCCGTCGTCACCCGCGGCATGGGCAAATGCTGCGTGGCCGGCGCGGGCGACTGCGTGGTCGACGAAGCCAAAAAGGAACTGCGCGTCAAGGGGCGTACCTTCAGGCAGGGCGACTGGCTCTCGCTCGATGGCACCACCGGCCGCGTCATCGCCGGCCAGCTCAAGACCCTCGACGCCCAGCCCGACGATCCCGATCTCGTCAAGTTCATGAGCTGGGTCGACCCGGTTCGCAGGCTCCAGGTCTGGGCCAATGCCGATATTCCGCGCGACGCCAAAAATGCTCGCGCCTTTGGCGCCCAGGGCATCGGCCTCTGCCGTACTGAGCACATGTTCTTTGCCGAAGACCGCATCGAGCACATGCGCGCCATGATTTTGGCCGACAACGAAAAGCAACGCCGCGCGGCCTTGAAAAAACTGTTGCCCATGCAGCGTTCCGATTTCGCCGGCCTCTTCAAGGCCATGGAATCGCTGCCCGTGGTCATCCGTTTGATCGACCCGCCGCTGCACGAGTTCCTGCCCAAGCGCGAGGACCTTCTGGTTGAAATCCAGCACCTCGTAGACACCAAGCCGCGCTCGCCCAGGCTCAAGGAGCTGCGTACGCTGCTGGCGCGTGTTGAAGAGCTGCACGAGCAGAATCCCATGCTCGGGTTGCGTGGATGCCGCCTCGGCATTACCTTCCCCGAGATTACCGAGATGCAGGCGCGCGCCATCATCGAGGCCGCGGTTGCGGCCAAGTTGAAGGGCGGCAATCCGCATCCCGAGATCATGATCCCGCTCATCGGCTCCATCGAGGAAATGCGCAACCAGTCCGCCATCGTTCGCCGCGTGGCTGGTGAAGTCTTCGCGGAGAAAAAGGCCAAGGTCGACTACAAGGTGGGCACCATGATCGAGATTCCGCGTGCCGCTTTGACCGCCGATCAAATCGCCGAAGAGGCCGAGTTCTTCTCGTTCGGCACCAACGACCTCACGCAGACCACCTACGGCATCTCGCGCGACGACATCAACAACTTCCTGCCCGCGTATCTCAAGCTAGGAATTTTCAAACAGGATCCCTTCGCCACGCTCGACCAGGTCGGCGTGGGCCAGCTGGTGAAGATGGCCGTGGCCAAGGGACGCAACACGCGGCCGAATCTGAAGGTCGGCATCTGCGGCGAACATGGCGGCGATCCCGAGTCCGTCAAGTTCTGCCACAGGATCGATCTCAACTACGTCTCCTGCTCGCCCTTCCGCCTGCTCACGGCGCGTCTCGCCGCGGCACAGGCCGCTCTCGAAGAGAAAACAGGAATGGCGCACACCAACAAGTAGCTTTCATTCAACAGCCCTCCTCCAGGGCCAATCCAAAGGCGCAGCCAATCGGCTGCGCCTTTGGTATCTTGCGCACGTTTTTCACAAACAACCGCGAAGCGGTTGTCATCCCGAGCGCAGCGAGGGATCTGCGGTTGCCTTTCTCGCCGTCCACCGGCGTACCATGTGCACATGCACGAGGGCGCCTACTTTACTTACATCATGGCCAGCCGCAGCCATACGCTCTACATCGGAATCACCGGCGACCTCCAGAAACGCGTCTTCCAGCACAAATGGAAGGAAGAAGACGGCTTTACCGCGCGCTACAACTGCGACCGCCTGGTCTGGTTCGAGAGCCATCAAGATGTGCAGAAAGCGATTGCGCGCGAGAAGGAACTCAAAGGCTGGCGACGCTCAAAGAAGATCGCCCTCATCGAGGCCGCCAACCCAACCTGGACCGATCTCAGCCGTAACTGGTACGACCTCGAGCCAGCCGACTACCGGCGAGCCCTGGACCGCATGGACTCCTGAGAAGCAACCGCAGACCCTTAGAAGCAACCGCAGATTCTTCGGCTACGCCTCAGAATGACAGCGTGGCATTGGGGTGGAAGGCAGGGGCAACCTGTCCAGACCGGGGTCGCACAGAGGGGGTAAGCTGGGTTTTGGCCTGCAGGGGCGGGAAACCGGCTCTCGAGCGGGCGTCCACGCCCGCACCCAAACAACCGCGAAAGCGGTTGTCATCCCGAGCGCAGCGAGGGATCTGCGGTTGCTCTTAGCGCTGCTCGCATCCGCGGGAATCGCGAGATTTGCCGCGCAGACGCGCGATTCGCGCCTTGGCGATTTGGCGTAAGCCGAGATCGGATTCCCGGCAATGCCGGTGTTGAGAATCGTCCTATTCCACCCTTCCCTCGATAAAGCTGACGGAAAGGTGAAAGCCCCCAACACCCTCAGACGGGTTAGGGGGCGGGACTCGGCTCCCGGCAAAATCGTTGGAGTCGATAGGCCAGGTTATCGCCCACCTTTGGCAGCCATCTATGGGCCAGAGAACCTCGCTGCAACAGGGGCTCTTGACCGGCCGGTTGTCGCGAAGGGCGTGAGGTCTTCCGCATGCGCCACACTTGTGGGTTGGCGATTCGCATTCCTCTTCGATGTAGTCCGGGTTTTGCGGTTTCAAAGGGTTACTTGTCATTGTGCCCTTTCTTTGAGCACCAAGAGAGTACCATACGGCAAATTCAAGCCCGCCGTTTGACGCGGAACATCTACCCGCGCTACTCTCCGTGGTCGGATGATGGGCGTCCACGCCCGCACCCAGACAACCGCGCCAGCGGTTGTCATCCCGAGCGCAGCGAGGGATCTGCGGTTGCTTTTGGCGCTGTAAACCGGCGTACCATGTGCACATGCACGAAGGCGCCTACTTTACCTACATCATGGCCAGCCGTAGCCATACGCTCTATATCGGAATCACCGGCGACCTCCAGAAACGCGTCTTCCAGCACAAATGGAAGGAAGAAGACGGCTTCACCGCGCGCTACAACTGCGACCGCCTGGTCTGGTTCGAGCGCCATCAAGATGTGCAAAAAGCGATTGCGCGCGAGAAGGAACTCAAAGGCTGGCGACGCTCGAAAAAGATCGCCCTCATCGAATCCGTGAACCCAACCTGGACCGATCTTAGCCGCGAGTGGTACGACTATGAGCCTGCCGATTACCAGCGAGTTCTTGACCGCATGGATTTCTGAGAAACAACTGCAGACCCTTAGAAGCAACCGCAGATCCCTCGCTGCGCTTCGGGATGACAGCACGGAGTTGGGCCGAGGGAAGGGGGCAACCTATCCAGATCGGAGCTCTCGGTAAGCTGGTTTCCGGCTTGCGGGAGCGGAGACCGATGTCGCCCTTGTCGCCCCCAAACAACCGCGCAAGCGGTTGTCATCCCGAGCGCAGTCGAGGGATCTGCGGTTGCTTTTGCCGCTGATTACATCCGCGGGAATCGCGAGACTTGCCTCGCAGACGCGCGGTTCGCGCCCTGGCGATTTCGCATCAATACAGAACCGCCGGAAGACCATGTGCAGATATGCGTTTCGGAGTGCCCATAAGCCTTCGGGCAGACTGACATGGTGTAGCAACCTTCAACCCGCCACCCATCTTTCCCGCTGGATGACTTGCAGAATGCCGATAGTGGAAAGGGATAGTTGAGCGCAAACATCTGGGATGTTCGGCCGGTTGAGGTTGCCTGTCGGCTTCTCCTCGGTCACGACCTGATGCCCCGTAATTCGCGCGAGGGCTATAACGAAAGGATCAGCAGACGTGCGTAGCTTCTTATCCCCCACGAGGCGTGGGAACCGCTGCAAGACTTCGGCGACCTCAATCTGCACATCATCATCCAGCTCTCGAAACATGCCGTCCCTCCGACTTTTCAGCCAGCCGTGCAGCTCGTCCGACCGCTTCTTTGTTTCGTTAAAAACTTCGATGGGAGAGACCAGCCGTCCCTCCTTGACCAGGCCGTCCATGCGGTCCCAAAACTTCGGGAAGTTTTCGATCGGGTAGCGTTCCTGCCACGCAGCAATCAGCGAACTTGTATCGACGCAATAGATCATCGTGCGCGGATCACTCCGCAGGCTGGAATGTGGCCCTTTCTAGCGCTGGGATATGCTTCACCTTCGCGCCGAGATAGCTTGAAACGTCATTGAGCGTTATGCGCTGATCGTAATAGCTGCGTAGCACGAGACTGGTGAAGCCCCGGCCATTCCAGCTCATTAGCAGGATCGAGCGCTTGATCGCAACCGGCTTTTTCGGAGCCGCCGCCTTCAATGCCGCAGCGGCCTCGAACTCATCCTTAAACTTCCTTCGCCGCGCCATGTAGAAATCCCACGATGCGCGCCGCAGCGAAACCAGGCGCAGCAGAAACGCCTCACGGCTGACGCCTATTGCGTTCGCAAAACTCCGCAGCTCGTCATCGTTCCACTTCCGCTCACCCGCCGGTTTCACCTGTGGGATCGACAGCATGAGATCGCGTGGCATCAAAGCAGCAGCAGCAACGGCATCACAGAACCGTTCTATCTTCTGTTCCTCTGCCGTGCCGCCGTCTCCATTCGTCAATGCGCTCTCGCCAAGCAGGATGTGGGCCAACTCGTGCAAGAGGGTATAACACTTGCCGCCCTGGCTATAGTCCCGACCGTTGATGACGACGACGGGTACTTGATTGCGTGCGATGGCGAAACCGCGCATCTCTTCCAGATCGACGCCTTGCGCGCCGCTTGCCACGAAAACCAGAACGTCTTTTTCTTCCAGCTTGCGCCGCCAGAAATCAAAGGCTCGGTCCCCTCTCGCGGCCTTCCGCTGATCGGCGTCGTTCACGCCGAGGAACCTGCGAACTTCTTCTCCTACTGACTCAGGTGCGTCGGTCAGGCTGGCTTTAGGCCGAAATGGCCTCACAGGCTCGCTCAAATCCTCGTGCAGCTCCAAAGCCAGCTCTCGCCGTTCGTGAGCGCTCCGGATTTGCCGGGCAAGCTCTGCGCTGATCGTCCGGTCTGTCGCATCCGGCAGCCGGCGAAAATCCCTCAGGGGAGTGAAGTCGGTTGGCCGCTTCGGTAAATAGAACACGGCCAACGGGAAGTGATATTTTCCTGCAAGGTTCCGCAACTGACTGACCGTAGGGGTTTCGTCTCCGGCTTCCCACGCCTTCAGCGTTTCCGGCGCGACGTTCACCGCTTTTGCGGCATCATCCACCGTGACCTTGGCGCGGTCGCGCGCCCAGCCAAGCAACTCGGGTTTTATTAGCGCTTTGGGGCTAGTCACGGTAACTGTCAGGCGTGAAAGCGCCCGCCTCGGAGATCCCAATCAGCGTAAAGGAACAGGCTCCTTTGCGCAATGTTACCGGAGATGCGCCCCTCGCAATTGAGAACATAACATTCCGCCGGAAACCCTCAATGGCATTGTTCGTGGATCGTCGCCCATCCGAACACTTATGCAGACAGTCCCCGGCAATCGGCCCATATCGCCTCACATCCGGTCCCTGTCAAGTCCCCCATCAATCCCATCCATCTCATTCCATTGCAATTATTACTTTCCCTACCTTGCAGATTAATTCCCCAAATTCTCTAACCTTGTCTTAGGCGCCCAGGAAAGCTCGGGAACGGACCGAAAATCCTTGAGCCTCGCAGTCCCGTAGCCCGGGTATATACCCCTCCCATAACTCCTGTGTTTTCAAATATGGAGATACGGCGTATAGGGGGCGGGGTAGTCGGTGCGCAAAGGAGCAGAGAATGAAATCCGAATGTCGGCACATCATGCCGTCCGGCAAGCAATGCCGTGCCCACGCCCTCAGGGGCGAGTACTTCTGCTTTTTCCACTCGCAACTGCACCGGGCCGCCAAACAACCCGTCAGCCTGATCGATTCCTTTGACATTCCCTTCCTCGAAGACCGCTGCGCCGTCCAGCTCACCATCACCCGCGTGCTGCGCGCTTTCGTCAACAAAACCATCGACCGCCAAAGCGTATCCACCCTCCTCTACGGCCTGCAACTCGCTTTGCAAAGCGTTGATCACGGCAGTTGGGCCATCGGCTTCGACACCGTCGAAGGCATTTCCCAGACTCAAGATGGCGATGAAATCGCCCTCGATGATGACGAGGATCTTGAGGACGACGAAGACGAAGTAGAGGAAGACGAAAACGAAGAGGAAAACGAAGGCGAAGAAGAAGAAGAGGAGGAGGAAGAATCGCCGTCAGATGCCGCCTCCAACTCTCACGATGAGGGCGCAGGCGACCCCGCTGGCGAAATCGACTCCGAAGATGTCGTGGCCGAAGAAGGCGAGAAGGAATCCATAGAACAGCTCACCGCAACCCTCCACCAACTTCGGTACGTCTACGAAGCCCTGGAGGCCGGGGATATGCGCCCTGTTGCGCGCCTGCTTGGCGTCGGCAGCTGAATGCTGAATCGCAGCAGCTATCATGAGTAAGGAGCCTGCTCTTTCTGCAGGCCCACTGTCACTGAATCGAAAGCCATGCCTACCTTTCCTCATGCAATGCTGCGCGAAATCTACGAGCAGCCCCAGGCGCTCGAGCGCACTCTCGATCTTTATCTTTCCGGCCAGTCGTTGAAGCCCGAAGTCGCCGCGGAACTCGCAGACTGGCCCAACAAAGCGGGCGAAGTCCTCATCGCGGCCAGCGGGTCGAGCCGGCACAGTGGACTGTACGGCGAAATTCTTCTCGAAGATCTTTGCGGCCTCGCGGTCGACGTCGAATATGCGAGCGAATACTGTTGCCGCGGAGGCCCGGGTTATGTCGACCTGCGGCATCCCAGCGTGCTGGTCTTGTCGCAATCCGGCGAAACCAGCGACACGCTCGCCGCGCTTGAAGAAGCGCATCGCCAGGGCCACAAATCTCTCGCCATTACCAATCACGCCGAGTCCACCATGGCCACCGAAGCCGATGTCTCCATGCCGTTGGCCGCAGGCGTCGAAAAAGCCATTCCCGCCACCAAGAGCTTCACCTGCCAGTTGGCCGTGCTCTATCTGCTTGCACTTTACGAAGGTGCCCGCCTGGGTCGCATGGATTCTGCGGCGGTCTCCGCTCACATCGCCGAACTCACAGCACTTCCCGGCGAGCTCGCCGCGCAACTCGACGCGTGGCGCGAGCAAGCGGCCGCACTTGCGAAGAAATACGCATCGGCCATAACCTTTCTCTACCTCGGCCGCGGCATCCACTACGCCATCGCCCGCGAGGGCGCCCTCAAGTTGAAGGAATCCTCTTACGTGCACGCCGAAGGCTACCCGGTAGGCGAGCTCAAGCACGGCCCCAACGCCCTGGTCAGCGATCACGTGCCGCTGGTTGTCCTGGCCACGGTCGATCGCACGTTCGAAGCCTCAGTGTTGCGCTACGAAAAAACTCTGCAGCTTCTTGCCGACATGAAAGAGCAGGGCGCGCGCGTCATCGCGCTTGCCGACGCGGGCGACACAGAGGTTCCCACGCTCGCGACTGATTGTATTTTTATTCCGCAAGCCAGCGAATATCTGCTGCCCATCCTTGAAGTCGTCCCACTGCAGCTCTTCGCCTACTTCGTGGCGCTCGAGCACGGCGTTGACGTCGACCGCCCGCGCAATCTCTCCAAAGCTGTCGTGGAAAAGTAAGACCAGATCGAATCTATTGAGGACTGCAAAAGGAATCTTCTAGCAGCATAAGTTTTATTGAGAACTGCAAAAGGAAACTTCTAACAGGATAAGTAATGCCCTCGCAGCCGCGCCGTAGGCGCAGTGTTTGTTAGCCCCGCGCTTTAGCGTGGGGAGAGCGATTTCCACAAATGTATTCCGGAGTCCCGTAGGGACGGCGCTAGAAGCTAGGAGCTAGTAGCTGCTCTTCCCTCAAAATGCGCCTCAATCTCCTCCAGCGTCTTGCCCTTCGTTTCCGGCAGGAAGAACGCCGCTGTAACGAGATAAACCACCGTGAAGCTCGCGAACAGGAAGAACATCGACGAGTAGCCGTGCTTGCTGACGAAGGGCAGAAAGATGGCGGCCAGCGTGGTCGACACCATCTGGTTGAGAACCAGCGCAATGCTCATGCCGTTGGAGCGGATGCGCGTGGGCATGAGCTCGCTCAGCGCCAGCCACACCACTACGCCCGGGCCCATGGCGTAAAACGCGATGAAGAGGTAAAGCCCCAGCGCCACCAGCCAGCCGTGCCCGGCTTCAGGCACGCTCCCCACCAGCGCTTTCTCGATTTTCAGCGGCGCGGTCTGCGCGGCCTCGAGGTTGGCGAAGGGGTTTTTGAAGATCGCCTCAACCTTGTTCGCCGGCACGCAACTGGCGCGCGTGATTTCGATGGGCGCGGCCGCCGCATCGTCTGAGCGCACAAAACTGGTGGCGGCTGTAAAGTCGCCATAGGAGTAGATGATCGCCAGTGATGCACGATGGCTGTCGATCCCGCCCCCCGCATCGCCCGCGGCATTGAGCAGTTTGCTTGCTGCCGCGGGGTCGAAGCGCAAAGTGAGCTCCTGGCTGGGCCCGGCCAGCGCCTGCACCTGGTCGCGGCAATCGATCGAGAGTTTTTCCGTGGTTCTGAACAGCAGTCCCACGCCCGCCATGGCTACGATCACGCCGCATGTGCCCATCACCAGCAGAAATTTGCGGCCCTTGCGGTCCACCAGCACCATGCCGATCGTGGTCGCCAGAAAATTTACCACCGTGAAGATCACGTAGCCCCAGTGCGCCAACAGATCGCTCATTCCGCTCTGCAGCAGAATTCCCGTGTTGTACTGGATGACCGCGTTGATGCCTGTGGCCTGGTTGCAGGCCAGAATAACGCACGCCAGCAGGAAGGGAATCACATATTTGCGCCGCAGCAGCGAATCGCGAACCCGCTGACCGGTCGAAGTTGCCGCCGCGTGCGCCGTAGCTTCCATCTCTTCGAGTTCCAGCGCCGCCTGCTCCGGGCTCCGTGATTTCAGCAGCGCTGCGTGGGCGCGCTCCTTGCGATTGCGGCGGAACAGCCAGCGTGGCGACTCGGTCACAAAGAATCCACCGAGCACAAACAGCAGTCCCGGCGGCAGCGAAACCCAGAAGATGCTGCGCCATGCGTGATCTTCAAAATGAAAAAGCGCCGCTGCGTCACCCAGCTTCTGGACCGCGGCCACGCGATAACTGAAGTACATTCCTACCAGCGCTGCGGCCACAATGCCCAACGTCAACAGCCATTGAAAAATGGCCGTGCCCTTTCCGCGATTCGATGCGGAGAGGCATTCGGCAAGATACAGAGGAACCACCACGCCGACCAATCCGCCGCTCATGCCCTGCAGCAGGCGGCCGAAGAACAGCGGCGCGTAGCCCTGCGAGAGCGCAATGACCGGAATGCTGAGTGCAAACGTGCACCCGCTCAGGATCATGATCGGCTTGCGGCCCATCCAGTCGGCTAGCAGTCCCGCAAAGAGCGTCGACAGCACACTGCCCAGCAGCACCGCCGCCACAATTACTGAGAGCTGCGACGCCGTCAGCCCCGACGTCGCCGCCAGGTAGGGATACGCTCCGCCAATGATGCCGACATCGATGCCGTAAAGCAGGCCGCCCAGTCCGGCCACCAGCAACAGAAATGCGTTGTAGCGACGTATCGCGGCAGAATCAGACGGCGTGATTGCGTGCGGAGAGCCAGTGGAGTTCATCTCTTTGATCTACCCCTTTCACCCCTCGGCGCGAGGTCCGGGCAGCGGCACTTGCCGAATAGCAAAACCTGGCGATTCCTCAGTCTACAATGGTCGCATCGGGTCCTCCTGCTCAAAACCCCTCAACTCAAGGCGGTCGCAATTGGCGAATCTCAAACGCTCCTCCGTGACTCCACTCCTCATCGGCGCAGTGCTTCTCGCCGCGGTGACAGGGTCTGCATTTTGCTCTGCACAGGTGCAGGTCAAGCTTCTGCCCGCGCCGCGCGAAGCCAATTTTGGGCAAACCGCAGATCTCTCAGCCAGAATTCTGGTTGCCGTTCCCGGTCACGAAGCTGAAGACGAGTTCGCGGCGCGCGATCTGGAGGACGCGATCAAGCGCATCGCCCCCTCCGCCGAGGAGCCCCACGCCGCCGCGAAGGCGCCTTATCGCGTCACGCTCCTGCGCACGGACTCCGCGGAAGCAAAGACCATTCTGGCCCGCAATAATCTGGCGTTCGATGCAGGGATGGAATCGGAGGGCTACGTTCTCATCGTCGAGGCGCACGACGCCACGATTGTCGGCGCTACCGGCGCAGGTGTCTTTTACGGCGTGCAGACCTTCAAGCAATTGCTGCCAGTGCCCGGTGCGGCACGCGTGCTGCCCACGGGCACGGCGCGCGACTGGCCGGCAATGAAATACAGGGGCATTGACGACGATCTCTCGCGCGGCCCGTTTCCCACGCTCGAATTCCAGAAACACCAGGTTCGCGTCTTCGCTGCATTCAAGATCAACATCTACTCGCCGTACTTCGAGCACACGCTGCTTTATCCTGACCAGCCGCTGGCCGCGCCGCCCGGCAGCTCGCTTACGCCCGCCGGGGCCGCGGAGCTGGTTGCCTATGCCCGCCAGTATCACGTCACCGTTTTGCCCGAGCAGGAAGCCTTCGGCCATCTGCATCACGTGCTCAAATACGAGCTCTATCAGGATCTGGCGGAAACTCCGCACGGCCATGTGCTGGCCCCCGGCGAGGATGGCACACTTCCGCTCATCAAGGATTGGTTTACCCAGATTGCGCAGGAGTTTCCTTCGCCCTTCATCCACATCGGCGCCGACGAAACCTTCGATCTCGGCGCGGGCCGCACCCGCGAAGCGGTCGAGCAGAAAGGCTACGGGCCGGTGTATATCGACTTCCTCAAGCAGATTCATGATCAACTCGCCCCGCTCAACCGCCGCCTCCTCTTCTGGGGCGATATCGGCGACGCCAATCCCGACGCCGTATCTGCGTTGCCCAAAGACATGATTGCCGTACCCTGGAATTATTCCAGCACCAGCGGCTTCGACAAAATGATCGAGCCCTTCGCCAAGAACGGCATCGAAACCTGGGTTGCGCCTGGCGACGCGAATTGGAACCAGGTCTATCCCGTCGCCAAAACTGCGCTCTGGAACATTCAGGGATTCATTCGCGATGGGCAGCGGCTGGGATCGACCGGCGCGCTCACCACCGTTTGGAACGACGACGGCGAAGGCCTCTTCAACATGGATTGGTACGGCGTGCTCTTCGGTGCTGTGGCCGCGTGGCAGCCCGGCGAAAGCTCCATTGCGAGTTACCAGGACGCCTACGGCGCCATCTTCCATCTCGACCCCACCGGAAAAATTAACGAGGCCGAAAAGGAATTGATGGCCGCAACGGAGGCTCTCGGCAGCGCCAAGGCCCACATGAGCAGCGACGAGATTTTCTGGCTCGACCCCTGGAGCACGCAGGGGCAGGAAGTTTCTTTGAAGCTCCTGCCACAGGCGCACGATCTGCGCCTTCATGCCGAGCGCGCCATCGTTTTACTGGCCGAGGTGCGCGCCGGCAATCCCAGACTTCTCCAAACTGACGCGCTCACCGCCATGGACCTGGGCGCGCGCCGCCTCGATTTTATCGGCCTCAAGTTCCAGCTTGCCCAGGAGATCGCCTCGGACTACGCACAGGCCGTGACGCAGCAGCATGACAAGACGCAGCGCACGGCGACGAACCGCATACTCGAGGAGATCAGTAGCGACAATGGCCGCTGCCAGGACCTGCGCGACGGCTACTCGGCGCTCAAGGCCGAGTACAGCCAGGTTTGGCTCGGCGAGAATCGTCCCTACTGGCTCAACAACGTCACCGTCCGCTACGACCTGGAGATCGAGCGGTGGCAGCGCCGCGGCAACCAGTTTGAGACCGCGGTTCGGAACTGGCATGGCGGCCAGGAACTGCCTGCGGCCTCGTCGCTGGGCTTGCCCGCAACCTCGCCACCCGCCCCGCCCGCGCCGGCTGAAGGCTCGCACAATTGATTCGGCAATAAAATACTGCATCCGTGGCCCATCCTTTTCTGCGCTTCCTGCAGAAAAGGGTGGGATAGTACGCCCGCCCATCAGAATCAACTCGATTACCACGGGCGAGATTTTTCCCCGCACCGCCGCGCCCACGATGCACACTAGATATATGTTCGAGCGCACCTCTCAGGACGCGCTCCCCCTGGTCCTACTCATCGACGATGACCTGGTGAGCCGTGAAGTCACAGCCACGGTTCTGACCATGAGTGGCTACACCGTTCACACCGCGGAGGATGGCGTCGCCGCCCTTGTGTTGCTTAACGCCGCGGAAGACCGGCCGCAGGCGATCAGGCCCGCACCGCTCAGGCCCGAACCGCTTCGGCCCGATGTCATCCTGATGGATTCGCAGATGCCCGGTCTGAGCGGAACGCAGTTGATCGCCGAGCTCCGGGCGCGCAGCTCGGCGCGCATCTATGTCGTCAGCGGCAGTAACCCGCCGCCTGAATTGACGGCAGCCGCCGACGGCTTTCTGCTCAAGCCCTTCAGCGCCAATGCCTTCCGCAAGCTCCTCGAAGGCGGCAAGCCGGAGCGTGGGGCTTCGCCGATCAAAACGGACGACCTCGTGCCCAATGAACCCGTAGTCAGCCCGGAAGTTCTCGCCCAGTTCCGCAAGCTCATGTCCGAGACCGCGGTGCGCCAGGTGTACCAGACGCTCGTTACCGATCTCGGCCAGCGCATTGAGGCACTCGCGGCCGCCATAGCCAGGGGCGACGGCGCCGAGGTCCGGCGCATCGGCCACGCCATCAAAGGCGGTTGCGGCATGGCCGGAGCCCTGCAGGCCGCCCGGCTGGGCGCGCTGCTCGAGTCAAGGCTTAACCAGTCCGGGGATAACCAGTTGGATAACAGCGCGGCCTTACTTCGTGATTTGCGCGCCGCCACCCGACGGTTACAGAATATGCTGGATGCTGAGATGCCTGCCTAACCTGTCGCGTCTCATCATGCGCGGGCTGGCTTGCGCGGAGGCACGTGGCCAAAATGGATCGACCTATTCGAATTGTTCTGGCGGATGACCACCCTGTCGTCCGCATTGGCGTGCGCAACATGCTCACGGAATCCGAAGGCTTTGAAGTTGTAGGCGACGCCACCGATGGCGACGAGGCCATCACCGAAACCCTCGAAAAGCAACCCGATATTCTCCTTCTCGACGTTTCCATGCCGCGCCTGCCGGGGCTTGAGGCCATGCGCGCCATTATGAACGGCCCTTCTACGGCCAAGATCCTGCTGCTCACTTCCACCATCACCACGCAGCAGATCATTGAGGCGCTGCACATCGGGGCGCGCGGCATCGTGCTGAAAGACGCGCTCGCCAGTCATTTGCAAACTGCCATCCGCACCGTCCACGCCGGCGACTACTGGATCGGCGGCAAGCGCGTGGTCAATCTCGTATCTGCCTTGCACGATCTCATGCAGCAGGCCGCCGTTCCGCAGCGCAAAACCTACGGCCTGACGCCGCGCGAGCTCGAGGTTGTCGGTTGCATCGTCGAGGGCTGCTCCAACCGCGACATCGCCAAGCAGTTCACTCTGAGCGAAGAAACCGTCAAGCGCCATCTCTCGAATATCTTCGACAAGACCGGCGTGTCCACGCGCCTGGAGCTGGCTTTATTCGCCATCGCGCATCACCTGGTCAATCCGCAGTAAGGCATGAGCCCACGGTCCCGTCTCAAGGATTTGCAGCTAATACCGTTGTCATCCTGAGCGAGCTTTGGCGCATGAAATGCGCCAAAGCGAGTCGAAGGATCTGCGGTTGTTCTTTCCTCGCTCGCGCGGCACCGCATTATTCCGCGCTGAACGCGTAGGTCCACTTGCCGCCCGCGACCGGCGCCGACTTGAAGGAATCATCGGACGATTTCAGCAGGATTCGGTAAATCTCATTACCCCAGCTCTCGCGGAGCCCTGCATCTGAGAGCTCAATAGTCTCAACATCCCGTTGCAGCTCAAGGCCAGGAAACCTCAGAACCGCGGCCCTTCCCGCACCGGCTAACGGCAACAAATGAACAACGCCGATCTTGTCAGACGCAGTTTTTCGTGGCGTGATAATTGAAAGCGTCACCTCTTCCGGCCGCTCCAGTTCAAAATCCTCCTCAATCACCACACGATGCCCTACCCGATCCAGCGTCACCGTCCGCACCCACTTCTTGATGCCCGCTTCCTTCGGGTACGCCTTGGCGATGTCGAACGAAACCGTGGCGCGCTGATCGTTGGTCTCGTACCTCCGATCCGTCGCCTCGAACTCCACACCGTTTTGCTGCATCACGCCGCCCACTGTGGGCAGATTGTGATACGCCGACTGCATCGTCCAGATCGAGTAACGATCGCGCCCGAAGGTCTTGGCTGTGTACTGCTCTACGCCTACGTCGATCGCTACGGGCTGCCCGTCGAGATAAATGACGAAGTTTCCGGTGTCGTTGTGGCTGTGGCTGCGTCCGTTGTTCGCGGCCAGCACTGCCACGTACATGCCATCGGTCGAGGCCGCCTTTTCGCGCGCTGTCATTAAGCCGAAGTCGGGATACCACGCGTCGCGCACCAGCACATCCTGCTTCTTCGCCGCGCGCACCTCCGCGGCGTCGAGCACCGCGGGCAACGAGCGCAACAGGCTGGTCATGTTCTCATTCAGCGCGCGTTCCAGACCTTGTCCCTGCGCATTCCATCCGTCCTTCTCTGCATAAAACGCGCCGAAAGCCTCCAGTTCTTCGTCGCGCACTGCCTTCCCGAAGCGATAGAGCACGTCGCCCGAGGGTGCGGCCCTGCGATGTGCGTCGCCGTACGCCAGATAATCGTCGCCGGCAATGTGCGCGCTCAGAATGAACCGTCCCATGGCATCCAGAAACGGATTGGCGAAAATCTTCGTCGCATTGCCGGTGGCCGATTCCAGAGTACCGATCACGTCAAACAAACTCAGCACGGAGCGACTGTAATATCCTGGGCCCTCCTCTTCGGCGGCGTCCGGCCAGTAGTCGTTCCAGTACGCATCCACGCTGCGCGCAATGCGTACCGTCTCGGCAATGCGCAGTTTGGCATCGTCCTCGAGGATCAGGTTGGTCACCAGCAGGTTCGAGTTGATCCACGGATTCCAGTTGTTCAGCCGGTGCTCCTGCTTCGGGCCGCCCAGGCCCATCCACGTAAAGTTGTCGCGCTCGCGCGCCAGCTTCAGCATCTTACGCTCAACCTCGATCTTGATCCGCTGGTTCACCAGCGGCGAAACCTGGTCGAGTTGCGGCCCGAGCAGATAGTTCGTCCACGCCAGCAATTGCGCCGTCTCCGCTGAAAATAACTCGATGATCGGATCGCTCACGTCCGGCAGTCCCACGCCCGCTTTTTGCGCGCCCAGGTGCGCAGGCGCGCCCCAGTAGGTCTCCTCGCAAATCAGCCACACGCCATTCACGATGTCGTCGGCAAAACGTCCTTTGCCCTCCAGGCACTCGGCCAGGATCAAGCGCTGCAGCATGGCGCGGCGGCCAAAGCTGTCGGCCTCGAATCGGCTACGGTTGCCGTTGCGCTTGTAGTCCAGAAATGTCGAAGCCAGCAGCGCCTTCCAGCCCGCCTTCTGGTCAACTTCCGCGCGGGCCACAACGGCCCCGCGAATGTCGGCGGGAACTGCCTCCCACGTCGCGCGTTCGTTCCATTTGGGATACGGATGCCATGCGCCCGGCGTCTCCAGGTGGCTTTCAAGAAACGCCTCCGAGTAAGTTGTGCTCAGCAAATCGTGCGGCCCGACCAGAAGCGACTTCTCCTGGGGCGGCGCACTCTCTTGCGCTGCCAGCGCAAGATTGCCCAGGGAATGCAAAAACTTCTGCTGACCCGCAAGGGCAACGCTCCCGGCCATAAAATGACGGCGGTTCATCAGTGCACCCCTATTCCGCGAGCCAGTATACAGGGATGAGCACGCCGCGTTCTCCGGGTTGTGGCAGGGAGCCTCCAGGTCGAACGAAATTCACGCCCGGGCCGTAGCGCGATCCCCGCCTTCGCGTATTCTGTTGCTTCGATTTAGGATGAGGTGTATTACGAGCGCCGGGAAGACGCAGGGCTAGCTCCGCTAACACCGATAACTCAGCTAGCTCCGCTTGTTTCTGATTAGGAAGGTGTGCATGGGTGAATTAAGCAGAATCGGCATTGCCCTCGATTCCGATCTCCTCAAGCGGTTCGACCGCTCCATAGAGAAGAGCGGCTACACGAACCGATCGGAAGCATTCAGGGACCTGATCCGCGACCGGCTGGTGCGCGAGCGGACCGCCGCGCCCGACGCAACCGTGGTCGGCACCGTCACCCTCATCTACGACCATCACTCCCATGGCATCACAGAGAAGCTCACGGAGGCGCAGCACGAACACCATGACCTGGTGGTCTCCACCACTCATGCGCATCTCGACCAGGACTCCTGCCTTGAAGTGCTGATCGTCCACGGCAAGGCCGCGCGCGTTCAGCTTTTCGCCGATATTGTCATCGGTCTCAAGGGCGTGCAGCATGGGCGCCTGGTGATGACCGTGCCCTCGCTCGACGCCGAGCACGACCACGAGCACGCACACCCACACAAGCACGAGCATCCGCACCGGCAAAACTGATAACGCCAGGGAATCGTGCCGGCTGTAATGGGGCGACATGCTTTTAAAGTTCCTTGATCTTGATGTTCCGAAACCAGAGCTTCACTCCCGGATCACCTTTCGGCTCGGTACCCTGCAGCGAGATGTGTCCCGTGTGGTACTTGCTATAGCCCGGCATTTTGGCGAATTTCGTGCCGGCGACCAGCTTGTTCCAGTTGTCATCCCACAACTGAGTGTCGATGACCTCGTGATCGTTCTGAAACAGTTGAAGGTGACCGTGGTCCGCGACGATCTCAAACTGGTTCCACTCGCCCGCCGCCTTCACCCACTCAACCTTGTCGGAGATCATGTCAAAAATGTCGCCGGAGCGCTCCATCAGGACGCGGCTGTCCGGAACCGTACACGCGAGATCCGCAATCTGCATCTCGACGCCCGTTTCGTACGTGTTGCGGTATTCGGGTGATTCATGCACGTAGAACATAACGCCGCTGTCGATGCATGGCTGTGCCTTCCACTCCAGCTTGAGGTCGAAGTTTGTGTACTCGGCGTCGGTCACGATGTCGGCAAAGTCAGCGCGAGGATCCTGGTTGGTCTTTTTCAGTTGGATGGAACCGTCAACCACCGACCAGTCGGCCCCTGGAACCTTCTCGAGGTAGGAGTGCCACCCCTTCAAATCGTGCCCGTCGAACAGCAACTGCCATCCGTCCTGACTCTCCTGTGGTGTGAGTGCGTTCGGTTCCTGCGTCCACGCCATGCCAGTGAACAAAAGGCAGACGGCTGCGGCCATCGATAACTTCCTGGGGTTCATCATCATTCTCCTCGAAACAAGTATGCCTGCGCGACCGGTCAGCTTGGAAGAGCCGTCGCTCAAGTTTGAAAGAGCTGTCGCTCCAGGTTGACATACCGAGGCGTGATCGCCGATCAGAAAACTTCTGCGTCTACCGCTCCGCCTTGAGCCCGAAGTGATACGTCACATTCACGCTTGCGTAAGAAGGAATGCGCACGCCCACAACTTCACTCACAGGATTCGCGGCAACCAATCCGTTGCTGCCCAGGCCCACAGCGCCGGGTGCAAAGACCCCGGCAGCCGCAAAGTTCTCCGTGGTCTGGCCGGTCCATCCGCTCGCGATCATGGTGTTCACGCCCAGGTTGACGCGCCCATCCATGAACGGCCGCGACGCGGCAAAGCGGAGCTCTCTGTTGGGCAGGCCGGTGCAGTAATAATTCAGCGCATTTGGATCGCCGCTCAGGTAGCTGGCCTCGCTGCATCCGTTGCCCACCACCTTGCGCCCGGTGTACTCGAACTCGCCCTTGGCTTGCAGATGAAAGGGCAGTTTCTCGTAGGTCCCCGTCACGTCGCCGATGAGCCGCGGCGCCTCCGGGACGACGGAAAATGATGCATTCGCGAGCCGCGCGTCGGCCTGCTCGAAGGTGGCCTGCACCGATCCGTTGCGCAGCGCCTGCCGCACTGTCGCTGCCAGAAAGCGGATGCGTCCCGGACCCAGGTCGAACTGCAATCCCTGGTCGGGATCGATCTTGCCGTACTCGGCGGTTTGCGTTTCGTGGCCCAGCGTCAGCTTTACGTCCGTTTTGTGAATGGTCTTGCTCGCTACCAGTTGAAATGAACGCGCGGTTTCCACGGGATCGACCGCCGTCGGGCCATCGAGCGCCGTGCCTTCGCGCGGATCCTCGGTGAAAAACGACTTGCCGAAGCTGACCGAGACCAGCGGCGCCAGACCCGACGGATTCGGCACGAAGGTCAGCGTCGCTTTGGGCGAATCGAGCCCCACAAGCTTGCTCCACGAGTTCGCCGGCGTCATCAAATCCTGGTTGTCGATGAAGATCTCGTCGCGCCGCCAGCCCGCGTAGTAATTGAAGTGGCGACCCAGCCCGCCTTGCGCGGCCACGTAGGGAGTCACCGGCGAAATCGTCACATTATTGCCGTCGATCTTCACGAATGGACCGTAATCGCCCGGCGTTGCGGGATTGAAAAAGTTGTAATGGTCCAGATCGTCGCGCCGCGGCGCTTCGCGCTCGGTTTCCGTCCCCGCCATCAGCGTCAGTTGCTTCGAAATCCTGTCCATGTACACGCCGCTCGCTCCACCCACGGTGCGGAACTCGCTTTGCCGGATCAGTCCCAGTCCGAAGTCCGAGAACAGCGACAGATTGTAAGTGCGGAAGAACCCCGAAAGCTGCGCCTCCTGATTTGCGCCCAGCTTCCACTCGTCATTTAACGCCACCAGCGTGGTGTGCGTCTGGTCTCGCTGCCGCGGGTCGATCGTGTCGGGATACGAAACCCATCCCGCCGCCGCGTCGACACCGTTGAATCCAAAAACCGGCCGCAGCCCCGCCACATATCCGTAGCCGAGATAGGCAATGCCGAACAGTGTCAGCGTGTGATCGCCGGCGTGAATCGTCTGCCCACCGTTGAACTTGAATTGCTTGCGGTGCTCCAGCCGGTCGAGGAACCCGTTGCCATACGAGCCCTCCATCGCTGCCCAGGAATTCTCTGACGGGCTCATACCCGCCGTGGCCGTCAGGTCGCGCGAGTCGCCCGTCATCATGAAGAACGGCGTCCTATGCGAGCGCAGTCCGTAGATCGCAGCCAGATTCAGCGCATGATTGCCCTCGCGCACGTTGAAGGCGCCGCCATCCATCTGCACGCTTTCAATGTCGCCGGCGATGAAAATGTTTGGGTCCGCGTATCCGTTGCCGTGCGCGTTCGCCGAAAGATTATTTGGCACCAGGTACGTGCCGACCTGCACGTATTGCGCGATAGGCTCGCCATGGTCGCCCGCAACGCCCGGCGCAAAATACTGCGGCGCCTTGATGCCGCTCGACGCCGTCTCGATGGGATAGCCGGGAATCGAGATGGGCGCGCCCGGCCTTCCCGGATTTGCGTCCAGCAGATCCGTGGTGGCAAACACCTTCACTGCCGGATCAGGCGACATCACGTCGCCGCCAATCACGTCGGCCGTCACCACGACGGTCTCGCGCACTTCGGGTTGGAGCCGAATGGCGAGATCGCTAACTCCGTTCGCGACCGCAACACTTTTCTGCAGCTTCTGGTAATGCGTCGCGCTCACGTTCAGCTCGTAGATGCCAGGCTTAATCGCCTGCAGCGCAAACCGTCCCTCCGCGTCGCTCACCGCTCGCTGCAGAGCGCCGCCCTGCACGCTTAACTCGACCGTTGCACCCGCAATTGCCTCGCCCTGGTCGTCGGTCAAGGTTCCAGAAACCGCCGCGCCATCGCCCGCTTGCGCCGGCAGCCCCGCACAAAGCGCAAGCAGACACAGTGCTACGACTTGTGCGGTTGTGCTACGCATAGAGTCACCTTATATGGGGGTTTGCGCCGCTGGCCGTGATTCAGATCACACGATTTCTGAATTTGTGCTACGGAATGGGATCATCATAATTGCGAATTTTAGATTCGTGCTACCAATGGAATCTGTTCCGGCAGCGTTGGCGGTGGAGAATGGATCCAGGCTCCCGTAACTTCATTGAAGGAGAGGAACATGCACCGTTTCTTGTGGTTGCGCCGGCCGGCTTTCACGGCCTGCTTGCTCATCGCCGCCGCATATCTGTGGTCGCAAGCGCCGCAGCCGCGGCCGCTGACGGTTCCGCTCACATGTTCCCAGGGTGATTGCCCGGTGCTCACGGGCGCGCCGCAAACCACGGGCATGCGCAGCGGCTTTGTGCGTCTCAACCCCGGTCAAACCGTGGGCTGGCACACCACCGGCAAGAATGAAGAAGCCCTGGTTGTACTGCATGGAAAAGGCAACGCGCTCATCGAAGGACCACCCGGCGGGCAACCGGGCATGCCCTTCGCTGCTCCCGCGCTTGTCTACATTCCGCCCAACACGCGCCACAACGTGGAGAACACCGGAAGCGATCCGCTCGAATATGAATATGTGGTCGCGCCGGCGAAGGCGCAGTAGGCCTACTTCGCGCTCGTCGCCGGCAGCGTGCCTCGCGGGAAGTTGGTCGACCGCCGGACGACTAACTGAGTATTAATCGGCCACTCGCGCTGCGCAAACTTGAGATGGCCCGCTTCGATACCGGCGCGCAGCGCTTCTACGGCCGCCGCGGCCAAATCTCTGCACGACATCTGCACCGTCGTCAGCGGCGGCAGCATGAACTGCGCCAGGTGAATGTCGTCGAATCCCACTACCGAAATGTCCTTCGGTACCTTGTGCGTGGTTTCATCCAGCGCGTGCAGTACGCCGATGGCGGTCATGTCGTTTGAGCAGACGACCGCCGTGGGCAGTTCCGCCGCCCGCAGCAACTGTTCCATCGCCGCCTTGCCGCTCTCCATGGTGTGCTTGCCTTCAACCATCGACGCGGCCGGAACGGTCAGTCCCAGTTCGGCCATCGCTTTGCGAAAGGCGTCGCGCCGCGTCGCCGCCGTGCGCATGTGCACCGGACCCGAGATGAATGCGATCTGCCGGTGTCCCAGCGCGGCCAGGTGTTGCACCGCCTCGCGAATCCCCTCGCCGTAGTTCACCTTCAGCACGCGAACGTTGGGCAGCTCCGGTCCCGCATCCACAAACACCAGCGGAAATCCGTGCTCCACCAGCTTCTGCACCAGCTCTTCTTCAATGCCGAAGGTCATCACGGCCACGCCATCCACGTTGCGCTGCAGCATGCGCCGGATGAGCGACTCCGTTCGCGTCGCATCGTAATTCGTCGAACCGATCATCACCTCGTATCCCTGCGCCACCGCCAGGTTCTCGAACTCCTGCACCAGCTCAGGGAAAAATGGATTGGTGATTTCGGAAACGATGAGGCCCAGGATGCGGCTGCGCCCCGACACCAGCGCCCGCGCCTGAGTATTGGGCACGTAGCCCACCTCGTCCACGGCCTTCCACACGCGCTTGGCCAGTTCGGGATCGACCGTGGAAATGCGATTCACCACGCGCGAAACGGTGGCGATGGAAACCCGGGCGCGCCTGGCCACGTCGTGAATGTTCACGTTGGCGCGGCGTCTCGGCGCTGGATGTTTCAACCGGCTCACAAGAAGAGAATTGTACGCTTTTCCCGGCGTTTCTCGTGGTGGCATCCGACTTCCGCGCGGGAAAAATCGCTCAAATACCGGAAGTAAGCGGGTACGCGTATTTTGGAAGCCGCGTCGGCCCGGCGAAAATCCAGGAAACTGGTAAGCGTTTCCCGAATCCTCGGGCCCTCCGGTGGCCGGAACTCAGTGCACCAATCGATTCAATGCATCAATCAATGCATTGAATCGATGCATTGATTGAATGCATTGAGCGCTAACTCCGTCGCCCTTGCTTTGCTCCCATGCTCCCTGTCTTTACGGATGGTTTTGCCCGCCGGCCACAACCTCAAGCCCGTGACGCAGCAGCGGTAAAATCAATTCCAGGCTCTCTTCGGCGCCGCGCTCGCTGCCGGGAAGATTCACGATGAGTGTTGTGCCGCGCAGTCCCGCTACGCCGCGCGAGAGCCACGCGAAAGCACGGCGCTCCGCGCCCCTTGCGCGCATCGCCTCCGCCAGTCCCGGCGCTTCGCGGTCGATCACGCGCCGCGTCGCCTCCGGCGTGCGGTCGCGCGGGCCCAGCCCCGAGCCGCCCACGGTCAACACCAGCGCCGCGCCCCTCCGTCCGAGCTCTTCGAGCGCCGCGGTAATCGCGTCCTCATCGTCGGGCAGCAGCGCCGTATCGATCTCGGCCTGCGGCCACGCGTCGCGCAGCAACGCGACCACCGCCGGACCGGCCGTATCGGTCATCTGTCCGGCTGAGCAACGGTCCGAGATGGTGAGCACTGCAAGCAGCATGACCTGATTCTATTTCCTCATTGTGCCGGCAGCACCTTGATTGTGTGCAGCCACGTATCCACCAGCTTGGGCCAGCCCATGATGGGGAAATCCCTCGGCCGCAGTCCGAATCCGTGGCCGCCTTCCGCGTAGATGTGCAGTTCCGCCGGGACCTTCCCGTTTTTCAGCTGCATGAAATACACCACCGAACTCTCCACGTGCGCCGTGTAGTCGTCCTCGGCTTGCAGGAGAAACGTGGGCGGCGTATCCGCGGTGGGCTGAATATCGGGATTGGGCGCGAAGTTCTGGTTCGCCATCGCCAGGTAGCCCGGATAAATCACGATGGCAAAATCCGGCCGGCAGCTCAACGCGTCGGCCGCGTCAATAGGATCGTAAATCCGCTTGTCGTAATGGTTGCTGACCGCCGCCGAGAGATGCGCGCCCGCCGAAAATCCCATCACGCCCACGCGCTGCGGATCGATGCCCCACTCCGCCGCGTGTTGCCGCACCAGGCCGACGGCTCGTTGCGCGTCCTGCAATGCTGCAGTCGACTTGGGATACGGCCCGCTATCCGGCACGCGATATTTGAGCAGGACGCAATTGACGCCGATCTGGTTCAGCCAATCGCAAACCTCAGTGCCTTCCAGATCCATCGACAGAATCTGATAGGCGCCGCCGGGAAACACCACGACCGCCGCGCCCGAGTTCTTTCCCTTTGCCGGAAACACCGTGATGGTCGGCGTGGATACATTCATGAGGCGAATGTAGGGGCGTCCAGCCATCATTCTGGATGGCGCATCGGTCTCGGGCGGCGCGCCGGCTTTCCCTCCCGGGGGCGTGCCCGGCCAGATCGGCATCGTCACCAGTCCGGCTGGCGGCGTCCATCCGGCAGCGGGGGCCGGGGCTTGCGCCCACGCACCCGCCGCACCTAATGCAGTTGCGGCAACAAGCAGTTTCTTGTTCATGTTCGGGCCCCTTCCAGGTCAAATGTGTTCTCAAGCAAAAATGCTCCGGCTCAAATTTGCGCAGCGATCATTGCAGCTCTGCCCGTGCAACTCTCCGCCGGCCCGCACTGAGCTTGCCATCCCACCCTTTCGCCCAATAGCGGTCGAAAGGATGGGGCACGGGACGGTTCTTCTTCAGGCGGTGAGAACCTAGTAGCGCGTATGCCCGCTATCTTTGTACTGGTCCAGCAGCTTGGTCAGCCGCGCCACAATGTCGGGCCGCTGCGCCCACAGGTTGTAGAGCTCATGCGGATCGTCGGCCAGATTGTAGAGTTGCCCTTGCACGCCACCCGGAGCCGGATCTACTGTTACCGGCGGCGTGAATCCTCCGCTGCCCAGCCCCAGCTCCAGCTTCCAGTCGCCCTCGCGAATCGAGAACATGCCGCCATTCGAGAGCTCGATGATGTCTTTGCGAATGGGCGCATGCGGCTGGCGCTCGAGCGCCGGCAGCAGATTGAAGCTGTCCTCGCCCGCATCCGGTGGCAGCGGCCGGTCGAGAATCGCGGCCAGCGTTCCCAATAAATCTGTAAGCGACGCCGTCTCATCGCACACTGTACCAGCCGGAATGTGACCCGGCCAGCGCGCCATGAACGGAATGCGATGCCCGGCCTCCCAGATGTCGGCCTTCTCGCCACGCCAGCCCGCATTGGCGCGATGCGGATAGGTCGCAATGTCCTGGTCGTTCCACCAGGCGCCGTTGTCGCTGGTCACCATCACGATTGTGTTCTGGTCCATGCCCAGTGCGTGCACGGTATCCAGCACGCGGCCGATCATTGCGTCCACTTCGGCTACGTAATCGCCATAGAGACCCGCGCCCGATTTGCCTTTGTACTCCGGCAGCGGAACCCACGGCGTGTGGGGTGAGGGCATGGCGAAGTAGAGAAAGAACGGCTGCTCCTTGTGCTGGGCGCGTTGGCGCAGGATCTCGACTGCCTTATCGGTGAGCGTAGGCAACACCTGCGGAATGTCGAAGTGCGGTGCGCGCAGTCCCGCTCGCCAGTAGTATCCGTGCGGCGTATTCGCGCCGGCTTCCTGAACCGTCGGCAACTCCACCGTATGTTCGTTCTCGAAGTAGAGGTACGGCTGCATATCGAGCGACGCGGGAATGCCGAAGTAATAATCGAAGCCGTGCGCGTTCGGTCCCGGCACGAGCGGCTGCGTGTAGTCGGTCTTTTCGGCGTTGCCCAGGCCCAGGTGCCATTTGCCCACGCCGGCCGTGTAATATCCCTGCTCCTTCAGCATCGACGGCACCGTCATGCGTCCGGGCTCGATCAGGTCAGGCGATTCGCCGTTGAGCACGCCCTTCTTCAGCCGTCCGCGCCAACTGTAGCGCCCCGTCAAAATGCTGTAGCGGCTCGGCGTGCATACCGCGCTCGATGCGTGCATGTCGGTAAACCGCATGCTTTGGCGCGCAAACGTGTTGCAGTGCGGCGTGGGGATCGCGGAGTGCGCGTTGTATGCATCGATATCGCCCCACCCCAGGTCGTCGGCCAGAATGTAAACCACGTTCGGCTTGGCTGCGCGGCTGGTCGCGGCGCGCGCCAATTTGGGCGCGATGGCTGGCGCACTCAGCATCCACGCGGCCGCTCCCAGGCGCGCGCAGAACGCACGCCGGTCTACTGCTCCTGTGTTCATTTATAGGGTCTCCGATGGATCGCGAAGAGATTTCCGAACTTCGGGGCAATCAATTTATATCGGGGTCAGCCGGCTCTTGTAAATAAAACCCTCGCGCGCCACAGACGTGCGCCTTCAACTCGAGGCCTTCTCTTCTCGCACCCGAACCAGCAATCCGCCCGTCACGTGTCGAAAAGCTACGGTGAGCGTGTTTTCCCCTTTCAGCATCGAGCAGAGCCTCTCCGTTGCAATTGCCGACTCGGGAACCGTCATGGAGCACGGCTGCGGCAGCGACGATTTCAGGAGGCCCGCGATCATGTTCACAATCTCCCGCGTCGCGTCCAGCGTATCCGCCTCAACCACCGCCTCCACCGGCTGCATCAGCATCGCCGCCGTGGCCGCATTGGCCAAATCCCTCGCCATCCGCACTTCAATGCGCCCCTTCCACATCCCCAATAGATCCACACTCACCAGGACATGCCCGATGCCGACGCAAAAGTCCTCGGTAAAGGGAATCGTATCCATCTGCATGCCCAGCATCTGCTCCCAGAATTGCGCGTTGGCGCGCACCAGCGACTCCTCGTCGAGGTGAGACGGCATA
Organism: Occallatibacter sp.; assembly: GCA_050012895.1. GTDB lineage: Bacteria > Acidobacteriota > Terriglobia > Terriglobales > Acidobacteriaceae > Telmatobacter. Next base: position 46,000 of record JBEKGH010000006.1, read on the forward strand.
AGAGAATCCTCATGTTCACAGCTGGCCTTTTCTTGGGCCTCTCTTATCCCTATCGGGCCGATTTCAACGAGCATTCAGTGTGCCCGCCGCACCATGGTCATTCAAGAGAGATGCCCCGTGCCGGACACACCCCGATAACGTGATCTAAATCACCTCTCGCGGTGCTCCACGGCACATCCCGGCCCTTTCGCCGGTGACACGCTTGCGAATATGAGGTGTATGCCATGCGGAACTCTGGCGGCCACCGCTGGACGCATCCGGAAACCATTCTCGTCGCCACTGACCTGAGCGATCTGGACCACCTCATGCCATTTGCCCTCGAAGCGGCGGGCGATACCGGAGCCCGCCTCATTCTCCTGCACGTGCTCCCCACCACTTCAGTCTTTACCGCCGACGCCGCCGGCATGCCCAATTACGACACCTTCGGCGCCCTGGAGATCGCGGAGCAGATGATGCATCCCTGGTGCGAAGTTGCCGCCCGTCTCGGCATTCGCTGCGATCCCATCGCCCGCGAAGGCCATCCCACACAACAGATTGCAACCGCCGTTCGCCAGTTTCATGTGGACCGCGTGCTGCTCGGAACTCGGAGCCGAGGCAAGCTCGGCAGGTTGCTCATCGGCTCCGTGGCAGAACAAGTGCTGCGCTCGGTCTACCTCCCGGTTATCACCGTGGGACCCGAGGCTCATCTCCCGGTGGACAGGGGCGAGGAACGTGTCGTCCTCCATGCCACCACGCTTCGAGAGACCTCTCGCCCGAGCGCGGCTCTTGCCTGCCAGGTGGCGGCTGCCCAAAAGGCAACACTCATTCTGCTGCACGTTCTGCCGCCCATCTCAGAGGTGGAGCGCAAAGGCCTGCCTACAGGGATACACTCCTCGGCCATGCTCGAGCTGCGCGTCCTCGCCGCGCAAACGGGAGCCAATTGTTGCTCCGCCATCGAGCCGGTCGTCGTCCACGGCAATCCTTCCATTGAGATTCTCGCCCTGGCCGCCGAACGCCGCGCCAGGCTCATCGTGCTCGGCGCTACGCACCGCACGGCCCTTGAGGACCTCACCCGCGATCGTACCGTCCACCGCGTGCTGGCGCACGCGCGTTGTCCTGTTCTCACGCTGCGCGAACAGCAGGCAATGCCGGAAGAGACGCACGCGGTCGCCGCCAGCGCCCATCGGTAGTGGAAGTCTGATTTGAAAGGGCACGACTTCAGTCGTGCCACCAAAGGGATAAATGGAAATTGGGCTTTAGCCCCTGAGGCAAGGTGATCTAAAGGGCTTGCATTCCCTCGGCGGCTAAAGCCGCGTCCCATTTTTCGGCTCTGCGGCACGGCTGAAGCCGTGCCCTTTCAAAGCCGCGAGTTCTTATACAGGCTCTTACGCCGCGTCGCTGCCCGAAGATGCATTCGCCTGCCGAAGCTCGGTGTTGCGGGCGGATTTATGCGAGGAGAGACGTGTAAACGGCCGCAGCCGTTTCAGGCATCGCTCATGCAGGTAACGGAGTTGGCGCAGAAGTCCCAGTCCATCCTGCTTCCGTCCGCTGACTTGCGCGTTGTAAATCTCCGCGGCCAGAGCGTGCAGTTGCTGATGAAGGGTCTCGATGGCCACGAGAGAGGGCGACATGTCCCCCAAGGAAAGTCGTTGCGCATCGAGCCACGCGCTCAGGCTGCATTGATCCGCATCAAGGTTCGGCGGAGTCGGCCGCGCGCCCTGCAGGTACGCCAAAAGATGCCCGAGCCAAGCGTGGTGTTCCACAATGGCAAACAGAACCGCCCGATTATTTGCGGCGACTGCCGGCACTTCCACCCACCGTGGATCGGCATGCCATGCGGCCGCCCAGGCTTCGAGTTCTCCCGCGGGCATGGGTTTCGCAATACCGTATCCCTGTCCACAATCGCATCCCAGTTGCAGCAGCATCAGGCCGTGGTCTACCGTCTCCACTCCCTCCGCAATTACCTCCCGGCGGAATGCCTCAGCCAGTCCCAGGACGCCTTTCAGAATGGACAGGCTCCCCATCTCATCGAGCATATCGCGCACAAAGCTCTGGTCGATCTTCAGAATATTGGCGGGCAGACGCCGCAAATAGTCAAGGGAGGAGTAGCCGGTGCCAAAGTCGTCCACGCTGATCAGCACGCCGAGCTCACGGCAGGCCGCGAGCACCTGGGAGCTGAACGCCACATTCTGCAAGGCGCTGGTTTCCAGCACCTCCAGCTCCAGATGCGATGGATTGACGCGAGGATGCGCCGCCAGCCGCGCGCGCAGGCGGTCGACGAATTCCGGCTGCTGCAATTCCATAGCGCTCACGTTCACGCTCACCGGCATTTCGAATCCGCTCTCCTGCCAGGCTTCAATCTGCGCGAGCGCGCTCTCGATCACCCAATTGCCGACCTCAACTGCCAGCGGATGGTCTTCAGTCACGGGCAGAAACAGGCTCGGAGGCAACAGGCCGCGCTCGGGATGTTGCCAGCGCAGCAGAGCTTCTGCGCCGATCACCTTCCCCGTGCGCATGTTCACCTTCGGCTGGTAGTAAAGCAGCAACTCATGCGCAGCCAGCGCCCGGCGGAGGTGCTCGATGCTTTCGTGGCGGCTGCGCGCGATCAGATCGTGGCAGGGATCGAAGATGCAGTAGCGGTTCTTTCCGGCCAGCTTGGCCTCGTAGAGCGCCTGTCCGGCCTGGCGTAATAGCATGTCCGCGTCCACTTCTTCCGTCTGCGGATAAAAGGTTACTCCTGCACTGGCCGTTGCCCGCAGCGGCACGTCTCCAATCTGCACTTCCCTGGCGGCAGCCTCGAGCATGGTGGTCAATGTGGGCAGACAGGCATCACGGTCCGGCAGATCGAGAATTACGGCGGCGAATTCATCTCCGCCCAACCGCGCCAGCGTGTCTCCCTCGCGCAGTGCGCGCTTCATTCTGAAGGCCAGGGCAGTCAGCAGCGCATCACCGCTGGAGTGGCCGTAACCGTCGTTGATGGCCTTGAAGGCGTCGAGATCGAAATATGCCACGCCGAGCAGTTGATTGCGACGGTGTGCCTGCGCCATGGCCTGGCGCAAACGGTCGGCAAACAGCGCCCGGTTCGGAAGCCCCGTCAGCGCGTCGTAGTGCGCGACAAGCTCCAGTTGCTGCTCGTGCTCCTTGACCTCCGTGATGTCGGTGAAGAGACCCACATACTGCTTCGCCTGTCCGTTGGCATCGCGGATGGCGTCGATGGTGAGCATCTCCGCGTAAATGTCCCCTTTCTTGTTTCGGTTCCAGATCTCCCCCGACCAGTGGCCATCCCTGGCCAGGGTGTTCCACATGTTCTCGTAGAACTGCTTGCTCTGCAGGCCCGATTGCAGCAAGCGCGAATTGCTTCCCAGTACCTCTTCCCGCGTGTAGCCGGTAATGCGCGTAAAGGCGTCGTTCACTTCCAGAATCGTGCCCGTGGGATCGGTAATCGTAATGCCTTCGCGGGCGCCGGTGAAGACCGTGGCGGCCAGCCGCAGCCGCTCCTCGGCCAGCTTCCGCTCTGTGATGTCCTCGGAGGAGATCACAATCCCGCCCACCAAGCCGTCGCCCGCACGCCAGGGAAGAATCTCGCGCCGGATCCATTGCATCCTTCCATCCGCCCTCGTCAGTTCGCGCTCGCTCATTTCCATCGTCTCGCCCGCCAGGCAGCGCCGATGTTCCTCCCGCCAGCTCTCAGGTGTTTTTGGGAAGATCTCGTAATGCGAACGTCCGATGACGTCGATATCGCCAAGGGAGTGTATCGCCAGCCATCGCCGGCTCACGGCCAGGTACCGCAACTCGCGGTCCAGCATGGCGAGCGCCGCCGGCGCGCGATCGATGAAGAGTTGCAGCAGATGCTTGCTCTCGCGCAGCGCGGCTTCGTTTTCTCGCAGTTTCAGTTCGGCTTCGATGTATTCGGTAATGTCCGGGGCGATGGAAAGCACACCGATGATCTCGCCCCCGGGGCTGTTGATCGGGTACTTGCGATCGTCGATCCAGCGATGGGTTCCGTCCTGGGTCCGCAGTTGCTGGATTTCATTTGCGCGCCGCCCCTTCGCGAATGTCTTCCTTTGCAGCCGGTACGCCACGTCAGCAATTGCTTCGGGGTAAATGTCGTAATCGGTCTTGCTCACGAGCTCTGAGGATTGCTTCGCCGATTCCGTAAAGCTCGGCATGCTTTGGCTCGCGGCCAGAATCACATGGTTGCAATTCTTCAAAGAAATGTAGTCGTCGGTGTGTTCGATGAGGGTTTTGAAGCTGGCCATCAGGAACGCATCGCCGGGCTCGCTCACCTTCCGCGCGTCTTCCATCCACAGATCGAGCTTGAACCCGTCGCCCGGCGTGTGCTCCTTTGCATACCGTACCTTCAGGCAGCGAATCCGTCCGTCGGCGTGACGGATACGAAGGTTCACCGAGCCTGAGGTGTTGGTGCTGTCTTGAGAAAACAGGATTTCGACGAGGCTGGCATCCTCCGGGTGGATGCGATCCTGCAGCTGGACCTTGGCGGTGAGAAATTCCTCGCGCCGATAGCCGAGCAGGGCTTCACACTCTTCGCCGACCGAAACGAGACGCGGCGGAGGATTCAAAGCGAAGCAGAAAGTTGCATTTGCCATGGGCCTGGTACCTTCTGCGTCGGTTTGCGCTCGCGGGAGGCAGCTTAGCATGGCGAATCCTCAAGAGGCTAGGAATATCGTAGGACATAGCCACTTGCGATCCATGGCCCGCGCGGCAAAGCTTCCTACAACTATCCGACGGTGTGCTCCTCGATAGTGGCAGATCGCAGCCGACGGGCCGTTTCCCAAGCCGTCCCTCCGCCTCACGGTTTTGGGCAGACCACTCTTTCCATCTCGCAAAACCACTCCTCGTTGCCGCGGCAACACCTTGAGCTTCGGCAGCAGGACCGCGATTTTCAGTTGCTTTTCAGTGAAAGTTCCGTGCCCGAAACCGATTTGAACCAAATCGTACACTCGTTATCCACGGGTTTTTGTTGCATCTCAGGGTTCCACCCCGTTTATCCACGCGCCAATCGGGCTCAGACTTGGCATAATCGCTGCAAGAGCGCTTCCTGCGAGACTTTTAGGAACGTCGTGGCGGGATGGGGAGCGCGTAACCGCATTCTGTGTTGATCGGCGGAAATTGAAAGCGCAATCCCCGGAACTGCCTCGCACCACCTGTGGGAGCACACGAGTGACCACTTATCGGCGTCAGGACGTTTTGCGCATCTTCGAGATGAGTTCCCGTCAATTGCAAGCCTGGGAACGAGCCGGATTGATCCCTCAACAGGAGATTTATAGCTTTCAGGATCTAGGGCAACTGCGCATCCTGTGTGCGCTGCGCGCTGAAGACGTGCCCGCGGCCTCCATCCGCGAATCGATCCTGGCCATGAAGGCCGTCTCCGGCATGGCCAACCCGCTGCTCGAGACGCGCGTTGTCCGCACCGGTACGCGCCTGGCCTTCCGCCATCACGGCGCCATGGTCGACCCCATCCGCCGCCAGTTCCTGTTCGACTTCGAGCGCGGCGGCCAGCAAGCAATCGCCGCCGCTGCCGCGGAACCGGAGCCCCTGCGCCGTCCCGCCCCTGCAGGTCCGCGTGCCCTTCAGGAACGCTTTCTGGCTGCAGTCCGCGCCGAGGAAGCCGGCGAAAAGCAACGCGCCATCGCCCTCTATGAGGAGATTCTTACCCTCGATCCCGACTTCGCGGCTGCCTGCATTAACCTCGGAACCATCTACTTCCATCTTCGCCAGTACGGCCGCGCTGAGGAGCTGTACCGCCGCGCCACCATGGCCGACCCTGGCTACGTACTGGCCTACTTCGATCTGGGTAACGTGCTCGATGAACTCGAACGTCTCGACGAATCCATCGCAGCTTATGTGAAAGCCGTCACCCTCTCGCCGGCCTATGCCGATGCCCACTACAACCTGGCGCTCGCCTATGAGCGCTGCGGCCAGCAACGCCCCGCGCTGCGCCACTGGCGCGCCTACGTCAAGCTCGACAACCATGGACCCTGGGCCGAGCACGCCCGCGGCCAGATTCGCAAGCTCCTCAGCCGCGAAAAACTCGCCATCGTTTCCCGCGCCAGCCACTTCATCGCTCCGCGCAAAGGCAGGGCTGCGTTGCGGCTCGCGTAAGAGACAGCTCTCAGCTCTTGGCTTTTAGCGAACTCAGAACGGCGGCGATCCTTGTGATCAGGCGGGATCTTTCGGGCGCGTGGCCTTGACGGCCGACAGAAGTCCGATGCCGACCATCACGATTGCGCCGACAAAAATCCAGTGCGGGGAAATACGCATCAGGTGTGCGGCGTACACCAGCCCGATGATTACGATTGCGTAGCCGGCGGCATAAAGTCCGAATGACATGTGATCTCCTTGGAGGATGTTTCATAAATGGTTTCGTGAAAGGGCACGACTTCAGTCGTGCCGAAAAAGGGCAGGGAATTCGAGGGGTTTTAACCCCTGAGGGATTAGTGCCGCCACGTCAGGCCATTTATGAAACACGCTGTAGCCCGGTGCTGTGCAATGAAGCGAAATCTCGTAAGCGAAATCTCGCACACCACTCCAGCCTCGCACCACGAGCGCACCCGGTCTGAGCAGTTCAGACCAGCCTATGCGTTTCTGATGCAAGGATGCCGCGTCCGGTGGCCCGGCATGAGGATTGCTGCACTCAAGGGCTTTCGGCGGTTTCGTCTTTGGCGGGGGTCCACTGACCAAGAACAAGCTAGAAGCTAAGAGCTAGAGGTTTTTGTGCCTTCTGCATCCTCCGCGCGTGCCGCAAATTACTCGTCAGTTTGGGCAAGCTCCTGCTGTGAAGGAATGCCCTTAGGAAACCACCGCTCCTCGATAACGATGCGCAGAAACTTATCTTCGAACCCCTCCGGTATCGGGCACCACCACGCTGCGGGGTGGATTTGGGGGTGGGCGACAATTGGATCAAACGTGACTGAGCCAAGGATTTGCCCCACGGTATAGTCAATACGAAGCGCGCCGTGTGAGTCCGTCTTCTTGCCGAAAATCTGTACCCCGTGAAGGGCAAGCTGGCGTTCGACATCCTCTTCCACGGCCGCCGTGACAGACGCATCGCTCTGATTCTGTGCTGTGTAGAATTCCTGGTATTCGACCTTGCGCGGAACAAACCGGTGGCCCGCACTGGCCGATTCACCACCCTCGGCTAACTTGGTTCCGCACTTACATTCAAAAGGCGCGATGGCCTTTCTCGGATTGTAGGAGGTCAGGAAATCGCTTCTTTGTTGAGGACTCGGGTCGTAACGATGAAAGCCAAACCACCATACTGTGAAACAAGTCACTCCGAGAGTCATCACCGCGATCGAAAATGCATATCGTTCTTTCATCGCAGCCTCGCTTTTGGCCGCAATTATACTCCCGGCCATCGTGCGCACAACCTGTTCCCACGGTCGAATCAAGAGGAGGTAACCGAATCGGGGGCCTTCGCATGAGGCCGTTCTAGACTTTTTGCGTTTTCTGCACCTGGCGCACGCCGCCGACGCGCTTGAGACCCAGCACCATGCGGTTCAGGTGGCGCACATCCTCTGCCTCGACGATAAACTCGATGATCGCCTCGCCTTCATCGTCGCGCTTGAGATCGACGCCGCGAATATCGGCATTCTCGTCGGAGATCACCGCGGTCAGCTCCTTCAACATGCCGGTGCGGTCGTCGCAGTAGACGGTAATCTTCACCGGGTAGCGCTGCGGCTTGCCGGCAGCATCGGGCGTACGCGACCACTCCACGTTGATGCGCCGGTCACTTTCGTACAGCAGGTTCTGCACATTGGGACAGCTGCGGGCATGCACGGCCACGCCCTTGCCGCGCGTCACGTAACCAACAATCTCCTCGCCGCGGATAGGGTTGCAACATCGCGCGCGGTAGACGAGCAGATCGTTCTGGCCTTCCACCTCGAGCGATTCCGAGCTGGTGAGTTGCAGCCTCCTGACCGCGTCGGTCATTCCCATTGTGCCTGGGCCCGCTTCGCCCGGTTTGCCCGGCTCGGTCTCCGGCAGATTGGAGAATCCCGGCGCTACCTTGCTCAGCACCTGGTGCGCGGTGTGCTTGCCCTGGCCCAATGTCGCCAGCAGATCCGATGCCGTGGCCACGCCGAACTCCTGCGCCACGCGGCCCAGGTCCTGGTCGTCGATCTGCGTCATCGGCACCTTGAACTTGCGTGCCTCGCGCTCCAGCAGCTTTCTGCCGATCTCCACTGCCCGCTCTCGCTGGTCTTCGTTCAGCCAGTGCTTGATCTTGTTGCGCGCGCGCGGGCTCTTCACAAACGTGAGCCAGTCGCGGCTCGGTTTGTGATCCTTCTGCGTCACAATCTCGACAATGTCGCCGGTGCGTAGTTTCGTGCGCAGCGGCGCCATGCGCCCGTTGATCTTGGCCCCTACGCAGGTGTGGCCCACTTCGGTGTGAATGGTGTACGCAAAATCCACGGGCGTGGCGCCCGCCGGAACCACCACCACTTTCCCCTTCGGCGTGAATGTGTAGACCTCGTCGGGATAGAGGTCCATCTTCAGGCTGGAGAGGAATTCGTTGGGATCCGTCATCTCCTTCTGCCATTCCACAAGCTGGCGGATCCAGTTCATTCGCTCTTCATCGCGGGCCGTCACGGCGCTGCCGCCCGACTTGTACTTCCAGTGCGCCGCAATGCCTTCCTCGGCGATGCGGTGCATCTCTTCGGTGCGGATCTGCACTTCGAACTGGTGTCCGCTCGCGCCCATCACGGTGGTATGCAGCGATTGATAGCGGTTGGCCCGCGGAATGGCGATGAAATCCTTGATGCGTCCCGGCACCGGCCGCCACAGCGTGTGAATCAACCCGAACACCGCGTAGCACGACGCCACGTCCTCGGTAATCACGCGCACCGCCAGCAGATCGTACACCTGGTCGAACGAAACCTTGGTGCGCTCGATCTTCTGGAAGATGGAGTAGAGGCGCTTGATGCGCCACTCCACGCGCGCCTGGACGCCGTTCTCGCGCAGTTGCTCCGCCAGCGTGTCTTCCACGCCGCGCAGGAACTGTTCGCCCTCAATGCGCCGCGCCTCCACCGCCGCCGACACCTGCTCGTAGCTCACCGGATCGGTATAGCGGAAGGCCAGGTCTTCGAGTTCACCGCGCACCTTGCCCATGCCCAGCCGGTGTGCCAGCGGCGCGTAAATATCGAGCGTCTCGCGCGCAATCGCCTCCTGCCGATCCGGTTTCAGGTGCTCCAGGGTGCGCATGTTGTGCAGCCGGTCGGCCAGCTTGATCAGCACCACGCGCACATCGCTCACCATGGCCAGCAGCATCTTGCGCACGTTCTCCGCCTGCCGGTCCTCGCGGTTGGCGAACTGGATCTTGTCGATCTTGGTCACGCCCTCGACAATGTGCGCCACCTGGTCGCCGAATCGCTCACCGATCTCCTCGCTGGTTGCCGGCGTATCCTCCACGGCATCGTGCAGCAGGGCGGCGGCGATGGCCGTCGCGTCCAGCTTCATCTCCGCCAGCACCTCCGCCACTTCAAGCGGGTGCACAATGTAGGGCTCGCCGGAGGCGCGCGTTTGCCCCTCGTGGTGGCTCACGCAGAATTCCCACGCCTTTCGAATCAGCGAGATATCTTCATTGGGACGATTGGATTGGACCTGCCGCAGAAGCGCCTCGAAACGCTCCTCAATCGGTCGCGGATCCTTGCGGCGAGCCCCTGAGCCCGGGCTAACGGCCGACGCCGCTCCCGTTTCGCTCGCGGGGGCGCTTGGAACCTCGATTGGTTCGGTGTGGCGGGCGGTCGCCATGCTTCATTATAGGCCGCTTGTCTTCTGCAGGCATGAATGCGTGCGCTTTACCACAGGATCGCCCCATTTCAGGCGCCCGCAAGCCGCATCTGACAGGGTCTGTTCCGCATGGGTTCCGAATTCACCCCGGTATTCCCGAAGTAACCCAAAATCCGCGCTCAACGTGCTGCTCGTCACATATCTTCCTGTGGAAAAAGGCGCTTAATTATTTCCCTCCAGAGGTTGGAACGGAGGAAATCATGCTGAAAAGCCTCTTTTTGGCCGGGTTGGCCGCGGCAGTCGTTGCGGGCGTTGGATACGCCAATCAGTCGACAGCAAAAACGGTCATCATCCCGGTAAGCAAGGCGCCGTTGAACAACGGCAAGCAGATGTACGTGAGTTATTGCGCCCCCTGCCATGGGGTGGAAGGCAAGGGGAACGGCCCGGTGGCTACTGCCTTGAAAAAGCAGCCCACCGACCTGGCCGCATTGAGCAGAAACAACGGAGGAAAGTTCCCCTCGACTCATGTCGCTTCGGTGCTCGCGTTCGGCGCGGCGAATCCATCGCACGGCAGGGCAGAAATGCCGGTGTGGGGACCCATGCTTGGGTCCGTGGATTCACCCCCGAGCGAGGCCAACGTGAGAGCGCTCAGAATCAGCAACCTGAGCCGTTATCTGCAGACGTTGCAGCAGAAATAGCTGCCCGGTCCTTTGGCTCCCCACCCCGGGCAGTTACCCTTGGGAGGGGAGTCAATGGCAAAGCCACACAAACCGGAGACGGCCGCGCCGCCGCGCAAGCGCCGCGCGAATCGATTGGCGCCAGTTGCCGCGCAGGGCGGTCCAGCTGCCGCATTCCCTCGGAGTGTGCCTCGCAGTGTGCCCGCGCGCCGCGAATCCTCACCGTCCGCTCGCGCGGCATCCCGTCCAGCCCCTTTTCCATCGCGGACGGCGCCAGTCGGCGCCACCATCAGCCGCCGCGCCGCCGACCATTTGCGCAGCGGCCATCTCTGGGTCTACGCGTCCGACGTGGTTTCCGTCACGTTGCCAAAACCGGAAGAAACGCTCCTGCCAGTCGCCGATCAACGCGGGATCTTTCTTGGCACGGCACTCTACAGTCCTGCATCGCAAATCGCGTTGCGGCTGGTTTCGCGCCAGGCGCTCGATCACGCCGCGTGGCTCGAACTGATCGCATCGCGGCTGCGTGCGGCTATCGCCCGCCGCAAGCCCATGCTCGATCAAGCCAACGATGCCTGCCGTCTGTGCTTCAGCGAGGCCGATGAGTTGCCCGGTCTGATCGCAGACAAGTACAGCGACCTGATTGTTTTGCAGTTCCTCACCAAAGGATTGCTCCACGCAGATGTAACTGAAACATGCGCGCGCGTCCTGCGCGAGGAACTCGAGCCCGCGGCCATTTTCGAGCGCCCCGATCCGCGCATCCGCGAGCTTGAGGGCTTGCCCGCGCCCAGCGCAGATCCTTTGTGGGTTGCCGATCAAGTATCGATTGCCGCCGCAGCGCCTCCCGTTGCAGCCACTGAGTTTCATCTGAACGGCCTCGTCTTTCACTACGACGCCAACGCCGGCCAGAAAACGGGAGCTTTTCTCGATCAGCGCACCAACTACGCAGCCGCGCAGCAGTGGGCACAGCGCCTCGGCCGAACCGGCAGCGCGCTCGATGTTTGCTGCTACCAGGGTGGATTCGCCCTGCATCTTGCCCAGGTCTGCCGGCAGGTCACGGGCATCGACGCCTCCCGCGCCTCGCTCGAAGTGGCGGAGCGCAATTTCCAGGCCAACCGCGCCCGCGGCAACGCCAAAGCCGGCGGGGCCGAAGCCCACTGGGGTGAAGTCGACTGGATCGAAGCCGATGCCTTCGAGATTCTCCGCGACTGGTCGCAAGCCGGCGAAATGTTTGACGTCATCGTTCTCGATCCGCCGGCCTTCGCCAAAACCAAACGCGCCGTCGAGGGCGCGCTGCGCGGCTACAAAGAGCTCAACCTTCGCGCCCTCAAAATGCTGCGCCCCGGCGGTCTGCTCGTCACCTGCTCCTGCTCGCATCACGTGAGCTGGGCCGATCTCGAATCCGCCGTAGCCGCCGCCGCAGCCGATGCCTCGCGACGCGTGCGCCTCCTCGAGCGCCGTGGCGCAGCTCCCGACCATCCCGTCATCCTCAACCTACCCGAAACCGAATACCTCAAATGTCTGGTGCTCGAAGTCGAGGTGTGACATGAGAAAAGTTGGTCTTCTCGCCGCAGTTATCTGTGCGGTATGCCTAACGATTCCGTTAATGGGGAGCATTTCGCTTGGCATGGCTCAACCGGGCCCCCGCTTGACAGCAGAGCAGGCGATCGCCGCGGCTCGCCGCAATGCGAAGCCGGGAAGCTCATTCACGGTTCTTCGGGAAATCGTCGCGAATGCGGATACGCGACGAATCGGCGACCAGGCGCTTGAACAGGCACAGGCGCACAAAATCGAGCTCTACGAGAACGGAATTCTTGTCAATATTTTGCGGTCCGGCGGTTACCTTCTCGCAGAAACTAATCCGCGAACGAACAACATGGTCGCTACGCACCTCGTCTTGATGGAGGCCGGTGGCGCTGTGAAAGACGTACAGACAGAGTGCCACGGTGTTGTCAAACTAGCCGACGCAGGGGAACTGGTCAAGGACACCGCCGAGCTTGTCAAGCAGATGTACTCCACTCCCTCAACCGAGGTATTGTCTCTGGCAAGCAGGTTCTACGGTGGCAACTTCCCCGAGGAAGATCAATTCCCAGATTCTTCGTTTGCGATCCCTAATTTCCTGCGAAGGCCAGGCGCTAACCCAAGCGAGGTCCGAGAAGCAGCAGCGCTCTTTTGGGGGTATGCTCTCTGGGCGCCCCGTTATGCACTTTCAATGCCGGCTTTCGCCGCGAGCCCAGCCGCGGCGGAAAACGCAGCTGAGAAGAAGCGGGATACGCTGAAGGCGGAATTCCTGCAAAGCAACAACATGGATCCCAAAATCAACCTTGTTGACTTTGACAATATACAAAATGAGAGGCAGATCCAGGAACGGATTGAATTGCTCACAAGGTTGGATAGGTTCTTGGAAGATTCCCTTAGAAAGGAAGCTGATCCGGCCGTTGTCAGACCGAATCTTTCCATTCTTACGATGCCGCTAAGGGTAGATGTGGACCTAAACCAAGAAGGCCAATATGTGTCTACCTCGCCGCCAAAGTTGCTGTTTCTCTGGCATCGCCTCGAGACGGGTGGCTTCGCGGTCAAAGAGATCACTTGGGGGTGGTGATGGCGGCGAATGGCCAGACCCGGCTCAACAGACGCAAACCTCAACAGTACAACAAAAGCGCGATGAACTTGCCGATGCCGCGCCCTTATGTTAGTTACAGGTTTTCTATATGTTTCCCTTAGGGCTCATGGGCGACGCTTAACTTAGAGCACGGAGGTTCGCATCCATGATGGCTCTCACGGTCCTTCGGTATACGTTTCTGCTGCTGGTGATTCCGGCTTATCTCATCGCCCTTTCACGCCGCTGGTGGACGACGATTCCATTGTGGCTGGTTTCCACTGCTGTCATGTTGACGCAATTCCTGATGGCAGCGCAGCAGGGCTCCGCATTCGGAAGCGGATCAGTGGATGGTTCGTTCATCTACGTGGGAGAGATGACCAAGATCATGCTCATTCCCATGGTCGTGCAATCCACAATCGTGCTGCACGGCATCACGAGTGGCGCCCGCAGTCGAGCGAGCCACGGCGTGCGAAAGCTGGTTGAAGCATTCGATGCCGGAGAGCGTTGACCACTGAGCGTTAAGTAGCTGAGCTCAATTGCAGGCAGCCGTCATCGTCCGCGTCTCGTGAGCCACCGAATCCATCCAAAGAAACTTCGCCACTCCGGCTTCTTGCTCCGTTGCTCGCTCGCTCCCTGCCGGGGTCGCGCAACGAGGGAGCAAGCAGTCTGTGCTTGCTGGGTTGGCCTGCTCCCTGCCTTTAACTCCGCCAGCGCCTGCTTCACCTGTGCCCGCAGCCCTTCGGCCTCGACCGCGCAGGATCGCAGATACGCCGACACCGTTAATCCGGCTTCTGCGGCGCGTTGATGCAGCCGCGCGCACTCCGCCTGGCTCAGGCGAATCGTCACGCTCGCCGAACGCAGATCGCGGTCCGGCGCAGTACCCGTCTGCAACCCTGGCGCGACGTCCGCGGCAACGGCATGGCCTACGGCTTCAAATGCGCCTGCGGCACCAAAAGCGCCCGCTGCACCAAATTCCATCGACGCATCCGCGCGCGCGCCGCTTGCCGGTTCGCGGGCCGGCATCGGCGATGCTCCGCCGCGATCCGAATCGCGGACAAAATCGCGATTTGCCGGCCGGTAACGTGCATGTGTGCGCAGGGCGCGTTCGTAGCTGAGAGTGGCCACGTCTTCGCCCAAATCGCTAGAGTTCCACAGCGACGCATCGTCGGCGGCGTCAGTTGGGGGCGGGGGCGAGGCAAGCGAGGCCAGCAGTCCCGCAAAACTGGAATGAGAAGATGGGGACTGCGATGGAGCAGGCTGCTGCATGGGTTGGAGCATACTTCCGCCCCCGCCTGCATACGTGAGAATGCTCCAACGAAATGCGCGGTGTCATCCCAAATCGGACACAGCCGCGTGCCCTTCCCAAATCGGCTCGCTCCCGTCGCGCCGGTCGTGCCGCTTTCAGTTTGTCGCGGCTTGATGCGCCGCGGGATCCGGCAGAATCCTTCCGGGCAGGCGCAGCATCGCGCTTACGGTCGCCGCTGGCACGGGACGCGAAAACAGAAATCCCTGCCCGAAGCGGCAGCCCAGTTGCCGTAGCAGCATGTACTGCTCGTGCGTCTCAATCCCCTCCGCCACCACGTCCATGCCCATCACCCGCGCCAGCTCCACAATAGTGCGCACAATCTGCAGCGGCTGCTCGCCCTCGGTCATGCGTGTCACAAACGAGCGGTCGATCTTCAGCACGTCGAAGGGCAGCGAATGCAGATGGTTCAGAGAGCTGTATCCCGTGCCGAAATCGTCCAGCAGCAGCGAGACTCCCAGCCGTCGCAGGCTACCCAGCACCTCCATCGCCGTACCGGGATCGGGAATGAGGCTTGACTCGGTCATCTCCAGGCCGAGCTGCTGGCTTGAAACGCCCGTGCGGCGCAACAGCGCCTCCACATGATCGGCAAGCCCCTGGCGCGAGAACTGCCGCGCCGAAAGATTCACGCACACCCGCGGCCCCACCTGCTCGGGATCCTCGCAGCGCCACTGCCTCATCTGGTTGCAGGCCTCCGACAGTCCCCAGTCTCCGATGGGCAAAATCAGCCCTGTCTCTTCGGCAAAGGGAATGAAATCCATCGGCGGAATGAGTCCGCGATCCGGATGCTGCCAGCGAATCAGCGCTTCAAGGCCAACAATGCGCCGCGTGGTTAACTCGACCTCCGGCTGGTAATACAGCACAAATTGCTTTTTATCCAGCGCCTGCCGCAGGTCCGACTTGCGCGGCCAGATTCCGGTCACCGTCTCGACAGTGCGCTCCTGCTGCTGGCGGTTTCCGTGGAGCGCTTTGCGCAGTCTGCGCAACTCCAGCTGGCCGGCCGCGATATCGGCCAGGCTCTCCAGCATGCGCAACTCGGTCACCGCCATGGGCCGGCGCGGCTGGCATGAAAAGATGGTGAGCACGCCCAGAATGTTGCCATCTGAAGTGCGTACCGGCGCACTCGCAAACGAAAGCGCTTGGAGCCGGCGCAGCGGCAGCCGTCGCTCCCGGTACTCGGGATCGTCGTTGATGTTCGAGACCACCACCGGGCCGTCCTCGGCCAGCACCCGCTCAAAGATCGATTGCTTACGCGGCAGCTCCCGCACCGGCTCGCCCCAGTACGACTTGATCCACACCCGGCTCTCGTCGCCAAATCCCAGCAAAACTGTGTCGGCTTTGAAATACTCCGCGGCCAGGCGCGTGATGGCGTCAAAGTTCGCCTCCGGTGCTGTATCCAGAATCCCCGTCGACGCCAGGGCTTTGAGCCTCGCATGCTCTTCCTGACCATCCGACCTGGCAATCGCGATTTCCGCCTGAGGCATCACCTTCTCCATGGCTCTGAAATTCCAACCGGCTCTCCGATGGAATGAGAATGCACTCCGCTTGTTCTGCCGGGATGCGGCATGCACGCCGTGTACGGTCCGCGCAGTTCTCAAGCAACCACGCCGCGGGAAGACCGGGCAGGCTGCCCGATTCCGGGCATTGCCGTGGATTTCGTATCTCTTTTATCGGAGAAGATTCTTATTCCATGAGGTTACGTACGGACATCCGCCCTTGGGTACCAGTTACCGCGCCGAGGGGCGCGTGCCGATCACTTCTGTTTGTTGGGTTGTCCTGTTTCGGTCCAAAGAAACGTGAGCTGATCGGTTCCGTCCTGGATTTCCTGCTCGACGCTTACTCCGGATGAGTGTCCGCCGGCGACACTCGAGTGCAGCAAGATCGGCCGCCCGCTCGACGAATCCGCCTGCAGCAGCGCCGTCATCTTGCGCGCGTGCAGCGGATCCACGCGCGTGTCACTGGCTCCGGTAAAGAAGAAGATCGCTGGATAAGCCGTGCCCTTCTTCGCGTTCTGGTAGGGCGAATACTTGAGTACATACGCGAACTGCTTCTCGTTGTCCGCCGACCCGTATTCCGTCGTCCAGAGCCGGCCTTCTTCGAACTTCTGGTAGCGCAGCATGTCGAGCAGCGGATAGCCGCACTCCACCGCCGCAAACAGATCCGGCCGCTGGGTAATCGATGCGCCCATCAGCAGCCCGCCATTCGACCGGCCCATGATGGCGAAATGCGCAGTCGAAGTGTACTTGTTGGCGATCAGGTACTCGGCCGCCGCGAACCAGTCGTCGAAAACATTTTGCTTTTTATCGAACATGGCCTGCTCGTGCCAGCTCTCGCCGTACTCGTTCCCTCCGCGCAGGTTGGGCAGTGCAAACCAGCCGCCCTGTTCCATCCACTCGGCATACGCGGGCTTCCATTCCGGCAACATGCTTATTTCGAAGCCGCCGTAGCCGGTCATCAGCAGCCGTTCCGTGCCGTCCTGCTTCAACCCTTTCTTGCCGGCAATGAACATGGGCACGCGCGTGCCGTCCTTCGAGGTGTAGAAGACCTGCTTCAGTTCATATTGGCTGGTGTCGAAGGGAACCCTGGGCTGGGCGAAGACATCTCGCTTGCCGGTCAGCGTGTCGAGACGGTAGATGGCGGGCGGTGCAATCAACGACTCGAAGCTGTAAAAGCCGTATCGGTCCGTGGTGCGCCCCACCAGCGTAGTCGCCGATCCGATGCCGTCGTACTCCACGCTGCCCGCCGCTTTGCCATCCAGCGTGTAGACCGTCGTCTCTGTCTTCACATCGTGCAATCGCTTCACATAAATCTTGTTGCCCACAATGTTGAAGTCGTCGATTGCGTCTTTCCCTTCCGGCACAATCGTGGTCCACACATCGGGCAGAACGCCGGGATCGGCCTTCAGCACTCGCCCGTTGGGCGCTTTGTAGTCGGTCTTCACATACCACGCGCCTTTGGCATAAATGGCGGAAAACCGCGACTCCATGCTCCAGACCAGCACATTGAAGTACGAATTTGCCTTGGTCAGATCGCGAAAAATAATATCCACGCGTCTGGCCGGCACGCCCCGGTCGATCTCGGCAACCAAATAATGCGCATCGTCGGTGACATAAGCCTCAATCAAGTCGCTCGGGCCCAGCTCTTCGCCGCGAAACTCATTGCCGAGGAGCATCGTGTCGTGGGAAATGCGCTCGCCCCACTTGTGTTCGTACAAAAGGGAGCGCTTCGCGTCCATGCGCGCGTAGTAAAGCCCGTGCCCGTCCGGAGTAAAGCACACCGACAGGTAATTGGCGCTCGGCAGCTCATCCTCCATCACCTTCCCGGTCTTCACGTTGAATACGTGCACCGTGGTTTCGTCCGAACCGCCCTCGCGTATTCCATACGCCACCAGGGTTCCGTCGCGCGACACATCATCCAACTCGATCGACGTGTTGGGGTCGCGGCTGAACTGCGCCGGATCCACGAGCCGCTTGTCTTTCTCCATCCATCCGTGCCGCACGTAGATCGAGGCCTGATCCTCGCCGGCGAGCAGCTTCATAAAAAACAAATCGTTGCCGCGCGCGATGGGCAACGTCCAGCTCGTCACATGCTCCAGTTGGTCAAGATCGTCGGCAATCTGCGGGCGGATCCGCGCCTGCTCCATGTAACGCGCCGTGTAGGCGTTTTCGGCTTCGATAAAGTCCTTGGACTGCTGGCTCTGCGCATTCTCCAGCCACCGGTAGTTGTCCACCACTTTGGAGCCGAAATAGTCGTCAGTTACAGGCGACCCCTGCGCGTCAGGCGGGGGCGGCAGCGTAATTCCGCCGCGCCCATGAATCGTCTGGGCAGATCCCGTCGCTAAACCAAAGAGAACGGCAATTCCAGTACAACGAATGGCACACAGCATCCCTGAACCCTCGCGACTATAGCGAAACCAGAGTTACTGTATACCGGAGCCACGGCACTCAAGTCGACGCGACCGACAGAGAGCGGCGACCTTGCACAATACTCAACGGGCCACACCAACTCTGGTTTCGCTCTAGCATACGCGCCCGTGAGGCAGAACATCGGCAGGTTCTAACGCCACTCAGTGCCCATATTGTCGTCGGTGATCAGGCGCATCCCTTTAAACCGCTGCAAAAGGCTCGTTCGCTCCTCCACCATGGGGACGAGTTTACGATTGTCGTCCCAGCTGGGAGTACTTGGTAAGGACACGATTCGTTCCAGTGCGGAGCGGTCCTCTGGTTTCGTCAAGTCGAAAACGGCGCGGCCGTCGATTCTGTAGGTCGATAGCACTGACCGGAGCCGTTCCTGGTCAAATGCGATCGGACTATCACTGACGGCAAGAAAATTGCCGATGCGCAATGCGTACGGAAACACAGTCGCCCCTGTCAAAAGCGCTTCCCCTGACCATGTCGTGTTGTAGTACTCAACGCCGCCCGGTTTCATGTGCCGGCGGATCAACTGAAGAAACTCCACCGACAGCAGGTTCGACATGTTGGCGCGCCAGTTGAACGATGTGTTCATCAGGATGAAATCAAATTTGCGGTCGGGATGCGCAACCAGCCACCTGCGCCCGTCGTCAATCACAATCTTTACCTTCGGATTATGGAGCAGACTCGCAACTTCGGGCCGCTTGCGAATGAGCGATAGATAACCGGGATTGATCTCGACAATCGTTACATCCTCAACCTGCGGATCGTTGGCCAAAATCTGCGCCCAGGATCCTGACGAAAGCCCGATGACCAGGACATCCTTCGGGTTAGGATGAATTGCCGGGATCGCATAGCACCGAAAAATGGCATTCGCGTCATGCACTGGATCGATATTGAAGTGCCCGTCATAGACTCCCCCTCCGTAGACTGTCTCCATCGCATCGACTGCGATAACCCCGCTTCGGTTTTCCACGAGATCGGTGAATGCCATTCCGCGATGGAAGGTGTCCTTGAAGAGGAGGCGCTCATACATTCCTGAAAAGAGCATTCCGCGCGATGCGGCGAGTACTGCGAACGCCGCGAAAGCTGAGAGAACAGCCATCTTCGAAGGTTTGGGAGTCGCGAGCGCCGCCAGAATAGCCGCAGACGCCATCCCCAACCCAAGAAGCAGTAATGAGGTCGCGCTCGTCGACCAATAATCCAGAACCACGAATCCGACCAGGAAACTTCCCAGTGCCGATCCCACGATGTTGCTTAGATACAGGTAACTCAGTTTCTTGCCGGCCTGATCCGCGGGGCCAATCGCGGCATGTGACAGGATAGGGAAGGATGCGCCCATCAGCGCCGCCGCAACCGCGACCAGTCCATACAGGTAGTTATAGGAGATATTCCTGGCAGTTAGGGAGACAATCGGGCCCACCAGGAACGCTGCCACCGCGCCCAGCGCTACCACAGTTGCTCCGGCCTTCAGCGTGCGCCCCAGATCGTTTCTGAGGTTCTTTTTGCACGCATCGTGCACCGCCAGCGCGCCATAGGCGATGCCGAACAGATAATACGCCAGCAGATACGCAAAGCACGGCGCCGTGCCGCCGCTCGCATAAGAGTAGAGCCGGTACCAGATGATTTCGTAAGCCAGAGCAATGAATCCCGTTGCCGCAGCCAGTAGCATGGCAATTTTGAATTGGATTGTGTTGTGCTGCGCGTCGTTGATAGAACTGCTCTTCGAGCTGACATCCCGATTAGCCGTCGAGGCGCCGGAGCGAATCAGCAGCGCGCTTGTTCCCACCAGAAGATTCAGGCAGGCTGCCAACCTTACGCATCCTGATTCTCCAAGAACCCGCATGAGAACGATAGCCGCCAACAGGCACGCAGTTGCCGACCCGAAGGTATTGGCGGAGTAGAGGGAGCCCACCGACTCGCCCACATTTTGTGTGCGCCGCACAAGGTGAGCAACCAGCAGCGGAAGCGTGCTGCCCATAAGCAGTGTGGGAATGAGCAGGAGCAGAAACGTAATCGCTCCGGTCACCGCGGTCGACGCCCCCGCCGTAAACTCCGCCACAAGATGGAATATCCATAGGGAGCAGAAGCCAAATGTGCCGATCGAGATTTCGATCATGCCAAAGGCCTTGAGAGCACGAATGCCACCGGCCGTGGAGAGTCTACCGCCTGCGAGGCTGCCAAGGCCGAGTCCCAGCATAAAGACGGTGACGATCACCGTCACCGATTCGATATTCACGCCATAGATGGTGAACAACGCGCGTTGCCACACGATCTGATAAACAAGCGCCGGAAAACCGGAGGCAAAAAAGAGCAGGAAGTAAGGCCACAGTTTCTCCTGCTCCCGCGCAAACGTGAGTGAATGCGAATCAGTAGTCATAGTAGGTTCCCGATTATAGCAGCCGAAGAGAATCCTTATAGAATCGTCTGCAGTGGCAAGCTCGCCCCCATCCCAGCCTCCCACCCCGTCATTGCCTTGCGCACGCTCGCGCTGGGCGCGCTTTCTGGACGCTCTCCATCCCACGCACGCGCACAGCGTCTTTTCGGCCACTGTTGTGCTCATGGTGTCCACGTTTCTCTCGCGCATCATCGGGCTGGTGCGGGTAAAGTACATCGTCTGGCTCTTCGGCCGCGGCGCTGAGGCCGACGCCCTCAATGCCGCCTTCGTCCTGCCGGACATGATTTCGTATTTTCTTGTCGGCGGCGCGGCCTCCATTACCTTCGTCACCATCCTCACCCGCTATCGCGAGCAGGGCCGCGAGGCTGAAGGCGACCGTTCGCTCTCCGTCATCCTCACCACGATGTACCTGGTACTGGGCGCAGCCATCGTGCTGGCCGAAATCTTCGCTCCCTGGTACGTGCGCTGGTGGTTCAACGGTTTCGACCCCGCCAAGGCTGCTCAGTGCATCATGCTGACGCGGATTCTGCTGCCCGCGCAGTTGTGTTTTTTCGCCGGCGGCGTCTTTGGCGCGGTCCTGATGGTGCGCAAGCAGTTCAGCATTCAGGCCCTGGCGCCGCTCATCTATGGCCTCGGCCCCATCGTCGGCGGCCTGCTGCTGGTCAAGCGCATTGGCATCTCTTCACTTGCTGTGGGCACCGTGGCCGGAGCCATCCTCGGGCCGTTTCTTCTCAACTGGTTCTTTGCGCACCGCGCCGGCTCGCGCTATCGCATCCTCTTCGACTGGCGCGATCCAGGCTTGCGCGAATGGGTGCGTCTGTCTCTTCCACTGATGGCCGGCGTCTCGCTGGTGACCGTCGACAGCTGGATCATCGCCCACTTCGCCTCCACCATCGGCGGCGCGGTCTCGCTGATGAGCTACGCCAAGCAACTCTTTTCGGCGCCCATGTCCGTGCTGGCCCAGGCCGCCGGCGCGGCC
The DNA here is from genome assembly GCA_050012895.1 of Occallatibacter sp. Lineage (GTDB taxonomy): Bacteria > Acidobacteriota > Terriglobia > Terriglobales > Acidobacteriaceae > Telmatobacter. The sequence continues at coordinate 67,596 of JBEKGH010000006.1, forward strand.
TCCATGCCGTTTTTCGCCAGCCTCTGGACGCGCGACCGGCACTACGAGTTCGCCACCGGTGTTGCAGATTCCGTCTCGCGCGTGACTTCGCTCGGTTTGCTCGCCGCCTCCGGCATGGTGGCGCTGGGTTGGCCGGCCATTGATCTTGTCTTTACCGGCGGGCGTTTTTCGGTCGCCGACGCGCGCGAGTGCAGCCTCTACTTCGCCATCTTCTCTGTCTCCATGTTTCTCTGGTCGGCGCAGGCCATCTACGCGCGCGCCTTCTACGCCGCCGGAAACACCTTCGCGCCCATGGTTGCCAGTACCATCGTCACCGTAGTCTCGCTGCCCATCTACGACGCGCTCTTCCACTGGCGCGGCGCCACGGGCCTGGCGCTCGCCTCCGACGTGGGCATCGCCCTCCAGACCCTCACCATCGCCCTGCTCCTGCATCAGCGGCGCATGGTTTCACTCGCCGGTCTGGATTATGCCGAGATGGGCCGCTGCCTGCTGGCCGCTTTAACCGCCGGCGCCTGCACAGGTCTGCTCGCCTGGGGACTCGGCGATCTCTCCCTGCATCTGCCGGCCCTGGCTGCGCTTCGCCATGCCCACTATTGGACTGACGCCGTCATCCTCGTTGCCGGCATCGCCGTGTGGACACTTATCGTCGGGTGGACACTTGGAAAATCCGGCTCCGCTCTGCCGCGCATCGCCCTGCGCCGCCTCGGTCTGGGCTGAAGATGGCCGAATAAGTAGTGTCCTGATAAGCGCGCCGGAGGCGCAGCGTTTGTTAGCCCCGCGCTTCAGCGTGGGGAACGCGGACCGCCCAGATGAACCCCGGAGTCCCGTAGGGACGGCCCGAGGACGTTTCTTTTGCAGGGATCAATAAAGAGCGCTCCGTACGTCGCCACCGCCTCGACAGTCAACCGCGCATCCCCGATAAAAATGCTGGTCCCGAGAGGGGATATTCACTAACTTTACTTATTTCACTTCCTTCACTCGCTTTACTCCATTCGCTTCATTCACTCGGCGTAAAAAACACAAAAGCGCCTCTGACTTGCAAAGGCGCTCTCGTGAGCCAAGTCGTGCGTTGCAGCGATTACTGGACAGGTTTCTGCGTCTCGGGCGCGGCCGTCATCGATACCTGCGCCGCAGACGGCGTGCCCAGCGTCTGCGCCGGCTTCGCGTCGGCTTTGCGGATATCGATCCCGCCCTTGAAAAACGCGCCATCCTCGATGCTGATGCGCGCCGCGGAAACATCGCCGCTCAACGCGCCTTCGGCACGGATGTCCACGCGGTCCGAGGCCGACACGTTGCCGCGCACCTTGCCCATCACCACCACTTCGCGCGCGGTCACGTTGGCGCCCACCGTGCCGTTGCGGCCGATGGTCACGCGGTTGCCGGGCAGATTGATCGCACCTTCCACCTTGCCGTCGATATAAAGCGATTCCGTGCCCGAGATTTCTCCCTTCACAAACAGGCCCTTGCTGATCACGGCCTGGTCGCCTGCGGGTGCTGCATTGCGGTTTGTCGACTCAACGCTCGCCACGGAAGCCGCTGGACGCTGCGCTTCCGGACCGGAGACGGGAATTGAAGGTTCAGGCTGACTTGGTTTCCACATTGCGCTCAAAGTATGTTCCTTTTCTGTCCGATTAGGACTGGGAATTGCCAAGGCCATTGGCTCGAACCCCAAAAAATCAAAAACTATGCCAGGCGCAGCAATCGTCGCACGCCGCAATGATCCTGCGGCTGAAATCCAGACAGATCGCTGTTTCGTTTCGCCTGGATCGGCCGTCTCCCACATTCTACGGCAAAGGGCAGGTTCCTGCGCCCCATCCGCGACGCCTGTGCGTTACCTTCGGGGTTGCGTGGAGCCGGCCATTCACTTTGGCGCGCGAAAGTGAAGGACAGGCTCTAATCTTGGCGTATGACCGATCGCGAACTCGTGGCGCGCATCGCCGCCTCGGCCGGACGCAAGGCCGCTTACAAGCAGCTGGTCCGCGAGCTGGGCCTGGGTGGGGGGCGTGAGCGCCGGCTTCTCATCGAGCAGTTGGCCCGCCTCACCCTCCGTGGCCACCTCGTGCAGCTTGATCGCGAGCATTGGAGCCTTCCCAGTGCCGTTTCCCGCTCGGGTGCAGGCTCGGGCAGCAATTTGCTTTCCGGCCGCCTCGATCTGCACCGCGATGGATACGGCTTCGTGCGGCCCAATCGCCGATCCGGAGGCTCAGGCGGTCTGCGGGCAACGGAAATTGAAGACATTTTCATCCCGCCCAGCGAGATCCGCGACGCCATGCAGGGCGATCAGGTCCTGGTCGATGTCGATCCGCCCAAAGCCGACGGCCGCACCGCAGGCCGCGTCATTCGGGTTTTAGAGCGCCGCAATCCCACCGTCGTTGGCATGTTTCACTACGCCGATCTCGCGCGCGGCTACCGGCAAAACGTCGTCATTCCCTTCGACGAGCGCATGACTCAGCCCATCGTCATCCCTCCTGGCGCAGAAGTCCCTCCCGATACAGCGCGTTACGATACAGCGCGTTGCCCCATCCTTTCCGAATCCGCCGCAGCGGATACGGAAAGGGTGGGAAAGCACAACACGCCGCATCGCGTTCTTGGCAGCGAGGCACACTCTCGTCCAAAACCCGAAAGTCCGGAGGACGGCCTAATCGTTGACGTCGAGATCACCAGTTGGCCCACGCCCACGCGTCCCCCCATCGGCCGCGTCATCGAAATCCTCGGGGCTCACGATGATTTTGGCGTCGACGTGGAGATGATGATCCGCAAGCACCAGTTGCCGCGCGTCTTTCCGGAGCATGTCCTCGCCGAAGCCCGCGACGTCGCTCATTTCGACCCAGACATCGCCGCCCGCCGCGCTGACTTTCGCGCCCTGCCCATCGTCACCATCGACGGCGAGACCGCCCGCGACTTCGATGACGCCGTTCTCGTCACCGATCGCGCCGATGGCGGCTACGAGCTGCAGGTCCACATCGCCGACGTGGCCGAATACGTCCAACCAAATTCCGTCCTCGATCTCGAAGCCCGTCTGCGCGGCACCAGCGTCTACTTTCCCGATCGCGCCATCCCCATGCTGCCGCAGGAACTCTCCACCGACATCTGCAGCCTTCGACCCCACGAAGATCGCCTCGTCCTCAGTTGCATCATGCAGCTCGATGCGGCTGGCCGCATTGAAAGCTTCGAAATCGTCGAAGGCGTCATCCGGTCCGCCGCGCGCATGACCTACACTGCGGTCGCCGCGATTCTCGACCAAAACCCAGAAGCGCGCGAGCGCCTCGTCCAAAACTCAGAAGCACGTGAGCGCCTCGACCAATCCGATACACTCGTCCAAAACCCGGAGGCGCGGGAGCGCTTCGAACGCATGAAAAAACTCGCCGTCCTCATGAATCAGCGCCGCGAGGAACGGGGGTCCATTGATTTCGATCTTCCCGAGCCCGTCATCGAGTTCGACGAGCACGGCCAGATGCGCGGCGTTACCCGGTCCGAGCGCACCTGGGCCAACCGCCTCATTGAAGAGTTCATGCTCGCCGCCAATGAGTGTGTTGCCGTCTGGATCGAAGATCTCGGCGTTCCTTCCCTCTATCGCATTCACGAGAAGCCCGAACCGCGCCGCGTCGTCCAGTTCGAGGAACTGGCCGCCAGCTTTGGCTATTCTCTTGGTCTCGGACCGCTGCCTGTGAAGCGCGTGCAAGTTCGCGCCGAGCGCCGCGAATTCCATGGCCGCGGCCGCAATCCGCGTCAGCACGAAGTCCCTGAAGACATCGCCGTCACGCCGCGCATGTATCAAAAGCTCTCGGCGCGCATCGAAGGCAAGCCGGAAGAGCGAATCTTGAGCTACTTGATGCTGCGCTCGCTCAGCCAGGCGCGCTACTCCGAGGTCAACGAGGGCCATTTCGCGCTGGCCGCGCCCACCTACACCCACTTCACCTCGCCGATCCGACGCTATCCCGACCTCATCGTGCATCGCATCACGAAAGCTCTGCTCCGCGCCGGCGTCTCGGGACGCAGAACCGTCACCCAGGCCCGCCTCGCATCCCCTTGGTCGCACCCCAACGAGGCCGAGGCACGATCCGCGGCTTCTAACCCTCAAAACAAATCCGGGGTGCCCCCGGTCCCTCGCACTTGGGGACCGGGGAAGGGAAGCACGCCTTTCGTCACGCCTCCCATCCCCGAACCCGAACTCGCCCAGATTGCCGACGAATCGAGCCAAGCCGAGCGTCGCGCCGCCGAGGCCGAGCGCGAGCTTGTCGAGTGGAAGAAGGTGCGCTTCATGCAGGACCGTGTCGGCGACGAGTTTGCCGCCCTCGTGCTCAACCCCGCCAAATACGGCCTCTTCGTCGAGCTCACCGATCTCTTCGTCGAGGGCCTCGTCCCCATCGACAGCCTCCGCGGAGACCGCTTCACCTGGCGCGAGAATACCCACGAGATCATTGGCGAACGCACTGCCCGGCGTTTTCGCGTGGGCGACCGCGTTCAGGTCATTCTCGACCGCATCCTCGCGCAGGAGCGCAAGCTGCAGTTCGCGCTGGTCGAAGAAGAGCTTCCCCTCACCGGCCGCACTCCCGCTCAGCCCTCATCCAAGGCAAAGAAGCACGCGAAAAAGGACGCGGCCGCGCACAGCAAAAAGTTACAAAAACATCGCCGCCGATAGGGAGATCCGTCCGCGGGCCTCGCGCCTAAGCCCCCGCCTGTTTCTGGGCGAGCGGACCAATGATGGGAATGACAAACTTCCCGCCCTGAAACGCCTTAATGATGCAGATGAGCCATAGGACGAAAAACCCCAGCACCACCACCAGGTGAATCGGCAGGAGAAGCAAGCCAATGAACGGCACAAAGGTGAACACAGTGAGGACTATCCAGATGGCAAACCAGGCTGCCGCCAGAAAGATCGACTGCCAGGCATGGAATTTCACCTTGGGATTTGTGTTGAAAGGCGCAACCACCAGGAAGATGATTGCGGGGATGAAGGTCAGATAGGCGAGGCCGCTCGCGGCATCGTCGGATAGCCCTGCGTTAGCTCCTGTTGCATTCGGATCAGCCATGGCAACTCCTTATTTGTGAGATTATTCTGAGGGAAAGAACGGCCGCCCCGTCTGCGAATAGAAACATACCGTTTTCGCGGCCCCCGAGTCAGATGCTGAGCTGAGAGCACCAGAACACCCCAATTCGCACCCGCTTGTCAAGAGAATTCGCGCGCCTATTTTTCCGCCTGCTGCTCCGCAAACTCCCCGATCAAAGGCAGCTTGAAGCGCTTGCCCATCGCCGCGTTGACTACGCACGCGATCCACACAGCAATCCAAAACAGCACGATCGCCCGCCACACAAAAACGTGCAGGGTAGGCGAGAACAGCAGCGCGAACACCAGCAGAAAGGCCAGCACGACGTTCACCGCAAACGCTGCCAGAAAGAAAAGAATCGATTGCCAGGAGTGATAGCGTACATACGAGTTCCGGCGGTACGGCTCCATGACCAGAAAAAGAATTGCCGGGATGAAGGTGAGATAGGCTATGGCGCCGGCAACGTGGTCCGAGAGCACGAAAGCGCCTTCGACAGCATCCGGTTTTGCCATAGCAACTCCTTTCGAAGAAGGAACTGAATGCGGGGTGTTGCTTCACTGCTGTGCGTGGCCCGCGCATTGGGAGTTCAGCCTGTTGTTTTCGCGGACCGCGAAGTGGGGGTGGAGATAGAACAATTTGCCGCCCATCCCCTTGTCAAGAGAATTTCTGCGTGAGGACGCGGAGGCAGGGCCGCAGAAGGCCAGGCCGGGGGAAAAAGCTCGGACCGCACAAACGGAAACGGCCTCCATGCGGAGGCCGTTACTGCGATCGGCACTGTGGGAACAGTTACCGGTTAGCCTGCTTCTCTGCCAGTCCGCCAATGATGGGCAGCATAAAGCGCTTGCCGTTGAAAGCGCTGACGAACACGATCACCAGCACGACAAAGAAGGCCAGATCCACGAATTGCCACAGCGTCAAGGTGAGGAAGACGACCGTTGGAACCAGGTTTTGTACCACCGTGACCAGAATATGCACCACGGCCCAGGCGACATAAAAGAAGATCGACTGCCAGGCGTGGAAGCGAACAAACGAGCTTTTCTTGTAGGGCTCAGCGATCAGGAACACAATTGCCGGGATGATCGTGATGTAGGAAAGACCGCCGGCAGCGTTGTCAGAGAGGCCAGACACATTGATACCAGACGCATTCACATCGGACATGGTTGCTCCTTTTCGACGAGGCCGCTCGTTCTGAGGGCCAGACACATTAAAGGCAGATGCATGCACATCGGACAAGGTTGCTCATTTTGGGCAGGGCCGCTCGTTCTGAGCCCGCTCGAATTTCGACCGCTCCCGTGGGGAGGCAGATCAAGCGCCAGTTTCATTGTTGTCCTCATCGAGGGCATCGGTCTGGTCAGATTTGCTCAGGCCGCGCCGCACTGCGGAAAACCCGATCGCGGGTTGCGGGAATCGGAAGCCCCCCGCCGCAATTTCTCGCCCTCCCTCCGTCCAGTTACAATGGGATCTGGGAGCATTTCTTCGCATGGCGCACATGGTCTTTTGCGTTCGCAACAAGAAAGAGATGGAGGGACTCGACGAGCCGCCCTTCGACTCCGAGTTTGGCCAGAAAATCTACAAGAACGTCTCCAAGGCAGCGTGGGACGAGTGGCTCAATCGCCAAAAAATGCTGCTCAACGAGTACCGCCTGCAGCCCTGGCTGCCCCAGGCGCAGCAATTCCTCGTCGAGCAGATGGAGGAGTTCTTCTTCGGCTCCGGCTCGGCTCTGCCCTCGGAGTTCGTGCCGCCGGAGCACTGAGATTGAAATATGGACGCCACTCCCAATTCACGATCCACTCTGGAGCGATGGATCGCGCTGCTTGTGCGCTACTGGGCCTGCAATATGACTTTGGCTTTCAGGTCGGGGGGCTATTGGCCCGGCTTCGGCTACACCGCGGAGGAGAAGGCCGAAATGGCCTCCCTCAGTGAGAAATGTTCGTTCTGGCAGTTTCTTGCCTGGGTAGGCGTCGTCGCACTCATCGCCATGCCGGTCATCGTCATCGCCAGCTTACCTGGAATCTTCCTCATGAGCTTCCCGGCTGGCGCCACCCTCCCCGGCTCAGTCTTTTTCCTGTCGGAGGGGGCCGCCATCGTAGTTACCTTCACGATTGGCATCCCTGTGGCCATGCTGCTCGCCTCAGCGCTTGTTGGCAGGTGGTATGGAATTGCGAACTCGGACCTGCCCGATCGCGCCACCACCGCGCGCTTCTTTCACAAGTTGTGGTTCCAGCTTACAAGGATGGCGATCGTGATGATGGCTATCCTCGTTCCCGCGTGGATCCTCATCCCGGACAACTCCAGGATCTGGGTCACCCTGAAGCTGGTGATCCCATGTTTGGGACCCGCAGTACTTGCGATTTCCGGTGCCTACTACCTTTCCAACCGCCTAAAAAAAAGCGTGGATTCATAGCACGCCAGACCGCATCGCGGCCCGTTCGCAATCCCCAGCGTCGCGCCATCGGTGTAAACTAATCGAAGACCCCAAAAGCCGGCTCGACAAGAGCCGGCTGCGTTATGTCGGGACGTGGCTCAGCCTGGTAGAGCACTCGCTTGGGGTGCGAGGGGTCGGCAGTTCAAATCTGCCCGTCCCGACCATTTAGATCAATTACTTACAGGATTCTATTTTTCACTCAATCCGAAATTGTGGGGGAAATTGCGGGGACCCCGATTCAATTTTCCGTTTTGAGTCCCCACACCCGAACTATTGCGCGAACAGCCCGGCCATCGCGTCCAACGCATCCACTGCCCGCCGCTTTGCCTCCAGCCGCACATGGCTGTAATGCTCCAGCATCTTCCGGCTGAGATGGCCGCTGATTGCCTGGATGGTTGCATCCGGGGTCTGAGTTTGCGCCAGTGCCGAAATGAAGTGGTGGCGTAGATCGTGAATCCTGCACTCGACACCGGCCTGTTTCTTGGCCGTACTTCATGCACGCTTCCAAGCTCCAAGCGGCTTGCCTGGGTCCACTGCGTAGGCCGTCATGATGCCCTTCTCTGGTGCGCTCTCACCCTTGTCGCCGCCGCCTCGCCAAGTCGACCATTTGTCTCACCCCGGGTCCCCCGCTCCGGAACCCGGTCTCTCGTCCGGTTGCATCGCGTCGAAGATCGATATATTGTGAATTATCAATCCGTTTCTTGAGAGATGGTCGCAATCGGCCAATACAAGTGGGCGCGAAGCCCCTTTTGAGTAAGCGATTCGCCTTCAACCCGGCCGTGCCGCAGCAGCATCCATCTCCTTTTGAATGTGCGCGGAGCAGAGAGGTGTTTTCATGGCGCTAAATCAGGAACTCTACGATGCAGTTTTGAACGGCGACACTAAAAAGGCGCGCGCCGCCACGGAAGCGGCCATCGCCGCAGGCGTCCAGCCCATGGCCCTCATTCAGGAGTCGATGGTTCCGGCCATGGATGAGGTCGGCCGCCTCTTCGAGAGCGAAGAATACTTCGTTCCCGAGCTCCTGCTCGCCGGCCGCGCCATGAAAGGCGCCATGGAGTTGCTCAAGCCGCTGCTCACCGCCGCCGGCCAGAAGATGGCGGTCCGCGTCGTCATCGGCACCGTCAAAGGCGACCTGCACGACATTGGCAAGAACATCGTCGCCTCCATGCTCGAGGGCGGCGGATTCGAAGTCATCGATCTCGGCACCGACGTCTCGCCGGAGAACTTCGTCACCGCCGTCGTAGAGCGCAAGCCGCACGTGGTTTGCATGTCGGCGCTGCTCACCGTCACCATGCCGGCCATGAAGCTCACCATCGACGCTCTCCAGACCGCGGGTCTCCGCACCCAGGTCAAAGTGCTCATCGGCGGCGCACCCGTAACGCACCAATACGCAAAGGAAATTGGCGCCGACGGCTACAGCGAGAACGCCAACGGCGCGGTCGGCCTCGTCAAGAATCTGCTGGCAGGGTCCTGATCATGATCGTTGAGGCCGCTCGCAAGTTCACCTCTCTCGCCATTCCCAGCCAGGACCGGCTCGTCTTCGGCACGTGCCCCCATCCGCTCGCCTGCGGTCTCGGGCTCACCCTCGGCGCCGGCCGGGTGTTTCCTGAAGTAAACTTCACCCTGCCGCCGATCTCCATCACCAGCGAGACCTGGTCCGATGTCACCGCGCACTACGAAGAAATGGCCGCGCAGATTCTGCGCCGCGCTGTCGCCCTCGCCGTCCCCGGCATCGTGCTCGAGTTCGAATTGCTTCCGGCCATGACCGACGAGCCCGAGTGGGGCGCGGAAATCACCGCCATCCTCAAGCGCCACCTCCGCGCCGCGCACGAAAAGCATCATCTCCTCTGCGCCCTCCGCGTCACGCCCACCGATATTCGCGACCAGCAAAAACCGCCGCTCCTCCGCACTGGCGAGCCCTGGCATCGCCTCCGCCGCTCGCTCGAACTTTGCGCCGAAGCCGGCGCCGACATCCTTTCTATCGAGTCGGTCGGCAGCAAGGAAGTCCACGACCAGGCTCTCATGTTCGGCGATTTTCCCGGCATCGTCTTCGCGCTCGGCGTTCTCGCCCCGCGCGACATGGCGTGGCTCTGGAGCGAGATCGTCTCCATCTGTGCCGCGCATCCCGGCGTCATTCCCGGCGCCGACTCCGCCTGCGGATTCGCCAACACCGCCATGCAGCTCGCGCACCAAAAAATGCTGCCTGAAGTGCTCGCCGCCGTGGTCCGCGCCATGAGCGCGGTGCGCAGCCTCGCCGCCTTCGAGCAGGGCGCGCTCGGCCCCTCCAAAGACTGCGCCTACGAGGGCCCGGTGATGAAGGCCATCACGGGACAGCCCATCGCCATGGAAGGCAAGGCGGCCGCCTGCGCACACTTCAGCCCGCTGGGCAACATCGCCGCCGCCATGTGCGACCTGTGGAGCAACGAGTCGGTGCAGAACGTGCGCCTCCTCTCCGGCAATGCGCCTGAGGTCTTCACGGAAATCCTCGCCTACGATTGCCGCCTGATGAATGCTGCAACTGCAGCAGGCGGCGCGCTCGTTTTGCGCGATTGGATGACCGCGTCCGATGAGTGGCTCAGCCCACAGGCCGCCGTGCTCTCGCCTGCCGCCACTCTGCGCATCGCTGGCGCCATCGTCGCCGAAGAAACACCTTACCGGCAGACCATCGCCGCCGGCCGCGCCGCTGTCGACCTTCTCAAAGACGGCCTCGCTGCTGAAAAGCTCCAACTCTCGCGCAAGGAACTGCAATGGCTCACACGCATCGAGTCCGGGCTCGACGAGTTGCCCGCCGAAGAAGCCGCACTCATCGCCGCGCTCGAGGAACAGTATGGCAGCTTGTACGACAAAGTAAGCTATGGACTTTAGTTGTTGCGGAAAATCCAATGAGGCCGCGGTTTTGAAAGGATACGAGGCCACGGATTTGAAAGGGCACGAGGCCGCTGTTTTGAAAGGGCACGAGTTTACTCGTGCCACAGACTGCGCAAAAGGAGTGAGGGCTTTAGCCCCTGAGGGATGTTTCTGAAGAGATCGGCCTCAAACCATGCCCTTTTCCGCAGCCCGTGTAGCCCGCACCAAAGCCATCCTCTCGGGTCGACCAAAAACTTTTTCGAGGCACGATCAAGCTAAAGGCTAAGAGCGAATAGCTGAAAGCTGCTTTTATGCATCTCAAACTCATCCACTGCCAGGTATTCACGCGCGAAATGGAGCACGTCGTCTCCCGCTCCGCGCACACGGTCGACCTCGAATCCATTCCCATGGGCCTGCACTCGCTTGGCGTCGAGATGCGCCCTCACCTGCAGGAGCGCATCGACGTGGCTGCCAGCGCCGGCTACGACGCCATCCTTCTCGGCTACGCATTGTGCGGGCGCGGCACCGAAGGCCTCCGCGCCGGTCGCACGCAACTCGTTCTTCCCCGCGCTCACGACTGCATCGGCGTGCTCATGGGCAGCCGCCATCGCTACGCCGAATACTTCCAGGACCACCCCGGCGTCTACTACCGCTCGCCCGGCTGGGTCGAATTTCAAACTCCCGATCTCAAGCTCGAGCCCGCCTTTTCGTCGCAAAAAAATCCCATGGGCGAGCAAACCACGCTCGATGAATTCATAGCCAAGTACGGCGAAGACAACGGCAGCTTTCTCTACGAGCAGTTCTCCTCCTTCCGCCGCCACTACTCCGGTCTCACTTACATCTCCACCGGCATCGCGTCCGATGAAGCCTGCCGCACCCGCGCGCGCGCCGAAGCCGAAAAAGAGGGCTGGGCGTTCGAAGAAATTCCGGGCTCGCTCACGCTTCTCGAGCGCCTCGTCAACGGTCCCTGGGATGCTCCTGATTTTCTCGTCGTTGCGCCAGGGGCGCAAATCCGCGCAACTTTCGACGACGGCATTGTGGAAGCCGTATGACTCTCGATCCATCCTCATCGGCGCCTTCATCTTCAGACCCCTCCTCGTCGGATAGTGTTCGCATCCGTCTCGAGCCGCTCTCTGTTGAGCTCGAACTCCCGCGTGGCGGCTCGCTTGTCCCGAGCCTCGCCGCTCACGGCTTCGAATTTCCTTGCGGTAGCACGGGCGAGTGCGGTGGTTGTCAGGTGCGTGTACTCTCGGGCTCGCTTCCCGTCACCGAGGCCGACTCCGCAACCCTGACTCCCGATCAACTCGCCAACGGTTGGCGTCTCGCCTGCCAGGCCCGCGCTAACCAGCCGCTCGTTCTCGAGTGCGACCAGTGGCACATGCAAATCCTCGCCGACGACAAATCGAGTGACTCAATCTCAACTGTGGAAGGGAACTCTGGATCAACGGGCAACTCGCTCCCGTGCCCCATCCTTTCCGAATCCGCGATAGAGGATTCGGAAAGGGTGGGAGAGCCCAGCGCAACCACGAGTGTTGCCCCATCCTTTCCCGCAGTTTTATCGCGGGAAAGGGTGGGAGACCAATCGGCATCGTCTTCTCGCGGCCTCGCCATAGCCATTGATCTCGGCACCACCACGATCGCTGCGCAACTCATCGATGCCGCTGGCAACGTGCTCGGCGTTGAAACTGCGCTCAATCCCCAGGCCGCCTTCGGCTCCGACGTCATGAGCCGAGTCCGTGCCGTGCTTGAGGGTCAGGACCTCACCACGCCCATCCGCACCGCGCTCGGCCAACTTGTCGCCCGCCTCGCCGCCCGCCTCGATCTCGCCCGCGCAGCGCAAATTGCTGAAGTTCTCCTCGTCGGCAACACCGTCATGCACCATCTGTTTTGCTCGCTCGATGTCGAACCGCTCGCGCACGTGCCTTTCCAGTCGCCGCATCTCGCCGAGCAGCGCTTCTCCGCGCGCGATCTCGGCTGGGACCTGCCTTCCCATTGCGTGATCCGCTTCGCGCGCTGCATCGGAGGCTTTGTCGGTTCCGACATTCTCGCCGGAATCGTCGCTGCAGGCATCGCGCGGAGCTCCGATCTCACCGCGCTCGTCGATCTCGGCACCAACGGCGAGATCGCCATCGGCAATCGCCACGGCATCGTCTGCGCCTCCACTGCCGCCGGCCCCGCCTTCGAGGCAGGCGCCATTCGCATGGGCATGCGCGCCGTCACCGGCGCCATCGCCTACGTCTCTCTCGCAGAGGACACGCACACAGAGGACGCACTGACAGAGGTCGCGCTCGTTGAGGGCACGCTCCGCTCCACCGTCATCGGCGACGTCGCGCCGCGCGGCATCTGCGGCAGCGGCCTCGTCGATGCCGTCGCCGCGGGCCTGCGCTCCGCAGCCATCCTCGCCAATGGCCGCATCGCCGATGGTTCAAAAATCTTCCCCATCGCTCCGCCTGTCGTGCTCTATCAATCCGACATTCGCGAGCTGCAACTCGCCAAGGGCGCCATCGCCGCCGGCTTTCGCCTGCTCCTCAAGCGCATCGGCGCAACACAAAAGAGCGCTGAACTACTAACCGCCAAGACCAAACAAGTTTCTGCCGTGAAAGGGCACGACTTCAGTCGTGCCATAAAGACCGCAGAAAAAGAGGGGACTTTAGCCCCTGAGGGACAGCAGGTTCTTCACGCCATCCATCTGGCCGGCGCCTTCGGCAACTACGTGCAAATCGAAAGCGCCCTCCGCATCGGGCTTCTCGAAGCGCCACATGCCATCATCCACGCCGCCGGCAACACCGCTCTCCGCGGCGCAAAAATGCTGCTCCTCGCCGACTCCGAGCCGACCCTCCCACCCATCGAACACATAAGCCTCGCCGCCGACCCCGCCTTCCAGGACGAGTTCGTCAGTTGCATGACCTTTCCCGAGCCTGTGTAGCGCCGGCCTCCTGGCCGGCTGTCGTGCGGGCCTCCCGGCCCGCACTTCCCGCGCTCCCAGCCCCGTGCATCCACCCCGCGTTGCCTGTTATCGTTTACCTTTATCGCCGCAGGAGAACGCAAGTCCCATGCCTCACCCCGTCATCAAATTCGGCACCGACGGCTGGCGCGGCGTCATCGCCGACGACTTCACCTTCGCCAACGTGCGCACCGCTGCCGAGGCCATCGCTGCCTACATTCACGCCCAGGAAGATCCAAAAAAAGGCCTCTCCATCGCCTACGACACGCGCTTCGCATCGAAGGCCTTCGCCCGCGCCTGCGCTGAGGTCGTCGCGGCCACCGGCATTCCCGTCCAGCTCGCCAGCGCCGTCACGCCCACACCGGCCCTGAGTTTTGGCGTACGCGAGCGCGGCGCGGCCGGCGGCATCATGATCACCTCGTCGCACAACCCCGCGCAGTGGAACGGCGTCAAGTACAAGGGCTGGTACGGCGGCTCCGGCAAGCCCAGCATGATCGCGGCCATCGAATCGTATCTCGGCCATCCCGTCCCGCGCGCCTCGCAACCCGCGCCCATTACCGAAGTCGACTTCCTGCCCTCCTACCTCAAAGCCGTCGAGAACTTCGCCGATCTCGACCTCATTGCTCGCTCGAACATGAGATTCTGCATCGACTCCATGTACGGCGCAGGCGGCACCATCCTCTCCGACATCTTCAACAGGATCGGCGTCGCCAACGTGCAGATTCGCGCGAATCCCGATCCGCTCTTCCCCGGCATCAACCCCGAGCCCATCGAGCCCAACATCCGCGCCCTCGGCGAAGCCACCGTCGTCAACCACTGCCAGGCCGGCCTCTGCACCGACGGCGATGCCGACCGCATCGGCGCGACCGACGAAAACGGCAACTTCGTCGACCCCCACAAAATTTATTCCGTTCTCCTCAGTTGGGTCTTGAAGTACAAAGGCTGGCCCGGCGCCGTCACCCGCGCCTTCAACACCACCAAAATGCTCGACCGCATCGCCAAGAAATACCACCGCGAGCTCATCGAGCACGGCATCGGCTTCAAGTATGTCGTCGACCTCATGCTCGAGCGCGAAATCGTCATGGGCGGCGAGGAGTCCGGCGGCATCGGCTTCCAGCGCCACCTGCCCGAGCGCGACGGCCTCCTCAACTGCCTCTTGCTCGCTAATGTAATGGCTCAGGAAGGCAAGACTCTCGGCCAACTCGTCGCTGACCTGCAAGCCGAGTACGGCGAACATCAATACGGCCGCATCGATCTCCACATTTCCGACGACATCAAGAACGCCGCCATCGCCCGCGCCCGCGCACTTCCCGCAGGCGACGCCACCTTCGCCGGCATGCCCATCCTGCGCCAGGAAAATCTCGATGGCGTGAAGTTCTATCTCGACAATCCCGAAGCCAAAACCAAGCCGAATGCCGCCGAAACCTGGCTACTGCTCCGTGCCAGCGGCACCGAGCCGCTCATGCGCATCTACACCGAATCCTGCTCGAAGGAATCCGTCGCCAAACTACTCGAATCCGCGCGCGCGTTTGCACTGAGCGAGTAAGATGTCGGCGGAGGGTGTATGAAAGACCTCTGGTCCTTGAAATCATGGGTCATTTTCGCTGCCTGTTTCACACTTTGCGGCGCGTTGCTCTCTCAAGAGCCGGGCTGCTTGGAGATTTCACGAATGGCAGCAATGGCGCGAGCCAAGACTCCGGCCGCATTGAAGGCGAGCAAAGAAAAAGCAGGCGATAGCTATCGAGCCCAACTCATCTTTGCGGCCCGCATGTTGGAAATCGATCCCAGGAACAAAACGGCTGCTGAATCTCTGCTGAATTTGCTCCCGAAAGACGAATTCGGCCCAGAACAAACCGCTTGGCTTGACCTCGCCCAGTTGGAACAATGTCCGTCCGGCGGACCCTACGTTGGCGAATCAAAACCCTTGGACGTGCTCGAGTATCATTTACCTCGTCTTGCGGCTAGGGCCGTCCTTCTCGCTCCAGACAAGATGTTCGATTATGTCTCTTACGCTCAGTTTTCTGTAACTCCGGAAAGTGACTACGCAGTGCAAATGCGAAAGGTCTGTATGGCTAGGCATCAGCAATTCGTGGACGCGGCTAACAGGCTTCCACCCAAAGACAAGAGTTGGTTCGTTTCCAAGATATTCAACCCCGACGGCTGCCGAACAATCGCATTTCCAGAGCAATAGGAATTGATTGCCGAAGCATTCGCGCATCAGATGAAACGGCTGCGGCGGTCTATTGAATCACCGCCACCTTCGCGCGCTTGCCCAGCCGCACCGTCAGCCGAGCCGGCAGTGTCGTGGGAATCAGCAAACTCTCCACCACATCGCCATCCACGCGCACGGCCTTCTCGGCGATCTTGCGGTTCGCCTCCGTGCCGCTCGCGGCCAGGCCCATCGCCACCAGCAGCTTGGGCAACCGGATCTGACTCGCTTCCGGTCCCGCCACTTCCGCAAACGCCACGGTCACCTCTTCCAGGTCTCCGGCCGTCTCGCCAGCCTGGAACATCCGCGCCCAATTCTCATCCGCGCTCCTTGCCGCCGCCTCGCCGTGGAACCCCGCCACAATCGTCCGCGCCAGTTTTTTCTTGGTTTCCATAGGATGCAATTTCCCCGCAGCAACCTCAGCCCGCATCGCCTCAATTTCGCTCCGTGTCAGATCGGTAAGCAGCACCCAATACTTCCACATCAGCTCGTCGCTGATGCTCATCAGCTTCCCATACATCTCGCTCGCCGGCTCGTTGACGCCGATCGCGTTCCCCAGCGACTTCGACATTTTCTGCACGCCGTCCAGTCCTTCGAGAATCGGCGTCATCAGTACGATCTGCGGCTTTTGCCCGTACTGCCGCTGCAACTCGCGCCCGCACAGCAGATTAAATTTCTGATCCGTGCCGCCCAGCTCCACGTCGCACTCCAGGCACACCGAATCGTACCCCTGCATCACCGGGTACAGCAGCTCGTGCAAACTGATCGGCTGCTCGGCCTGGAATCGCTTTGAGAAGTCGTCGCGCTCCAGCATCTGGCTCACCGTAAAGTGCGCCGTCAGCCGCACCGTATCCTCATACCCAAGCTTGCCCAGCCATTCCGAGTTGTAGCGCACCTCGGTCGTCTTCTCGTCGAGAATGCGGAACACCTGCTCCTTGTAGGTTTTCGCGTTGGCGTCAATTTCCGCCCGCGTCAGTGGTTTCCGCGTCACGTTGCGTCCCGTCGGGTCGCCAATCAGTGAAGTGAAATCCCCCACCAGAAAAATCACGGTATGGCCCAGCTGTTGAAAGTGCCTGAGCTTGCGCATCAGCACCGTGTGCCCCAGGTGCAGGTCCGGCGCGGTCGGGTCGAACCCCGCCTTCACGCGCAGCGGCCGCCCCGTCTTGCGGCTCTCCTCCAGGCGTTCCCGCAAGTCGCTCACGCGGATAATCTCCGCCGCGCCCTTCACCAGCAAATCCATTTGCTCATCAACAGGTTTGAACGTGCTCATCTTGTGTTTCAGTATAAATTCCGCGGCACGTAGCGCCGGTCTCCAGACCGGCTGTCGTGCGGGCGTCCACGCCCCGCACTTCCCAAACCCGTGCTATGCTTGCTGCCATGAAGTGGCTTGACAAGCAATGCGAAAAGTCTGCAGCGATCTGGTCGCTCAATGGCGCAATAGCTGCGTTGTCGTTTGGAGCTTTCCTCCTCGGGACGAGCCTCGCGGTGGCTCTCAAGAATCTCAAAGCCGGAGATGGACTTGGCTTTTTCATCGAGATCGCACAAGCGCCCGTCTTTCTCCTTTGGGTGCTTTTCGGGATTGCAATGACCCACACCGTCGTCCGCCGCCTCATCACCCAAGCCAAGCTTCAGAGCTGATTGTTCGCCCTCCGCAAGCTAAGAGTTAAGAGGTAAACGCCGTCTCTCCGCTATAATCAATCCGTGCAGCACCCCCTCCATCCCGCCATCGCCCGCGCGGCTGCGGCGGCCCTGGTCGCCTAGACTTCGCTTCACCTCATCCCAAAATTCAGTTTTCAGTTGTCAGTCTTCAGTTCTCAGTCGGAGATCTGCTCGCTGCCACTGTTCACTCGTTCACTCATTCACTTGCACCGCATTCTGTCGCTAGCTCCGCTAACTCCTCTAACACCGCTAACGCCGCTGCCTTTACACTGGAGTCACCATGGAAGAGTTCTCTCGCATCCAGCGCCTGCCCGCCTACGTCTTCAACATCACCGACGCCATGAAGCGCTCCGCCCGCCGCAGTGGCGAAGACATCATCGACTTCGGCATGGGCAACCCCGATGGCGCCACGCCCAAGCACATCGTCGACAAGCTCATCGAGGCCGTGCTCAAGCCGCCCACGCATCGCTACTCCGTCTCCCGCGGCCTGCCCCGCCTGCGCAAGGCCATCTGCAACTGGTACCAGGCCCGCTACGGCGTCGAGCTCGACCCCGAAACCGAGGCCATTGTCACCATCGGCTCCAAAGAGGGCATCGCCCACCTCTGTCTCGCCATTCTCGACTCGCGCGACACCGTGCTCGTGCCCAACCCCTCTTACCCCATCCATATATACGGCCCCGTCATTGCCGGCGCGCACATCATCAGTGTCCCCGTCCACGACCAGGAGCAATTTCTGCAACAGCTCGAGGACCTCATCCCGCGCATGACGCCGCGCCCCAAGGCCCTCATCGTCAACTTCCCCTCCAACCCGACGACCGAGTGCGTCGAGCTCCCGTTCCTCGCGCGCCTGGTCGAGCTGGCCCGCGAGCACGGCTTCTATCTCATTCAGGATCTCGCCTACGCCGACATCGCATTCGACGGATACAAGCCGCCCAGCGTCATGCAGGTTCCCGGTGCCAAAGAGGTCGCGGTCGAGTTCTTCACCCTCTCCAAGTCCTACAACATGCCCGGCTGGCGCGTCGGCTTCATGGTCGGCAATCAGCGCCTCGTCAACGCTCTCGCCCGCCTCAAGAGTTATTTCGATTACGGCACCTTCACGCCCATCCAGGTCGCGGCCATCGCCGCGCTCGAGGGCCCCAAAGACTGCGTGGCCCAGATCTGCGATATCTACCGCCGCCGCCGCGACGTTTTGGTCGAAGGCCTCAACAAGGCCGGATGGGCCGTGGCCTCGCCCAAGGCAACCATGTTTGTCTGGGCCAAAATTCCCGAGGCTTATCGCGAACTCGGCTCGCTTGAGTTCTCCAAGCTCCTGCTCACCGACGCCAAGGTGGCCGTCAGTCCCGGCATCGGCTTCGGCGAACACGGCGACCACCACGTCCGCTTCGCCCTTATCGAAAACGAGGAACGCACCCGCCAGGCCCTGCGCGGCATCAAGCAGATGCTCGCCAAAGGCGTTGTCCCCGCATAGCCACAACCCAATCGCGTTCCACCCTAAGCTCGTTGCCCCATCCTTTCCGCGTTTCTTGCGGAAAGGGTGGGATAGCACGAAATCCTACTCCATCACCTTCATCTGCACCGGCCCCATCAACCCGCCCGACATCAACCCCGACGGATTTTCCACCGGTCCGGGCCGAAACCAACGCGGGTCGCGCAAGGTCATGGCATTGTAGAGCGTGTTGGTCACCGCAATCTCCAGCGCGTTTTCTCCCGGCTTAACAAATTCAGTAATGTCCACCTGGTACGGACGCAGCAGCAACGTCGCCGCGTGCTTGCCGTTCACCGTCACCTCGGCCACATCGCGCACATTGCCCAGGTCGAGAATCAACCGGCTGCCCGAATCCGCCGCCACGGTAAACGTCGTCGTATACACTCCGCGCCCTGAAAACCCCCGCAGCTCGCTGTCGAGCGACCAGTCAACCAACACCGGCAATTCGCGCCGAATCTCCGCCGTCTTTCCGGAAGGAACGAGCCCCGTCGCCGCCAGCTTCCATCCGCCCGCGCCAATCGGTTCCATCCGCTTCAATGTGCCCGGCTGCTTAGCGGTCGCAGCAGTCGCCCCACTCTCGGGATCGAACACAATCAGCGCCGAGCCAAACGGATCGAGATGGAATTCCAACCCCACCCAATCATCCTTGCCTCGGGCCCCGCTGAGCGCCGTCGTCTGCCCGGTCCACGGATCCCACAACTCCGGCGTGCCATCACCTTCAAACTCGGCGTGCACATGCTGCGCCGCGTCCCTCTCATTGCGCAGAAAGTACGCATTCGTTTTCCCGATGCGCTTCTGGATAAACGGCACAGCCTTGCCATGGAACCTCACGTTCGGCTCCGCAACTCCCTCCAGCTTCGTAACCAGTTCCGCGCGATCGGCGGCTACAACCACACTCGGCAAACTGCGCATCGCCGCCATCGCCGCGAGCACCCGCTTCGAATTCTCCGCATTCTCCTCGAGGCCGTCGGCGCGCGTGGGCATCCGCTCCGCAAACAGAACCGGCAATCCCGCGCTCGCCCAATTTTGCATCTTCTCCGCCAGCGCCGCGTCCGTCATGTCCAGCGCCGGCAGCACCAGCGCCCGATACTCCGCGCCGCCCTGCGTCACCAGCATCTTGTCGCGCCCATCGCCGCGCATCGTGCAGCGCAGCAATGAATCAATATTGATATGGTCGTAGTTGTAGCCCGCGTCCATCAGCGCCTGGTTCAGCTTCGGCGCCGGCGACATTTCATCCGCGCCATGCGCCAGGTCATTCCGATACAGCGCCACAGCGGCCACGTTCGTTCCCACCTGCGAAAGATACTGCACGCGCGCCATGTAATCGTTGAGCGGCGCAAAGTATGGCCATAGCGGATTCAGTTCGTTGAATTGCGACGAGTAATTTCCTTCACCGAATCTTCCACTGAACGGATGCCAGCCCGGCGCGGCAACCCCCGGCATGATGTAACCAAAGCCGTGATACACAATCGCGTTCACGCCTGCCGTCAACAGTTCGTCCGCCGCCAACTTCACCTTCTCAGGCGTGGTCTCGTACACCGAGTTCGACCACACAAACGATTCGCTGCCCACAATGCTGCGGCCATACACATGCGCCGCCGACCCCGCCATCTTCAAAAAGTCGTAACCGCCCCAGGCGAACAGGTCCTCGGTCTCCGGAATGTCCGCCTCGCCGTAAATGCGCAGCACATCCGTGGGCGAGCCGTGCGCCTGCGTGCGCGACAGCAGCTTGTGTTCGTGCGCCCACTTGTTGAACTGTCCGTAAAATCTCTCTGCCATCAAATCTGAAACGGTCTGCCGGTAATCGCCGCGCACTGCGTCGCCAATCCCCGCCATTTCGTAGACGGGCCGATCGACCCACTCGCCATACGGGGCCGCGTAACTCTGCACTTTCAGGATCGGCAGGTACGGCAGCAAATCGTACCCGCGCCGCCGTTTGAACTCAGCCAGAAAATCGTCGCTCCAAAAAAGATTTGCGCCCACTTCAAGGCTGTCGCAAAAAACCGCGCGCAAGCCGTTGCCGAAATATTTTCCGATGTACGGAACCGCATCGTCGCCCACGCGCTTTGCGTGCGCCGCAAATGCCTCGGCGCTCAAGTGGTCCATCACGAACTGCGGACCTTCTCCCGCGCCCGCATTTACGCGCTGCCCCGTCGGTGCCTGGCTAAACACAAAAAGCTGCCAGGTTCCCGGCGGCACATCCCAGCTCAGCGAGCCATCGGAATCCAGGTGCGCGGTCAAATCCACTTGCGTGCCCGCTTCCAGCTCGCCGGATTTCGCCGCGCTGCGCTGGCGTCCACCGTTCTGGTTCCACTCCCACCGCTGATCCGTTCCGCGCACCGCTACCACGGCAACCACCTTCGTGCGCTTCCTCATGCGCTCGGCCCACCCATCCGGCAATCCCTTCAGCCACGCGGGAGGACTTGCCGGGTCGCCGTCATCCAATTGCGGTGTCTCCACGCGCTCGCGTAACGTCGCCGGCCCAGCAACCGTAAGATGCGTCCACCGCAGCTCAATCGACGCTAGCTCCGGCGTAATTGCGTAGCCGCCGCCAAAAGGCCATCCCGATCCGAACGTGTAGTCGATAAAAATGCCGTGCTTCTGCGCTTCGTCCACCACGGCGGCCACGTGCTCAAAGAAGGCCGGCGTGGCAAACCCGCGCACGCGATTCTGTTGCGCCTCCGGCATGTCCTCGATCGCAAAGCCCTTGTTGAACGCCTGGATCTCGGCGCCGCCAAAACCGGCCTTGTCCAGCACGCCGATCTCGCGGCGCAGTTCTTCCTCCGTCACGTCGTTTCCCGGCCACCACCATCGCGCAATCGGCCGATACTTTTTGTCGGGCGAAAGGAATTGTTGCCGAATCGAAGCGCTGGTGCTGGCGCCGCCGGCTGCATGGTTTGCCGGCGCCGACGCGGCGGCTGCCAAAGCCTGTCCCTTGCCGGTCAAATTCGTCAGTGCTACTGCACCACCAACCAACGCGCTGTTGCGAATAAAACTTCTGCGATTCTGTCTCATGTGAATGCGATCTTGCCTTTCTCCCCACATGCCATTCTCTACGACGCGGCTG
Organism: Occallatibacter sp.; assembly: GCA_050012895.1. Lineage (GTDB taxonomy): Bacteria > Acidobacteriota > Terriglobia > Terriglobales > Acidobacteriaceae > Telmatobacter. The sequence goes on from JBEKGH010000006.1 coordinate 89,281, forward strand.
CCCAGCGGCCTAGAAATGAGATACCGGTCCCGCGCATTATGCGGTGTCGTCGCGAGCGAAGCGTTTTAGGAACTTCGTGATCGCACTGCGATCCTGGGGCAAGCGGAGTCGAGGGATCTGCGTTTTTCTATTGCGCCGGCCTGGATCGTCGAAGCCCCATGGAATCAACACAAATGTTCGCTTTTGTGCTGCGTCAGACCCGGCAAATGTTGGCCTGGAAGCGACCGTTTGGAACGCTGGCGTTGGTCTGGAAGTTCGCGATTTTTTGAGACAAATTAACGAGAATTTCGCGCTTTCGCAGTGAGTGTGAATAGAGAATTTCGCGATTAAGAGCGAGAGTTTACAGAGAATTTCGCGTAGATGAGTCCAAACGGGCGTTGGATCGCGTTTTTGAGCAGTTTTTTGGGGGTTTTGCAGGCCAGAAAACGCTTTCCAGCGTCATAAAGGCAGGCACCAAGGGGCCGAGGGACCAAGGGGCCGAGGGGCCGAGGGAACAAGAAGACGGGGACTGAGGGGCCACGAGGCTGCGGGACTACGGGACCAGGAAAACGCGGGCGGCTTGTAGCCGGTTGCTTGTAGTACTTGGCCGGTAGATGCCGGCGTTCGTGGCAAGAGGGGGTTGGGGGAACATCCCGTCTGTCGCCAGTTTCCCGAGAAAAATTCCTTATCTCCCCGCCCACGGGGTATAGCCTTGAGCCCGGTCCATTTGGCCCAGGCTGAGCCTCACGGGTCAAGCAATCTCAACCAACAAACTTTCCCCGAGGAGGAGAAATCATGAAATTCATGGTGGTGTGGAAGACTGTGCCCGGTAAGTACAAGGCAGCGGTTGAACAGTTCTTGAAGACGGGCGGCGCGTTGCCGGCCGGAACCAAGTCATTGGGCCGCTGGCATGTTCCAGGGTCAACGCTTGGCTGGCACCTGATTGAAACGAGCGACCTGACGGCTCTTGCCGAGAGCGCGGCGGAATGGGCGGAGGTTCTGGAGCTCGAAACCTATCCGGTGATTGAGGACGCCGAAGCTGGAGCGGCCGCGAAAAAGGTGTACGGCAAATAGACCGTGTGCCCTGTCCGTTCCCTGAGAGCGTCACCCTGACCTCCGTACCCCATCCTTTCCGAGTTTCCTGCGGAAAGGGTGGGAGATCACGTCGCCAAGCCCTCCGCAGGATCCGGCAAATGCTGGCCAGAGAGCAGGACAATCAGGCTCAGTGCGGTCCGCTCTTCGACTTTTTCCTACGCAATGGCCATCCCCATTTGGAGAATTCATACGACTTGATGATTTCGAGAAGCTCGTTCTGGCAGGCAGTAAGGGCTCTCGGGAGCGAAGCACGTTGGTCGAAGGGCTGACCATTGACATACGCATCAAACCAGGCAGTAATCTCGTCCTCGAGACGGTCGCCCCTTTCTAGGAACCTCTTTTCGGCTGCTTCGTCGAAGAAGGAAATTCGGCGGGAAGCATCCGTGCTCATCGTATGCAGCGCTCGCTTAAAATCTGCAAGCGTCTTGCGAATCAGCGCGTCGGATTCGGCGTGCTTCCCTGCAGCCTGAAGCTTCGGCAGCTCCAAAGCGCAATCGCAAAGCGCGGCTCTGCTCAAGTCAAAGAACGCCGCCATCATGTCAATGCAGTAGTCGACCACAATCTTGTGGAACCACTTCGCCTCACGCTCTGCCACCTTCTGCCGAGCGCCGCTTGCGAAGATGTGATAAGTCAGGTAGGCGAGTCCAACGAATTGCAGGAATCCCAGCCCAACCGGGAGCCAAATTTCAAGCCGGCTCCCGGATGTGTAGATGACAGTCGGCGATACGCACGGAGGAGTTGAAAGCGCGGCATCCAGCAGCACCACCATCAACATCAGCGTCTTCCTGTCTGGCTATGCCAGCTTTCTCCCCATGAATATGTCTGATTCTTTGAGCGCCCGCTCGATGCCGTCTGCGATAGTGTCATTGTGGATGGGGTCGCAGTCGAAACGATACTTCTCCCTGAACCCCTCTTTCCCGAGCGCCCGAACGCTCTCGCCAAAAAGCCCCAGGAAGAAGGACGTGTTCATCGAGTAGATGTCTTGAGGAATCCTGACTGTAACCTTCGCCGGCTGGTCATCGAGGCTCGCCACGTCGAACAGCTGGCGGCACTCCTCTCCCCTGGGACGCCCCGAGAGGACGCGCGACTCACGTGAGGTCCGCGCATCATTTAGATCAATTGTCTCTTCCATGCTCATCGCTTCCTCCGTCCTCAGCCGCAACCTTTGAGAGGTACTTCTCATCCAAGGTCAACCGAATACTGACAATTGTTCCCGGAAACGGAGTATCAAGCCCATGCACGTAGCTCTTATCGGGTGGTCTCTCAAGATCATTATCGGCGTTGAATGCGATAATCTTCAACATTTCGTTTCCGTGCGGGGCCGGTCGGAGGTGATACTTCCCATCGAACAATATAAACGCCCGACCTGACGCAATGCACATTCTGCCCGTCCCGCCCGACAATCGGTGAAAGAACTCAATGATGCTGATCGTGCCGTTTCCCCTGTCCCGGCCTCTTGGAGTATCAGAATACCTGCTCACCCTCTCTTGGAGGGCGTAAAGGGTCCATAGGGTTTCCTCGTCCCAGGAGGCTCGCCCGAACGAGAAGAACCCCTGCTTCCTGTGCAGGTCGGACAGGCCGCGCAGCTTCTCCCGCAACAGTTCTGATTCATTATGCTGGTCGAGAGACTCATAGATCGTGTTGCCGTAGTCGAGGATCACTATATGACACTCACCGAATCGCTCCTCCGGGGTGCCAATAAACTGCCAATGGCCAATCGTTGACCAAGGGCCACCATGTTCCTCGGCATTACCAATGATCTCCGTCAAAAGCGAGCTCACGAACTTTTTGCCTTCGCCGGTCAATTCGTGTCCGACGCGCGAGAGGCACCTGTCGAAGTAGTCAGTAAGGCTCGTGGCGGCGCGGTCTCGCTCCTTGCCTGTCTCAATCCTGTTCGCCTTTCCGCGTTGAAGTTCGCACCGAGCGACCCGAGTCTCCTCCTCAGGCGGGAGAATCGACTCGCGCAGGCCAAGGTGCCGGGGTATCCCACTTGCCTTGAGCATCAAGTTTACCGCTGGCGTCTTTGAGAACCGCCCGCCGAAGCTCAACGGATTCGACTTTGGCCGGGTCCTTTCTGCATCGAGAAGAATCACGTCCATCGCAGTTGACGCACAGAGCCCGATAGACTCGCAGTCCGAGTGGTCAAATTGGATCAGGCGAGTGGAACGATCTGACGCGATACGTCGAATCAGGTCCAGCGTCTCTAATGCCGTCTCAGGCTCATCGATTATTGAAAAAACTTTAGGAATTCTTACCCTGCGAATCTGGCGCTCAAGAAGCCTCTTGCTCTGGACAACGCGGCCCCCTCCCCCGCTGAGCGCCGTTACAAACGTGACGTTTACGGCTCTTTCCCCCCGCCGGCCGCGGCCCTTTCGGCGCTTTTCGCGTTTTTGAGCCCTGATCCGCGCTTGAAACCGAATCTGGTATCGTCTCTTATTCAATGGCGTCGCCGTCGTTCGCTCCCGCTCCCCCGGCATGTCGAACCGCCCGAGCGCCAGACGTTCCGTTAGGTACCGGCGGTCATTCGGCATCGCGCCTTCTCTAGGCGCTCATATCGCAGCTTAGGTCCGCTAGCGCGGTTTCTTAAATGGGTCTAATCCATCGATGAATGAAATATTTCGTCCGTATGTCGCGCTGAGCTCCCGTATCACATCGTGGTCTAAGGTGGTAGTCACTGCGATCCGAGCCCCGGAGCCCACTGCAATTTGGGCAAGTTCTCTTAGCACTTCGTAGCTAATCGGGCTGCAGAGGGTCAAATCACTTCCATTTCTCACAATATCTCGCAAAACATCGTAGGAGGCCACGCTTCCACCCCGCATCTGGATTAAGCCGGATTATACTCGCGGGCAGGCTGTCAGGTGTCTGCGCGACGACACCTAGGCCGCACCTTCGCTCTTCTATTTCAGCTCCCCGGACCCAACCCCGCTCGTCCCAACGCCCTGCTAGACTACCTCCACCATGGCCGACGCGATCTGGAAGGAGTACGAGCTCTTCTGCCCGGTGTGCAACGCCTATTTCAAACAATTAGTCGTGCTGCACAAGGTGCCGAAGAATTTCGATATCACGCCCTATCTCGACGGGTTTGTGAAGAGCCACGACCACAAGGCCTGGCAGGAGGGGCAGCGGAAGAAGGCGGAAGCGGACGATTCAGGCGAGCCGTGCTGAGGCGGTGTCTGGCGGAGCGATGGGTAAGAGTTTGTGGGACGGCTAAGGTTGCTCAGGGGTTAAAACCCGGCCGTTTTTTCCGCCTTTTCGGCACGGCTAAAGCCGTGCCCTGATACAGGGCCTGTAAGTTGAGGTTCGTGCGATCCCACCCTAAATGCACAAAACGCATTTAGGATGGGGCACCGCACTAGTACTACAGTTGTATTTGGCCGGACGATAGAGGCCCGGGCCTAAAGGCCGTTTCCTTTTGACCTGTTTTCAGGGGCCTGAAGGCCCCTGCTCCCTCCGAAATCCTTAACTCCAACTGCCGGTCGGGAGACCGGTGGTATGTTGAGTTGGTCGCGGAATCAAGCGGTCGATGCGAAACGGTGCCGTTGCCGCAGGAAAAATGTCTTTGTTGGAGGTTTATTTTGGATTTTTGCGGGGTGATTACTGTTCAAATCGGGACACTTCAGCGGCAAATTCCTTCATTGACACGCAAAACTCGCAACTATGCACCAACCCTGGTGAAATCCACAAATTTGCTTGGGTTTTGCACTTGCGTCCACAGATTGATCGGACGTACTGTCTCTTTAACTGATGACCCGTTAGGGCATCGGAGTTGGGAGCCGGAAGGCTGGAAGAGTAGACAGTCGGCGCAAGCCGGAAGTTGATCGCCAGCAAGGTTGACGGAGTGGACAGCCGGTGAGAACCGGAGGATGACCGCCAGCCCGGACAGAGGGTGAAACCTGAGGCGCAAGCCGCAGAGGGATCGCTGGACGCACCAGAAGATGCAAAAGCCGACGCAAGTCGGAAGTTGTTACGCTGGAAGATTCCGGAAGATGCAAGGGCCAGTGGAGACAGAATACTCATCGACGGCTTCGCCGGCGATGCAAGGTTCAGTTGAAACAAGGAGTGCATCAGAGGCTCAGCCGGAGAAGGAGCTGGTCGGCGCAAGCCGACAGGTTCACGGCCGGTGAAGGCGGAGGGTGAAGCAGCCGGTGCAAACCGGAGGCGGAGCCAGCCGAGGGGCAGGGGCGGCATGCGGCGCAAGCCGGATGAAGCTGCCAGCCGAGCCAAAGGACGGCATCCGATGTGAGTCGGAAGTAGGTTGTCGGCCTGGTCAGAGGCAGGGCCATACGGCGCAAGCCGGATGGAACCAGAATTGTCGGGCGCAAGCCCGATGAAACCAGGATCGTCAGGCGCAAGCTTGATGGATCGCCGAAGATCGATCGGAAGTGCGGAACAGCCGATGCGAGTCGGAGGTTTGCAGCCGGTCGAGCCGAAGGACACGAAACCGATCCGAGCCGGAAGGTTGGCCACCGGTCGAGCTGGAGTGCAGGGCGCCGACGCAAGTTGGAGTTCTGAAAGCCAGCGCAGCCAGAGGTAGCAGCGCCAGCGAAAGCTGGAGGGCGGCCACTGGGGTAGCCGGAGGACGCAGCACCGACTGTACTGCGAGTGATCAAGATTGAAACGCCAGAGGCTTCGGTCTCTGGCGTTTTCAATTTTGGGGGCTTTTTTGCGCCGTGAATCAGTTTAAGAGAAGCCCTCTCTCAAGGGACTACGAGCTCCCACGCTCATTTTTGACTGTTTGCGGCTCGGCTGAAGCCGTGCCCTTTCGAAACAGTTTGGAACTGGCCCGCTGTCCTGAATACTGTCCACCGTGCGGCTCGGACATAATACATAGAGGCAGAGTTACGAGCCTGCATCACTTGGAAAGGACCTGATTCCCCTGATCCACGAAAAAGACAAGGAAAAAGACAAATTCAATCTCAACGGCAAAACCGCTCTGGTTACCGGCTCGTCGCGAGGCTTGGGGGCGGCCATCGCTGTGGCCCTGGCGCAGGCCGGCGCTAATGTCGCGGTGCACGGCTCCGGCACGGCTCCGAAATCCACCCTGCACAAGATCGAGGCGCTCGGCGCCAAGTCTGCCGCGCTGGTGGGCGACGTAGGATTGCCGGAAGTCTGCGCGCGCCTCGTGGAAGAAACGGTCCGGCATTTCGGAGCGATCGATATCCTTGTTAACAACGCCGGCATCATTCGTCGCGCTCCCGCTGCCGAGTACTCTGAGGAGGATTGGCTGGCCGTTATCGACGTGAATCTCTCCAGTGTTTTCCGCCTCACGCAACACGCGGGCCGGCACATGCTCAAGCAGGGGTCCGGAAAAATCATCAACATCGCCTCTCTGCTGACTTTTCAGGGCGGCATTCTGGTGCCTGCGTACGCGGCGGCCAAAGGCGGAGTGGGCCAACTGACAAAAGCCTTTGCCAACGAGTGGGCGTCAAAAGGCGTGAACGTCAACGCCATCGCGCCCGGCTATATGGATACCGACAACACGGAGGCGCTGCGCAAGAATCCCGAGCGCGCGCGGCAGATTCTCGATCGCATTCCCGCCGGGCGATGGGGCCATCCTGAAGACCTCGCCGGCGCCGCGGTCTTTCTTGCTTCCAGCGCCAGCGATTATATTCACGGCCACATACTGGTGGTCGATGGCGGCTGGCTCAATAGGTAAAGGCAGGGAACGGCAGACAGCAGACAGCAAATAGCAGATAGCGAACAGCAGACAGCAAAGCCAGAAGCTGACAGCCTAAAGCCTGGGGCCGTAAGCTCGAATCGGAGAACTGCCATGCAAGAATCCGGAGTCATCTACACGGCCACCGATGCCACGAAAGTTACCACGCCCGAAGCGGGCATGTTGCGCCAGGTGCTCGCGTACAACCCACACTTGATGCTGGTGCGTCACACCTTTGAGAAAGGCTGGAAAGGCGCGCGTCACAGCCATCCCCATCATCAAATGGTCTATGTGGTGCGCGGCCATATTCGTTTCGAGGCCGAGGGCAAAAGCTGGGAGATGGGCGCCGGCGACAGTATTGTCGTCGACGGCGGCGTGGAGCACGAAGCTGCGGCCCTCGAAGCCTCTGAAGTGCTCGACATCTTTACGCCCTATCGCCGGGATTACGCGTAGGCTGCGGCTTCCAGGCGGGCAGCCCGCACGTCGCACAATCTTGAGGAGACCTAGATGAAGAATCGTTGGTTTGCCATTCCAGTGCTCGCATTCGCACTGCTGGGCCGCGCCATCGCGCAGCCCCCCGCGCCCGATGCCGGTATCATCGGTATCGCGCACATCGCCTTCCGCGTCAGCGACCTCGATCGCGAGATCGCGTTTCTCGGCACGCTCGGCTATGAGGAGTCCTTCGCGATGTCCAACGCCGGCAAGACCACGGAAGTTTTCGTCAAGATCAACGATCGCCAGTTCATCGAGCTCTATCCCAGAACCGATCCCTCGCAGCCGCTGGGCTGGATGCACGTCTGCTTCGAAGCGGGCGATCTGAACGCTCTGATCAAGTACTACGATTCCACGGGGCTGAAGGCTGCGCCGGTGCGCAAGGCGGCTGCCGGCAACCTGATCTCTTCCACGAGCGATCCCGAGGGCCGCGTCACCGAGTTTACGCAGTACATGCCGGGCTCGCGGCACACTCTCGACCGCGGCCAGCACCTGGGCGCAAACCGCGTCTCCGCTGAGCTGATGGGTTTGGATCTGCCGGTGAAAGAAGGTGCGGCGGAAAAGGAGTTCTACACCGATCTTGGGTTTGAGGCGCAGGCGGTGAACGGCAATGTGCGCCTGACCGCGCCGGGCGCTCCGGACCTGCGCATCGAGCTGCGCCCCGCGCTTCCCGGCGCCCAGCCGCAGTTTCTGTTTCCCGTGCCCGACGCCCGCAAAGCCGCGGATGTCCTGAAAAATTCGGGCGCGAAATTCGACCGTGATGGAAAGCTCATTTTCGTCCGCGATCCCGACGGCAACGCCTTTGTCTTCCTTGAGACCGGGCCGGAGCGCAGATAGATCTTCGTTGCAGTGGGGGCACTCGATCGAATCGATTTGTCAGGCCGAATCTGCGCGATCTAGAAAGAAACAGAAACGTGAGTCGAACGAAACGAACGATTTGACAAATTGGCGGGTTGGCGCCGCGTTCGCGGCGTTGGCAAGTTGGCAGGTTGGCGTCAACGGGCTCGTTTCATCCATCGAGGTCGGAATTACCGGTGGGGTCTGATACCTAGAGGGTCTACCACGTATAGGTGGTGACAAGAATGGGCGGGCCCGTTTTAGCGCCTATCACGTTGGTCTTGATGACCACTTCCAGATTCTTGTTCTCCCAGCCGCGCGGCAATTTCGCGGCAAGCTCCGCGAGGTGTTGCGGCGACTGCACAAACTCGCTCGCAGCTTCGGTTCCATAAGGTCCGAGTCCGGCAATCACTAACACCGGCCCCTCCGTCGTGGGGTCGTGAAACCGCGCCACAATAGCGTAGTCGGTGGTGATGGAGAGGTAGGGCTTGGAACTGTCCAGGATCCAGCCCGTCGGCTGGGGAGTTGTCGCGTCGTCGATGCTGTCGACGCCATTGTCCTTAAAGGTGAAGTGATATCGCAGCGGAGCCACCAGGCGCATCGTCCACTCATTATTGATGGCGCCCACCAGGACGATGGGGCGGGAGCGAATGTCTGCCAGACTGGTTTCGGGCGACTCCTTCACCTCGTACATCTTCTTGTGATTTTCCAAAACGCCGGCGAGATGAGATAGCGCGATCGCGATGGAAACCGAAACGTGGTGATAGGGATTTGTAACGTGGTCGCTGAACGTAGTTTCCTGCGAAAGCGGCCGCATGTTGCTGGGGTGAGTAGTACCCAGCACAATAAGCACCGGCCGTGGCGCATTGAACAGGGAAATCCAGAGTTTCAACGTGGCAGCCTCGCTGCTCGATGAGGCCTCGTGGTAGAGATATCCAGCAATTCCGCCCCCCACCAGCAACACAACCAACAGGCCGAAGAGGAAGGCGCGAATCCAGACCCGGCGATGGCGACCGGCCATCTTTAAGGAGGTCAAGCGCTCTGGGTATGCAGCTGGGTCCGCGGCGTTCGGCGAGCGCAGCAGGAACTCGGGAGCATAGGAGCCGAGCGGAAGCTCGATCTGAACCCGCGAAGCATGGCCATTTTCGTGATAGTACTGGGCGATCCGCTTTCTTACCTCGCCCGCGCTTACGCGGACCACCGGATCGGCATTTGTGTCGTAGCCCGGTTCGCGGCCGAAGACCTCAACGCCCAGCGTCCGCTCTTTCAAATCGCCTATACGGTTTTCGAGGGCGGCATCCACCACATATTGCAGCAGGGCCGGGTAGCGCTTGCTGCCCCGGAAATGGTAGCTGGAGAGGATTGCGTCCAGCTCCTGCAGTACGGCTTCTCGTTCTTCCGCGGTGGTTGGCATCCACTGCGTTGTCGTGTGCCCGTTTCCAGATGCTTGCGCCATGGGAGACTTCCAACAGGCCGTAGCATACCTCACTTTGTAAAGGTTTGTCACGGAGAAATCATGCCTGGTTTCGCTGTTGGCGCGGGTAGGCTGTCGAACATCTAGAATCTAAATAAAGTCTTTATTTTCAGTCATAAACCTGTATCTATCTCTGCGTAAATGGTTTGTAACATACGGTAGCAGCCTTGCCGCAATTCATCACTGGCCTAGAATGGCTGCGCTGAAGAAGGGCAGCGGCCGGATTTTGCCGATGGGCAGTTGAACCTGGGCGTCGCGCGTTCCGGCATCCCCGGCCGCCTCCCGACGCGCTTCGTCATCTGGAAGAAGCCGACCGCTTCGGGCCGGACCCGGAGTTGGAGCGAGAGATCGCGCGCCTGCGGGCGCAGCGGGAGTGATGGTAGGGCGGGGTCTGGAATTTAGAGCGGTTCTCCAGTGTGTTGGTAGCTTTTTCTTGTTGAAAAAGCCACTTGGCCTCTCAGGCTTCGCATTACAGCAACTGGAGAACCCGCTGTAGCGTCAGTTGCGCGCCGCGTGCGCGGCCGCTGCTCTGTCCTGCGCCAGCATTTTCGTCAGCGCCTTTTCTGGGCACATATGATTCGCCTCGCACACGTCGAGCTCTTTCTCCGCCTCCACGCACGAAGCGATGGTCATAAAGCAGTCGAGGCAGCGCGAGTTGTAGCTGCCGTTTTCGTTCTGTGTGCGGCTATACATGATCGTTAGGGGGAAATACTCCTCGATCCTAGCCGCATCGCTGATTTTTGAGGCGTGACTTCCATCACCTACGCATGTTTACGGTGCTGCCGTGTGGGACGGCTCATGACCTTCGTCGCTTGGAGCGATTCCAAAATAGGTGTAGCCGGCGTTTGTGGCGCCATCATCCCCGGTCCCCAAAAGCGAGGGACCGGGGGCACCGCAAATGGGTACAGCCGTGATGGAACGGTTCTAATACGCCGGCGTCCCCACGTTTTCCCATTGGTTGGGATTGCGTTTGAGATGCCAGCAGGGATCCTGGCCGTCCTGCGGAAAGAGCGCCACCGCGCAGGAAACGTTTGATGTTCCAAGATAGTCGTACTCGGTCTTCTGGCCTTTGAGCGGAACGGTCATGAAACGGCTGACGGCGACCGAGGAGTGGGGCGAGCCGCGCAGCTGGAACACAGTCCAATCCACCGCGAAGACCACAAGAGAAAACGCCGCAAATCCTACCAGCCCGCGCAACAGCCACATGCCGAACCAACGCATCAGGAATCGATCTCCTTCATGCGCGGGGCTTGCTCTTTGGGCGCTACGCCTGTTCATCGTAGCCGGCGCGCTTCAGCCAGAATAAACCCGGGTGGCGCCGCGGCCTGTACTTCTATCAAGGATTCATCGCCTCGCTCGGCTCGCTGGTGAGGCGATAGATGGAAAGGGCCAGCCTTCGCGGCTAGCCCTCCCAAGTTCCGTTCCGCATCGAGCGCTAAAACTTCACGCTTCCTGCTCGCGGCGAAATCCCGCTCAGCTCTGCCGCGCGCGCCTCGGCATACGCGGCCGCGCCGATCAGCGCTGTGCGGCTCTCCAGAATCACGCGCACTGGTATATTCACCAGCAACTGGCTCAGGCGGCCCTTGTCGGTGAAGGCCTTCATAAACGTTCCGTCCTTCAATTTTTCCAGAATGCGCGGGGCGATCCCTCCGCCCACGTAGAGGCCGCCCACCGACAAAATCTTCAGCGCCAGGTTGCCGGCCTCTGCGCCGTAGGCCGAAACAAACATGTCCAGCGCCTTCTCGCAGAGCTCGCTCTTGGCCTTCAGCGCCAGTTCCGTGATCACGGCGTTCGGGTCTTCCGCCATCATGCGCTGGGCCAGCCACGCCGGCTCTTCAATGCCCCTCACCTCGCGCAGAAACTCGTAGCAGTTGGTCAGCCCCTGCCCGCTCACCACGCGTTCAAAGCTGATACGCCCGTTGTATTTCTGCCTGAGAAAGCGCAGCAGGTCGATCTCGTCCTCGTTGCGCGGCGCAAAGTCCGAGTGGCCGCCCTCCGAGGGGTAGGGAACGTAGTTGCGCCCATCCCACACCAGAAATGCCTCGCCCAGCCCGGTTCCCGCCGAAATCAACGCGCGGTTCCCCACCTGCCGGGCATCGCCCTCGCTCAGGGTGTAAATCTGCTCCGGTCCGAGCTCGGCGATACCGTACCCGTTCGCCTGCAAATCATTGATAAGAAATACGTAATCAATCTTCAGGTCGCGCGCTAGCTCGCGGCTGTCCAGCGTCCAGGGAAGATTGGTCAGCCGCAGCCGCCCATCGCGCACCGGTCCCGGCACGCCAAAGCACGCCGCAGTCACTTTTTCCGAAACCACAAATTCCTTCACGATCGCTTCCAGCCCCGCATACTCCTTGGCCGGGAACTGCTTGTCGCGTGAGTGCTTGAGGTTGCCATCGGTAAAGTCAAACAGCGCCAAGTGAACCTTGGTGCCGCCTACATCGCCTGCCAGAATCATTCATTCCTCTCTAAAGTGCCGCAGCCTTGTGCGTCTGGGGCCGGCAGCAGGGATGCCGCCGCACGGTCCAGAAGCAAGGTCAGTATACCGCCCGCGGGGCGGATCAACTGACTGGGCAGCCGTTCAGGATCGCGCGGCCCCGTCACTACCTCTTTTAGAATCTGCGCCTTATCCTCTCCGCCGATGAGGAAGAAGACCTGCGACCCGCGGTTGATTACCGGCCAGGTCAGCGTCACCCGCCAGGCGTCCTTGTTCTCGACATGATTGGCGACGGCGAGGTGGCCCAGCTCATGGAGGGCTCTAGTGTGGGGAAAAAGAGACGCAGTGTGTCCATCTGGACCCATCCCCAGCTGCACCCCATCGAACCGCGGCAGCTCGGCCCCCTCCAGACGAAAGTTATTCCGCAATTCCGCCTCGTATCGCGCCGCGGCGGCCTCCGGTTCCAGCTCGCCTTCCATGCGGTGAATCTGCTCCGGCGAGAGCGGCAGGTGGTCCAGCATGGCCTCGCGCGTCATGCGGTAGTTCGAATCGGGGTCATCCGGCGGCACGCATCGCTCGTCTACCCACCACAGGTCGAGCTTCGACCACGGCATCCGCGCCCGCCACGGCTGCGCCGGATCGGCCAGCAACGCAAACGTGGCCTTGGGTGTCGACCCGCCGCTAATGGCAATTTTTGCCCGGCCGCGCGCGTTTACGGCTTTCTCGGATAGCTCCACGAAGTACTGCGCGGCCCGGCGGGCGAGGGCGGCTGCATCGGGTTCGACGTAGTAGACGATCTTAAGTGTTTGAGGCACGGGGAATGCTCCTCTGGCTACTACGTTACATGGATGGATGCCGCGGAATCAGAGCCGGTCGACTCGCAGACGCTTGATATCTTCGAGTTCGGGCATGGTGCCCCCAAGCGCGGCAAGCTGACGCGATGCCTGCCGATGGATCAGTGCCTGCAACGCCTCGCGCAATAGAGCGGTCTTCTCGGTGATTCCGGTGATTTCCTGCGCCTGGCGCACCAACTCGTCATCGACCCGCACTGTGATCCTCATAAAGTCCTCTTATCCCCTTTATCGGCGGCGCTGGGCTTGTATGCAACGCATGCGAGGTCGCGCACAACACCCGACACCTGACCACTGTAACTTGAAGTCACCGGCCCAAATACGCCCGGTACTGCTGCTCCAGCACGCCGGTTACGCGCGCCAGCAGTAGCTTGGAGACGTTGTACTGATACAGACTCTCGACCAGGTTGTTTTCGGCTGTGGCCAGGGTGGCCTGCGCCGTTACCAGGGGCAGGTTGTCGTCCACGCCGGCGTTCACGCGGTCGGTCTCGTCGCTCAACGCGCGCGTGGCCAGGTCGACATTTGAGCGCGCCACGTCGAGGAGCTGCTTGTTCGCGTTCACGTCCAGCAGCGCCGCCCGCACCTGCTCGTCGATGTGGTTGCGCAGGTCGGCAAGCTGCGCATCGATCGAGTCCATCTCCGCTTTTGACGCATCCTCATCGCCGCGCAGCCGCGCTTCGCGGAAGATGGGAAAGTTCAGCGTCCCGATGGCGGACCAATCGCCGTGTGTGCCCGCGCCATTCACGGTGCTGGTGCCGTAATAGCTCGAAAAGCTCAACGTGGGCAGCCGCTGGCTGCGATACACCGCGTGCACCGCCTTCAATTCCACCGCCTGGTTCTGCAGGTTCTGGTAGTCCTGGCGGCTACGGTAAGCCAGCGCCCGCACCTCTTCCGGCGTCTGCTCGGCCAGGTCGCTGTAGGGCGCCGGATCGGTCAGCGCAATCTCCTGTCCGGGATCGATGCCGATCTCGCGCTTCAGCAGGATTAAATCTTTCGCCTGCTGGTTCTGGGCCGCGATCAGCGCCTGCTGCTGCGAATCGAACTGCACGCGGGCGCGCAATTCATCCAGATTCGCCGCAGTGCCCGCTTCGTGCGCCGCATGCTCATGATCCAGCAGGGTCTGCGCCTGCGCCAGCAGGGCGTTTGCGTTCTCCACCTGGCTCTGGTCGGCAATGGCCCGCAGATACGCGGTCGCCACTTGCTGCACCACTTCGCCGCGCGCCGACATCTTGTTGAAATACGCTGCACGCTCCGCCGCGCCCGCCGCCTTCCAGCCCTGGATGACGGGGCCGGAAAAAAGGATCTGGCTGAAGTGGATCTGTCCCTCGGTGAGATCGTCGCGCGTAATGTTCGAGAACCCCGCCGGTGGTTTGCCGCCGGGAAACAGCGACGAAAACTCGGCAATCGTCTTGGGACCGAATCCGAGAGCCGCCAGATCGTGCATGTAATAGCCGGTGTTGCCGGTGAGCCAGATGGTCGGCAAAAACTCCTGTATCGCCTCGGTCTTCAAGCCGTGCAGCACCTTTTCGCCGTTCTCGGCTTCTTTCAGTCCCAGGTTGTTCTTCAGACCCCGCTGGATGGCGTCGTCCAGCGACAACTTGAGGGGCTCGCTCGTCACCGGCTGCGCGGTCACGCTGCCATAGAAGGGATTGGCCGCCGACGACGTCGAGTTCTGCCCCTGCGCCAATGCAACGCCGGTTCCACTCCCCGTCAAAATCAGGAGAAGGAGCGCGGGCACGGTCCGCCCGAAGTCAAAATGATGCCGTGGATTCACTGCCATTATTTTCTCAGATGTGTCTCCGGGCGCGAGGATTCAGCCCAACGGGCGAAATTCATGCGAATCCGTAGTGGAAAAACGACGGAAGGTGGGGAAACCCCTACGTCCCTCCTCTGTCCGATGCAACCGCCTCTGCCGCGTGTACGTTTTTCGCAATCACCGGCGCAACAAACCCCGCCACTACTCCGCGGGATGGATCCACATGGCGTTGCCGCCGCCGGGAACCATATGCACGTCGAGCACCGTCGTGCGGTCTACCGTTTGCTTCGTCAATACCGTGTGCGTGGGTTCCTCGGCCGCGTCCGGCGCATCGGCGTAAATCTCCGCCACATATTTCCCATCGCCCAGAAAGCTCAGCGGCACCTTTACGTCGCGCGCGACCCAGTCGGTGAGCGAGCCCACATACCAATCGTTGCCGCTGCGCCGCGCCAGGGTGATCCACTGCATCGGCATGCCGCCGATCGATCGCACCTCGTCCCACGTGCACGGAACGCGCTTGATGAAATCGAATTCCTTTTGCCCCGCGTAGGCCTCCGGATAGTCCGACACCATCTCGAGTTCGCTCTCGAAGATCACGTACAGGGCCAGCTCCTGGGCGCGCGTGTTCAGTCCCATGGGCATAAAACGCCGCGGCACAAAGTGCTCGAGGTTGGTGTTGTTGAATGCGCCCGGCGTGTAATCCATGGGCCCGGCCAACATGCGCGTAAAGGGCAGCGTGGCGTTATGCGCCGGTGTTACCCGCGCCGTTCCCTTCAGATATTCCTTGCCCATCACGCCTTCACGCGTCATCAGGTTGGGATACGTGCGCCGCAATCCGTCGGGCTTGAATGCGCCGTGGTAATCGATCATCAGGTGATGCTCGGCGGCAGCGGCCACCACCTTCCGGTACCACTCCACCATCCATTGATCGTCGCGATTCATGAAGTCGATTTTCACGCCCGCGATGCCCCACTTTTCAAAGAGTGGAAACGCCTGGTCCATGTGCGCGTCCACCGAGGTCCAATGCGCCCACAGCCACAGCTTCACATTCTTTTCTTTTGCGTAGCGCAACAGGTCAGGCATGTCGATGTTCGGCGAGACGTGCGTAATATCGGCCAGCCGCGGCTCCGTACTTGTAGCGCCGGGGTCTTTCGCTTCCCATCCCGCGTCGATCAGCATGTAGGGAAAGCCCGACGCCGAGGCAAAGTCGATGTAGTGCTTCATGATTTCGGTGCTCATGCCGGGCTTGACGGAAAGGCTTGGCGCGGCGTCGCCGCTCCACCAGTCCCATGCCGATTTCCCCGCCTTGATCCACGAGGTGTCGGCGATCTGCGACGGGGGATTCAGATTGAGCGCGATATTCGATTCGATGAGCTTGCCCGGCTCATCGGCAATCATCAGCACGCGCCACGGGCTGGCGAAGGGCGTTTCCGTTTCCACCGCATAACTGGGATCGATGTTGCCGGCGGCATCCTCATGCGGCGAGAGGTCGGCATGCACCGTACGGCTGGAGAACCCCTCTGCCTTGCGCAGGTACATGCCTGAGTAATGTTCGATGTCCGCCTCGGTAATCGCCACCCATCCCACGCCCGGCTCGTTCGAAAGATATGGCAGCCCGATCAGCCATTCCTTGTGCAGCCCGCTCACGTTGCGGAGTTGGTATTCGTCCTCCCACGAGGATTGGTATCCATCCAGGATCAGCGGATAGGTCGAAGCGTCCGTGGCATAGGAGAATTGCGTCAGCTCGTGGGCGATGCGCGTTTGGCCAATCCCCGGCTGTTTGGGAACCAGATAGCGAAACGCCACGCCGTCGTCGAAGGCGCGAACTTCGATCGACAGCTTGCGGCCGGTGGCATCTTCGAAATCCGCGCGCATGCCGTTGTAATGGTCGCGCACGGTGCGCGTCTTGCCCACAGGGAGCGTGTATATGTCGTCGGCGCTCTCCGGTTGCTCGCCGGTCTTGCGCATTCCTTTGCCCAGCACCGGCCGCCCCACCAGGTCCAGCCCCAGCTTCGACGCGGCAAAAAGCGGCTTGCCGTGAAAGTCCACCGTGTACCTGAGATCATTGCCGGCGCCGTCTTCCGCAAAAAGGCGCAATGTAATCTGCCCGTTGGGCGAGGTCGCCTCGGCTGCGGCCGTCCCCGCATTTTCCGATGTCTGTGCGCTCAGAATTCCAGCGGCAACGAGAAGCGCAAGCAGGCTGACCCCGGCGTGGCGAAGAGTGGGCATGATTCCTCCGTCGCGGCCGGCTGGTTCGCTCCGCATTTACGAAGTCTTGCCAGCCACGCGCCAGTATACGCGGATACCGCTCGCCGCCGGCGAATCTCAGGCAAAATGCAGCGCAGCTTCAGCCCATTGCAATGCTTCTTCGTAGCACAGCAGAAGATTGTGGGGATTCAGTCCTTGCGTCGCGACGACCGCGTCGCAGGCCGCCCAGTCGCCCTGTTCGTGGCTCTCGAGCCAGCAGAGCAGGACGCGTTCCGGCACCTGTTTGCCCTCCAGCGCCTGCCGGATCTCGTCGCGCAACGGCAGCAACGGCGACAGATCCTTCATGGGCACCCGCAGCATCGCGGGCAAAAGGCTGAGCATTCCCGTAAGGAACTGCTCGGTATGATTCAGGCCGCAGAATCCCGCGGCGAGGTCGCAGAACTGCGCGCGGACGAATGCCATGCGCAGCAATTCGTGCGGCTGGCCTGCATTCAGCTCGACGGCAATGGCCACCGCCGCCAGGCGGCGAAAATTCACCTCGCCCACCACAATCAGCGCATCGCGCACGGAGCGCACCTCTTGCTGATAGGCCCAGATGGGCGAGTTGGCCAGCCGCAACAAACGGTAGGTGAGCGAAACGTCGTGCTTCACCTGCTCCTCCAGCTGGTTCGCGTCGACCGTCTCGTCCTGCAGCAGCCGCAGGATCTCCAATTGCGACAGACGGTTGGCGGGCACCTCGCGGTTTGTCATGAGCACCGGCCGGCAGAAGTAGTAGCCCTGCATGAGCGTGAAGCCCTCATCGCGCGCCTTCAGGTACTCCTCCTGCGATTCCACCTTCTCCGCAAGAAGCGCCGCCGTGCTCCCTCTCAGCCGATGCAGCAGCTCTCGCCGATCCCTCTCGCCCGAGATGAGAAAATCCACCTTCACGTAGTCGGCAAGCTCTACCAGCCGTTCAATGCCCGGCATCCACGTAAAGTCGTCCAGTGCCAGTCTGTAGCCGGCAACCTTCAGATCGCGGCAGGCTTTGATCACTTTGTCTGAGGGCTCAACGGTTTCCAGAACCTCAAGCACTGTGGTGCTCGGAGGAAGGATATTGATCAGGTCGCTGGTCAGGATGTTTTCAGTGCAGTTGATAAATGCCGGCAGCCCGCTGGCTAGCCGCGCCAAGCCGAAGATCACCGTGTTGTCGATCATGGTGCGACTGGCCCGTTCGCCATCGCCGAAAAAAACGGCGTTGGGCCCGTTGCGGAAGAGCAGCTCGTAGGCGTGCACTTTTTCGCGCAGGTCCATGATCGGCTGCCGGGCCACATAGCGAATGTTGAACTCAGCCTCGGGCTCTCCGGCCATCAGGCCCTCGGACACTGATACGGTCGTGTCCATGCTTACCTCTGTTGCCATTATCGGCAACTCACCGCCGAAGCTAAAGGGAGTTGCCTGGGACTTTCGTGGTAGCCGCGTCCGCGGATCTGCCGTGCCACGGCAGTATTGATCCGGCCTTTAAAGGGTGTCAATCGCTCGCCGCCCCAGGCGCAAAAACAAAGACGCGCCGAGGGTGGGGCACTCAGCATTTATGGGCCGGATTCATAGGCTGGCCGTTCTTTTGAAATCTGCGCTCCGGGGCGAGCCCCCGTCTCTTGTTCCGCCGTTCCCTGTCTTCTTCACCCACCCACGAAAATGCCGCCGTTCACATCCAGCATGTGGCCGGTAATGTACGACGCCGCGTCCGAGGCCAGGCCAAACAACGCGCAGGATGACCAGGTTATCTTGTGAACTTCAGAGACCGCACAGCAACTCTACGCAAAATGCAGCGCAGCTTCAGCCCACTGCAAGGCTTCTTCGTAGCACACCAGCAGATCGCCGGCGTTGAGGCGTTGCTTTTCCGTCACGATGTCGCAGGTCGCCCAGTCGGCGCGCTCGTGTCCCTCCAGCCAGCAGAGCAAGGCGCGCTCCGGCAGCTTCTCGCCCTCCAATGCCCGGCGGATCTCGCCGCGCAGCGGCAGCAAGGGCGTCAGATTGTTCATGGACACGCGCAGCATCGCAGGCAGAAGGCTCAGCAGCCCCAGCAGATACTGCTCTTTGGGGTGCAGATTGCAAAACACCGAGGCCAGTTCGCAAAAGCGCCCGCGGACGAACGCCATGTGCAGCAATTCCATGGGTTGGCCCGCGTTCATCTCGCTGGTAATGGCCAGCGTTGCCAGGCGGCGGAAGTTCTCTTCGCCTACGGCGATCAGCGCCGCTTGTACCGATTGCACCTCCTGCCGCATGGCGCTCATGGGCGAATTGACCAGGCGCAGCAAGCGGTAGGTCAGGCAGGTGTCGCGCTTCACCAGTCCCGTCAGCTCGTGCAGGTCCATGGTTTCGTCCTGCAGCATGCGCAGAATTTCCACGTGCTGCAGCCGGTTGGCAGGAACCTTGTGGTTCCTCATCAACACGGGCCGGCAGAAGTAGTAGCCCTGCATGAGCGTAAAGCCTTCGTCGCGCGCCTGCAGGTACTCCTCCTGCGTTTCCACCTTCTCGGCAACAAGCGCTACCGACACGCCCCTCAGCCGGCGCAGCAGCTCGCGCCGATTCTGTTCATCCCAGATAGCAAAATCCACCTTGATGTAGTCGGCAATCTCCACCAGCGGCTCGATGCCGGGCTTCCATGTGAAATCATCCAGCGCCAGCCGGAATCCGCGGGATTTCAAGTGCCGGCATGCGGCGATCAGTGCCGGTGAGGGGTCGAGAGTCTCAAGGATTTCTAGCACCGTCATGCCCGCGGGGAGCACTTGCACCAACTGGCCGGTCAGTGCCTCTTCGGTACAGTTCAGAAACACGGGAAGGTTGCCGGTCAGGCGCCCCAGCCCGAAAAGCAACGCATTGTCGATCATGGTGCGGGTGGCGTGGTCACCGTCGCCGCGGAACACCGCGCGCGGGCTATCGCGGAACAGCAGTTCGTACCCGTGCACCTTGCCGTGCAGATCGAGGATAGGCTGGCGCGCCACGTAGCGCAGGCCAATCGTCAGATCCGGCTCCGGTAAGCCGCTTGTAGGCGTGGCGTTGACAGGTGTTTCGGCGCGAGCTGCCATGCGTACCCCTCCGAAACATCTATCGGCGGGCCGCAAGACCTCTTGAAATGTTGTCCGAAAATGCGGCTGTGTACGGTTGGTGGTTTCCCACCCTTTCGCAAAAAGCGGGAAAGGATAGGGCAACGGCGCCGAACCTCGCTCAGGATGACCGCAGTGTTTATATTGCGAACTTTAGGGACAGGACACTACCCGCCCATGAACATGCCGCCGTTCACATCGAGCACGTGGCCGGTGATGTACGACGCCGCGTCCGAGGCCAGGAACTTGACGGCCTGCGCTACGTCTTTGGGCGTGCCGCGGCGCCCCAGTGGAACCGTCGCCAGCATGGACTTGGATACCTCTTCGCTCAGTACCGCCGTCATGGGCGTTTCAATAAATCCCGGCGCTACCGCGTTCACGGTAATGTTCCGCGAGGCAACTTCGCGGGCCAGCGAGCGCGTGAGGCCGATCAGGCCGGCCTTCGACGCGGCATAGTTCACTTGTCCGGCCTGGCCCGTGCGTCCCACCACGCTGGCAATGTTCACAATTCGTCCCCAGCGGTTCTTCAGCATGGGGCTCAGCAGCGCCTGGGTCAGCAGGAAAGCTCCCGTCAAGTTGATGCTCAGCACCAGGTCCCAGTCGGCGGGTTTCATGCGCAGCATCAGGTTGTCGCGCGTGATGCCGGCGTTGTTGACGAGAATTTCGACCTTGCCGAATTTCTCAATGATCGCCTTGGCCCCGGCCTCGATCGACTCCTGGCTCGACACGTTCACCGTGAACGCGGAGGCATCGGTCCCCTTGGCCTTCATCTCAGCGACCGTCTCGGCCAGCTTGGCCTCGTTCACGTCGGCAAGCACGATCACCGCGCCGGCGGCGGCCAGCTCTTCGGCAATCGCGCGCCCAATGCCCTGCGCGCCGCCTGTCACCAGCGCAATTCTTCCCTGCAAATCACCCATGACGTTTGTTGACCTCTGCGCGGAGATGGCCGCGCCTTTCCACGGCTGATTATAAGGGAGCAAGGGAGCGAGGGAGCAAGGGAGCGAGACAATCCAGGTACCTTCAAGGAACGCTATGTTTTACCACTTTCTTCATAGGAGGATACAGGCAGCTACCGGCGTTAATAACCGAAACTCCGGTCGCGGAGACCTTGAGAATGGTATATGGGGGTATCACAGCCGAGGGATGAAATTCTGTCTCTTCCCTCAGGTACTCGTTAATGGTCAAAGGAATATCTGTTGATTCGGTAAGGCGGAGCCGGTCTTTTGCTTCGCTATACCCCAGAGCAAATGCGATCGGGGTGAGTTGGTTCGGAGCATCACTTGGAATCTCTGTTCTCGTCCGGGTGGGGCTGCTTCCGGCGTCAAAGTCTTCGTAGTAGCCGAACGCCACTGCCCTGGGCTTTCCATCCTCGCCTATTCCAACAACCACTGCTGTCCGGTTTAAATCGCCTGCGTTGCCTGCAAGTGCTTGCAGGGTGATTGTTTAAGGTGCGATTTTTCTTGCCGCGATTTGAATTACGCGGCACTGTTGGAGGCATGTGCGCCG
>JBEKGH010000007.1:0-186722 GCA_050012895.1 Occallatibacter sp.
AATCAATATCATTCAGTTGAGCACAACCTTCACTAGCCCTTTCGCTGCAATTGAATGAGCCGGGGGCCTAGCTTCCCTTCGAATGCTTCTTGAAGGATTTTAGAGAGGCGCTCCTGGCGGCCTGGAATCCACGCGGCATAGTGTGTCCGGAGGACTTCCTCCGTGTCCCCAATTAGCTCCGCAACGTCGGGGATTGGCACTCCTTTTTCGAGTAAAATCCTGACGAAGGTGTGTCGGAATCGATGAGGATGGGCCGGCGTCTCCCACGGACCCGCCAGATCGAATACCTTGTTGAGCCTCTTGTTTCGCCAAATGTCGCAAAGCTGCTTCGCATTTTGCGTGATGCCCGCCGCAAAGATGAGCGGGCCATGAACCTTCTGTCGCGCGCGAAGGCGCTCGACGAGCCAATCTGGAATCCATGTGAACAGGGGGCGTTTAGTCTTGTGCATGCGCAGGAAGACGTCGTTCCCCCTGAGTCGCTTCCCGATGTCGAATGTCGCTACGTCGGATATGCGTAGGCCGGTGTAGACGGAAAGAAAAATGAAGTCCTTCGCGTCCTCGCCGCTCCATGTTCGATGGCCGGGCCCTTGTCTTGTGGGAGGACCGATCTTATCGCACGCCTTGTAGATCCTCGCCAACTCGTCATCGGTGAAGGGTGCCTTAGGCACCGTGATCGATGATCCGGTGGGGGCCTTCAAATCCTCCGCGAGGTCTTCGGTGAGCCATTTCCTCTTCCTGCAGAATTTAACGAATCCCTTGAGGCGCTCGAGCTTCTTCGCCTTGCCTCGAATGCCGTCATTCCAGGAAGTGTAGAAACGGTCCATGTCCGTCACGGTCACCTGGTCGATGTATTTGAGGCCGCGGCGGTCGCAGTAAGTGCCAAGCTGGTTCGTGAACGTCTGGTATTTGGCGAAAGTCGTGGGCTGGATGTCTCGGCCATTGCATTTTGCCAAGAATGCTTCGACTACGTCGGCGATGGTTACGCGCTCTGGAGTCGCCAAGGTTCTGGACGACTCTGGAACAGGGTCAGCAGTCCATCGACCAGAAACCTCAAGCTTCGCGGCGATTGCGCGAGCGGCATCCCATTCCCACTGGCCCGTGGTTTGACGGGCAAACTTCCTGTTGAGCGTCCCGGAGAGGAAGATCTGACAATCGCACCGTTTCCAGCCCTTCTTGCGCTCGTCGTATTCGGACGTGCGGAGCTCTTCCGAGTGCGCTGCCTTGCACTCGCGGCGGTGGCGGCGATAAAGCGCCAAACCCATGTCCGATTGTCCGATATTGCCCGACAAAAGTCTAGTGAAATCCGTAAATCGTTATGAATAATAGAGCTTTAGATTGGGGCGGCTAGTGGGGATCGAACCCACGACATCCTGAGCCACAGTCAGGCGTTCTGCCGCTGAACTATAGCCGCCGTCTACCCTATCGATTGTAGCATCGAAGCGAATCGGACGCGGCTGGGCGGAGAGGGGCAAATCTGCCGCGGAATGATCCAGATGCGGCGGGTCGACAATGGGTCGAGGCGCTTCGCGGAGTGAGTCGAGCGAAATCGATCCGGGTTACAATCGAAAGAGGGAATCGGGGCGTAGCGCAGCCTGGTAGCGCATCTGCTTTGGGAGCAGAGGGTCGGGGGTTCGAATCCCTCCGCCCCGACCACTATTTATCAGCACTTTGCAAGTATCTTAGTCACCTAATAGCCAGGTCCTCTGCTTTTGCGACAGATGACCTGGTGCTGAAAGCCGCGTCTTCATTGGGTTTTTCCTTTTCAATGGATGCAAGGGCTGTTACAAAATTGTCTACAACTCTTCCGGCAAATCGGTGAGGCGCAAACTCAATTCATGAGTCGTCATTGCCGGCACCAGGGTCGGCCCAGTGTAGTTTCCCCATCCCAGGTCCGGATACGACCAGAAGTTATACAAACTGAGGGTCACCTTCCCATCGGGCAGTACGGTAGCTCTGGCTGCAATGTCAGCCTTGGCCTCGGCGCGGACGCGCATGCTTCCGCCGGCTAAAATACAGGACGCATACCAGATGTTCTCCTTAAGAGAACGGAAGTCGTTCGAAGCCTGGGGAGAGACGTCATTCCTGCCCCAAAGGAAGAAGTCGCCGACATCTTCAGCCCAAGGCCATTCTGGCTTGGTGCGGTAGACCGGCTGCGCATGCTTAGGCGTTTTCAGGGCAACACCTTGCGGTCGCCCGATGTGATCGTCGGGATAGACGGACCATAGCGCCGAACCATTCCACGCCAACTTTTCTACAGTGGATGGCAGTACATACGAAACACCGATTTGCGGGTTTCCCTCTTTTTCTTTTTCAAGCCGATAGATCGTAGTGATCAGTCCCGATCCGTCAACGCGGATCTCGAACTCCACAGGAATGCTCTTGTCGCCTTCTTCCCGCTTGCATTCTCCACGCGTGTAGAGTCTGACCGCGTCACCATGCACGGCGACGTCGAACCCTTTTAAGAACCAGCTTGTGAGCGGCCCTTCGCCCAGGTCAAGGTACGGCCCACCAACAAGAACTAGTTGGCGATCGAATCGAGCCTCCGTAATCAATCCCGTCACTTTGCCGAACCGTAACGAGAATCGCGGCCCCGTAATCTCGACAAGATCGCTGCTTTGTTGCAGATTCACCGGACCTGATTCGGGTGTGGGAATCGACGGCTTGGCGATTCCGATTGGAAACCTGAACTGATCGATTAACTCTCCTCTGGCCCTGAATTCCAAGAGCACGTTTTCTCCGGAATGCCAAGCCCGGGAAGGGAGTTTCAGATAACCTACTCTGTGAGCCGGGATGTCGGGCGATATGAGACGGCCCGATTCAGACCCGCAGGACCAGTGGATTTTCGTCTCCTTCAGATTCGTATGATCGAATGCGTTTCGGATCGGAAGTGTGAGCGCTGCTCCGTCTTCTGGGACCGCGATCGGATGCGCTTCCATCCGAATTGGTGAATACGCCTTCTTTGTCAACCAATACTCCGGCTTCTCTCGCCGCCATCCATCGACGATTCCCCACGGCCCATACCCAGCCGGGCCGTCAGGCAGCAAGAAGACTTCGTCAATGCCCGCCCAAATTGCTCCTCCCAGACATCCATCCGAGGAAATTAATTTCTCGCCGAACTGCCGAATGCTCTGTCCCCAGAAGGATCGCACCCCGGGGTCTCGCCGCAGCGTGTCAAGGTTGTAGCAGGAGACATGGGCAAACTCGTCGTTGAGCAATGGATATGTCCGGCTGCTTAAATCTGAAGTGACACTCGGGTAATGTTTGCTGCAGATTGCAAATGGCAATGGATGTGGCGCAGTATCGGGATAGCTGAAGATCGTCGGTCGGCCAGGATCGTGTTCCGCCGCGAAGGTCTGTTCGAGAGCGAAGTTTGCACCCCATTGACTCTCGTTTCCCAACGACCAGAAAAGGACCGATGGATGATCCCGGTCACGAGTAATCATCTCCCCGAACTGATTCATGAATCGTTGTCTGAATACCGGATCGGATGAGGGGCCGTTCTCGACATTCGACCAGCAAACGGCCGTCTCTTCCTCGACATAGATGCCGTATCGGTCGCAGGCGTCGAGGAACCGTTCCGATGGCGGATAGTGCGAAGTGCGCACAAAATTGATATTCGCGGCACGGAAAAGTGCCGCATCCAAATCATCGAATTCTGCCGGGACGGCCCTGCCGTAAATCGGATGAATGCTGTGCCGGCAGACGCCGCGCAGTTTGACCGACTTTCCGTTGACCAGAAGCTGATTTCCCGACCGTTCAACAGTGCGAAAACCGATGCGGCGCTTCACCCTCTCCAGAATCGCGTTGCGGCGGACGAGCAAGATTTCAAGCGAGTAAAGGTTGGGGTGCTCTGCATCCCACTGCCTGGGAGACCGAACAAAAATGTCCGCGTTTGTTGAGTGTTCTCCGACTCCGATCGGAATCGAGTTCGGTTGGATGGTAAGAGCTTGTCCGGACCCGTCAGTCAGCTTAAGTTCGAGCCGAGAGGCGACCTGGGCTTCCGAGGATAATTGGGCGCTCAGTTGAATGCGGCCATTCCGGTAATTCTCGTCAAGTTTCACCGGCAAAGCCAGGCAACGAAGATGCGTGCGCGGAACGGCGAATAAACGAACGTCGCGGAGAATTCCACCAATGAGGTGCTTTGCATAATAGCTGGCGCGTGAAATGTCATCGCTACGATCCGTCACTCCAACGACCAGTTCGGCGTATTCGCCCGCTTTGACATAATCAGTAATTTCACATTCCCACGATGTGAAGCCGCCGGAGTGGTCGCGAATATAGACACCATTGATCCACACGCGGGCATAGCTGTACACGCCATCGAAGCGCAGGAATATTCGCTGATTTGCAAAATCCCGCGGAATGGAAATCCTTCTCCTGCAGGGATACTCGCGATCGGGCGCGATCACCAACCCTTGTGTTGCCAATTCATTCGGAACATTGATCGTCGTCCAGGTTAACTTGTCCAAATCCTGTCGCCGCACAGCCGCAGGCGGATTGGTGTTTACATCCCACTCGCCCGCCAAGTTTACGACTGGTTCGGAGACATCCTTTACCGTAGCGGGCACGGGAACCAACTGTAGCGAAGCGTCATCCAGGGCGCCTGCATTGCCAGCACCTTGATTGAGCACGCTCGCTCGATTCAACCCACGCGCGACTGCGCTGACGTACACGGCGCCCATTTTCTCAAGAAAGGCTCGCCTGTTCACCGCAAGCTCCGTTCGATATTCGTGCGAACACCAAGTGCCTGATGAAGTCCTGTCCTAGCTTTTCGGCAGGGGCGCTGCGGCGTTGGGCCCTTCGACTGAAATGACCTTTGGTACACGCTCGGGGGGCGCAGGAAGGGGCGGGAAGGGGGCGTGCGGCTCCGCTTGGTACCAGAACGCCGTTGAATAAAAATCGTCGGACCGGTCATTCGCCGTTCCGTGCTCAATCGTCACCTTGATCGACTTCTCAAACGCGACGGGGCTCTCGAGGTGCCAGCGGTACTGGCAGTACCGCCCGCCAATATGTTCCGGATTGACGATGTACGGCGTGCCCACGTGCTCATACGAGTACGGCTGGCCACCATAGCCCCAGGCTCCGTTGAAATAGTCCTCGGTTCCCGTACCGTTGATGGTGGGCAGCGCGTCGCCATCGATGAACATCATGTCGTCGCCCTCGCCGAACCAGCCGTTTTCGTTTTGCACCACCGACTGCATCACCCCGAGAAAGTGCCCGGTGCCAGTGGCCTCGAGAAACACATAATTCTTGCGGCCGTCCAGGTTCTTGCCGCCGCTCTGGATGGCCCGGCACGGCGCTGCCTGCCGATACTGCGCGTGGAAACGTCCCAAGCCATGGGGAAGGCTTCGCAACAGTACATAATCCACCGCAAAGTACAGGTTGTAAGTAGGCATGTTGCCTTCGTTTGTCACTGTAATGCGGGCAGCCGAAGAAAACGGCATCGTGAAATACGCATTAAGAGCTTTTATAGGCGCCACCGCGGTCAACGCCGACTGGTAGACGAAATATTCGCCCAGTCCGAGGCCGAAGAAGTCACCAATCGGAACTTCGATGGAGGGTGACGATTCGCCGTCCCACCATGCCCGTAGCACGAGATTCTTGAGGTGCATCGGATCCGGCGAGTTGATGGTGAACCAGACGTGCGTCACGACGCCGGCACCGGTGACATCGAGGACCGTGGCCGCCGTTCCCTGATCGACCCTCAGCCAATCGGCATTGCCGCCGGTGCGGTCCCAGCTGGACGAGCGTCGGTTCTTGTAGTTGCGCAGTCGCGAAAGGGCGAACAGTTTCTCGGGAGCGGCAGCTTCGGGCAGGGCAGGAGCTGCCACTGCCGCTGAATCGTTAGCGCCCAGCAGCGCTGCGGCGGGAAGCGATGAGGCGAGCGTCCCCAGCAGCTGGCGTCGCGAACGAAGGCTTCTGCTGAGATCGACAGGATGCATAGACGACTCCTCTAGTACGGAAATCGGATCGGCGTAAGAAACCGCGCGGCGGCAGACCCAAGGACGGAACAAAAAGCCATGACCAGGACAGTTCTCAAAATAGCCCTCATGCTTCCCGGCGTGCCTCACACCGGCTGAACGTGTTAAGCCGCGAGCTACGCAGGTCTCTTATTCTGTCGAAAAGTGCACAACACAATTAGAGTTCGTTGGTACGCGCACCAGAGTTCGAGTGTGGTCGAGTTGTACCCACCCCGGTGGAAGTCCATCAATATCCGCGGCGCTAAGCCGAGGAAGGACTTGAGCGTTTACGGTGATGCTCTTAATCTCCTGCCTGAGCCCAACAACCATTAGATAGTGGAGCTCATGCCAGCCATTTACCTTCACCGTGAAGCCATCGGCATCCGTTGCCGATTCGATATTGATGGCCTCCTCGCTTACTGGCAGATCCCAATTGTGATGATTGGTTCCTGCAGCGGGGGGAGTTACGATGAGCACTGGGACTCGCCCATTCGTCATCGATTCCCCAAATTTGAAAGACGGCGCCAACTCAACCGGGATGATCGCACCGGATCGCAGAAACACTGGAATCTCATCCAAGGGCACGGCCGCATCATGCTTCTCCGCCGTAACCGGCTCACCGGTCCAGAAATCCGTCCATTCGCCTCTGGGAAAAGCGATTGGTCGGCGATCACCTGGCGTATGGACCGGAGCTACTAAAAGATCGTCTCCAAACATATATTCGTCCTTCGCCACTGAGATGAGCGGGCCCATCATCGCAATGCCGGTTAGGTGGGCATCCTGTGCTGTGCCATAGATGTAAGGCAGTAGGTTTTCCCGCAGCCACGCATATTTCCTGTATACGGTCACAGCAGCGTCACTGTAGTACCAAGGCTCACGGGGCTCGGTGCCATGAAAGCGCATGTGCGGAGAGAACGCTCCAAATTCGATCCACCGCAAATAGACTTCCTCGTCGGGTTTCCCCCAGTAACCCCCTACATCTGAACCCCAGTTCGAAAATCCTGAGACACTCAGGCTCAGGCCGCCGTTCAACGACTCATCCAGGCCCCTGAAGTTGCTTGCATGGTCTCCTGCCATCTGCCCTGCGTCCACTTGCGTACCCGGCGCCGCCCCACGCGCGAAGAGAATGAAATCGGTGCCGCGCCGCTCCTCGAAAACCTGATGAATGGTGTGGTCATAAGCGCGAACATATGCGTTGTGCATCTCTTCTCCAGAGGTACCGTCGGAAAACAGAGCGTCGCGCGGAACCAGATCGGCGAAGTCAACCATGGTGCCAGCTACGCCCAGGTCCAGCCGACGTTTCCAATATGCACGCACCAAATCGATCGCAGTTGGATTTGTAAAGTCGATGTAAGGGAATTGGTAATGCAATAGGTTGCTCTGCGGAAAAGTGTACACTTCGCCGTTCGTAAGCCGCATGAGGGGTAGCTGTGCTTCCCCTACATTGGGCAACGCGGTCTGGATCTGCTCCATGCTCCAGTCAGTTGCCTGGCTGCGTCCCCATGTAAGAACGTAGATGCCTCGCGGTTCCAGTTTTCTATAGAGCAGCGGCTCGCTGCTCCCCGGCCCCTCTGCGTAAATGCTGGAATGTGGAATGTCGAGATTACTGAAGCGAGCAACAACATCGAGCATGGTCTCCACGGGCGATTGCCACCGCTCCTCGGACCATCGACCGCCTCCTCCCCCCATCCACGGCTCAAACGACCAGACAGGCGGCAAGAGAGGTCTACCAGTCAGTTCGGTGTATTCCTGCACCGTCGTCGTGTAATCGCCGGGCCAAATATACAGATCAAGCACAGCGCCGTGCGCAACAAGGCGATAACGATCCGGCCGATCAGATCCAAAGTCGGCACGGATTTCATAGCTCGTATTCCAGAACGCCGAATATCCAGTGGTACTGTGCCATAAAGGGATGGGTTTATAGGCCTGGTTGCTTAGACCTCCCATGGCCGTGGAGTCCCAGGCGTCGAGCTCCCAGAGAGTAAGCGTCTTGCCGCGCTGGTTGATTGAGTCGAATCGCTCTCCGAGACCGAATATTTCCTCCTCAGGCTTCAGTGGTCCGGCTATTTCGATCCCCTTCGCTTCACCGCTTGGATTCAAATAGATCCTCAGATCTCCCCGTCCCACACTCCAGAAACTGCCCGAATGTTCGCTCCTTTCTAGACTGATGCGCCAAGTGTCTCCAGTGGTGACTTTCACGGTGAGGTCGCGGGCAGAAGCAGTAACTCCGTCCGTGTCCATCGTAAGTTGAAGCTTTGATAGTGTTGGGGGGGAGAACACTCCTTTCCTGGGTCCATGCAATCGCATACCTCCGATGGCAGGAAATGACACAGAGAGATCAATTGCCCCGTGCTCGGTGCGTCCGTGAAGTATAAGTTCGTCGCCTAACTGTGAGACAGATAGAATGGAGCTAAGTGAAGCCCAGCCCTCGTCTCTTACATCGCCTGGAGTGCCATCCGCAAACCAGGCTTTGGTAACTCTATCGAAGTGCTGAAGAAGCGCATTGAGGATGCGGCAGGCTCCTGCAATATCACCCGCAGCCAGGCGATCATTGAATTGATGGCGCGCAGTCCATGGATCGAGATCGCCGGGCGCAAGTATCCAGGCGCCACTGTCATAATGGAAACTAAATCCCTCCATATCCAGAAGGTCATACCAGATCTCCGCGAGTCGGACTCGATCTTCGAGATTAGCTTCGGATGTCGGCTGTGAGGCCAGCTTCTCTTGAAGCGCCGCAATCTGCTTGCGTTCTTCGACACCGATATGGTTCAGGATAGACCTGCGCTCCCAACGCCGCACACCGGATGGTAGCGTAATTAGCCCCGCTCCCGCAGAGTAAGTCCTTCTTGCGCCCCCGAGCGACACCTCAATGAATTCGTCGATTGCCGCAGGCCCGCGCTCAGTGTTAATGGGGCCATCGTGAAAATCAACAGCAGATGGGCTCAACACTTCACCCGTGATCCCGCGAACACGCGACAGTTGCATGAGAAAGGGTTTAGTCGGCACTCCCCCTATTTCCGTCCACGGAATCGTGATCTCAGCGGTCCAGTTCGCCACCCCGACACTAACTGTCGCGTCGTGAAGATCTGTTTTCTCCCCTTTGTAGCTCTCCGAAGCGACACCATCTTCATCAACCGAGTATTGCCGAAGATCTTGCTGATGTCCGCCTGGCGGGACGACGGCGACTTCAACGCGATCGCTTCTCCTCAGCCTCTCTCCGTTTCTATAAATGGGGTCGGGGTCTTCACAGCGAAAACGAACGTAGGTTGCTTTCGTGTCCCAGCCGATGGACACCGTAGCAGGAGTTACGCGGCTATTGAGTCCATTTGCCGGCAGAAACTGGCTAAGTGTGGTGCCTTCCAGCCAGTCTGATTCGGTGATCGGCTCGTGACTGGCTGCTGGCCCTAGATCCATCGCGACAACCGCTTTTTGAGCAATCCCTGCGCGAAGACTCATCAGAAAGACAAAAAGAGCCGCAAGCAATATCCCAAATCTACTCGTTCTCCACTCCATCGAGGATTCATTTCGATGCTCCTGTATCTGCACAGCAATATCGCGTGAATGTGCGCCCCTGCGCGATCCATCTGGTGAAACGATTGTCATTCGCATGGGCCTCCCGTCACTCTCTAGCGATTGATCAGCTAGTGTAGCGCGACAGGAGACAGAGTGAGCAATCCTAGCCTTCTTATCAGTTGAGATCATCTCTCTTTCTCCGGTGATGGAATGGCAGTGTCAGGCACTGTCACCTTCTGGTTGCCGCCATGCAACGGATAGCTTTGCCCATTCCAATTCAGGGAGCCGTTAAGAGAAGGTGGTAGATCAACAGTGAATTGGTCGCGATCTGCCCAGTGTTCGAATCGGACGCGGATCGTGCCCTGGGGATGCGGCATGGAAGCGTCGAAGTGATTAAGTGTTCCCGGATGAGGTTCAATCCGCACTGCAGTAAACCCCGGCGTGGCCGGATGAATTCCGGCAACGATCGTCAATAAATCGTAAATGGGATGAGCGCTCCAGGCATGTGTATCGGAGCGGGTGGGATCTTCGTACTCGGGAGTGGTGGTCAAGCCGAGTGCAAGCATTCTATGCCAGGGAGTTAGAGTGACCAGATAATCTCCGCCTACCTTGTCGATGGCGCGGGATAAGTAGTACTGATAGTGAATGCTGGCCATCGCCACATCGGCATCGCCCAGGCGCTCACCGGAATGCGTGGCGAGAAGTTTCTCGACCACCAGCTTTTGTTTCGCTTCCGGAATAGCTCCGGTCAGAACTCCGTGGATGTTGGTGTGCTGGCTGTAACTGTTCTTATCGGGAGTATCGGCCAGCAGATTCACTCTCGCGTCCCAGCATGCGCGGTAAACGACGGCAGAGTCACGCCCGGCAGCACGTCTATACCGCACGGCTAGCGACTTATCGCCCAACGCATCTTCCAGATCGGCAGCGTCCTGGAGCGCTTCTACAAACAACAGCGTCACCAGCGCTGATCTGCCCACGCGATCTATGCGGGGAAAATCATCGATGCCGCGCGGGGAGTCGATTGCCACCCAGTACGGCAGCTTCTCGAGAAATCCGTCGGCGCGTTGGCGACGGAAGAACCATTCCAGAATAGAGCGTGTTCCCGGCAGCAGATCGCGCAGGACTTCCCGATCGGGCCGGTACATCCAGTAATCGTGGAGCATGTCAATGTAGCTCAGCGAAAAGTTGGGAATGAATTGGGGCAGCGAGCTCGGATAGCGGCTCTGCGTCAGCCCTTCCGGTACTCGAGACGCGTCGAAGGCCCGCAGAGCCTGCACCGCCAGCCGGTCATCACCTGCAATGGTATAGGAGATGAGAGCCTGGATGCGTGTGTCGTCAACGTACTGGAGCTGCTCCCAGAAAGGAGTGTCCATGTAAGTTTCATGTGCTCCCAGCCGCGCTGTGCGCCAGCAAATCTCCCATATGCGCTCCAGTTCCGGATCGCTGGATGCAAAGCGGGCTTCCTCTCTAAATGGATAGGCACTGAAATGTGCGCTCAGCCGCTCCAGCGTCAGCGGAGCATCGTCGGTTTTGATCGTCAGTTGCAGATATCGCCATGTTCTCCACCAGAGTGGCTCGAAGACGCGTCTCTGTCCTCCGTCGGGCAGAAACTCGTCGAACAATCCCAGTACCTCCCTGTCGCCCACCTCGTTCCGGTTTCCCCGGAGCTGATTTTTGTCGTACAGCGCTTCCGTATAGCCGATTTCAATCTGGGCATCACCTCCGCCACTGACCACCAGTTGGGGATAACCCGTAATCATCGTCCTTCGGTCGAGAAGAATTTCTACCAAGGAGTGCGGGGCTACCACAACGGGCGCCGCAGGAAATGCGTTCGCCGCAGGCAGGTTTGTGCGAACTACTTCACCCACGGGCGCAGCCGCGTATTCCATCGGCGGCAGCGTGTCCGGGGTCAGCATCCATGGATTGGCAGGAGTTGCATCGGGTGGGCTTGGCCGCGAAGTCTGTGGATAGATGGACTCGCGTATCGCTCCTGCAGCGGCTAACCAATGTGACGTAGAGCTTGTCCGGTCGCTCCTCCAATCCCAGTCGTATCTATGTCCATCGAGATGCTCGCCCGGATCGGCGGCCCAATAAAACCAAAACCCATTTGCCTTGCGCGGAATAAAGGTAAACCCCGGCTCCGTCTCCACCTGCCACGAACCGTCGGTGTCCACCGAGGATTCGGCCTCGGTATCTCCCTGCATCAGAAACGCGGTCCGGTTGCTTATCTGCGCCAGAGGAGCATAGATGCCGAAGTTCCATACTGTCGCGCCAATGCTGTTTTCGCCTGCGTGCAGCGCCGACGCCAAATCGAAGGTTTCATAGCGCCAGTGCAGAAGATCGCCGCGAGCCGGACCATCTCCGATTCGGATGCCATTGACATAAAGCACAAATCGATTGTCCGCGCTCACCTTCACGATGAAGTGACGCGGCTGGGTGGCCAGGTTAATTTCTTTGCGAAAATGGAAGACCGCCGGCTCGCGCAGCGGAGCAGACGGATCCGATATCCACTCCGCCGTCCAGCGCGTCCGTGCCTCTTGACTTTGGGGTAGAGCCTGACCGCAGGCCGGCAAGGCACCGGACAGACACACTCCAAGCAAAGTCGACCACTGAATCATCCAACGCGCGGATGCCGCATGTAAATGCACCGTTATCTTTTCCGCCGCTAGAGACCGCGTTCCGGATCGCAGCGCGGTCACCGGCTAAGGCTGTTCTGTAAAAGAGGTTTCAAGCCGCGAATCGCGCGACGTAGGACCAACCGAAATCATGCGCTCGCCGCTGGCCGTATGCCATTTGCTGTCCGCCGTCGCCCAATACTCGAATCTTCGCGGCTCCAGGTGGATGCTCAATTCGCTCGATTCACCAGGTTGCAACGAAACACGTTTGAATCCACCCAGAGCACGCACAGCAAACTGCGCGCCGGTAGGAGGAATCTTGGGAGCGCCCAGATACACCTGCGCCACCTCGTCCCCTGCGTGGCGCCCTGTGTTCCTAACTTTGAAATGCACGTCCGCGCTTCCATCCGCTGCGCGTTCGACGTGAAGATCCGAGTAAGCAAATGACGTATACGAGAGGCCAAAACCGAAGGGGAACAACGGATCGATCTTTCGGCTGTCGAACCAGCGATAGCCGACAAAGATGCCTTCCGAGTACGTTGTCACGCCGTTCATCCCTTCGCTGCTTCGTTCCGGATAGGACGGATCTGCCGCAGGCATGTCCTGTGCGTGACGCGGCCAGGTGAAAGGCAAGCGTCCCGCCGGATTCGCGTGCCCCAGCAGAAGATCGGCCGTCGCCCATCCCCCCTCGTCGCCGGGCCACCACATCTGGAGAACAGCCTTCACTTGATCCAGCCAGGGGAGCGCCACTGGCTGGCTGACATTCAGCACCACGATCGTATTCGGATTTTCCCTGGCAACGTCGGCGATGAGCTTGTCCTGATCGCCGGGCAGGCCAAAGTCGGGACGCAGCCTGCTCCATGCAAACACCACGGCGACCTTTGCGTGCCGTGCCGCGTCCACCGCCATCCGGTAATTGCGGGCTTGTTGCTGCGGAGTCACCCAGTTCAAGCGCACCTGCGTCGGCTGATTCGAGCTGTCAGGGTCCACTTCAACGCGAATACGATGAGGACCAGCCTTCAACGCCACGGCGGCGCGCATATTGTCCAGCCCGTCGCTGGTGGGAAAGATGTTGTCCTGTCCCGGCTGCACGATCTCCCCATGCACCCAGTTGAACCAGTTTTTTGCGATCACCTGGTCGTCAATCTTGAGCTTCCCGTAGCAGCCGAGCAATTGTAGATGGATCCGATATGTACCGGACTCGGGCACTGTCAGCATGCCGGTCCACACAATGCTTTCTCTGGGTGACAAGGCATTATGGCCTGCGCTGGTAAAGTTGATGCTCGAGTCAATATGAACAGCGGTTTCTTTGAACTCGCGCCGCTCAACACCCGGCTCACCAAAATGAGAGAAATACTGCGAAGGGATGGGAGCCCCGTCCATATCGTCGGCCACTGCAAAGTCAATATGCGCGGCGGGACCTGCTTCCTTGCGCAGCGCAGCCAGTGGACTAACTTCAAGTTCAGGCAAGCCGACCGCCTTTTCGCCAACTTGGCCGACAGCCACCAGTTGTCCCGCTCCTGGACCGATGAGCACAATGTCGTTCAGTGCCTCGGGCGTGAGAGGAAGCATCCGATCCTGGTTTTTGAGCAGCACCGCTGCATCGACGGCCGTTTTACGAAGGATCGCCAAATCGCCGGCAGACAACGTTGAGGAGTGCACCCCGGCCCTCGGTTCACTCTCTCGATCGAGCAACCCGAAGCGGCTCATCTCAAACAACACGCGCCGCGCCGCGTCATCAACCATTTTCTGTGACACCACACCCTCGGTTACAAGCTCTTTCAAATCGATCGTCGGCTTGGGATGAGATGTCTTGACGCTATTTGCCACCTGCGCAAGAGGCTCCTCCGGCAGGCCGCCTTCGGTGATCGCCGGACCCTCTGCTTGTCCACTCGCCTCCGCCTCGCGCGGCGGATTCAGAACAAAATACGACGGGGTTGTTTCCGGTTCCGGCAACGGGCCTGGCATCTCCATATCCAGACCCGCGTTGATGAAGTCGGTGCTGTGCGTCGCCCCCCAGTCTGACGTGACAAAACCCTTGAATTCCAGCTCCCCCTTGAGAATCCCCTCCAGAGTCTTCGAGCTTCCGCAGGAGTAGGGTCCATTGATCCGGTTATACGAACACATGATCGAGGAAACGCCCGCATGCACCGCATAGGCAAACGGCTCAGCATAAATCTCGTGCAGAGCTTGTTCGCCGATCTGAACCTCGACGCCATCTGTGTCGTATCCGATAAAGTGCTTGGCCTGGGCCATCACACCCTGGCTCTGCACACCTCTGATGAATTCAGCGGCGATGATTCCAGAAAGCAACGGATCTTCGCCATAGGTGTTGTATGCGCGCGGCCAGCCGAAGTCGCGGGCGATATTAATGAAGGGTTCGAGCACTACATCGATCCCGCGCGCCCTCGCTTCATCAGCGACGAGCTTGCCGTTCAACCGCGCATCGGTCGCACTAAAGGTTGCGGCCAGACCCATCGTGGCTGTGGGAGCCGCCGCCGGAATGCGGGTCAGAACTCCTGGTGGTCCGTCCGCCAATCGCAGCGAGGGGATGCCGAGGCGCGGGATTCCTTCCACGTACCCTGCCTGCCCCTGGCCGCTCAGCGCGTCCTCCCCGGTTCCATGCAGCAATTGGATCTTCTCGTCGAGCGTCATCTGGCGCAGAATGCGATCAATGCGAATGTCGTTCTCTCTTGCGGAAGCAGGCTGCTGCGCCAACAACGCCGAACACACCAGCAATTGCCCCGCAAACCACACTCCCGAAATTGCCCCAGCCCACATCCCCAGAGTCCTGACCCACACTCTTATGCAGCTCGCTCCATGCATTTATGATTGCTCCCACTCACTTTGGCTCATGACACATCTCTTGGAACTTATGCGCACTTCGAAATACCCGATGATGTGTTACCGCACATCTCACACTTTGCTATCGAAGCACTCCGATGGTATGCAGCCACGTTTTTGCCGCGTCTGGCCAGCGCGTAATTGGCAGGCCAGTCCTGCGCAACCCGAAACCGTGGCCGCCCTGCGCATATATGCGCAACTCCGCGGCAACCCCAGCATTTTTCAAAGCGAGAAAATAGGCAATCGCGTTTTCGACATGAACCGGATCATTTTCAGCTTGTACGATGAATGTCGGCGGCGTGTGAGCGGACGGCCGAAGGTCGGGGCGAAGCAGAAAATGCTGCTCGGGCAATACCAGAAACGCCGGATAGACCAGGATCGAAAAGTCGGGCCGACAGCTCAACTTGTCGGCGGCGTCAACTCCCGTATAGGTTTGCTGATCGAAGTGAATGCTCAGGGCGGCGGAAAGGTGGCCGCCGGCGGAAAACCCGAGTACCCCGATGCGACGTGGATCGATGCCCCATGCCGCCGCGTGGTAGCGCACGAGTCTCATGGCACGCTGTGCATCCTGCAGCGCCGCCTCCGACTCCGGATACGGGCCAGAGCCGGGAACTCTATATCTGAGCAAAATGCAGTTCACGCCCGCAGACGTTAGCCATGTGCAGACCTCTGTTCCCTCCAAGTCAATCGCCAACACCTTGTATCCGCCACCCGGAAATACCACCACGGCAGCGCCGCTGTTTTTCACTCTTGAGAAATACAGGGTGATTGTGGGCTCGGAAACATTACTTAGCAGAGTTACAGGCTCCCCTGCCACGTAGTTATCCTTGCTTGAAGATGTTGTCGTTTCTGCTTCCGGATTCGACTGCGCGCCAGGCGCCGTGCCGGGCCAGACCGGCAGAGTCAGAGCCTGAGAGGAAGAGGTCTCGCTGGTAGACTGCGCCAGACCACACGTAGCCAGGAATATTCCAAAGAAAGGGATAAAGACGTGTCTTTTCATTAATGGACTCGATCTTATCTTGATTCAGAACACATCACTTCAAACGACACCAGAACGTTGTGTTGATCCGGAGAGAGGCGACACAAGCTGTCAACGAAAGGCGGCGATTGCGGTGGAACGAGATGAGTCGGCGATCGCCAGCCGGTTGCCGGACCATGTCCGGTGCGATACCGCTCATGCAGCCAAGACATAGCGCCCTTGGCTGCATGAGCAATAATGCGGGCTGGACTTGTCCCGTCTAGAACTGGAACCTGCCCATAACCTGGAAGATGCGGGCTTGGTAGGTGGAATTTGAAACACCAAGGCCGGAGATATTGCCCAGGTCGGTTGACGAAGGCATTGCAAGGTTCACACGGTTGAGTATGTTGGACCCCTCAATGCCCATCGTCAAAGTGCTTTCACCTTCTTTACCGAACCAAGGCAGAAGCACCTTTTTGTGCAGCGCGCTATCGAGCCCCAGGTAACCAGGTCCGTAGAAGCTGTTGAGTCCCTGGTTGCTGTAGACGGGATTGACTCCGTATCCAACAGGGTTGGTAAATGGCGCCCCTTGAGCCGCCGCATTGGTGTAGGTAGGAGTGTTGGTGCTTGTGAATCCGTATTTGCTAAAGATGCCTGCCTTGAAGTCGGCGCGGGTGTATCCTTTCTTCTTAATATCGGCGGGCACGTTGACCAGATTGTCGTTGTATCCGTTGGCCAGATAATCTCCGGCATGCGCGGGGTTGGTAGTATCACCTGAGGCGTTAAACGGAACGGATGTTACGATCGAGAAAGGATTTCCCGCCTGTGCCGTTGTAACGGCACTGATTTCCCAACCTCCCAAAAGGGCCTTCTCATAAAAGTTGTGCAGGCCCCTTCCTGGAAATTCGTAGGCCACGCTTCCGTTGAAGCTCCGTGGAACTGAAGCTAGGGCCGGACCATGATAGTGTTCCGGGTCATAGATGTTGGCGACAGTGTTGACAGAGGTGGCAGCGCCGCTGGAGAAGCCGGTCACCGTGGAACCTCCATAGGTGAGAGTCTTTGCCCAGGTGTAAGCTGCCTGCCAGCTCAAACGGTGATAGTTCTGACGGGCAGTCAGCATGAGGGCATTGTAGTTGCCGCTCAGAACGCCCGTGGTTTGGTAGATGCCTTCCCACTCACTGGAAAGCCGGTCCTCGGTGCCGTGATTCACAATCAAGTCGCCCGGGAAGGTATTGTAGTCCCCGCTCGTGTACTGGTTCCACGAGAACGACCCGGAGTAACCCACGCCGGCAATCAGGTTGTGAGTTAGCTGTTGCTCCACCTGAAGGCTGTACTGAGAGGTCTTTTGCGGTTTCAAGTTGGGAAACACTGCAGTAAGTTGACTGGCCAAAGTACCGCCGTTGAAAATGATTTCACCGTGGCTGTCAACGCCCGTGGGAACGATGTTTGGATGTGTGTATGTGCGGCCATACGGGGACGCGATATTCGCGTTGGTTCCGTAGAGGTTATTCACGTCCACGTCGCTGGTGGGCCCCGGGGGGTTGTAAACAGAGAAGCTCAGGTTAAGGTAACTGGGAGAGTTGGACGCCAACCCGTTCACTACGCCGCCAAGGTTCATAGCGTCTTCATACAATCCGACGCCGCCATGAACTGTGAGCCTGCGATTCGGGAAAGGCGTCCATGCGAAGCCAACGCGGGGCAGCAAGTTGATGTCCTGGGGAGAACCAAACGCGTTGCTAACTGCGCCCGTAGAAATGTTGTCATTGGCGATGTTCTGTTGCAGCGTAGATCCTGCCGACGAGATCATGCCGAGCCACGGCAGCGAGCCGTTCCCGTAGTTTGATGGGTTGCCGTAGTTGTCCCAGCGCAGACCGAGGGTGACCAAGAGATTTGGCTTAACTTTCCAGTCATCCTGGGCATAGGCTCCGACTTGCAGTACCTGGGATCCCAC
Organism: Occallatibacter sp.; assembly: GCA_050012895.1. GTDB lineage: Bacteria > Acidobacteriota > Terriglobia > Terriglobales > Acidobacteriaceae > Telmatobacter. The sequence continues at coordinate 17,842 of JBEKGH010000007.1, forward strand.
AATATTGCCCAGATACTTGCCGGTTGTGCCGGACAAGGTGTCGAGACCGTAGGACGACACCGAGTCGTTCAGCAGGGCGTTATAGTTGCAAAAACAGAAGTTGCCAAAGTAAAAAACATCTTGCGGCTTGGAAAGATAGCCTGCATTGTTCTGGTAGTTATCCATGTGCGCAACCAGTAAACCCGCCTTGACGTTGTGCCTGCCATGAGTCCAGGTCACGTCCTCGTGGAGTTGATAGTTGTGGGACTTTGAATTATTGGGCGTGGCCGGCGTACCGAAGTAATCGAGAATCCAATCTCCGGCGAATGGCGCCGTAAGGAAGGGGATTGTGTTGGCCGGGCTGGAGGTGAAGGCGTTGTAAAAGCGCACAGCGCTGATGGACGTCTGGCTGATCAGGTTGGGCGTGAAGATGTGGGAGTAGTTGAAGTTCACGTAACGGGATCCACCGGGAGTGGTGGAGTTGAAACCCGGCCGGGACCAGAGGAAGTCAGATACCTGAGGCTCCAGCACGTATGCGCCGTAAATGCGATCCTTGCCACCGTGGAAGTATTGATCGATGCGCCCATCAATCTGGTATCCATTGACTCTTGGAGCCTGGGCTTGATCGACGGAATCGTTAATAGGCATATTGCATGGAATTGAAACGAAGCCGGCCCCTTTGGGCACCTGGCACACGTTTGGTGTGGAGGTCCCGTACATCTGCTGCGCGGTAGTTACCACGGAGAGAATTGTATCTATCGACGATTGGCCTCCCGTGGCATTACCGAGCGGGAATGGTGCGAGCAGGTTTTTCACGTTCACGCCGTTGGGGAAGTTTGCAGGAGCCCATGTCCCGGTAAAGGCATTGTCCGCCTGGACTTGAATGCCATTAAGGGCAGAGACTTGAGTCTGATGCAGGTAGGAAAAGAAGAAGAAAGTCTTATCCTTCCAGATCGGACCGCCAACGCTTCCGCTGTACCACCGACGGAAATTCGGGAGCGCGGAAGGGACAAAATCGCCAGTCGCGTTCAGGCCGCGTCCGCTGTACCGGTCGCCGAGGGCTCCGTGGAATTTGTTGGTGCCGCCCTTGGTGGTTATATTCACTTTCATCGATGAGGCGCCGCCCCAGTCGACGGAATACGAGTTGACTTCGAGAGCGACCTCTTGAACCATATCTTCAGCCGGCTCAAAAGTTATGTAGCGGACCGGGCCGGCGGCGTAGCCGGTGTTATCCTGGATGCTGACGCCGTCAAGCTCGTAGGCGCTGCCGGAGTTAGGCCGTCCGTCGGCCTGAGCACTCATGCCATTGCCATTGATCGCGACAATTGACAGCGAGCGATCCTCGTCGATTCCTGTGACGCCTGGTGCAATCCGCACCGTCTCAAGCACGCTCCCGTTCTGCAGAGGAAGGTTCTCGATCTGACCCGCCTCAAGCGTGGTTTGCAGACGCGTCTCATCGGGATTTAGTTCGTCGGCAACTGCGGTCACTGTCACTACGGCTTTGGTTCCCGTAAGAGAAAGCGAAGCGTTCACCGCGAGGACTTCGTCCTGGTTGACCTGTGCTTTGATTTCCTTTTTCGTGAATCCCTTCGCGTCGACGATGACCACATAGTCACCGGGGCCTACCCCGCTGAATCTGTAAAAGCCTACGCCGCTCGTATTGCCGCTAAGGTCGATCCCCGTTGCTACACTACGGAGAGTCACTTGAGCGTTTGGCACGACCGCTCCAGTCTGATCGCTGATTGTGCCTTCCACGCTGCTGTTGAATTGAGCCAGACATAGCTGCGACACACTCCCAAATGCTAGAAGCAGCAGGATTGCCAGTACGGGCCTCATTGAAAACTGCATCGTGATTCCTCCTCATTCTTTCGGAAACTTGTGACGCTGCGTCTGATAGGGCCGAACCCATGGCCTTGAGCAGACCTGAGTCAAGCCACTCCATTGGAATGCTTACACCCCTTAAGCTTCAGCCTGCAGAACCAGGGACTACCCTCGGAGCGGCGCCCTTGTCTGGGCCATCCTGTCGCCCGCTGGCAACCCCGTGGTTCCGTTTCCCCTCATGCGTTCGTGATTCGGCGCCCTGACTGACGCGATTGAACTCAGCCTCCAATGGTTGCAAATCTTACCGCGGAATGCGAGAATTCATGCCGGTTCACGGAAGCAACTGGAACCCTAGCTGAACAGATTCACAGACGGCAAGTTGCTCGTGGGTTTCATTCCGTTAGGTGTAGCTGATAGAGGCAAGTCCATGTTGTTAAAGTCTTTAACGGCAAACGTTACCGCCATGTTACATTTCGGTTTTCCTCGGCAAGAAGTCCCTTCATCCACGAAGGAAAACCTTGCTCAGGTTGACCGTGTCGCCAGAGGTTCTCTTTTTCATGGCTCGGAGGCTCTGTCAAAGCTTCTGCGATATCTGGCGGACCGAACCTTGAATTCGCCTGCCGATCACCTGAAGGAGTATCAGATCGCCACGGAAGTTCTGGGCCGTCCCCCGGATTTCGATCCGCAGACCGATGCCTGTGTCCGGGTTCAGGTAGCAAGATTGCGCAACAAGCTGGCCGAGTATTACGAATCGGTAGGCGGCAGCGATCCGGTGATTATCCACTTGCCTAAAGGCGGGTACGCCCTCTCGTTCGAACAAAGACCGGTAGATGATCCATCCGCCGCGACCGCCGTACCCGCAAAGACCCGCCGTCGCTTCATCCTGCAGCCCCGCGTTCTCGCCATCCTTTGCCTGGTTGCTGTTTTCAGTTCCCTGCTGACCGCTGTCCTGATCTACGCGTTTGGAAAGCCCAACAAGCACGCTGATCTCAGGTCCGATGCGGTTTCTCCGGCCATGATGATTTTCTGGGAACCCTTCCTGCACGATCAGGATGGCCCGTACATCGTTTACAGCAATGCCGCATTTGTCGGAAGCCCGATGACAGGCATGCGGTATTTCGATCCTGTGCGCGATCAGCAAAGCGCGGTCTCGGAACATTACACCGGCGTTGGCGAAGTGGTGGGAGCGGTCCGGCTGGGCATCTTGTTCGATCAATTCGGCCGCCAGTTCCGGCTCAAGCGAAGCGGACTCTTCACTCTAGATGAGGCGGCTCACAGAAACCTTATCTTCCTCGGCTCACCGACAGAAAACCCTCCCCTTGGCAAGATTCTTTCCACTCATGAGTTCGTGTTTGGAATGCTGCCGGCGGACCCGCAACATCGTTCTGGCGTGGTCTCTCTCCATCCGCGTGCGGGTGAGCTGGCCGATTTTCCCTCCTCGCCGATGTGGAATGGTGAGGATTACGCTATTATCGCCCTCGCTCCCGGACTGGATCCTTCCCGTAGAGTCCTGATCTTAGAGGGCACGTCGACCTTGACGACTCAGGCTGCTGCGGAATTCGTCTGTGACCCGTCACAGCTCGCTGACCTCGTCGGGAAACTCGGCGCCACCAGCAAGGATCCACTTCCGACGTTTGAGGCGGTGATACGAGTTAGGGTCGAGGGTGATGTGCCATTGGAGAGCCATTTGGTGGCGTTGAGAAAAACGCCATAGATAACAAAACAGATCATTCCAGTGTAGGCATCCTGGCTCAAGCCGAACAGATCGCCTGATGGTCACGTACGCAACATCGACTCGGGGATGGGCAGCGGTCCACGCGGCCCCTCGATGAGCGTGTGGATGTCGTACAGCTCCTCCGATTGAGAGTCACTCCCAAAGCGATTCATTGATCCTAAGTGTCGACCTCACGCACATCGGAAGTGTCAGTATCGGCGATACTCTTTCGAAATGGCTTTACGCAAATCCGGAATATGCTTATAGTTTTTGGCGAAGGGAAGGAGATCAAGGATTTGGCTAGGGAAACAGTGGCTTCAATCAAACCAAGGGCAGCGCCCTCAGCTCCGAGCTGCGCCCCTGACAAGACGCTCAAGGGAATGACCGCGCTTGTAACGGGAGCCGCTCAGGGGTTAGGCAAAGGAATTGCCATCGAACTTGCAAGGGCCGGATGCGCTGTCGCAGTGAATTATCGCACCCATCCAGAGCTTGCACAGCAAGTCGTTGACGAGATCGCAGCGTGGGGCGGAGAGGCGTTCAAAGTGCACGGTGACATTCGTTCGGCTGCACAAGTGAATCGAATGTTTGCGCTTCTCGCGAAGCGCTTCGAAAAGCTGGACATTTTGGTAAATAACGCAGCCACGCAGACATGGGCCCCCTTGCTGGAATTGAAGGAATCCGACTGGAATCGAGATATCGAGACGAATCTAGGCGGGTCGTTCAGGTGCCTTCAGGCAGCAGGACGCTGGATGAAGCGAACCAACGGTGGATCGATCATCAACATCGGCTCAGGCTGCAATAAGCTACCATTCCCGAGACTTGTGGCTTACAGCGCAAGCAAGGGAGGGATTGAGATGCTTACCAAGATTGCCGCAATAGAATTGGGGAGATATCGAATTCGTGTGAACTGCGTTGCGCCTGGCGCCGTATTAATCGATCGAACGAGTAAGGAGGATCCTCAATACGCAGCAATTTGGGGGAATCAGGCTTCATTAGGACGCGTAGGGACGCCTGAGGACATTGGGAATGCAGTAGTGTATTTAGCCTCCCACCATGCCTCATACGTAACTGGACAAACGCTTTGGGTAGACGGCGGCGCCTTTACAAAACCGAACTGGCCATATGCGCTCAAAGACGAGGATGCTGCGACGTTGAAGAAGAAAAAGAAGAAAGCCAAGTCGCGTTAGCTCAGTTGTTGCATATCTGCGCTTGCCAGAGACATGCGGAAAGGCGCATGAAGAAATCGAGACGCGCATCTGCAGAACCGAATCACAGAGAAGAGAGTCATGAGTTCGGAAATTGTTGCTCATAAGGGGTGTGTCGATCGGCCGGTTCGGCATTCTTTCGTTCTTGCGGTAGGGCTATTGTTTTTTTCGCTTGGCGCGGGCTTTGCCCAGCAGACGCAGGTGGTGCTGGACGGCGATGCCAGCGGACGCGTCTTTGATGGGCTCGGCGCTGCCAGTGCCGGAGCTTCCTCGCGTCTGCTTATCGATTATCCCGAGCCGCAGCGTAGCCAGATTCTCGACTATCTTTTCAAGCCCGGTTATGGGGCGGCATTGCAGCATCTGAAGGTGGAGATCGGCGCAGATGTGAATTCGACCGACGGCTCCGAACCAAGCCACATGCGTAATCCCGCGGACCGCAACGCAACGCGTGGTTACGAGTGGTGGCTGATGGAGGAAGCGCACAAGCGCAACCCCAACATCATCCTGGAAATTCTTCCCTGGGGCGCGCCGGCGTGGGTTGGCGAGACGCAAGGCGGCAGGCCGTCGCTTTACACCCCTAAGATGGCCGCGTACATGGCCGACTTTATCAAGACGGCCAAGCACGATTACGGGCTGGACATCCGTTACGCCGGACCGTGGAACGAGATGGTCTATAACATCGCCTATATCAAGGAGCTTCACCGGCGTTTTGCCGAGGAGCATCTGAAAACGAAGATCGTCTGCTGCGATGAATATCCGGGCCAGGGCGCGGGGCAATGGTCGATCGCCGACGAGATGCTAAAGGATCCGGATTTGGCGAACGACGTTGCCGTGATCGGCGTGCATTACCCGCTTCTGAATGACACGATCACAACAACCGAGCCTGCGCGCAAAACAGACAAACCGCTCTGGTCGAGCGAAGACCAGCCGAACGGCGGCGGCGGACCGATTTTGAGCCGCGACTGGCCTGTTGGCGGGCGCATTCTTGCTCACCTCTATAATCGCAACTACCTTGAGGGCTTGATGACCGCCACGGAAATCTGGAGCCCGATTACATCCTATTACGACATTCTCGCTGCGCCGAACTCGGGGCTGATGTATGCCAACACGCCGTGGTCGGGTAATTATGAGGTTCAAGGAACGATCTGGGCCACGGCGCACACCACACAGTTCGCGCAGCCGGGGTGGCAATATCTCGACTCCGCGTCAGGTTACTTGCCGGAGAAGGGGACGTACGTGTCTCTTCGGTCGCCAGACAGAAAGAACTGGAGCGTGGTTCTGGAAACAATTGGCGCAAAGCAGCCGCAGCGGGTTTCGTTCGGTATCACCGGCGGCCTTGCGGCAACAACGGTTCATATATGGGAGACGAATAACACTCGTACCTTTGAACACGTTGCCGATGTGGCGCCGACGGGCAATGCATTCGAGTTCACCTTCGATCCAGATTCGTTGTATTCGCTAACAACAACTACCGGCCAAGGCAAGGGAACCGCGGAGCCGCCGCCCGCCGCGCCGTTTCCCTTTCCTTACACAGACGATTTCGAGAGTACGGCACTGGAGCGCGCGCCGAAGTATCTCTCCGATCAAGACGGAGCGTTTGAGGTTCACCCGTGCTCGGGCCGTGCCGGCAAGTGCCTGGAACAGGTGATCACACAGGTGCCGATTCCCTGGGCACCTGTGCCCGATCCGTTTACGCTGGCTGGCGATGTGAACTGGACCGATTATGCCGTGGGTGCCGATGTTCATTTCTTGAGTGAGGCCCCGGCAACGGTAATGGCACGGATCGACTCCGCGGATGTTTTTCAGGATAACCACGCGCGCTGGCCGAGCGGTTATATACTGCGCGTGAAACCGGACGGTGAGTGGGAGTTGTTCTCGGCGCGATACAAGAAGCCGGTGGCGACACTTGCTTCGGGCGCTGCTCGCATCGATCGCGGGCAGTGGCATCGTCTCGAATTACGCGTTAGGGGGCAAACGATCAAAGCATCGCTTGACGGCGTCCCGCTGGCATCGGTTGAGGACTCCACGCACACACATGGCATGTTTGCGCTGGGAACGGAGTGGAACCGAATCCAGTTCGACAATCTTGTCGTGCGACCGTAACATTTCGCGCTGGGATCAATGCGGTTCCTGGCTAAGATTTCACGCGAAACCGGCCGTACTAACTCGGGCTGCCAGGTCGTCCTATGAGACGACCGCGGCCGAGTTTAATTCAACAGGCCCCAGCAATCCTGACCTGAGCAATGGGCTATCTTTGCTCCAGACCTTGATGATGCTGAACGTATAGCGGCCTGTTGGGCTCGGTCTGCCGTTTAGCAGCCATTGTGGAAATGCCCGCAACGTGTACATTGCCGGCGGCGAAGCTTGAACCGCAGTCGTTCCCTGCCCGACGGAAGGAGGCTGCGCGAAGCCAGCGAAGGGTACCCACTCGCAGTCATCGGGCAGTTGTTCGTCCCCGATGATTCTGTTTGGCCAGAGGTTGACCACCGTCACCTCCAAAGAATTGACGCCTTCGCGCGCGGCGCCGGTGACATCGATCTCGAATGGGGCTCTCCACAGAATACCCAATTGCCTGCCGTTAAGCTTCACGCTGGCGATAACGCCCACCTCCCCCAGGTTTAGAAAAAGGGCGCGGCCGGGGTCCACCATGGACGAAGGAATTTGGATCTGCTTGGTATAGGTGGCTCGGCCTGAGAAATACCTGATGTCGGGATCGGAATGCTCAGTCCACGACATCAATTCCGCGAGTTGGACCCGCGGCGGAGCGCCCCAGCCGGGTGTGAACCGCAGTTCCCAAGGCCCATCAATACGAACTCTTCTTGGCAAGATCGGAACATCGATGGAGTGTTCTTTGCCGTTCGCCAACCGTAAATCGTATTGGCCCGATTGCCACGCCAGGCTCCTGAATGAACCGTCCCGTGGACGACTGACCTGGATCATATTTCCAAACCCGGCCTCGAGCACTCTGCCGTTGCGGACGATTGCCTTAACCCGGTCTGCTTCCGGCTTGCGATCGGCGCGGAAAACGACAAAAACGGAGCCGAACTGGTTGAGCATGACCGGGACACGAGTTACTCCATCGGCAACCTCATAGACGGCTATCCTTTCGATGCGTCCGTTCTCTGGCCACCAGAATTCTGGCCGGCGGCCGCTCACTCTGAAGGAACATACTGCCTCCGCGGCCTGATTGTTCTTATTGGCAACAAAGTAGATGTCGGTACCGTCTTCCGCTCGCCGGTGGATGTAGCGAAATGGAGCCGGGTTTCCGCACGTGAAATCGGAAGGAACGCCCTGCGCGGTCAGAACTTCCTGCGGCGTGAAGCCCCAAACGACCCGGCCCAGGCCCACTTTGCGATCGCCTGACGGAGCCGCATCGCCGCCCCATAGCCTATCGGCGATTTCAGACAGTTCCTTATCGCAATTGGGATAGTTGGTCAGGCTTGGCGATTTGAGGGGCCGCGGCCCAACCACAGTCATCCCTTCGTTCACAAGCTGCTCGATCCGCTTGAGCAGCTCTGGTGTCATCAACCCTGCTTGTACTTGTTCGCCTTCCTTCGGCAGAACCAGCAAGCGGTAACTCATGCCATCAGGAAGCACGATCCGGCCTTCTCTGATCGATATCCGCTTGTTGACCGTGTCCGCAGTGCAGCCATCGAAGTTGTATCCCGGAGGGTCAGGCGGAACAGGATTCTTCATGTCCACGCCGGGCGGCATAAACCGGTTGGGTGCTGCCTCAGTCTGCAGATTCAGAAGATCCGCTACGAACAGTCCCTGGCGCAGCAAGTATTGGCAGCGGGTGAGGTATTCGTGCCATGGCTTGGATTCTTCCCACCAAGTCTGGGTGCGCTCATAGTGCTGACCCCAGAATGCCATCGTCATGCCAGGCTTGCGATTCAGAAACGGCTGCATGGCGTAGCGGTGAAAAACCAAGCGATTGATTCCCATGCACAATGCCCAATCGCCGAGGGGCTTGAGTGTTGCGGGGTGGCCGAGCCAATTCTCGCCGGGCATTGCGGTGAAGGCTTCGCTGGCCAGAATTTTCCTGCCGTTGGTATGTGCGGCTGAAGCCATTGCCGCTGCCCACGCGTAGGAACGATGGATACTCCCGAAGTCTCCTGCTTCATTCAGGGGTTGATCCTCGCGCCGGTACCAGAACTCCGTTTGCGGCTCGTCGAGATAGGCTGCGGTTGTCATCTCGTCCATCGGGTCCCCGTCATAGGCCTCTGCGGAGAAGCGCAGGCCAGATGCATTCGCCAATGCGCGAAGATGTCCGAAGTAGTTCTCCGCAATCAAATCGGAAACCGTCTTCCGGAGATCCCACAGGAATCGTTCGGAGATTTCGGAGTTACCCACCGCCCTCCCTGTCATCACTGGTAGAAAAGGCAAAAGGTCGTATCCGCGACGCTTCTCGAACTCTTCTCTGAATAGCGGAGTCCAATTTTGCGCGCCAGCTTCCCAACTATCGACGTGCGTGGAGACGAGCGTCTTGCCGCTGAGCGGGCCGATTAGCTTCAGCAATTCTCCCATGAAATTCCGGAAGTGAAGTTCAACCGCCGCTTTGCTCAGTTTGTCGCACTCCAAGCCTTGGCCGGCCGGCGGACAGGGGTGGTTGGATGCTCCCGTCGAACCGTGTCCGAATCGAAGTACGGTCCAAATTCCTGCTGGCGCCTCCCAAGTCAAGCGGCCATTCCGATAATGAGCGGTAATATCGAGAATCCGATCCGGATCGATGACGGAATCCGCTGGTGCTGGATCAAAGTGGATGGGGAGGAGCGGAATCCCCATACCCATTCCTGGCGGAGTCGATCCGGCCTCGAAATCGGCTTTGAATTCGATATCTTCTAGACGGTACGACGGATTTTGCGGAGTAAGAAACGCAAGCACTGCGATGTCGCTGTAATAGTCGGATCCTCCGGCAACCTTCGACGGGGATCCTTCGGATCTGCGCCTGCGCCCCGCCTGCGGTTCAGGCTGGGGAAGCTCACTGTCAAATTCTCTCCCTCCTTCGACTGCAACTTCGGACCATAGCACCCGCTGCATCGAAAGTTCGGGCGTGATCCATGGCCCGCCGCTGCCAGCCCAGCCGGCATCATTATTCATGTTGATTTCCAGACCCAGGCGGTTTGCCTCAAGGCAGGCGAACCGGAACATCTCTTTCCAAGCCTCGGTCCCAAACGCAATTTTGCCCTGCGGCGACCCATCCACTTCCATGATGAGGACACCACCGATACCCACCCTTTTCATGGCCTCGAGATCGGCGGTGATGCCCTCTCGTGTGAGATTGCCATTGATCCAGAACCAGTAAACCCACGGCTGTGCGGAGGCGGGCGGTTTCACAAAGCTCTCCTCCAGGTCCCGCGCCGATTCACCCTCGACAGCTCGCGGAGAGCCCATGCCAATCCACAAACCGGCGGACGTTACCGCAAGGCCCTCCAAAAAAGTTCTGCGGTCGATTGGTAATCCCTGGGACATCGAATTAAATCTCCCCTGGAGGATCACGGCGTTTGACTCGCGGGCTGACTCTCCAAATTCCTCCGCACGCAGCCCCAACATGAGCCGACTTCACGATGCCGCGTATTCCTGCGCAAATCCAAACTTCGAAGTCGAACGATTTGGCGATCACCTGGAGCAATCCTAATCGATCAACGGCTCCTGATGCTCTGCCGGCGATTCCACGATAATTCGCGGAACTTTCTCTCTGCTGAGATTGATCTCGATTGAGCCTGGCGGAGCATTGGAAGACTCGAAAGGCCGAAGTTGTCCTCAGCCAATCCATAACATGCTCTGCAACATCTCGGACCGCTTGTGTCAATTTCCATGATGAAGTCCTGGGTCCAGGTGATGCTATCCTCCTCTTGCCGAGAGACCTTGAGGCAAAACGGCTCACTGAATGAGTACTATCATCCCGATACTCGGGCAGCACTGAGCCACAAGGGATTCATGCACTGGAATCTTCTTGCTCTGGAAATGATTTGAGGGCATTCGTTGCCGACAATATGGAAGTGAAGATGTTGAATGAAGTGACCATGAGCACGATGTGGACGCAGACGCCCGATGTAGTAAAGAAGTCTTCCTCCTGTGACCTGCGGCCGCCTGCTTTGCGACGGCAGGCGCAAGGAGGTGCCGCATCGCACAGCCTTCGCGGACCGCTGCTGACGCTGCTCCTTCTCGCAGGTGCAGCTGCATTTCTGAAGGCGGAATCGCCGTCGAAAACGCGCATCGTTACCATCGGCAACACAGAGCCGCGACGCGATGTTGACGGCAACATCATCGATGCGCACGGGGGCTGTCTGCATTTCTTTGAGGGCCGTTATTATCTATACGGTGAAGCATACGGAAAGACCGCTGGATACACGATCGACAATCGCTTTCGCGTGTACAGCTCAGTCGACCTCACGCATTGGAAGTTCGAAGGCGAACTGTTGAAGTCGCCGCCGGACGGCGTTTACTATCGCCCCTACGTCATCTACAACAGGAGAACCCACAAATACGTTCTTTGGTACAACTGGTACAAACGGCTTTGGGACGGCGAAATCGGCGTAGCCACAAGTGACACGCCTGTAGGACCATTCACCGTCCGGAACACGCAGGTGCAGCTCTCGCAGGCGAAAGATCGCCCCGGAGACGGAAGCCTGTTTGTTGACGATGACGATACTGCATATTTCATCTATACCGTCATCGGGCAGAACCATTCGATTCGCGTCGAGCGTTTGACCGGGGATTATCTTTCCTCTACCGGCGAATCAAGTTCAGTTCTCGGTGAGCAGTGCGAAGCCCCTGCGCTGTTCCGCCGCGGCCAGTATTACTATGTCGTGTTCGGCCTGACTTGCTGTTTTTGCAGCGCCGGAACAGATGCGCGCGTCCTCATTGCTACCAACCCGCTCGGACCCTATAAGCAAATCGGCAACATCAATCGCGACGCCGCTGGCAAGCCTATCATCGCGGCTCAGCAAGCCTACATTGCTACCATCCCGACTGCCCAAGGGCCACAGTTCATCTGGATCGCCGATCTTTGGCGCTCTCGAACAGACGGCATCAAGGGACACGATCTTCAGTATTGGAGCCCCCCACTGCGCTTCTCTGAGGACGGTTCGATACTGCCGATAGAGAACGTGCCTTCCTGGAATATTGAGCTGGTGCTGGGAAATACACGACCCATTCGACACACGCCATATGTCTGGCCCCAAAAACTCGATCCCCATCCCCTTCGTAGGGATGCATGCTACGGAACGCCTCTGAATGAACGAGGCGAGCCGATTCCATAGGGCAACATCCCGCCTCGCGTCATGCAGGTCGCTCTGAAATTGACTTTCTAACGAATGGTTTCCGGTGCAGTCCGGGCCTCACGGCCCGGACTGCCTTTTTGTGCGCTGGGGCGCGGGTCTTGGACGTAGAAACTGCTTGCTATTCTCTAGAGCAAGTCCACAATAGCTATACCCATCGCATCCGTGCCCCATCCTTTTCGCGCTTTTGCGAAAAGGGTGGGAAAGCAAAAAGCCTGGGTACATCGATCCTCGAACCGGCTTAGTCCCTGTCTTCTTATTCCCTCGCTCCCTTGCTCCCTCGCTCTCTGCTTTTCACTTCCGCGGCACCCGCACCCCAATGCGCACGCCTTTCCCCGGCGCGCTCGCCAAATGGAACTTCCCCGCCGACCGCTCCACCCGCTCCTTCATGCCTTTGAGTCCGAAGTGGTGCCCGTTCTCGTCGTCCATTTGCAGGGGATCGAATCCGCAGCCATCGTCGCCAAGATCCAAAACCAATTCGCTGCTCTTGTACCTGAGCGCCACGCCTACTCGCGACGGATGGCCATGCAGCATCGCATTGTAGACCGCCTCGCGCGCCACCATCAGCAGATCGTGGGCCACTGGCTCTGTCACCGCGAAGGGCGTTCCGCTCATCGACCACGTAACGGGCACCTGGAATTCGCTGCTCACCAGGCGCGTCATGCTTTCCAGTTTTTCGCTCAGGCTGCCGGCATCGTCCGGCTTGCGCAGGTTCCAGATCGCCTCGCGAGCCTCATTAATTGTGTTGCGCAACTGCTGCCGCGCGAAATCCATCAGCCCCGCTCCGCGGCTGTCCGTCTCGCCTTCCATCGCTTGCGCTTCCAGCAGTGCCGAGACTCCCGTGCATCCCTGGATCACCGTATCGTGCATCTCGCGCGCCAGGCGGCTGCGCTCCTCCAGTACCGCCTCGAACCGCACCCGCACCTGCCGCACCCGGTATTGGTACAGGCCAAACACCAGCAGCGTAATCAGCCCGACGCATCCCGCCATGAACCACCACGTGCGATAGAAGAACGGCCGCTGCACGATCGCGATCGTGGCCTCGCTCGCCGCATCGGGGTTACTCACGTCGAAGGTCTCCACGCGAAAGCGATAACGGCCCGCCGGCAGATTGGTGTAATCGGCCGTGCGCCCCGCCGTGGGTGCGCTCCAGTTCTTTTCAAAGCCTTCCAGCATGTAGCGGAAGCGCAGGCCGTCCTGCGAACGCAATTGAATGGGCGTGAAGTCGAACTCGAGCCGTCCGTTTCCCGGCCGCAGAATCACCTCACCGTCCGCCGTCACCGGCCGCCCGTCCGCCAGCACACCCTGTATGAACAATGGCGGAGGCGGCAAAGCCGATCGACTGAAGAAAAGAATATGCAGCGGCCCCACATCGCTCGGGAACCACACATCGCCCTGCGGCGTGATGCAGCCCGAGGCCTGCGTGCCTCCGTAAATTTCCGTGTTGGCTGCCATATCGGCGGTCGAGTAAAACGTCAGCGCGAAATGGCGCGGGAGCCGCTCGGCTTGCGCATCCAGCTCGTGGCGGTTCAATAGTGCCACGCCGTTGGGGCCGCTCAACCACAGGTGTCCTGCCGCATCCTCGAGAATCTGGTAGATCGCATTGCCCGGCAGTCCATCCGCGGCGGTGAACTGCGCCAGCTTCCCTTCGCGGTACCGGTACAGACCGCTATTGCGTGTGCCAAACCACAAGCCCCCGTCGGCGTCTTCGTGAATGGCCCACACCTTCGTCTGCGCCAGCGCCGCCGTCACTGCATCGCTCAAAAACACGCCGTCGCGCAGATGGCTCACGCCGCGATCGGTGCCGATCCACAAATCGCCATTGCGATCTTCAAGCAGGGCGCGCGTGCTGAAGTACGCCAGTCCATCCCGCATCTGGTAGCTCACGATGCGCGGCCGCCCACTCTCCCAGAGAATGTGATTCAACCCCTCGTCGGCTGCAACCCACATGCTCCCGTCGCGGTCCTGCGTCATGGCGCGGGCAAAATTGTTCGACATACCCTCGCGGGTCGTCAGATGCGTCGTCTCGCCCTCTGCGATGCGGTACACGCCGTCGCCGTCGGTTCCCACCCACAGTGCCCCGGCCCGGTCGCGGTACACGTTGCGCACGTGGTCGCCGCCTGTCCCCGGCAATCGCGTCGGCGTCACCGCGCCGTCTTTCATCCGGAACAGCAGCGTCGAACCGATCCAGAAGCTGCCGTCGCGATCCAAATAAATTGTCCCGAAGTCGGAATCGTTGGCCTTGGGCAGCGGAATAATGCTCACCTGCGCCTCGGTCAGCCGCAGCATTCCCGATTGCGTCCCAATCCAGAAGTTCCGCTCGTCGTCTTCAAAAAAGTTCAGCACCGTGTTGCTCGGCAGCGACTGGGGGGCCGTAATGTGCGTCAGTCTGCCGGCGCGATACTCGTACACGCCCTGACCGATGGTGCCGATCCACAGTACACCATCCGTGGTCTGGCGCAACACCCGCACCGTCCCTGTAATTCCGCCCACGCGCTCGAAGCTCTTCTGTCCTTGAGCCATGCGGTTCAGTCCTGAAACCGTGCCCACCCACATCGTCCCATCCTGGGTTTGCACAATGGACTTCACACGGTTCTGGCTGCTCTCTCCGCGCATCGTGTATTCCGTCACGGTCCCGCCGCTCATGCGAATCAGCTTCGATCCGCCCACCCACAACCCGCCGTCCCGATCCAGATAAATCTTGTGCACGGCCAGCGCCGGCACATCGCCCGTCCCATCCACGCGCACAAACCGGCCGCCGCCAACTCTTCCGGAACTGAGGCGCAGCAAGCCGTTATCCGTCCCAGCCCAGATGTTGCCTGTGGCGTCCTCGGCCAGCGAGCGGACGAAGTCGTTGCTCAGCCCCTCGCGCGCAGTCCATGAGCGGAACTGCCCTTGCGCATAACGCGCCAACCCTCCGCCCTCGGTTCCGATCCAAAGTGCCCCATCGCGCGACACCATCAGGCAAAAAATGCTGCTCTCATGCAGCGCGGGCGTATTCTGCCGATCGAATACGGTGAAGTGGACGCCATCGAAGCGCACCAGTCCGCCGCTGGTCCCGATCCACAGGTATCCATCCCGCGTCTGGGCAAAGGCTTGCACCGTCTGCTCGGGCAGCCCATCGGAAGCCTGCCAGATATGCCGCGTGTATCCGGCAAAAGCGTCAGTTTCCGCCTCAGCCCAGGCGCCCACACCCATCACAAAACAGGCGGCTGACGCAACCCAGGCGGCAATTGTTCTTACTCTATGCACGGCGGCGCTCAGTATACCGCGAAGCAGGTCAATCCCGTGTACGAACCGCCCCGTCCTTTCGCGTCCTACTTGTAGCGCCGGCCTCCCGGCCGGCTGTAACGCGGACGTCCCCGTCCGCGTTCGAGCGTGCCCCATCCTTTTTGCGCCTTTCGCGAAAGCGTGAGAACCGGCGAGTCCCGGCCAGCGATTCAAGAAACCGGGACAAATTCCTCCCCGTATCCGACTTTCGGCGGATCAAAAGAATGCTCCGGGGGAATACAGTGGTCTTTCTCGACGACCACGCTGCGATGTCACACTCGAGAAAGGATTGGCGGCACGGAGCTGATTGCAATGTCTTCTTATATACGATTCATCCCGGAGGGTTCCCCAATCTGCCGGACCCCGATCTTCAGACCCTCGATTTTCAGTATTGCCGGGTTTGTTCTGGCCGCAGCGCTTTTGCTCGCCGCGCCGCTTTCGCCCGCACCGTCTCACGCGCAAGCCGTCGCCACGCCGATCCGCATCGATGCCAGCCAGCCCTGGCGCGAACCCGGCCCGGCGCGCTACGCCGAAAGCTCCGCAACAACTCCCTCCGGCGTCAACCTCGGCGTGAACAATCGTTTCCTCACTCTCGACGGAAAGCCCTGGCTTCCCGTGGCCGGAGAATTTCATTTTTCCCGCTACCCGCGCGCCCAGTGGGAAGACGAAATCCTCAAGATGAAGGCCGCGGGCGTCAACGTCATCTCCACCTACGTCATCTGGATCCATCACGAGGAGATCCGGGGCCAGTTCGACTGGTCGGGCCAGCGCGACCTTCGCGCCTTCGCCCAGCTTTGCAACAAACACGGCATGTATTTGATCGCGCGCATCGGCCCCTGGGACCACGCCGAGGTGCGCAACGGCGGATTGCCCGACTGGGTGCTCAAGCAGGGCCCGACCCGCGAGAACGATCCCGTGTATCTCGCCTCCGTCCGCTCTTGGTACAGCCAGATTGGCAAGCAGTTGAAGGGCTTGCTTTGGAAGGACGGCGGTCCCGTCATCGCCATCCAGCTTGAGAACGAGTATTCAAAGCGCGGCCCACGTGCCGGCGAAGCGCACATCCTCGAACTCAAAAAGGCCGCCCTCTCGAGCGGCCTCGACGTGCCGCTTTATCTCGTCACCGGCTGGGACGACGCCGCGGTGCCTCCGCAAGCTGTCATTCCCGTTTACGGCGGCTATCCTGACGCGCCCTGGGACAGCTCCATCGCCAAGCTTCCACCCGCCGAGGTCTATGCCTTCCGCTTTCAAAGCCGCGTGGCCGCCAATGTCAACGACGCCCGCGGCCGCGGCGAGCCCGGCGTTCTGCCCTCCGCCTCCGATTCCCTACCCTACCTCACCGCGGAGATCGGCGGCGGCATCGAAGACACGTACCACCGCCGCCCTATCATCGCGCCCGACGACATCGCCGCCGTGGTTCCCGTCATGCTCGGCTCCGGCGTCAATCTCTACGGCACCTATATGTTCCAGGGCGGAGAAAACCCCGACGGCCAGCTCACCACGTTGCAGGAATCGCAAGAAACCGGCTATCCCAACGATCTGCCCATCAAGTCCTACGACTTTCAGGCGCCGCTCGGCGAGTTCGGCCAGGAGCGCGCGTCACTTCGCAAGCTGAAGGTCTTCGACTATTTTCTGAATGATTTTGGCGCCGATCTCGCGCCCATGACCGTCCACGCTCCCAGCGCGCAGCCTCGCAACTCCGCCGATCTCTCGGTTCCGCGCGTTGCCGTCCGCTCCCGCGGCGACGCCGGATTCATCTTCTTCAACAACTACGTGCGCGGAGCCTCCATGCCCGTGCGCCGCGCCGCGCAATTTCAGATTCGCCTGCCCGGCCCCGAAGGCAAGCCTGGCCCCACACTCGCCATTCCGCGCCATCCCATCGATCTACCCTCGGGCGCGTACTTCATTTGGCCCTTCAACCTTCGTCTCGCCGGCATCACGCTGCGCTACAGCACGGCGCAGCTCTTCACGCGTCTCGAAGACTCGGGTGTAGAGACCATCTACTTTGAAGCCCAGCACGGCATCGCGCCGGAATTCGCCTTCGACGCGGCCACTGTCCGGAGCGTAAAGGTGTCAAGCGGAAAAACGATCACCGATTCCGGCGTCGTCTATGTTACGGGCATCCAACCCGCCCCCGACTCCTCCATCGACGTGATTTCCTCCACGGGCGCGGCGCTGCGGCTCGTTGTGCTCACGGCGAGCGAGACGAAATACGCCTGGAAAGTGCGCATCGCAGGCAGCGATCATCTGCTCATCACGAGTCAGGATTTTGTGGCCGATCCTGATTCTCGTCCCGCGCGCATCTGGCTACGATCCCTCGCCACTCCGCATTTCGAATTCTCGATCACACCGCCCACATCGGCTCCGCTCCAGGCCAACGTGCCACTCAGCCCTGCCGCATCGACTGACCACGCCGCCACCTTCATCGCCGAAGTGCCGCAGTGGAATGCCGCGTTGCAATCGACCCAGATCCAGTCTGCCGGCCAGGCGCCTCCCGTCAAAACTGGCCCGGCTCAGAGCTGGCGTCCGCAGGGCGTGGCGCAGGCGCCCGCCGCCGGCGACCTTCCGCAAGCCGCCCAATGGTCGATCGCCGTCCCCGCCGGCGCGCTCGACGGCCTCAGCGAGCTCTTCCTCGAAGTCCGCTACGAGGGCGATCTGGCGCGGCTCTCGGCAAACCACAAGCTTCTCGCCGACGACTTCTACAACGGTGAACCATGGATGGTCGGGCTCTCGCGTTTCCTTGCCCGCGACGGCTCCGGCAACTTCGAGCTCAGCATTCTTCCGCTGCGAAAAGACGCGCCGATCTACTTTGAGTTCGCCGCGCCTCTCGAGTTTGCCCCGAACGCCCAGATCGACAAGCTCGACAGCCTTCGCCTCGTTCCCGAGTACCAGCTTGAAATCACGGCCCCAACGCCCTGACCCTCAGCCCGGCGCAAGGCCCCGCTGCAATCCGCCGTTCCACCCGCCCCGAAGGCCGCCGGTCAGCCTACCTTGCCCCCGCCGCGCGTGTCCAAATTTTCAATCGCACCAAATTCTGCGCAAAACCCTATTGTCACCTGCAATTTGCGCACTCTTCACGCAATTCTCCCCAATCCGACTTTCGGCTGATTCGCAGCCATTCTTGAATGGACTATCATCCGTCACGGCAGACTTCGGGAAGTCATGTCACCTTCGGAAACACCAGCTTCACGAGTCTTGCCCTTAAAGAAGGCCAGGGGAGGAATACGATGAGAAAGTTCAGCCGTCTATTTGTCGCGATGGCGTTTGTGGTATTGTCCGCAGTTTTCACCTGCTCGGGGGCGAGGGCGCAGAGCAACGCCGCCACGCTCACCGGCACGGTCACCGATTCGACCCACGCGGTCATTCCCAAAGCGACCGTAACTATCACGGACGAGTCCTCGGGCGTCTTGCGCAGCGCCACGAGCGATGGGGCCGGGTTCTTCTCGCTCGTCGGCATACCTATCGGCACGTATGACGTGAAGGTGTCCGCGCCGGGATTCAACAACCTGCTGCGCACGGGTGTTGCTGTCCATATCGACGATCAGATTGAACTGAAGGACATCACCCTTTCCGTGGCGGCATCGAACGCGACGGTCACGGTTACGGCGACCGCTGAGGAGATGACGCCGACCACTTCGGGCGAAGTCAGCTATACACTCACCGACACGCAGATTCACAACATGAATATCCAGAGCCGGAGCGCCATGGAGCTGTTGGGCCTGGTGCCCGGCGCAGGCAACACCGGAAATTTTAATTCGCCGCAGTACGACACCGGGCAGGAGGGCTTCACGCAGAACGCGAGCACGTACACCGTGAACGGCAACCGCTTCGACCAGGTGCAGATCGAGAGCGAAGGATCGACCGTGACCGATCTGAACACGGCAGGCGGCGTCTCCGTCACTCCAAACGTGGACATGATCGCCGAGCTCAAGGTGGAGTCGGCCGCATACTCTGCCGCTGAACCCAACGGCCCCGTCGTCGTCACCACCGAGACCAAGTCCGGCGGGCGCGACTTCCACGGCGAAGGGTACCTCACGGCGCGCAACTACAACTTCAATGCCAACGACTGGCAGCAAAAATCTGTCGGTTTTGCGAGGCCGCAGAGCGCGCTTTACTATCCGGGCGTGAATATCGGAGGCCCGGTTGTCTGGCCCGGCGTGAGCCGCGACCATGAAAAACTCTTTTTCTTCGCGGCCACTGAGATCGCTCAGCAGCACGTGGACCAGGGCGTACGCAAGGGCGCAGTGCCGGCTGAAGCCGGATCGCCGGGATATGTCGGCAACGGCATGGCCAACGGCGATTTCACCGATTCGGCATACCTCAGTGCACTCTCGACCGCCGGCAACAGCTACGCCTTCTGGCCCGTCGCCAGCCAGCCCTGCAGCGGCAGCTACTACACCTCAGCCTGCTACAGTCAATTGACTTCTACCTGGGGCCAAATCGCAAGCAGCGCAATCGATCCGGCCGGAAAGATCCTGCTCAGCGCATTTCCCCAGGCCAACGTCAATCCCGCCAATGAAAACGGCTACAACCTGATCACCGACTTCACCACCTCCAACCCACGCAACCAGGAAGACCTGAAGATGGACTACGCGATCGGCAATAACGCGCACCTCTCGAGTCGCTACAATCACGAGAATGAGAGCGTGCCCTGGCCGTATGGGCCGTACAACGTGTGGAACCAGGTTCCTTATCCCGCGTATCAGACAGGCAAAGATGCATCGAACTCGATCAACTTCGTGTTGACCAACACGTTGAGCTCCTCGCTGACCAACGAGGCGGCGCTCGCGTACACGCGGTTCACCCTGCGCGAGACGCTCAGCAATTTGAACGCAGTCTCCGCTTCCGCGCTCAAGTATCCCTACGCCGACCTCTTCACCAGCAAGTCAGGGTTGATCCCCAACGTGGAGTTCGAGGGCGGCAACACTGAAATCGCCAACGATCAACTGTACATTGCCGGCGGCGAAGCGCCACCGTTCCTGGGCGCGCAGAATACGTACACCTTCAACGATGCGCTCACCAAACTGCTCGGCAAGCACCTGCTCAAAGCAGGGTTCTTCGCCGAGGTTGGCCGCTTCAACAATCTCACCGGCGGCAACGACAACGGCTCGGTTGCCTCGGAAACCTATTGCGGGATCACCGGCAACGACTGGGCGGACCTGCTGATGGGTCGCACCTGCGAGTGGTCACAGAGCTCGAGCAACATCATGGCGGATATGGAGGCCAAGCGCTTCGACTTCTTCGCCCAGGACACGTGGAAGGCCGCGCCGCGCCTGACACTCAACTTCGGCTTGCGCGTGGACCACATCGGCTCGTGGTACGACCGCAAGGGACGCATCGCCATTTTCAATCCCGCGGCCTACGTTCCCAGCTCCTCCTACACCGCTTACAGCGGTATGGAGAGCAGCGCCACCACTGCCGGTGTTCCAAGGTCCGGCTCGAAGCCGCTGGGCTTCCAGTTGGCGCCGGATGTGGGATTTGCCTACGATCTGTTCGGCGGCGGCAAAACCATCGTGCGCGGCGGCTTCGGCACCAACTACTACATCGATCCAGGCATTAACGCTTACTCCGCCATCGAGGCTCCGCCGAACTTCGATGTCGTCACCCTCTATGCTTCCGGTGCGCCGGGCTACTCGCTCTCCGGCATCTCCAGCATCGGCTACGCGGCCGAGCTGCCCACCGTGTGGGGCACGGCATTCCCCAGCGATCATCATGCACCGGTCACTTATTCCTGGAACTTCGCAGCGTCGCGCGTCTTCCTGGGTTCCAACAAAATCGAGGCCAACTACGTGGGCAACTCCAGCCACGACCTGGTGGGTTACGGCATTCAAAATGCGGTGCCGCAAGGCAGCGAAACCGGCCCGTACTACGGCACGTACTACGATCAGCTGGTTCGCCCCTACGCGAACTACGCCGACATCTCCACGCACTTCCACAACCTGAACTCCAGCTACAACGCGCTGCAACTCTTCGTGACTCGGCAAAAGGGATGGTTGAATTACTGGGGCAGCTACACCTTCGGCAAGACGCTGGCCTACAACGCCGAGGACCCTTTCAACATGAAGCGCTGGTACGGTCCGGCGCCCTTCGACCGCTCGCAGATCCTCAGTTTCTCGTACTACCTGAAGCTGCCGGCGTTGAGCAAGCACCTGGGCGCGAGCAAGCTCTTGACCGGCGCGCTCGACGGATGGCAGTTCTCCGGCATCTTCCAGGCCATGACCGGAGGGCCGATCTCATTGAACACCTACAACGGAAACGAGTACGCGGCCAACCGCAGCGTGATCGGCATCTATGGCACGGTGCCTATGAGCGAATATGGCTACACCGACAATATTTCGCTGAACGGCGCCTATACAACTGGAACTCCCGATGAGGTGGCATCGCCAATCCTGCTGTGCGATCCACGCAAGGGACTAAAGAGCGGCCAGTACTTCAACGCAAACTGTTTTGGCGCACCGGGGCACCTCCAGAGCGGAGGCTATCGCTTGCCGTACATCCACGGCCCGGCTTTCTTCAACGACTCGACGGGCATCTTCAAGGCCTTTCCAATGCGCGAGGGACGAAGCCTGGAGATTCGCGGCGAGGCTTTCAACCTCTTCAACCATCCCTGGAACGAGTTCATCACAACCGATTCCAATATGTACATTGGCTATGAGACGATCCCGGGAGGTACGGGGTCGAACTATCCGGCGGCGGGAACATTACCCAGCACGCCGAATGCCGGAGTCACCGACAACAAGACCGGCCATCGCGAGATCCAATTGGCGGCGAAGTATTATTTCTAGGTCTCCGATCGCTGGAAACAGAACTTTGCCGTGCCCCATCCTTTCGCGTTCGTTGCGAAAGGGTGGGATCGCACGAACGTCAACACGTCATTTCAGCTCGGCATCAACGTTCCGATATGCGTAAAATTCTCCCCCGGATCTGCGCTGTTCTTTTCGCTCTCCTCCTCGCTCACCCCGCGAAGGCGCAAGGCTACGCCATCGGCGCCGACGTCTCCTTTCTCGCCAAATGCGAGCAGGACGGCGTGGTCTTCAAGGAAAATGGCCAGCCCAAAGACGTCCTGGCCATTCTTCGCGAGCATCGCTACAACTGGGTGCGGCTGCGCGTCTTCCACGATCCCACTGCCGCGCCTGACAAGCTGCCCAACGATCTCAATTACACGCTGGCGCTTGCCCGCCGCGCCAAAGCCATGGGCTTCCGCATTCTGCTCGACCTGCACTACTCCGACAGTTGGGCCGATCCCGGAAAGCAGCCCATGCCGGCAGCGTGGTCCAAACTCAAGCACAAGCAACTTGTCGACCAGGTCTTCGCCTACACCCGCGACACCGTCGCCGCTTTTGCCCAACAGGGTCTGATGCCCGACATGGTGCAGGTAGGCAACGAAATCACCAACGGCATGTTGTGGCCCGACGGCAGATTGCCCGACAACTGGGACAACTTCGCGGACCTGCTCAAAGCCGGCATCGCGGGCGTGGACGCGGGCCGTGGCGCGTCGCCCAAGCCACGCATCATGATCCACATCGAGCGCAGCGGCAACTACGACGCCGCGGTATGGTTCTTCGACAATCTCATCGCCCACCACGTTCCTTTCGACGTCATCGGCCTTTCCTACTATCCGTTCTGGCACGGCAACCTTGCGACCCTGCGCGGTAACCTGCACGATCTTGCCCTCCGCTACCGTCTCCCCATCATTGTGGTTGAGACCGCGTACAACTGGATGCCGGGCGCCATGACCGCGAAGAAACCCGACTTCCCTGAAACTCCCGAGGGCCAACTGGCCTTTCTGCGTGCGGTCGATGCGGCAGTCCGCGCCATTCCCGATGGGCTCGGCCAGGGCGTCTTCTGGTGGGAGCCCGCCGCGGAGGGCGACCTGCGCGGCCGCAGCTTCTTTTCGAACGACGGCAACGTTCTCCCCGTGATCGCGGCCTTCGACAAACCCTGATTCGACACACCCTGACGCGGCTTTACAGCCGGCGTCAGTGAGGAGCAAGCTGGAGGCGTGCGATGAACGAACCGTGCGAGGGCGCGCAGCAGGGGAATGAACAGGCTGTCATGAGGGAAGTTGCGAAAATCAAAGTCCTGGTTGTCGACGATCACCCCATCATGCGTGTCGGCATTGCGGCCATCATCGACGCCACGCCCGACATGACCGTGGTTGCCCGGGCCGGAAGTGGCGAAGAGGCCATTGACCTCTTCGAAAAATTCCTGCCCGACATCACGCTCATGGACCTGCGCCTGCCGGGCATGAGCGGCGTCGAGGCCATCCGCACCTTAATGGCCCGCCATCGCAATGCCAAATTCGTCGTGCTCACCACCTACGAGGGCGACGAAGACATTCATCAGGCATTGCAGGCGGGCGCGCGCAGCTACATCATCAAGGGAATGCCGCACGAGGCCCTGGTCAGCGCCCTCCGCCGCGTCCATGGCGGCGGCCGCTTTCTGCCCCAACCCGTCAGCCGCGCCCTCAACTCGCGCATCCCCAACTCCGATCTCAGCGCGCGCGAGCGCGAAGTGCTCGATCTCATCGTCCACGGCAAAAGCAACAAGGAGATTGCCTCCGAGCTCGGCATCACGGAGTCCACCGTCAAGTGCCACGTCAGCGTGATTTTGATGCGCCTCAATGTCAACGACCGCACTCAGGCGGTCGTCACCGCATTGCAGCGCGGCCTGATCCATCTCTAGTGACAACCGCCTCACCCTCCCTCAGCGACCTTAATAACCTGGCTCTGCTGCCGAAAGAAACCAACCCGCTGGACGAGGCCGAGACCTTGATGCGATGCATGGTTTTTACGCGATTGATCGACAACCGGTGAGCCAAGCCGCGCGGCAGTGGCCTTCGATCTATTGCAGATAGGGCCAGCCGTCCGAAGTCCATGCCAAAACATTGAGGCCGAGGGCTGGATATCCGCTGTTGTTGCCATCGTAGTAGTGATAGACCAGGATCGCTCCATCCGTGTCGGCAAACACGCTTTCTCCACCTGGCCCGTTGATATTTCCGTGGGCGCTCAACACGATGGTTCCACCGCCGGAAGCCAACGCGATGCCGCCGCGGTCTGTATACGGCCCCGCGATGGAGGTGGAGCGGCCAACAATAATGCGATATGTGCTTGTAACTCCCTCGCAACATGCGTCGACCGATGCGAACAAATAGTAGTAACCGCCATGCGGATAAATGTACGATCCCTCGATGCCGGTACCGGAAGAGTGATAAGCCAGTTGCGTGCAAGGTGCCCCGGTGGGAATGCCCGTCGAGTTATTGACCGGAACAATCTGGATGCCGTTGCTGTAGGAACCGAAGGCCAGCCACGCATTGTCCGAGTTATCGATGACCGATGCTGGGTCGATGGCATTCGATCCCGAGCAGTTGGACGACGTGTAGATGGCTGCGCCCGAATCGACGAAGGTGCCAGGCATGCCACTGGGGCTGATGGCCAAGCCAATCGCCGAGTTGGTACTGCCAAATGTGGAGGCCGCGTAATAGAGCCAATAGACGCCGTTATGTGCCGAAGCATCCGGCGCCCATAGATCGCCGCTTGAGCCGGTATAGGCATTGGTCCACGACGGCAACGAGGACAACCCGTCGCCATCGTCGGCGAAGTTGACGCGGTCGGTCGATGTATGGGCGTGGAGAGTGGCGTGGGTGGAGAAGAGGTAGTAAGACGAGCCAACCTTCAGGATGGAAGGATCGTGGATGCCGATCGCGTTCGTGTCCGGCGAAGTGTATGTCACATTGACAGATATCGGTGAGGAATAGGGCGAGTTGTTAGTCGAAGTCAGCTTCCATTCCTGACAGGTGCATCCCGTGCCCGTGGTGGCGCGCGCGTCCTGGTCGATGGTCGCCGATGAGGTCAGATTCGAATCCTCATCTTCCAGAAAGAGGCCGCTGTTGACGCTCTTGATGAGATAGTTCCCATCGGTGAGAAGATAGAACTCCCATAAATGGTCGTTGGTTCCGTTATCGGCCCACTGCAGCACCTGCGCGCCCGTCGACGTCGAGGCGTTTGAAACTCCCATGAGTTGATGGGTCAGCATGTCTTCGATATTGAATTGATTGTTGTTCATGGGGATGAAATGCCAGTTAGCATCCGCCGTCCCCGTGTTCGACTCCTGCACCACGCTGTCGCCGGCCACCTGGCTCTGGCCGGAGATACCGAGCACCAGAGAACTCGCAACATTGGTTATCGAGTACGTATAACTATCGCTCACCGAGGTGAGCGTGCCCATGTCGGGCGTGGTCGTCGTTCCTCCACCTCCGCCACTGCTCGCCGATCCGCCTCCGCCGCAACCGCTCAGAGCCAGTCCCAGCATCAAAGCAAAACCCGGCAGAGCGCGGCGCTGCGCTTGCGCCGCGCTTTCAACAATATGGTCAAGCCGATTCTTGCAGGGCATTACCTGGATTCTCCCGTGGTTCCCAGCACAGCATGGGGCCAGCCGTTCTGCCAGGTGAGTGTTGAGATTTGCAGTGCCGGTTTGCCGGTCACGGCGTCGTAGGCGTGGAAAACGATGATGTCGCCTTCAGGCCGTTGAAGGATCGACTCACCACCCGGGCCCAGCCACCGGCTGTTGGCTGCCAGCAGTTGCGTGCCGCCCCCTTCTGTCATCGCCTTCCCATCGGCATCCAGATAGGGCCCGGTAACCTTGAGCGAGCGCCCAACCATGGTGCGATAACTGCTCTTTGTGCCGCGGCAGCACAGATCGAAAGAAACAAAGAGGTAGTAGTATTCCCCGTGGCGCACCACGAACGGCGCCTCGATGGCCTGCCAGTCCGCCGGCAGACCGAGCTTAGGAGGATCGGGATCGGCCGGCATGGCGCGCGCGGCAAGAGAGTAAAGCGTCGGGGCGTCCGCCGACAGCTTTCCGGTAACTGCATCGATCCTGCGCATCTTGATACCGCTCCAGAAACTGCCGAAGCTCAGCCATGGCTGGCCCGCCTGGTCGACAACGATGTTTGGATCGATGGCGTTGAAGTCGTCGGCACTCGTCGACTTCAACACCAAACCCTCGTCCTTCCAGCGGTATTTCGGGCTCTGCGGATCGAGCGTTTCATTCGTCGCCAAAGCGATGCCGGAGGCATTTACGCCGAAGGCCGAGTAGGCGTAGTAGAGATGGTACTTGCCCTGAAAGTAAGAGATATCCGGCGCCCATAACTCTTTCGTTGCCGGACTTATCTCGCGAATCCAGGTTGGTATGTCAGGAAACACAAAGCCGCACCGCTTCCACTCCTGCAAGTCGTGAGAACAGCGGATAGGCAGCTGGCCCTCGGCCGCATTCGATGTCGTGGCGAAGACGTAGTAGGTGTCGCCCCCGTGAGCGATCGATGGATCGTGAGTGACAGGATAGTCGCCGCTAAGCGGGAGCGCCTGAGGCGCCTGGCAATCGAGGTGCGGCGCGACAACAACAGGCGTCAACGCGGCGAGTAGCAATAGTGTAAAACGCACAAGAAATCTCTTTCTTTAGTGGAGGGGACTTATGTCCCGGAATTACCGGTCTGAGGTGATGGCCCCGGAAAGCGCGGCGCCCGCTATTTTCCGGGAGCCGCGCCATGCCAATTCGCTCTTCGCTTGACGTGTACGCATCTGACGCGTGCGCATGCGAAGACCGGGTGTGTTAATAGGTGATCCTTAAATGGAACTGCACGTTTCTCGGCCCGTTTTGCAGACCGCCGATCTGGCCTACGCTGACATTGCTGACGTTGAGGTCGGAATTCGGCCTGTCGAATATGTGACGGTTGAAGGCATCGAACATCTCCGCGCGGAAGTCCGCCTTGATCCTCTCGGTGATGGGAATCGCCTTGGAGATGCCAAAATCCTCGGTGAGATAGCCAGGACCGCGAATGTCGGACGAGTTACGCGGCATGGTGCCGAAGCGCCACGGGTTCCCCTCTCCCGATGCCCCAGTGCCGTTGGGATCGCGATTCTGGAACAAGTTAGGATCGTAAAACGCGGCGCAGTTGAAGTAACCGGTCGCGCAGGCGGTGGCGTTGCTGGCTGCATTAAAGTCCAGCGGGTTCTTGTATGCGGAGTTTTTCACGGGCTGGCCCGCCACGCGATCGAAACGAACGCTGGAGTTCTTGCCGGGGATTCCGGTGGCGCCGAAGATACTGATCGGCTGGCCGTTCAGGTAGTGCTGCACACCGCTGACGCTCCAGTTGGAGATGGCCCAATTCACCGGTCGTGGCGTGCTGCCCAAAAAGTTCTTGCCCTGTCCGATCGGCAGTTCATAGATGTAGCTGACCACGAAGTTGTTGGGCACATCCTCGCTGCTGACGGCCTTCTCTCCCCTGAGATTTTCCGGATCCTGCACCGCGCCGCCGTTCTGCAGCGTGCTCCAGTAAGGCTGGATCACGTCGGCGTCGGTGAGTGTTTTGGAGAAGGTGTACGAGGCCAGAATATTGAGGCCGTTGTGGAAACGCTGTTCCAGCCTGGCTTCCAGCGCTTCATAGGTGGACTGGCCGAGGTTTTGCAGATAGCTGTCCATATTGATGTAGCCGATCTGCGGGAAGGGGCGCAGCGCCTGAGAAGTAGGCTCGTCGATCGGCCATGTGCAGCCCGGAATTACCGTGCTGGAGGTTGGTGCTCCGAAGCAACTGAAGTTGGCGTAGGGCAGTTTGGAGCCCGGTCCACTTGTTGGTCCGGGATAAAACGCCCAGTAGTTGAGCCAGTCCCCCAGAAACATGTCGCTGTCGGGCATATCGTTGAAGAAGTCGAGCATGGCGTGCAGATGGGTGGAGTGCATGCCCAGATAGCCAAGGGTGGCAAAGAGATTGGGCTTGATCTGGTGCTGTACTTCCAGAGCCCAGGTTTCCACCATGGCCGGACGCCCGTTGCTCTTGGCAACATAGTCCGCGCTGAGGCCCGAGTTGCCGTCCAATTGGTTCGGGCTCAGGTCGAAGGTTGAGGGCAGTTTGGGAAGCCCGCCATTGGGCAAACTGCTGTCCAGCGGGTTGCCGTCGAGCGGGTCGGCAGTGTAGCTGTTACCCTGCACCGTGAATCCCTGCACGGTTCCCTGGCCGTAATCGGCATAGACGAGCGGACCGTAATAAATGCCGCCACTGCCGCGGACGACGTCGTTGTGAGCGAGGAAGCCCGGTTCCCAGGCAAATCCTATACGAGGCTCGAAGTCCTTGCGATATACCGAACCCCAGGTTTCGTTTTTGCTTCCGTTGCGGCCCGCGCCCTGGCCGGCGAAGACCAGCGCGCCAGGAATACCGCTGGCTGCCGCGTCGGGCAAGGTTGGATTCCAGATCGCCGTATCGCCGTGCGCTTCATGGCGCGGCGTTTCGTAACTCCAACGGAATCCGAGATTGATGGTCAGGTTCGGCCGCAACTTCCAGTCGTCCTGCGCAAAAACTGCGCCATAGTGGGTGATCCAGCGCGGTTGATTGAGATCGACAAGGTCGTTCATGTCGCCGGTCTCGCCGATCAGGAAGGCTCCCAGAGCGTTTCCGTCCTGCCCCCAGTAGTTTTCATCCGAGGCGGTCTGGTTGTCCCAGGTCTGAACGCAACCGGCGGTGCCGCTGCACGTGCCGCCGATCGAAGCCACCCAGGAATACTGGTGATATTGCCATTCTGCGCCTACCTTGAAGCTATGCGCGCCGTGCTGCCACTGCAGCATGTCATTGAGTGCGAGCACATTGTCGGTATCCGTGCTGTGTTCCTGCTGTCCGATGCCGCCAAAGCTGTTCCCATTGAACTGGAACACCGGAAAGTCGTCGCTGGCTACTCCGGAGTTGAGGCCCAACTGCGAATCCCAGTTGGTTCCCACCTGCGATGCCTTCGACAGATTGATGTTGTTGGAGCGGTTGCCGCCCAAGGTCAGCGTGTTGACCATTTTCGGAGTGATCGTCCAGTCCCAGCCGGCGCGGAAGATCTTACCGAGCTGATTGACCGTCCCGCAACAGGTTTGAATCGGCGGCGGGAGATTCGAGTTTCCGCCTGAATCGGTGTTTTCCCTGGAGCTCCAGAATCCCCAGACTTTGTTCCTGGCGCCGATATTCTGGTCGAGGCGGATGCTGTACACCGTCTGGGCGTCAGTTCCCTCGGTGCCGGCGCCGCGATAAATGTAGTTGTAGGCGCTGCTGCCCGAGACTTCCTGCAGCGCCAACGGCATCAGATACGTGTTCACGATGTTCCTGGCAACCGCGCTTGCGCGATTGATGGGAATCTTGTTGGTCGGGTTGCCGGAAGTTGTGAAAGTGCCCGTGTTGTATGTTTGTCCGAACGCGACGTAACGGCACGGTGAACCTAGAAACGGAACAAACTCATAGTTCGGATCGAAGATTTCGCCGTAGTACAGTGGAAAATTCTGGCCGCAGTTGCCAAGAGTGCCTGGAATTGCTGCGCCCAAAGTGGAGGAGAAGTCGAAGTTCTGACCGTTAGAGCCCAACTCCGCCGGGGTCGGCAACAGGCTGGTAATAGCGCCTCCGTAGTTGTAACGCAATTGCTCCCAGTTGAAGAAGAAGAAGGTCTTGTCCTTTCCGTTATAGAAGCGGGGAATTCGTACCGGGCCGCCCAGGTTGATGCCATAGTCGTTCTTGGTATCGTAGGGGCGCTTGAATTCCGCCCTCGCCGCCGCGGTACTCCCCTGCTCTGCGATGTCGCCGTTGTTAAACCAGCTGTTGGCGTCAAGCGCTGCGTTCTTGAAGAAGTCGAAGACCGCGCCGTGGTAGTCATTGGCGCCGCTCCTGGTGTTGAAGTTGGTAATGCCGCCGGTGGTTCTGCCCAGCTCCGCGGACAGGCCGGAGAGGCTGACGTGGAACTCATTCACCGCCTCAATTGACGGCGACATGATGCCGAAACTCGCAGAGCCGTTCTGCTGCCGGAGCGTGGTGATGCCATCGACCAGAAAGTCGGTTGCTTCTTCCTGGCCGCCGTTGATCTTGAGCGCGTCGGTAGAACTCGCCTGGCCGAATCCAACCGTGTTCGGCTCCAGGTATACAAGGGTTTCCGGTGAACGCAGAGCACCGCCGACCGCCAGCGGAAGATCTTCCACCTGCTCGGGTTGAATCGAGGCGTCAATCTCAGAACTGTCGGCCTCGAGCGTCTGAGTTCCGGCTGAAACACTGATGGTTTCGGAGGCCGAGCCAACAGCGAGCGTCAGATCTTGCGCGATGGAGGCGCCGATCGAGACCACCACTCCGTGACGAACCTCCGTCTTGAATCCTGCCGCGACCACTGTTATGTCATAGGTTCCGGGATGAACCGACGGCAGAACGTAGTAGCCCGTGGACGAGCTAACCGTCGAGTAGCCGGTTCGCGTTGCCGTTTCGCTAATGCTTACCTTTGCCCCCACAACCGCCTTGCCGGCTGGATCGAGGACCGTTCCCGCGATGGCGCCCGTATCGAGCTGGGCAAATGCTGCCGCCCCGCTGCCGAGGAACAAGGCAATGCACACCAGCCACATCGATAGTGACCTGCTTGCCATGCGATATACCTGTCTTTGAAATCTGAATTGATTCACCCTTTGCCTCCTGAACAATCTGTTCAAGCCTATGTACTGCCACCGCCAGTTCATGATTGGTGCTCTGGCGAAGGCGCTAGGGCATCAAGAACTGTCCCTGACAGTTCACTTGCCGCCCCGCATTCCCAGTTATCGGCGGAGCCTGACATCTTCTCCGCCACCCGCAATCGTATTGCGTTTCTCCAAATCGCGGCTGAAGGGAGTCCTGAAAAATTCCCAAGTCTGCCTGAAATTGGAAATCGCTCATTCCGCCTTGGCGAACTTCATCCCACCGCTTTCGGTAAACGTTTGCTCGGCTCAACCCCAGCCTGCTTTCCCGAATTAGGTAGGCGCCTGTCGGAAGAGCGTGCCCATCTGAACACCGCCAACGTTTCACCTGCAATGCTATTAACTGTTCGCTGGGACGTTTGTTGTCAAAACATCCTTATTTTTCAAGCACATACTCGCAACATTTGCTACCAGGCACGGGCCTCTGAAAGGACGTTTGTTGTGGTGGTATAGTGGTGTACCAGAGGAAAGCTGAGTGCGACATGCCCACAGCCGATTCATCCTGCGAGCCGGAAGTGCTCAATGCAGAGCAGATCGGACTGGTTCGCCAGCACCTCAAACAATTGATCGGGAGTCACGCCTTCGCGGGTAGCAAACGCACCCAGGATTTTCTCCACCTGATCGTCGAACACGCCCTGCAGGGCGAAGTCGATAGTCTTCGGGAACGAATGATCGGGGCAGAGATGTTCGGCCGCCCGGTTGGGTACGACACGGGAAACGACTCCGTAGTCCGCGTCAAGGCCACCGATCTTCGCAGAAAACTGGCAGAGTATTATCTCGAAGCAGGTGGCAAGCCGCCGGTCCGGATTGAAATTCCGCGCGGATCGTATGTTCCCAGGTTCATCTTTGAGTCGCCAGACGCTCCAGATCGGCAACCGGAGATAGCCGCGCTTCTGCCCCCGGTCGAGCAAACCACTGCTCCCACCAAGAAACCTGCCGATGGGAGTTCCGCGACGCCAACTGCCGCGCACCCAGTGGCCCCACGGATGGGTCTGCCTGCACCACGCCTCCTTGCCGTTATCGGTCTTACCCTGGCTCTCCTTGGGGTGATCGGTATCTTCGGGTTCAAAAAATGGTTTGGCAATTCAGGCCCACTGGCTGAAATTCGATCCGTCGCAATCCTCCCACTTGCCAATCTCTCGGGTGACCCCAGGCAAGAGTACTTCGCCGATGGCATGACGGAAGAGTTGATCAACGATCTCGGTCAGGTCTCTACTCTGCGCGTCATCTCGCTCACCTCGGCCATGAGCTACAAAGGCACCAGGAAGAACCTGCCTGAAATTGCCCGCGAACTATCTGTGCAGGGAGTCGTAGAGGGTGGCGTACTGCGCGACGGCAACGAAGTGCGCATCAGCGTGCAACTCATCGATGCCAGGAACGACCGGCCCATCTGGGCGCATACCTATGTCCGCGATCTTACCAGCGTTCTCGCGTGGCAAGGCGAAGTAGCGCAGGCGATCGCCGACCAGATCAGCATCAACGTAACGCCCCAGGAGCAGGCCCGTCTCGCCCGCAACCGTCCCATCGATCCGGAAGCGCAAGACCTTTACCTGCGCGGCATTCTTCAATTGGATGCCGACGACTGCAAGAGCGCCGCCGATTACTTCAATAAGGCGCTTGAAAAGAACCCGAACTATGCGCAGGCGCACGCAGCATTGGCCAACTGCTATGGCCGCATGGGCGAGTCGGGCCGGATGGCATATCGGGAGGCGTTTTCTCAACAGCGCGCCGAGGCAACCAAGGCCGTCGAGCTGGATGACTCGTTGCCCGAGGCCCATGCCGAACTTGCTAACGCCGCCATGACTTTGGACTGGGATTGGACAACCGCTGCTGCCGAGTTTCACCGCGCCTTGGCGCTCAATCCCAACTCCGCGGCCATCCACGAGAAATACGCGTTCTATCTGGTGCGGACCGGGCAATTGCCCGAAGCCCTGGCCCAGGTTGAGAGAGGCGTCAACCTCGATCCTGTTTCCTGGCATTCCTTCCATGCCGAGGGGTTCATCAATTACTTCTCCCGACAGTACGATCAGGCGCTTTCGCTCATCCTCAGGGTTCGCGGCCTCGATATCAGTCCCCCCGACTGGAGCTTCCTTCTGGGCGACGTTTACGCCGAAAAAGGAAGATACGCGGATGCCATTGGGGCATTTCTCAAGTCGGGGAATGGCCCCGATTCACTCGGCCATCTGGGCAACGCCTATGCCCGGGCGGGCAAGGTAACCGAAGCCCGCAAGACGATTGTGCAACTGGAAGAGCATGTGCGCGAAAACGGCGTGGGAAGGTACGAAATCGCTCTTGTCTATGCCGGGTTGGGCAAAAAGCAGGAAGCCTTCAAGTGGCTTGAAGAGGCATACCAAGCCCACGACGTCGGGCTGTTATATCTAAAGGTCGATCCCTGCCTCGACCCCTTGCGCTCCGACCCACGCTTTGACGATCTGATCCGAAAAGTTGGCCTCGCCAAATAAGCCAGGATGTCCGCAGCGCTGTGTCTCGCCAAAATTCTATCCGGACGCACGAAGGTTCGGAATCGTAAAGTTCGAGGTGAGTTTCCTAAAGCATTCTCGACCCGGATGCTGTTAGTCGGAGAGCGCACAGATCCCATTTCGATGATCCGTGTTGTCTGGTTTTGATCAGACGACAGCCGGAAGCCAGGCCTATTTTGTCTGTGTGGGTGACTTAATACCCTATCTGTCCGCTAGGAGGCGCTATGTTAGGTTTGGGTTTGGTAGGAACAATTATTGTGATTGTGCTGGTTGTGTGGCTCATCCGTCGCGTCTGATTCGGCTGGGAGTAGTAACTGGTCGGGAGTAGGTCCCGTTGCCGCGCCCGATCCAGGGGTGGCGTTCATGCGCTTGGAGCTTGAGATAGCAGCACGAGCGGCATGAGTTAGAGGGGACGCCGGTTTCGAAGCCGCAGCCGTGACACACGTCGATGTGACCGCCGAGTGCGAAGGTGCGGCAGCGCAGATGGCACGGTATGCCTTCAGCTGTTGATGGCTGATGGTGGACTGATAGCATTCCAGGAGCTGGCGCGGCGCGAATGAAGGTTTCGGCCACAGCTTGCCGAATTGGGTCCCGAATCAGAGTCGCAAAGGCGGAGTGATCGAGGCAAGTTTCTGGCGCCAGCGATGCCATAGAATATGCCGTCGAACTGATCGGCCCCTGATTCCCAAAGCTCAACCGCGCCTTTTCGCTGTCGATCGCTCAAGCCCACCCTCTCCGCGATCTGCCTTGTCCTCAAGATGGTCCAAATTGGACAGACGGTCTTCCTATGCGCTTCTAGGATGATCAGCATTGAAGACGTGTGACGCTATCCCAGTTCTATCGATAGTGAGTAACCAGGATGCCTTTTCTTTCACTTGCAGGGTGAAGGAACTGGCGCAGACGCTCCATTCCGGACGTCCCAATGCCCCTCCCTGCAAAGGAGCTTTTCTGTGTCCAGACAAATCCACGAAAAAGAATCGCACGCTGCCAGGCTTCTCGTTCCCGACGGTTTCTCGCCCGAAGAAGTAAAGAATCTTTCCAGCGTACTCAACGCGCTCGTTGCCGACGCCTTTGTCCTCTATCTCAAAACCAAGAACTTCCACTGGCACATGAGCGGCCAACATTTCCGCGACTACCACTTGCTTCTCGACGAACATGCAACCCAGATATTCGACATTACCGACGCCATCGCCGAGCGTGTTCGCAAAGTCGGCGGCACAACCATCCACTCCATAGGACACATTGCCCGGCTGCAACGGATTGCGGACAACGACGAGGAGTTTGTGGGCCCAACCGAGATGCTGAGGGAACTACACGCCGACAACAAAGCCTTTGTGGAGAGCCTCCGCGCAGCGCACGTAGTTACCAGCAAAGCCAATGACTACGCGACAACCAGCCTGATCGAAATCTGGATTGACGAGGCAGAGCGGCGTGCGTGGTTCTTGTTCGAAGCCACGCGGTAATGCATCTTCAACCTGACGGCGCCACCCCCATTCTCTGTGCCCGATCCGAGGCGCCACCTAAGATTCAAGCGGCCAAAGTTCGAGCAGAGCGTTGCAGTGGCGCGCCGTCGGAGCCCTCTCACGCCTTTCGGAAGCACTCTCCATCTTCTTGGGGAGCATTCGTAAGCTGTTCTTGGAAAAGTCTGCGATCGTGAGCAAACCTGCACAGTATGTAGGGTGCATGCCCACTAGAGTTAAGACAAAGAGGTATCTTCGATCACCCCCGCGCAGTAAGCAGTTTGCCAGCCCTCCCCATTCCTCCGCACTATACCTGACACCGCCTCAGCTTTACCCTTCCAAAATGCCTCTTGAGCGGGTTCGCCTGAAGGCGAACCCATTTCTCTTCCGTGCCACGATGACGGCTCTCGGTTTCGCGGCCGAGTCCAGTAAGACACAGAATTGCCCTGTTTTTTCACGTGTGCCTCGCCGATGTGCCGTCAAACCCAGCCGCCGGCGAGACAAAGGCCAACGAGAATATGGATTTCCCCTCGGCATGTATCAGCAGGCCCCCAATCGGCGGCGGCCAGATATGCTCGCCCACAAACCTTAGCCCACAAACTCCAACTATCGCTGGATGATAAACACAGCGCAACTCATTAAACCCATATCTTAATAGGCTGGGTAAGTCATAGGTTGTTAGTCCTGATTAAACTAGCCAGAGGCGCGGTTCAGGCCGATTTCCCGAGTTACATCGCCACTTACTTGACCAATCTGGTCTGACGGATCTCAGGCTATATCAAAGCGCTTGCCGACAGCGCATAAGCGGCCAAGGGTCGCAATCGTCTCGATCGGTAAGCCGCGATCGAATGCCGCGCTCCGCAGTCATCCTTATTCCACGGTCAGCCCCGGCGTCAGCGAGTGCGAAAGCGATCCTGAGGCCGCGGTCACCGAGAACGAGAAGCTCTGCGGAGAGGTCTTGGCGCCGCAACCCGTGAATCCCGCGGCCAGAACTACGACGATTGCCAGTAGCACCATCAGCCGGGCCATGCGCGCGCGTGCTTTGCGCATCCTGCCGCCAACGGGCAGCAGGATCAGACCCAGGGCCACCGGCCCTATCGGAAACGCCCCGCCGCCGAACGGGCTCTTCGGCCGCTCGTTCGCCGCTTTGCCCGGCAGCGTGATGGTCATGGTGACCGTCGTAGCCGCGGAGCCGGCGGTAATCGTGGCCGGAGAGAAGCTGGCCGTCATGCCCAGCGGAAGATTACTCGCACTCAAGGTCACTGCGCCCGGCAGCAGTATTCCATTCACCGGAGTGACAACGAGAGAATACGTTGCCTGTCCTCCCGGCTCCCCGGTCACTGTGCCGTTGCCGTCGGCAAAGGCCAGCGTAAAGTCCTGCACCGTCTCGGTGATCGCACTGCTGGTGGCCGGTCCATAGTTGGCATCGCCCGAATATGCCGCGGTGATCGATTGGCTCCCGGCGGCAAGCGCGGTGGTGGTGAGCGTGGCCGAGCCGCCCGACACCGTAGCCGTGCCGATCGCAGTCGATCCGGCGTAAAACGTCATGGTGCCGGTTTCCGAAGACGCGTAGGAGGGTAGGCTGGCCGTGAACGTGACCGCGGCGGTCGAGAAGATCGGGTTCGCCGACGAAGTGATCGTGATCGAGGGCGTGCCCGGGACTACGGTCAGCGTCACAGATGCGGTCGCGGTGGTGTAATCGATCATATCTGTGGGTGTGAAGGTCGCGTTCAGCGTCTGTTTCCCGGTGCCCAGGATGGTTCCTGCCGCAGGGCTATAAGCGAACGTGCCGGCCACGGTAGAACTGGCGTCGAGCTGCGCTCCACTCAATGGCGTGCCATAAACGATGTTCGCGGGCGTGGCCCATGTAATGGGAGGCAACTGCTGGAAGACCACGTTGTCGGTGAACGACGGGTTGGTAGAAAAAATCGCGCTCGAAACCGTCGCGGTAATCGTGCCAGCGTAACTCGGGAGCGTGGTATACGAGGCCACGCTGATGGTCAGCGTTACTGAATCGGTGGAGCTCGCCGCCAGATCGGTATTTCGCGAGCACGACGCGGTGCTCACCGTGCACACCCATCCGCCGGTGGGGTCGCTCATGCCGGTGATGGTGAGTTGCGTGGGCACGGTGAAGCTCAAGACCGCAGAGGCGTCGGTCTCGTTCATCCCGCTGTTCACATTTACCGTCAACTGGTCAGCGGTGTCGCCCGACTTCACCGTCAGCGGACTGGGATTGAAAGTGACATTGACCGTGGGCACGACGACCGGCTGTACAAATGCCGAGAGGTCGAACAGCGCGTACTCCAGCATTTGCTCCTGCGCGCTCATCGTGTAAGAAGGATTGAAATTGTTCGCAGCAGTAGGACTATAGCTGGGGCACTCCTTGGGATAAATTGCGCCCGTGGCCGAGACGTTGATTACGTGATAGTCGTTGTACATCACGCGTCCGCACTGGCTTGATGCGGGCGCGCCGAACGGCACATTAAAGGTCATCTGCATCACCGGATTGCCGGTCTGCCCGCCGTAGGAACCGCTGTTCAACGTGAGCCACGATTGCGTGGGCGCATTCACACTGCCGACGTCGGTGCGCAGGGTGGTGATATCGATCTCATTGGCGGTGCCCGCGGCGGTTGAGCCCGCGTTGTGAAGCCAATCTGCCAGAATGATTCCGTCGCTGAAATTCTCCTGCACAGTTCCCACGCCGGAGTTGAGGGAGGTCTCCGAGATCCAGTTGGCCACATTCCCGAACTGGGCGTTATAGGGCGCGGTGGGTTCCAGCCACGCGTAGCTCAAATGCGTGGCAAAAATGCGGCCGCCCGCTTCCGCGAAGTTCAGCAGATTGGTGGCGGCGGTCGGGGTTGCCTGGCCACTGGCGTCACCCTGGCAGGGAAACATCACCATGTCGTAGGAGTTCAGCGCCGTGGCCGATGTACCGTTCATCAGGGCCGTCTCTGACGGAGTCGACGCATTGATC
Source organism: Occallatibacter sp. (assembly GCA_050012895.1). Classification (GTDB taxonomy): domain Bacteria; phylum Acidobacteriota; class Terriglobia; order Terriglobales; family Acidobacteriaceae; genus Telmatobacter. The sequence continues at coordinate 55,535 of JBEKGH010000007.1, forward strand.
TCCGCTCCAGGCGCTTCACTGCCCTTGTACAGATGGATATTGCCGCCGGAACTCACCGTCTGGTTGTCGTCGGTAAACTCCGAGTCGGAGATGCCCATATCGCGCAGTACGCACTCGGCGCCATCCACCGAACCGGTGGCGATGGCGATATAAGGCATATTGCCCTGCGTGTGGTTAGCCGGCATGCTCAGTTGAAGTCCGGTGAGCGGGCTGGTTCCCACTGTCTCGCTGAACTGGCGCTGCCACTTGCCCGCCTGGATAACGATGGTGTAGCTCGCGTTTTCAGGAACGTTCTGCAGGGAAAAGGTGCCATCGACCGCAGTGTTGGCGTAACTTACCACATTGGCGCCCGTGGGCGTCTGGTTCGTGGACGTCAGGCACTGCACGCCCGAGGGCGGCGCGGTCACCACAGTGGTCGACGCATACACCAGCACATTGGGCAGGGGCAGTCCGCTCGCTCCCCGCGGATCGTAGACCGTGCCAGTGATGGTGGTGTTCTGGGCGACGGCAACACCGCAGGCAACCGCCGTAAGCCAAAAAAGACCCGCCATGGCGCGGCGGCAACGCGTAAACAAGATGTGATAAAGCCGGGGACGATAAACAGCGGACGAGAGAATTGCGGGCATGGCGGCGATCCTTTTTCTCGACGGGCCGGTCTCGTTCACCGTGGGTTACGCAACCACCTGCCGGATTGCGTCGGCTCCGTTCCTCGATACTGCTTCAGAAACCGGCCAGAAACTGTAGAGACCCATAATACACATTTAGACGCAAACCAGAGCGGAACCCGCTTACACGGTCCCCGCTTTTTCGTCCGCGTCCGCCACCCACTTGGGGGTGAAGTCGCTGCGGGCCGCCTGCTGCTCGATCATCTTTCGCGCCTCCGCCACGTGCAGGCGCATCAGCCGCTCCGCCTCGTCGGGCAGATTGTTGCCGATGGCGTCGACGATCTGCAGGTGCTCTTCATACACGTTCTTCGGGGCGCGCGAAGCCCTTACGGCCATGCCCAGCACGCGGTACCCCTCGGCCAGGCGCAGCAGAACCTTGTTGTGCGAGAGGTTCATGATCTGCAGGTGAAAGGCCCGGTCGGCGGCGCCCATCTCCTCTTCCCGGTTCTCCTGCGACAGCTCCCAGATGTGGTCGGCGTTCCTGCGCAGCGAGGCCACATCGGCGCGGGAGGTGTGCTCGCAGGCCAGGCGCGCAGCCAAACCCTCAAGGAACTCGCGTACCTGGTAGGCCTCGCAGAGGCGCGCGGCATCGAGCTTTTGCACGAAAACTCCCAGCCGGTCGATGGATTCGACCAGCCCCAGCCACTGCAGCTCCAGCAGCGACTCCCTTACCGTGCCTTGGGCAACGCCCAGCTCTTTGGCCAGACTTTGCTGTGTAAGTCGCTCTCCCGGCTGGCTTTCGCCCGCAAGGATGCGGCGCTGGATCTCTTCCCGAACCTGGTGCCGGCCGACAGGCGCTTGCATGACCATAACCTACAAGTCCTCCAATTCCCGGAAATCCGCGTCTGGAGCATCGGTGCGCTCTCAGCCCCGGTGCGCGATTCACCTGAATTGAGCTATCAACATAGAATCTATCAAAATCGATTGCCAAGCAAGGTGCTTCTTTTCAGTCATTGCTGGCGGCGTGGCTCGCGCCATCCAAAAGCGTTCTCAAAATGCATGAATTCAGACGCTTTACCCGGTTCCATGTACACGCTGACCACGTCGAAACGCGCCTGCGGAGTGGGGCTGCCCGGCAGTTGCCGGACATATTGGCGGGCCAGGCGGCGCAGCACATTGCGTTTATGCAGGTCGATTGCGGTTTCGGCCGGGTTCAGATCGTGGGCGGTACGGGTCTTAACCTCGAAAAAGCAAAGCATCGGCCCTTCCCAGGCGATTAAATCGAGGTCGCCAAGCTCGTTGCCCTCCGACCATCGCCGCGCCACCACCGTGTAGCCCTTGCGAATCAGGTGAAAACAGGCGGCTTCCTCGCCCTCAATCCCCGTGAGCAAATGGGCGGGCAGGCCGGTCGCCCGGCCGCGGCGCGCGGCGAGAGAATCCAGGCCAGCCAGTGTCCGCTCCAGCCATTCAGCGCGCATTTCTGACACCCATCGCATCGCCCACCATTGTGGCCCTGCCAGGCGAGGCGCGCAAATTGCCCCCGTAGCGCCGGTCTCCAGACCGGCTGTAGTACGGGTCTCCAGACCCGCACTCGCCCGAGGATCATCACGAAATCTCGCTGTCAGAGCACTAGCCTTATCTGTATCACTCCCAAATTGAAACCCGCAGATTCATTTCGGGAACTGCCCTGCAATCCCTGCCGCGCATGAGGTACATGTCTTGCCGCATCTGTCCGAAACTCAAACTGTATCGGCAAGGAGAATCGGTCATGGCTCATGGTTTGTTCGGGGGCCTGTTTACCCATCGCGAAGCTGCGCCGCTACCCGCCGTGCTCGATGAGCGGGAGACGGTCGAATCCGTCCCTGCCAGCGCGCACGCTGCCGAACCCTCCGTCGACGTTGACCGCAGCTTCCAGTACGCGATGGATGCGCTGCCGGCCAACGTGATGTTTTGCGATCGCGACCTGATTCTGCGCTACCTCAATAAGTCCTCGCGCAAGACGCTGCTCTCGCTGCAGCAGTATCTGCCGGTGCCCGTGGACCAGATCGTGGGCAAGTCCATCCACATTTTCCATAAGGACCCGGCCATCATCGACGGGATTCTCGGCGCCAAAAACCATGGGACGCACCATTTGCCGCACAAGGCGGTGATTGAGCTGGGGCCCATCAAGCTGGATTTGAACGTGGAGCCGATGCTGGGAAAATTCGGCGACCATATCGGCGCCGTGGTGTTGTGGGGCATCAGCACGCAACAAACGGTTGAAGCCCTGAGAAAAGCGCAGGAGGCGCAGCGCGCCGACATCGAGCATTTGAACGGCAATCTGCAGATGGTGGCCACAGCCACGCATGAGATTGAGTCCAGCATCGCGGAAATTGCCAAAAATGCGTCGGCGCTGGCGGACGCCTCAGAGAAGTCGCGCCGCGCAAGCGCGGAAAGCAAGACCTCGATCCTGAGCCTGCAAATCTCGAGCAGCGGCGTAGCCAAAGTGGCTGACCTGATCGCTTCCATCGCCACGCAGACCAGCGTGCTGGCGCTCAACGCGAATATCGAAGCCGCGCGAGCGGGCGCGCATGGCAAGGGGTTTGCCGTGGTGGCCAGCGAAGTGCGCAAGCTGGCCGAGCAGACGGCTGCAGCTACATCGGAGATTCAAAATAAGGTGACCGCGATCGGCGCCGACGTTTCTACGGCCATTGCGGGCATCGACAGCATCGCTGCCCAGACCGAGGACCTGTCGGGATTTTCGCACCAGATGGCCGCCGCCGCCGAGGAGCAGCACCTGGCCACGCAGGAGATGGCGCAAAACCTGGAGCATGCCGCGCAACGCACCAAAGAAATAGCCAACATGCGGCTCGCCGAGTAGCTCCCTGACCGCATGACTATGGTTCCGCCGGCCATGTAGCGCCGGCCTCCCGGCCGGCTGTAACGCGGACGTCCCCGTCCGCGTTCGCGCGTGCCCCATCCTTTCGCGCTCTTGGCGAAGGGTGAGAAAGCATACTGCATCCGTTGCCCCATCCTTTCGCGTTCTCTGCGAAAGGGTGGGAAACGGACAACGAGAATTCGCGCCTTACGCGGTCACCGCCGCAACCCCGCTCAATTCATGCTCTTTTTCGGCCACCGTCAGCACCTCTTCCAGAATGTCGAGCGCCACAGTAGCTTCCTCTTTGCTGACGATGAGCGCAGGCGAGAGCCGCAGCGAGGTTTCTCCGCAGCCCAGCATGACCAGGCCGCGCTCGAAAGCCAGCGTTTCAATGCGATTCCTCAGTTCCACCGCGGGTTCGCGCGTCGCCTTGTCCTTCACGATTTCGATGCCGATCATCAGCCCGCGCCCGCGCACGTCGCCCACTGAAGCATGGCTGTGCTTCCAGCCGCGTAAGCGCTCCAGCATGAACTCGCCCACGCGCGCTGCGTTGGCGATTGCCTCGCGCTCCAGAATGTCCATGGTAGCCAGCGCCGCGGCGATTGAAACGGGGTTCCCGCCGAAAGTCGACGCGTGCGAGCCAGGCGCCCAGTCCATAATCTCGGCCCTCGTCATGCAGATGCCCAGCGGCATGCCGCTGGCAATGCCCTTGGCGATGCAAACGATGTCGGGTTGCACGCCAGAGTCTTCAATGGCCCACCACTGGCCGGTTCTTCCGCATCCGCTCTGCACTTCGTCCGCGACCAATAAAATGCCGTGACGGTCGCAGATAGCGCGCAGCTCGCGCAGAAAGTTCGCGGGCGCGGGGACAAATCCCCCTTCACCCTGGATGGGCTCGATGAAGATCGCGGCCACCTCTTCCGGAGGCAGGACAGTCTTGAAAAGTTTCTCCTCGATGTACCGCGCGCAGTCCAAGCTGAACGCTTCCTCTTCCTGCGCGTTGCCTTTGCAGCCGCGATAAACATACGGATAGCGCACGTGGGTCACGCCCGGAACCAGCGGCGCAAAGCGGCGCTTCTGCTGCGGCTTGGAGCCGGTGAGCGAGAGCGCGCCCATGGTGCGGCCGTGAAACGCGCCGAAGAACGAGATGATCTGCTGCCGCCCGGTGTGATATCGCGCAATCTTGAGCGCACATTCAATGGCTTCGGCGCCGGAGTTGCCGTAGAAGAAACGGTGCGGCCCGGGCATGGGCGCCACGGCCGAAAGCCGCACGGCCAGATCGGTAAGCAGCTCGTTGTAAAAATCGGTGCCCGAGATGTGGATCAGCTCGGCAGCCTGCTTCTGAATCGCAGCCACCACTTCGGGATGGCAATGGCCGGTAGAAACCACGGCGATGCCGGCAGCGAAATCAAGAAATTCGTTGCCGTCGGGGTCCTCGATGCGCACGCCGCGCCCGCGCTTTGCAACCAGCGGATACGACCGCGTGTAGCTGGGCGAGATCAGCCGGTGGTCGGCCTCAACGGCCGCCCGGGCCTTCGGTCCTGGCAGAGGACAGACAAGTTTGGGTCCGTAGTGCGCGTGCAGTTCCTGCTTGTTCATCGAATATTCTCCTCGGCAGATTCGGTTGTCGCGGCCTATATATTGATACGACGCGGCCACTGATCCCGGCTCATGGGATCATTCAATTCCGCGGGCCCCAGTTGACCCAATGCGGGGCCCAAATATGAGTGAGGACCTTCGGCGGAGGGCGGTGCTAATCGCCGCCGAAGAGGCTAGGTCGAGTGCGGGTGGGCAGCACGCGCAGGTGCCGCCGCGGGCAAATGCCACGCACGCGCGAACGCGACCAGCTCTTGGTGGCTGGCGGGTGTAGCGATTGCATTAGGTCGCGCGCTTTCATCGGATTTCCGCTCTTTTCAGAGCATACCACGCAGCAAGTTTCCATGCCACGCGCGCGCATGAACACTCGGCCGCTGCATGGGCGGCATCGCTCCCCCGTTTTGGCGCAGCTTACTGTGGATTGGAAACGAAGGAGTGCGGAGGAACCAGTTCGGGGGAAGTCTCGCCGTCGAGCATAACCTGCGCTCGCTCGAAGGCACGCAGACTCGGCCAATCGGTGGCCATCGCCGTCCAGCAAATGGCGCCCTTGGTCAGCAAGGTGCATACGACCTCGAAGGTGAAGGGGTTCTCGGGATGTCCCTTGGGAGTTCCCTTGGCGCGCTCGATCCAGACGGCGTGGCTGCCCAGCGTGTAGTTGCCTTCCACCGGATCGGTGACGTCGAAAGTTTGCTTCATCCCCTCCGCGGCGCCGGCGCCAAAGTTTTCGAGGTCGCCCGGCTTCAGGCTCTGTCCATAGCAGGCAAAGGGCAACGCCATCACCACTATCACCGAGGCGGGCGTGCCGTGCTTGGCGGTTAAGACAACTTCCACGCAGGCATCGCCCTTTTTGGCTCCCACGGCGTCAGGAAATGGCACTGTAGCCTTGGGCGCAGGAGGGGGAGCTACAAACTCCCAGTCTGCGGGCAGGCTGTAGTTGAAACCGACGTCGCTGTCATCCACCTGGGCCGGTTGCGTTGCGGCGGGTGCAGCAGCGGGCGCAGGTGTTGCAGCTTGCGCTGGTGCTATGGTTTGCCCAGCCGCAGGGGCAGGCGTCTGCGCAAGGAGCTGCACGCAACCAGGCAGTAAAAGAGCAGCGGCGAGGGCAACTCTCATGGATCCACCTTCACTCGGGGCTAAGTCTATCGCAGGCTGCCGAACGCGACAACAGTTTTTCGCGCGGCGGCAATCGCTAGAGCGTGTTTCATAAATGGCTTCGTGAAAGGGCACGACTTCAGTCGTGCCGCAAAGAACAGCGAAACTGAGGGGTTTCAACCCCTGAGGGATCCGGGCTGGCCAGTCAGGCCATTTATGAAACACGCTCTACTTGAGCAGGAAGGCCGACGCCGCCGACGCAATTCCCAGAACCGAGAACACCAAACCCAGGTACCAGTAGATGCGGCTGCGTGTGAGCAGCGTGACCGACGTGATGACCAGGCCAATTTCCAGCAGCGCCTCGCCCAGATCGAAGCGGTCGGCGCGCGCTTCGGCCTGCTCGACCTTGCGCTGCAGCGCCTCGGCCTGGTCCTGTTCCTGCTTCTCTTCCTCGCCCCACTTTTTCTCGTGTTCGGTGTAGCCCTTGGCAATCTTCGCCGCTGCAGCCTTGTCAGAGCTCGTCGTCACTTGCAGAAGATCTTCAATCAAGGACGTGTCGTACGACCGAATCTTGTGCGCCTGGTACTCATTCCACGTGTCAGTGGCCTGGTTCTGGAGAATAATCCCCTCAACCTGCGTGCGATGGCCGAGCACCGTAATCACGGCCACCAGCACTGCCAGCACACACATGGTGAAGGCCACAGGCAGCATCGCCGATTCGCTCGCACCGCGCTCCGCGAGTTCCTTCAATTCATGCGCTTCGTTGGGTTCCATGGAATGATCCTCCTGCCTGAATCTTCATCGCTAGTGTAGCGTCTCTTTAATGATCCACAAAAGCCTGTCATCCTGAGCGGAGTTTGCCGCGTTTTGCGCGGCAAACGAAGTCGAAGGATCTGCGGTTGCTTTTTCGATGTGGAATGCACACATCATCCGCAGAATTGCTCTAAGTCTTCGTAGTCTGCCATGCAATGACCTCTGTGGCCGTTGCCTGTACCTTCTCTCGCACCTCTTCCTGTGTCGCGCCGTACGCCAGCCGATCCCATCACGAACCAGCTAAGAGCTAAAAGCTAACAGCTAAGAGCTGCCTCTTCAATTCTCCTTCCACTGCGCTTCGTCCACGCCCCGCAGCAATAGCCAGAGCATGAGCGCAAACTCAGCCAGGAAGCCGACCGGGAAAATCACGATACTCGCATGCTGCGCGACCATCGGATTAAGGTACGCGAGCCATCCCAATCCGGCCACGATCAGAGGCCAACCGAGCCAGTGCGGCAGGAATCGTGATCTCAGGATCAGCACGCCCAGCAGCACGCAAAACGGCCCGAAGAACAGCAGCGGACTCACGCCCGCGAGACCCCATTCGCGATCCCAATTCAGCTGGTGCAGCCCATCCGTGACGCACCCGGCCAGGCCGCACAGGGTCGCCGCCAGCGCCAGGAACGGTTGTGTGGGGCGAAAGAGCCGGTAGAGGAGAATCGTCACCGTCGCGTACAGCACGCTCGCGAGCCCGATCAACGCAACGCCCGCGGGAAGCTTGTGGCTTTTCAGGAGTAGCCCAAGAATCGCCGTCGCGAAATAGCTCAGGTAAACCACGCCAGTCGCACGCGCGTGCGAGCGGAGGTGCATTTGTTGCGTGGTTTCGTTCATGACTCTGCCCCCGCTTTCATCTTCGCCCTCTTTGACTCCGAGCTCCAAAATGCGCTGAGTCGCAGCCACAACTGCCCGCTCCGCCACCATCAAGCCAAAAGCTGATAGCTGAGAGCTAAAAGCTGTTTTTTATTTTCGCTTCCAGCGCACGCCGTCCTTGGAGTCTTCCAGAATCACGCCCTTTTCCGCCAGCTCCTTGCGGATCTGGTCGGCGCGGGCAAAGTTGCGCGCCTTCTTGGCCGCGGTGCGCTCGGCCACCAGCGCTTCGATCGCCGCATCGCTCAGCGATTGCGCGGCAATCAGCTCCGGAGCCACTTCGCTCATGCGGCCTTCCTGCTCGGCCCACTGGAGAGCGCGCCGCGTGGGCTCGCCGTCGCGGTCTTCCAGCACGTCAAAAACCGCATCGAAATCCGCCAGCACGGGCAACATCGCGTCGCGGTCAACCGTGAAGAGTTGTTCGTCGTCCATGGCCGTATTCGCCGTGCGCACCAATTCAAAAATCGAAGCCAGTGCGTCTGCAGTGTTCAAATCGTTGGCCAGCGCTGCAAAGTATGCGGCACGCGCCGTCTTCGCGGCCTCCTGCAACACGGGATTCTCGCCCGCCAGGAATTTCCCGGCGTTCAGCCGCGCCCTGAACGTGCGCAGCCGGTCGATGGCGTTGGTGGCGTCGGTAAGGCTGTCGAAAGTGAAGTTAAGCGGACGGCGATAGGGCACCGAGATCAGCGACAGGCGGATAGCCGAAGCCTTGAATCCCTTCAGCAGCAGGTCGCGCAAGGTGTAGAAATTGCCCTCGCTCTTCGACATTTTCTTGCCGTCCACCAGCAGGAAGCGCACGTGCATCCAATGCCGCGCGAATTGCTTGTGCGTCGCGGTCTCGCTTTGCGCAATTTCGTTTTCGTGATGCGGAAACATCAAATCTTCGCCGCCACAGTGCAGATCGAAGCTCTCGCCCAGGTACTCCATCGCCATCGCCGAGCACTCGATGTGCCAGCCCGGCCGGCCCGGCCCGATCGCCGTGTCCCAGGATGTCTCACCGGGCTTGGGAGCCTTCCACAATGCAAAGTCGCGCGCCGAATCTTTCTCGTACTCGTCCACGTCCACGCGCGCGCCGTCTTCCATGCCGCTCAGGTCTTTCTTGCTCAGCTTGCCGTACTCGGGAAACGACTTGAGCCTGAAGTACCACGAGCCGTCTTCCACTTTGTAAGCCGCTCCCGCCGCGGCCAGTTTTTCAATCAGCTCCACCATCTGCGCAATGTGCTCGGTGGCGCGCGCAATCTGCTCCGGCCGCTCGATGCGCAGCGATTCCAAATCCTCGAAAAACGCGTCCACGTATTGCCTGGTGTAGTCGCCGATGGAAATGTTCGCCGCGGCCGCGTTGCGGATGATCTTGTCGTCCACGTCGGTAATGTTCATCACGTGGCGCACGGCCACGCCGCTCAGTCGCAGAAAGCGCCGCAGAACGTCAATTTGCAGAAAAGTGCGGAAGTTGCCGATGTGGCCGTAGTCGTACACCGTGGGCCCGCAGGCATACATGCGCAGCGCCTTGCCGTCCGCCGGCTCAAGCGCATCCAGTTGTCCCGTGAGGGTATTGAAAAGGCGGAGGGTCATCGCTAACGCAGTTCGTGCTTGAGGCAGTTCGTGCACGTCTTGCTTTCGATTGTAGCAGCGCGGCTGCGCGCTCCCCTACCCCATCACCACCGCCGACACCACGGTGAAAAATACGATGATCGCCCACCAGCCGAACACAGCAATGTAGCCGGCGCTGCGCTTCACTCCCGCCACCGCGGCCACGCCTATACTCATCAGCACCAGCATCCAGATGGTCACCACATCCAGCGAAGTCGCCAGCGCATAAAGTGCCTTGGCCGTGTCGGCAGGATCGAGGAATGCGCCCAGGTTAGTCGGCGCGAAGTTTTTGATGTTGAACGACTCCGGCGCCATGCCCGCGTAGATCACAGCGGTTCCCAGCAGCACCTTCACCACCTGCGGCAGCCACGCGTAGTACATCACGGCAAACAGGTCGCCAAAATTCGCCCTGCCTCCGAATCCAAAATTGATGGTGCCCATCAGCACCGCGGAGAACACCACCATATACAACATCCCCAGCGCGGGCCCCCCAATGAACATAACCTCGGTAAATCCGGTCCAGAACTGCAATCCCTTTTCCCTTTGTTCCGGAGTCGCCTTCGCCATCTGCTCCTGGGCGCTGGGATTCATCGTGATCTGGTTTTCCACGGTCTGCCGGATCCCGACCTTCTGCACCACCGCTCCAAACAGGATGTAGCTCGCAAGCGCCAGCACGATCAGCGGCAGCCACCAGCTCCGGTTGCCCCGCCGGATGTCTTCAAAAGTCTTCGACGGCGTCGTAAATGTGTAGGCCACGCGCTGCCACTGCGTAAGGCCGGTGCCAGCCACGGATTGCGTTGCAGGTTCGCCCATGATTTCCGCCTTTCAATGTGCCGGGGATTCTTTTGACCGCGATTGTACCCTCAGCGCGCGTGCGAAATCGAACGAATTTTTATGGGTGCGAACAGAATTGCTCGCGCGCGGCCGGGCCGCGCCGGGCGAGAGTCACGGCACATGTTTCAGCCCTGCGGAAGAACCACCTCTGCGCTAGCGATGAAAATTCGTCATTGCCGCTTGCGGCGACGACGCGCAACGGCGGAAGCTCCGAGCCCTATGAGAATGAGCGACAATGTGCCCGGCTCGGGAACTACCGGCGGCGGAGAGCCAGGTTGCCCCGGTCCCGATCCCGGCCCCGAACCAGAGCCCGATCCAGATCCTGATCCAGATCCCGATCCCGATCCCGATCCCGAACCAGATCCGCCGCCCAAAGGACCCCCTAAATATATCGGCGGTGTCGACGGGCCCGGAAGCCCCGATTCGCCGAAGGGCAGCGACGTCGCCACTTCTGGCACCCCCATGAGAGGGGGAGTTTCCTCAGAGAGTTCCCCGGGAATCTCAGGATATGATTCCGTCTCGGGCGGAACCAGGTAAGCCTCAGGCGGCTGTTCTTCGGCCGACAGGACCGTGCTTTGCGTTCCTGGCGGCAACACCGCTGCAACCTGGTTGCCGCATGCGCAGAGATACATCGCCCCTTGCCCGTCGGTGAAGACTCTTGTGCCCGCAGGAATGGAAATCTTCTTGCCGGTCCAATGAATCACCTCGCCATTTTCCATCTTCCAGTAATCCACATAACGCTCGAGCGGAAGCGAGGTCTTCACCAGATGAAATCTGTCGGGATCAACGCCGGAAAAGACCGATTGCCAGTACGGATCACGCAAGAGCTCTTCCCATTTCTTTCGGGATGCCTTTTCCTGACCAGCCACGTTGCTCGGGACACAAATTCCACGGCGAACTACGGCGTATGGGTTCACCCTGGCAATCACGGCTTTTGGGTTCGCGTTGGCAACCGCCGGCGGCGCGGATCGCGGCTGCGGCTTGGGCGTCGCGCCGTTGAATACCGACGTTCCGAGGCCGCCGTCGCCCGAAGGCGCAGGCGTGGTTCCCGAGTCGCCTCCGCCCGTGGCCGCATCCGTGCTCGGCCGGTTCGACCACCGATACAACAGGAACGAAGTCCCGGCAACCGCAATCAGGATAGCCATGAGGGCGAGGGTCCGTTTCGTTCTCATTTGCCCTTCAGTTCCGGCGTCTCAGCATAGTGCAAAAAAAGCCCGTCATAGTTAAGTCCCGCGCGGATTTACCGGCAATGCTGACGTAGTCTAAAACCACTTCGAGTTGCACTTGCCGATCACGCACAACCTACCCTTGGTTGCCTCACATACGCTGCGCTTTCACACCAAGTGGAGAAAGCCGCGTCAGTCTGAAGCCGAGCGGAAGACCTAAAGCTGAGCGGAAGAAACCATAACTAGCTTCGTCCCGGACTTCTCCGCTTCGAGATGAGGCCCTCCGCGTCTTAAAAGGGTAGCTCCTAATAGAATAGCCGGGAATCCCACCGGGGTATCAGCTTCCTATGGTCTCTTGGAGTCGATTGTGGTTACTTTTGCGTCAGATCGGGAAGAATAGTTCTGCCTGGACCGTATCGACATATAGGCTAATGTCAAACGCTCAATACAAAAGGAAACGTGTCATCCTGAGTGGGTGAGAATGATTTTGGAAAATGCTGATTCAAATAAGCCTAAGTCCGCTGATTATTGCTGCGTAGGAACTGTGCAGGACAATTGTGCAAATTTGAGCCAATTTGGCTGCTACAGGTCCCTTGGGCACGATGAGCCGTGTGCGTCGCCCCTTCTTCCGAAGGTGAATCTGTGCCCATACGCGATGTCGGCTCCTGCTGTTCATACTGCTAACGATAAATGATCGCAGCAATGGCGGCGGCTTCCGGTCGGGCTTATGGGCGCTCTGGTGCGAAACATCATGGCCCAACGCTTGCGGGAGCTTTTCTCGGTCGTTCGTGAAAATTTGTGCATCGTGAGCGCCGCGCGAAACGGCAACTTAAGCGATGCGGTTGTTGAACAGGTCATTGGCCCCCCCCAGCTCGGTATCGACGTGGATCAGCACACGGTCGGCGGTCTGTCCCTGGCTGGAATGACTTGTGACCGCGTAGCCATGATCGAGGCGCGGATGCGTCGCCGGATAAAGCTCGACCACACGGTCTTCTGGGCGGCCTCCGTCCATCTTCAAACTCATCCGCCCATCCTGGCCGATGCCCTCCACGGTCCCGAGTTCACGGTTGGCCAGCTTCAAGTCGGGCGAGGGCGCGCATAGCCTTGAGGCAACGGAGCCTTCAAGGCCGCGAGCTACAAGGCTGTACTCTGGTCGTCAGTCGATACGCGGGCATAGCCGTATTTCATGATTTAATTATGGCCTTGACATTTGACCCATGCAAGCCCTTGAAAACACGGCGCGGCGGTCGTGGGTCAACACTTACCACTTATGGCCCAAAGCCCCGCATAGGTGAAGCGGGGGGAATGGGCTTTTTCTTCATTTGCTGTCCTTCAAGCCGATGAGGACGGCAGCCTCATCGGCTTGCTTGCCATGGCCGAAAGCCGTAGGGTTTATCATTCTCTGAAGACAGAGACTTTCCTTCATGAAACGACTAGTAATCATTTCGAGTCCCGATGGGGCGAACGAGGATGAACGACTATCAGAGCTAGCAACTTTTTTAGGCGTTTCCACTGAGATTCTGCCATTTGCGCGCGACAGGAGTTCCACACATGAACTCCTGAGCCCGGTTCGGCCCGGCCCCTGCAGCTTGGCGGTGCACATGGAAACACTACGCCAGGTTCATCTTGCTTTGAGACCGGGAACCACCTTACAGCAGTTGCTGGATGATCGCTTTTCAGAGATTCTGGTGTACGGCGTTTCTGCTGCTGCCGAGACCAATGACGCTCTGAAGGCGCTTACGGATGGTGCGATTCATGCGCTTACTATGCACCCCATCCAAACCGTTCGATACTCTATACCTCACGAGACAAGAGGATTATGCGCACAACTCGCGGGACAGAGTCTTTCAACAAACAAGGAACATTCGGCGTCTACGCTTGAGATTCGATCAGGATGCGGATTGGTTGAGACTATCATGGCAGCCAACGAACGTCCGATGTTCGTCCGGTTCAGAACGGAAACCCGTGATCTGTTTCTTCTGGCCGGTCGTATGCCAGACCTAAGCAAGCAGCTTAGCCGGGACACTGGTCTGGGAGACGACTGCATTCCACTGCTTCCGCCTCTTATTTTCTTGCGCCATTGTTTTCCTGAGAGTTGCTGGCATGGCGACGAGGCGACAGCCCGGCTTATCATCGACGACCCGTTATTGACGAAGAACTACGGCGCACTCGATTTTGAGACACTAAAGACTTCGATGCAGCGATTGGGGTATGGTACGTCGATCGCCTTCATCCCGTGGAATCATTGGCGGTCGTCTCGCCGTTCCGCCGCCCGGCTTCTCAATGCTGACTCAAGCCTAAGCATCTGCGTTCACGGTTGCGATCACACTAACCATGAGTTCCAATTAGGGTCTGCGTCAGTATTAGCGCAGCGAGCCTCTCTCGGCATACAACGCATGGAGAAGCACCAGAATCGCGTTGGAGTCCCATTCGAAGACGTGATGGTTTTTCCGCAGGGGCAGTTTTCAAAAGCCGCAATCCCGGCGCTGCGGTCGGCAAACTATCTCGCCGCTGTGAACTCCACCTGCTTTCCAACCGACTATGAGCCGAACGACCTCAGGATTGCCGATTTTCTCTGGCCAGCCGTGACTTGCTTTGATGGCTTTCCTGTTTTCCAACGCCGCTACCCCCGCAGCACGTTTGAATTTGCTTTGGATTTGTTTCTCGGCAAGCCTGCGCTTCTTGTCGAGCACCACGAATATTTCCGCGACGATTGCAAGGGAATCGAAGGGTTTGTCGCCAATCTCCAGCAAATCGAGCCCAATTTGTCATGGCCCGGCCTGTCTGACCAGCTGATGCGAAGCAACATGAGGCGGAGGAGTGACGACGGCTCAATTGAAATACGTTTTTTCACCCGCCGGTTCCGGTTCACGCCAAAAGAAGCTGAAAATGGCCGCTATCGGCTGACCAGGTTCGAACCTGATCCCAATACTGTTGAACGCGTACTGGTCGATGCGAAGAGCGTTTCTTTCGGTTTCGAAAAGGATAATCTGATACTTGAGGTTCAGGCCGCTCCTGGTCAACTCAGAAACATCGAAATCCTCGACCGGTCAAAGCAGACTGTGCCCGTCCGCAGTTTCGGATTTTCTCACAACGCCCGCGTACTTGTTCGCCGCGGGATATCCGAGTTCAGGGACAACACACTGTCCCGGCACGAGGGCCTGCTCAAGGCGGCCAAGAGGGTTGCCAGGGGATTGAAAGTCACGGGGGACTCATGAAGAAATCCATTGTCAGGCGGACGATGAACCGCATTCTGGGAATGCTGGCCAGATTTGCGCCTGGGGCCACGTCATTGCGTCCTTTCCTGCACAAGCTTCGCGGAGTTCAAATCACCGGCCGAGTGTTCATCGGAGACGACGTATACATCGAGAACGAATACCCCGAGTGTGTCGAGATTCACGACGGCGCACAAATCACCCTACGCTCGATTTTGATTGCGCACACGCGTGGTCCAGGCCGGATCGTGGTAGGAAAGAACGCCTTTATTGGCGCAAACTCGGTTATAGCCACATCGCCCGGCAAGACGCTCACCATTGGGGAGGGCGCAGTGGTTGGCACCTCCTCGGTGATTGCATCCGATGTGCCGGCGCATACATTCGTGGCAGGCGAGAAGTCCAAGCCACGGGCAAGAGTAACCGTTCCCCTGACCATGGACACTACCTATGATGGCTTTCTCGAGGGGCTTAGACCCTTGAAGCAAAAGTAATCCAGTTCCTAACTGGCAAGCATGGAGCTCCGTTTGGCAAGATTGGAACAAACGTGCCCTATCTGTTCAATACCCGGTATTCTTTGATCGAGCGAATCATATCCAACGCAAGAGACTGGCCGCCCAGGAATAACCCACTCCAAAGCCGACCAGCATAACTACGTTCCCCGATTTCAGGCGGCCATCTTGTTGAGCGGTTTTCAGGGCAATCGGTATCGAGGAAGAGACTGTGTTCCCGCAATGGCCCAAAGCAAGAAGGAATTTCTGTTCCGGAATATTCATCTTCTTTCGCAGATGGTCCAGCATATACTTGTTGGCCTGATGGAATACGAAAAGGTCTATTGCACTCATATCAATCGCGGCCTTATCGAGTAATGCCGTGGCGCAAGCGGGGATCGTCCGCAAAGTAAAGTTGAAAATTTCAGCGCCGTTCATGAAGAGGTTGTCCCGGCTGCGGCCGCGCCCACTCGGTCGGCGATTCGGCTCCTGGCTCCTTAGTCCCCAGCCCCTTAGTCCCTGGTCTCCGCCCCTAACACTTTCCTCCACAGCCGGTCTTCCGCCAGCTCCTCCAGCGTCTTGCCGTTCACCGGCACCACGCCGTACACCACCTTGCAACCCATCGCCGCTGCCACCCGTCCCAGCGAACGCATCGAGATGGTCTGGCTCCGCTCGCTCACCTCAAGTTCGTTCACCGTCGATCGCCCCACTCCCATCTTCCCTGCAATCTCCTTCACGGGAATCGCCAGCGCTCGCCGTATCGCCCGCAACAGCGCATTTGTGGGATTCGCCCCCTTCGCCGCGCTCCGGAAGGCCTTCATCTCCGCATCCAGTTTCTTTCGCGTCAGCCGCCGCTCCATCTCGACCATCACTTGCCGCCTCGCTCTCCCGACCTCTGATCCCACAGTAGCCAAAAGCGCGTAATTATCTGCAAATAGCGGTCCGGGAAGTCATTTTTAGCGGCCATTTTTCACTTTTTTGCGCGCCTGGAATCGGACATTGCGCAGCAATTTGATGCACTGTAAGAGGCGGTCCTCCAAAAAATGTCCGGCTCGGACCGGTCATTTCTTCTCTTCTGACCTGGAGCCGGACATCACGCCGCGATCTGACCGGCCGGAATACGACATTTCGGCAGAATTTGTCCGGTTATAAGCGGCCATTTGGCGCGCGAGATCCCGGAGCCGCTTTCTGCTCCCAAATCCTGCAGTACTCCGGTCCGCAGCCCCGTAGTCCCGGTAACTCCGCCAGCGGCGCCAACTCCGCTAAACTTATTTGAACGTCCATTTCCCGCGAAGGAACCTGCTCCCTTGAGAAAATTCACCCTCTTCACTCCGGCCGCCGCGCTCCGCTGCTTCGCTGTCCTCCTGCTCACTACCCACTACCCACTAGTCACTGCTTTTGCGCAGAAGCTTCAGCTCACGCCGCAGACCAAGGCGCCGGTGCCCGTCTCCCTTGAAGACCGGCGCAAGGCCCTCAGCGACCTCTTCCACGAGTACTGGGAGGACCGGCTCAGGCACGATCCCGAATTTGCCTCATCCCTCGGCGACAAGCGCTACAACGACCAGACCAGCGACTACTCCGTGCAGGCGGTGAACGACGCGCTGGCGCGGGAGCAGAACTTTCTGCTGCGCCTGGCGGCCATTGACCCCACCGGATTCACTGACCAGGAGAAGACCAGCCAGGAACTGCTCATCCGCCGATTCGAACTCGACGAGGAAGGCGCGGAGTTCAAAGAGTGGGAGATGCCGGTGAACCAGATGGGCGGCATCTACAGCGACTATCCGCGGCTGGCGGCCATGCTGAGCTTCGAGACCGTGAAAGACTACGACGACTGGATTGCGCGCCTGCATGCCCTGCCCACGGCATTTGCGCAGGTCACCGAGAACATGTCGATCGGCATGGAGGATGGGCGCGTGCCGCCAAAGTATCTCCTCGAGAAGGCCCTCGACGAAGTGAAGCAACTCGCCAATCAGAAGCCCGAAGACTCACCGCTCGCCCTACCCCTCAAAAACTTTCCCGCCGCCATTCCCACCGCCGAGCAGGAGCGCATCAAGACCGCAATGCTGGATGTAATAGCCAAAGAAGACCTGCCCGCCTACACGCGCCTGTCGCGTTTCATCGAGGTCGGCTACATTCCCGCGGGACGCCCCAAGCCCGGCATCGATGCCCTGCCCGACGGCAAGAAGTACTACCAGTTTCTGATCAAACAGACCACGACCACGAACCTTACCGCGGACCAGATTCACCAGATCGGCTTGGACGAAGTGAAGAAGGACGAAGCCGAGATGCTGGCCATTGCTCAGAAGCTCGGTTTCCAGGACCTGAAGAGCTTCCGCGAAAGCCTGAAGAGTAATCCCAAGCTGCACCCGGCTTCGGCCGATGCCCTGCTCGACACCTATCGCGGCTATCTGAAGCCCATGCAGGCCAAGCTGCCTGAGCTTTTCGGCACGCTGCCCAAGGCGCCGTTCGAGGTGGTCCCAGTGCCCGATTATCTGGCCAAAAACTCGGCGCCCGCGTATTACCAGCCAGGCACGGCAGACGGCAGCCGGCCGGGCCGCCTATTCATCGACACCTATAACGCCACCGAACGCAATCTGTACGGCGTGGAATCCATCGCCTATCACGAGGGCATTCCCGGCCATCACCTGCAAATTTCCATCGCGCACGAGCTCACGGGCTTGCCGGAGTTCCGCAAGTACGGCCACTACACGGCCTACGCCGAGGGCTGGGGACTGTACGCCGAACGGCTCGGCAAGGATGTGGGCTTCTACCAGGATCCCTACTCCGATTACGGCCGCCTGGAGGGGGATATCTGGCGCGCCATCCGCCTCGTCGTCGATACCGGCGTCCACTCCGAAGGCTGGACCCGCGAGCAGATGGTCCAGTACTTCCACGACCACTCCAATGTGGATGAAACCAGCGTGCAGGCCGAAGTGGATCGCTACGTTGCGTGGCCCAGCCAGGCGCTGGCCTACAAGATCGGCCAGTTGAAGATTCTGGAACTGCGCGACCGCGCGAAAAAAGCGCTGGGGCCGAAGTTCGACATCCGTGCCTTCCACGACCAGGTGCTGGACGCGGGCGCACTGCCCCTCGACGTGCTGGAACAGCGCATCGATGCGTGGGTAAAACAGGGAGTAGGGAGTAGCCAATAGGGAGTAGAAGTCGGCTTCTAGCTGCTAGCTCCTAGCCGCTAGCAGACCGCGTTTCGTGCGTGCGCGTGGGGCGCGCTGAATGACCGGTTATAACCGGACAAATGCGCGGAAAAATCAGCGCGAAAATTGTCCGCCTGTAACCGGACATATTTTTTTGCAAGGTGACCCTTCATAAGCCGACAAAATGAGAATTTCTTGACCGCTTGTAGCACAACATTCTGAGCGGAAAGATCAGTGTTGCCGGAAATGTCCGCTTATAGGCGGACATATTTTTTGCAAAACGACAGCTTAGGAGCATACAAAAAAGTGAAAAATGGCGGCAAAAAATGACTTCCGGGGCCGCGTTTTGCATATAATTACCGCACTTTTCGCTAAGGTGGGATTGGAGGTAGAGAGAGAGAGGTTAGCGAGATGTTTGAAAAGGACCGGAAGCTATTACGGAAGAGGCTGGACGAGGAGATGAGGCACTTCAGAAGGGCGGGGAAGGAACCGGGCCCCACCAACGGGCTTCTGCGTGCGGTGCGGCAGGCGCTGCAGATTCCGATGGCGGAGATCGCGCAAAAGTGCGGGGTACGGCGGTCGGGGGCGACCAATTTTGAGAGGAGAGAGCTGGAGAGGACCATTACTCTGCGGTCGCTGGGACGGATGGCGGAGGCGATGGGCTGCAAGGTGGTGTACGGCGTGGTGCCGATCAACGGCAAGACGTTGGAGTACATGGCAGAAGAGAGGCTGTGGAGGAAAGTGTTAAATGCAGGGAATAGGGAGTAGGGAATAGGGAATAGAAAAACAGGGACTGAGAGAGCGCGGGAGGCGAAGGCTTCCCGATTTTTTGCGGGCTGCTCGACGGCAGAGGTGTGGGGCCGGGAGGGTGGCCGGGATAGGCGGCGAGATGGCGGAGATACTACTGGGAGTGATGGAAGCGGAGAAGGCGGGGAGCAAGAGGGCCAGGAGGATTGCGCCCGGGCCGGAGACGAAGAGCGAGAAATCCGGTGCGGGCTCAGGGGCAGAAGTGGCTAGCGGGAAACAGGAATCGGAAAAGATAGAGGGTCAAGCGGCTGCGGGGGAGGAGCCTGAGCAGAAGAAGAAACGCGGGAATGGATTGGAACGGCTGAAACGGGCGGCGGACCGGCGGCTGGCAGACGCCAGCGAGAAGCTGGCGGATCTGCTGCTGGACAAAGCGAAGGAAGGCAAGATGGAAAGCACGCAGCTGCTGGTGAAGCTGGCTGAGGGCAAGACAAAGCGGAAGCCGCAAGAGAAAAAGAAGAAGAAAAGCGCGACATCTTTGTCGGTGGAGCAGCTGTGTTCGGAGCCGGAGTGGGTGGAGGAGAAGCCGAAGGTTGGCGATGTATGGGTGGGGGACGGGTGGAAGAACCCGGAGACGGGAGAGTTCGTGCCGGCACCTCGGTGATAGCGGGCCGGCGGGACTGCGGGACTGCGGGACTACGGGACTGCGGGAGCGCGCGAGGAAGGTGAGGTTTGCAGTTCGGAACCGGTAGATGCCGGCTTCGGTGGTTCCCGGCAGAGCCGAATCGGCAATAATATCGCTGACTGACTTTCAGTGTTTCTTCTCTATTCGATAGAGGATTCCGTCTTGTACAAGTCTTTTGGGATCGGGAAGTCCACTTGCGGCTATTGAGCCGTTTGGGCGCTGATATTGGTGAACGCGAGCCATTTCGTCGCCGTTCTCATCGCGGTACGAAAGCATTACGCTGGTAATCTCGACCTTTTCTTCCGTCAATACGTCAGATATTCTAGATTCGAGGGTATGTGGCGGGTGGCCCCGGTCCCGGCGAGGCCTCTAAATTAGGATGAGGGTGCCCCCGGTCCCTCGCTTTTGGGGACCGGGGCGGAAAGCCTCACTTCTCCCAAACCATCGCGAAGGGAGTATTCTCAACGTGCATGAAGGGCGAGCGCATCCGTTTTCAGCAAACGGGGGACTTTCACTTCCTCACGTTCAGCTGTTATCGCCGTCGAGCCTACCTGACGGCCGCCGCAGCCATGGATATGTTTGAAGATTCGCTGGAGCGCGTCCGCCGGCGCTATCTTTTTGTGGTTGCCGGTTATGTCGTCATGCCGGAGCACGTGCATCTGCTGGTCAACGAGCCCAAGCGCGCTCTCCTATCGAAGGTGATTCAGGCCCTCAAGCTGTCGGTCTCGATGCGAAGCAGGGAACGGCCGTTCTGGATGGCGCATTACTACGATTTCAACGTCGCGGCGCACGAGAAGTTTGTGGAGAAGCTGCGCTACATCCATCGCAACCCGGTCCGTCGAGGGCTGGTCGCGCAACCGGAAGATTGGCAGTGGTCGAGCTTTCGCCACTATCAAACGGGCGGGCGTGGAACTGTGGAGATCGAATCGGATTGGACAGCTCGACAAAGAGGTTGGCAGCTGCCTGAATGGATGCGCGATCCTCGGGCTGTCTCCTCGACCTCCCCGGTCCTCTCGACTGGACGAAAGTCCGCTTCCCCGGTCCCCAAAGGCGAGGGACCGGGGGCACCCTCGACTGAGCGGGATTGGCCTTGAAATTAGGGCCGCCGGCCCTTTGATCCACGTCCGGACAGGCCAGGTCTGCGGGACACAATTCCGCGAAGCAAATAGAAGAGCTGGTTAGTAACGATGAGTCGGCTTGTGGTGATCTTCGCCCGGGTGAAAGCTGCACGGGATGAGCGCGGCTTCGCAGCAGCCCGCAAGCGTCTTCAGGGCGTCGGGAAACCCGCCCCGTTGGTGCGGACGTAAGTCGTCGAGGCACCGTTCGAGGTGGCGACGAATTGGGTAGCGCTCAGGAACCGGATGCTGTTGGTGGTCGCGACGCCCATCGGCGCCGGCGGCGGGGCCGGTGTGCAGTTGCCCCCAACGCAGATCTGTTTCGGCGAGTAATCCTTCCACGTGCAGCTCAGCGTGCCCTGCGCGGCGTTGAACTGGTA
Source organism: Occallatibacter sp. (assembly GCA_050012895.1). Lineage (GTDB taxonomy): Bacteria > Acidobacteriota > Terriglobia > Terriglobales > Acidobacteriaceae > Telmatobacter. Next base: position 76,734 of record JBEKGH010000007.1, read on the forward strand.
GACACCCGTGAGCATGAAACTCATTCCCATGCGATTCTGGGTCGTCGACTGGATGCGACCGTCGGCCGTGAAGCTGGTGGTGATCATGATCCCGCCCGGCAGGTTCCAGTTCGCCGTCGCAGACCGGGTGCCGACCAGGGCCTGAGAAGACTGCGTCTGGATCGGCTGCGCCTGCGATGGAAGCGGGGCCGGCGGACCCAATGGCTCCCCGCGGCATCATCGGCGCCGGCAGCGCCGAATCAGTGCCCGCCGCTCATTGTGGAGGAAACTGGTAGCCTTCGTGGCGAAAGAGGTTGACGCAGGCTTCCACGGCCTCAGGGTCGTACTGGGCGCCACTATTCGACAACACCTCGTCCAGCGCTTCGTCAATGCCCTTTGAGGGACGGTAGGGCCGATGCGAGCTCATGGCCTCAACCACATCCGCAACTGCCAGGATGCGGGATTCGAGAAAGATCTCATCCGCCTTCAATCCCCGCGGATATCCGGAGCCATCCAGCCTTTCGTGATGCTGGAGAATCATCTGCGCGATCGGCCACGGGAACTGGACGTTCTTCACAATCTCATAGCCAAGTTGCGCGTGCTCCTTGAGAAGGTTGTACTGGTTTTCAGTCAGACCGCTGGGTTTGACCAGAATCTCGGCGGGAATGCCAATCTTGCCCAGGTCGTGAATACTGGCCGCCAGGCGAAGGCCCTGCGTCCGTTGGCTCGAAAGGCCAAGCTTGCGCGCGATGGCCACGCAAAGATCCGCTACCCTGCGCTGGTGGCCCGCGGTGTAGGGGTCGCGCTGGTCTACGGTTTCCGTGATCACCTCAATGGTCTGTTCCAGGCTCACGCTCAAGCTTTCCTGATACTGCGCTTTGGCCAATGCAGTGCGCAGCGTGGTAATGCCGAACCCCAGTGCCGACGCGACCTGATTCATCAGCCTGCGTTCTGCATCGGACCAGCGGCTAACCCTGACTCCATGCGCCGTCAGGCAGGCCAGGTTGCCTTTGAATTGCTGGATTAGGTTGCCTTCGAATTGCTGGAAAGGGATGGCGATTGTAGACATATACCCGCGTTGCAACGCTTCTTCGCGCCAGGGCGCCATCATTGGGTCAGTCGCCACGTCGCGGCTAACGCAAATCTCTCCTGTGCGGATGCAGCTGCCGGTTGGCCCCTGGCCGTGATCGGTGTCCGCCCACGTGAGATCGATCAGCTTCAGGTACCCGTCCTCATGCCCGTAATGCGCGACCGGAATAATGCGTTTTTCTGGTCCCTCTTCTGCAAAGCCAACCCAGGCCATTCTGTAGCCGCCCACCTCGACCGCGATCCTGCAGTACTCGGTCAGCAGCTCCTCTTCGGTTTTCGCGTGCAGCAGCGCATCATTCATCTCGCTCAGCACTTGCAGCTCCCGGACCTTTGCGTTCAGGCCCAGCGCCAGCACCTTCTGCTCGGTGATGTCCTCCAGGAATCCCTGGTAATAAAGCGTCTCGCCGCCTGCCCCGCAGATTTTGCGCTCCGACATGATGCCCCAAAAAGGCGTTCCGTCCTTGCGTCTGAACTGACGAGGACTGCTGCAAGCTTTTCCTTGTTGTTCCACAGCTCCAATAAAGGCGGCGCGCTCTGCAGGGTCGAACCATACCTGGCCGCCCCAATCGCTGACGACGGCGATTGCCTCCCCCGGCGAGTCGTAACCAAGCAGCGTTGCCCCAGCCGGGTTTACGGCAAGTGTCTTGCCCTCTTTCGTGATGCGATAGATGGCCTCCGGCGCGAACTCGAAGAGTTCGCGGTACTGCTCTGCCGTTCTGCGCAACGCCTCTTCAGCGGATTGCCGCCGCGTCGCGTCCCTGCCGAGTACGGAGACACCGACCTTCTGGCCATCCTGAAGGATAGGGTTGAAGTCCATCTCAAGGCAGCGGCCGTCCGGGAGGCGATAGTCGGCTGAGCATGGCCCTTCGCGAAGCGCTTTCTCATAGAGGGGAGGAAAAACTGCCCCCGTCCCGGACGGAAGCTGATCGCGCGGGGTCATTCCGGCGGCGACCTTCACTCCAAGCTCTCGCGCGAAAGCGTCGCTGAAGGCCTTATTGAAGGTGACAAGGCGGTGATTCAGATCGACGGACCAGATGAGATCCTGGGTGCTCTCAATCAAGGCGGCCAGGTGAGCGGTGGCAAAGGCCTGCGGCTGGTCTTCCTGTGACTCCTCGCGAGATGCGCGCTCTTTTGTCACCTTGGCGTCCTTAGAGCCGGGCAAGGCAATTGCACCATCCTGAGTGCAGGCATTTCTGCTCAATATTGGCCGCCGCCGCAGCCGCCAGATTTGCGCAAGCATCCAGCAGCTACAGTGAGAGAGGAGGTGTCCTGGCAAAACTCTGCTCGAACACCCCTCTGGGCCCTTAACGCAGCGAACGGGAAAAGATTGGGCAGCGCCCAAAATTTGGTGCAGCGTTGCTGAAACCGTAGTCCCAAATTGCGAAACTGGCAAGGGAAATCCGCGTACGGCCGCAACCGCCAGATTTGCAAGCGGTTCGAGCACGGGAAAAGCGTTATTACTAATGGACTTCCGCCGAAGTGATCCTGGCTGCCGGCGGGAACTGTTGTCCAACTTGGAGGCAAGGTTGGTATCGTTCTTCGGGGTCCGGCCAGCCCTGACAAGAGGACGCAGCAGCCCGCAATCAGCAGCCTCGCAGGCCAGTCTCCGGACTGCGGTTCCGGCGATTGAGAGTGCCGGATGACAGCTCTCGGCGGATGAAGATAAATGGGCGTGTCATAGTTCGGAGTCTCCGCGTAGCCGATCGCTCCAAAGAGTGCGAGAGAGAGTTAGAAGCCCCTCATCAGGTCGAGCGGAGTCAGACCGCAGCACGCTAACGCAACATACGCCCTCTTGATTGATACCCAGACTGCCGGTTCTAGAAGTTCGGCTTCCATCCACCGCACTCGACTGGAGTCTGCGGGGGCGAACCGTTGCCGATGATGTTGGCGCCCACGCAAACGAAGCCGTGATCGATGACTTGCTGATTGCGCCAGAGCACTTCGGAGTACGATTGGTCCTGGCTCGCTCCGTTATCTGGGTACCCTGAACCGCCCGGTCCCGGATTGTAACCGCCCCCAAGGCCCGGTCCATCGTCCATAGTGGACTTCGCACCGTTCGCGTTGGGCGGGTTGTTTGGGTATCCTGCCGAACCGCCGGGTCCCGGGTTGTAGCCGCCGCCAAGGCCTGGTCCATCGTCCATCGCGGTCTTCGCACTGCTCGCGTTGGGCGGGTTGTTCGGGTATCCTGCCGAACCGCCGGGTCCCGGATTGTAGCCGCCCCCAAGGCCCGGTCCATCGTCCATCGCGGCGGGCCTCGCACTGTTCGCGTTGGGCGGATTGTTTGGGTATCCTGCCGAGCCGCCCGGCCCTGGGGTATAGCCGCCGCCGGCGCCTGGCCCATCGTCTGTGCTCCCCCTCGCGGCGCTGGGATATCCTGAGCCGCCCGGTCCTGGAACTGCTGCGTCTGCCGGCGTGTAGGGAGAAAGAATCTTCTCGGTCCAACCCGGAGCTAATTTGTAGCTCTTAAGGACGGCCTCAACCGTAGGCACAGTCTGGGCGGCAATCGTCGTGGGGGCCGCTCCATACATCAGGAAAGTCTTGAAGAATTTTCCGGAGCTTTCACCAAGCGAGCAGAATATGCCCATTGCGTCGTTCGGATTGGCGCCCCCGGCGGCGCTGATTGCAAACATGCCGCATTGGCCCATACCCGATGGCATTTTGATGGGCGCCTGATAAAGGTACTGGAGATGTGGAACCGGCATTCCCTTGAGCGCCGCTTGCTGCTCAAGAACCATGACCAGCTTGTCAGAAAGTCTTGCCGAGGAGGGCATGGTCAAATCGGCGCCGCTGGGGCCCTTCTGTCCGAGCTGAAACGGACCGTCATGCGCCACGATTACTTCGACGTTAACGGCTTCGCCTTGCGGTCCTGCCATAGCGATGGCGCCGCTGCCAGCATTTGTGACTTGCCATCCGGAAGGCACACCGGCAGAGGCGCTCTTGTCGGGCGCAGTGTAGGGCTGCAGTTGGACTGGCGCGGCAGCGGGCGACGTCGCCTGCGCCCGAGCGGTGACAACGACTGGAATCCCGAAGACGATCAGGATCACCGGCACGGCGGCGCTCCGCAGAGATTTCATGGCATCGCAGATTTGCATGGTTTAGGTCCCTCCGACTCGGATTTAGGCACTTTGCCTTGCGCGGGAAGCGAGCAGCGGGAATTCTTGTCAGTGCAAGGCACCGGGGGTAGGTGCAGGGTAGCACTCAGGAATTGCTGGTGTCTATTGTCTTTTGAACTTGAAGACAGGGAACGAAAAGAGCCAATCGGAAGCCGCGCCCAAGGCCTTCTAATCGCCCCACTGGTGACTCTGGAACGGCGCGTGCAATAAAAGCCCGCAAGCGTGTTCAGGGCGTCGGGAAACCCGCCGCGTTGGTGCGGATGTAGGTCGTAGCGGCGCCGTTCGAGGTGGCGACGAACTGCGTAGCGCTCAGGAACCGGATGCTGTTGGTCGTCTCCACGCCCATCGGCGCCGGCGGCTGGACCGGTGTGCAGGCGCCCCCGACGCAGGTCTGTTTCGGGGAGAAATCCTGCCACGTGTAGCTCAGCGTGCTCTCGGCGGCGTTGAACTGGTAGACACCCGTGAGCATGAAGCTCATTCCCATCCGATTCTGGGTCGTCGACTGGATGCGACCGTTGGCCGTGAAGCTGGTGGTGATCATGATTCCGCCCGGCAGGTTCCAGTTCACCGTCGCAGACCAGGTGCCGACCAGGGCCTGAGAAGACTGCGTCTGGGTCTGCTGTGTCTGAATCGGCTGCGCTTGCGAGGTAAGTGGGGCCGGCGGGCCCAATGGCGGCGCCGCAGCCGCACTCGGCGCGGACGGTCCGAAGCATGCCAGGACCAGCGCGCCCAGCAGTGGAAGTAGGTTACGGGTCATATCGCCTCCCCGAAACTGCCAAATTCCTGCCTCCACTTTATCAGATTTTCAGGAACCGTCTCGGGATTCTTCGACCGCATTTGGGCGCGTTCATGGGGTCGCCCGCCGCAGAGCTAGTGTGGTGTCCCAGAAGTTCGTAGCATAAGTCCAAGGCCCGAAATGCAGGTCCTTCGACTCCGTTTGCCGCAAAAAGCGCGGCAAACCTCGCTCAGGATGACCGCATCACTATGATGCGAACTTCTGACTCAGGACACTAAGGAGATTCTTCAGACTGAGTGACCGCGCTCTGCGATTGGCCAAACTGAAACTGCAGGAGCCACGTGCTCGGGACGGCGCGGCCCTCAACCTTTGCGGGTGTGAACTTCCAGTTCTGCGCTGCGAGCCGGGCCTGGTTGGCGAAGTAGCGGCTTGGGCCCGGCGAGTCGATGGAAGCCTGGGAGACATTGCCCGCCGAATCGACCTCGACACGGATTCGTACTTTGAAGTGGCCCTGAATGGAGCCAGCAATCTTTTCTGGAATGTCGGGCAAAGCCTGGTACATAACCGATCCCTTGACGACACCGCCTTTGGAGGGTTCAGCCGCTGGGGTTGGCGCCCGCGCCGGCTGCGCAGTTGCCGCAGCCGATGGCGCGGGAGCAACAGCCGCACGGGTCGCTGGCGCCGCAGTGGACTCGGCGACCGAAGGTTGAGACGCGGGCGCAGGGGAGGCCGGGGTCAAGTTCCAGCCGAGTTTGAAAGCGGCAACCATGAGCGACAGCACAAGGATCGCGCCGCAGAGAATCACGGCGCGGAATCGATGGAACGGCTTCGCGGTGCGGTCAACAATAGTTTCGGCGACGGCTTCGGCGACGGCTTCGGCGGGCAGCGCGGCAGGTTCCGCAGCTGGTTCCGCAGGCTGGGGAGGATTGAGGAGCGCTTCGATGCCGGCAAGGGTGCAGCGGCGCTCTGGATCGGTGCGCAGGCATTCCCGGCAAATGGTGAAGAAGGGCTCGGGAAGGTTGGCCGGTATTTCCGGTTCACCGCCTTGCGATCTGTCCCAGGCGGGTAGTTGCCGTGTGAGGGCTTCGACGAGAAGGATGCCGAGCGACCAGATATCGGCCGCGGGAGTAGCGCTTCCGGCTCCGGCTTCCGGCGGATCGTAGATGTTACGAATGCGGGAGCACCAGCCGAAGTCTGGCGAGAGCTTCACCTGGTCATCGATGACCATGATGTTGGTTGGCCTGAGATGACCGTGCGTGAGGCCGCGCTCGTGAAGATAGGAGAGGGCATCCAAAACCGGGTCGAGCATTTTCCGGGCTTCCTCGGGCGAGAGAGAACGCTCGGGAAGGATCTGGGAGAGGGTTTCATCGGCATAGCCGGTTACGACATACAGCAGATCTTTACCCTCAAATTCACAGCGTCCGGAATAAAAAAGCGGCATCAGGTGAGGATGGGAGAGGGTCTCGGCTAATTCCCATCGAGCGGTGGTGATCCGTAGATCCACAGATTCGAATGGGAAGATTTTAATGGCGGCTTTTTGCGCTCGACCGTCCTCAAGCTTGGTTAAATAGGCAGAGCTCCACTCCGTCCCGCCTAGCTCCTGGAGAAGCGGGAATTTTCCGTCGATCACGCACTCGACAGAAATGACGCCAGGGAAGGTCGCACTCATGGTGGACACGATTTTAACTGCGTCCGCGGCATGCGCCGCTACCTAAAAGCGAGGTGTTTGTGACCGAAGTACCAAAGTGGGCAGCAATGTGGTCGGAGGACCACAACGGCACTCTCTATCCTCGTCCCAGAGGGGAACACCTATTATTGGAATCCCGTCTTCCGGCGCGAGGATTGCGGCGCAAAAGCCCCCAGCGCGGTGAATGCCGATAAGGAAAATCCCCTGCCAGCGTGATATTCTTTCCGGTTCCCATTCAGGGCGGTTGATGCCGCCTATCTATGTGTTGCCGATGCGGCTCAAGCAGCGGCTGGAGAGGGTTGTATGAAGCGTTTCGTGGTTTTGATTGGTTTGCTTTTGGCATTTGAGTGCGGTTTGCATGCGCAGGCGGCGGCGCCTGTTGATGTGAACGTGTGCGACGTGGTGAAAAATCCGGCCTCGTTCGACGGCAAGATGGTTCGCATCAAGGGCACGGTGGTGGCCGGGTTCGACGAATTCGTGATCAAGGATGCGACCGATCCCAACTGCGGATACCAGGTGAACGGAATCTGGCTTTCCTATCCCCAGGGATCGAAGGCCAAGTCCGGTCCGGTGGCGATCGTGACCCTGCAGCCGGCGCACAACTTTGCCGGCACCTTAAAGCCTGCCACGCGCACGCCGGTGACGCTCGACAAGAGCAAGGACTTCAAGCAGTTTGACTCGCTGCTTGCGCAGCCGCACCAGAAGGGCCTGGACATGTGCCTGGGGTGCGCGCGCTACGAAGTGACGGCGACGCTCACAGGGCGCCTCGATACTGTGGCCGACGCGTCGATCAAGCGCGATGCTTCCGGCAAGATCGTGGGCTTTGGCGGATTCGGCAACATCAACGCCTACCCCGCGCGGCTGGTGCTCGAATCGGTGTCGAACGTGACTCCGAAGGAGATCGACTATTCGAAAACCGACGCTGTTACCAAGGGCGATTCTGCGCTGACCCCGCCTCCCGGCTCGGGCAGCGGTCCCGAATTCGACGACCCCTTTGCCTCGGCGATCAAGCTGGCTTCGCACGTGGCAGCGGGTCCGGCGGCGGACCAGACCCAGAGGGCCGTTGCGGTATTTCCCAAGGGGAAGGAACAGAACGGCGTGAGCGTGGTCCACGGAGTAGGCAACGAGGTCACGTCCGATGGCCCGGGCACAAAGGATTCTCCTGACGGCGTTCTATACAACTGCGTGATCAACCCGGATCGCCTGCAGGGGCCCTCGATGGTGGTGGCGCTGTTCCACGTCGGCCAGCACGTCGCGGATCTGCGCAGCCCGAAGCCCGACAACGCAGACGCCCCGTTGCTCGCGAACGAGAACGACGCCTGGGTGGTTACTTCGATCGCAGCCATCGTCGGCGGCCAGAAATACCTCACGCTGCCCGGCGCGTACCTGTTCTGGAATGTCGCCTGGCCGGCCGCTCAACGCGACGACAACATGGAAGCGGCGCTGAAAGATTTCCTGAGCAACGAGGCGCTGCTGAGCCACTAAGGCCTTCGCAACGACGGCTCTGAGCAAGGCGCCGGCCTGCTATTGATTCGGCAATTAAACAGTGGCACAGTTACCCACCCTTTTCCGCAAGAAGCGCGGAAAAGGATGGGGCACGGATACAGTGTTTTCTTGCAGAATCAATAGCAGGCCGGCGCCTTCTTGCCTGCGGCCAACCGCAACAAGCCCGCGCCAAGAGGCCAGTGGGCGCGTATTCTTGAAACTGCACCACAATTTATGTCGAGAACGATGTCAAAATTCATGTCGTGAATCGTGTCGAGGAAAAGAGAAAAAATGGCTGAGATCGCCGTTGAAGCGCCGGAGACTCCGGCGCAATTGCCGAAGGTCTGCGTGGCCGTGCTGGGCGCCGGCAAGATGGGCGGCATTCTGCTGCAGGCGTTCTTGAAAGAGAACCTGTTTGCCGCCGACAAAATTCACGCCACCGTGGGCCACGCCGAGCGGGCGCTGGCGCTGAGCACGCAATGGGGCGTGGACGTGAGCACGAACAACGCGGAGGCCGCGCGCAAAGCCGACCTGATCCTGATCGGCGTAAAGCCGTTCCAGGTTCCGGATCTGATTGCGGAGATCAAACCCGCGCTCACGCCGGCCAAGTTACTGGTGTCGTTTGCCGCGTCGGTAAAGACGAGCGCCATTGAAGAAGCGGCAGGCATGGAGATTGCCGTGGTGCGTGCCATGCCCAATACGCCCTCCGCGCTGGGCGCGGGAGCGGCTGCCCTGTGCCGCGGGCGCTTCGTCAAGGACGAGCAGATGGCGCTGGCCGAGCGCCTGTTCGCGACGGTGGGCCGCACCGTGCTGGTGGACGAGAAGCACATGGACGCGGTGACCGGGCTTTCCGGCTCGGGACCGGCGTATCTCTACATCATTATTGAAGCGCTCGCCGAGGCGGGCGTGAAGGTAGGCCTGCCGCGCGACATCGCCACGCAACTGGCCGCGCAAACCGCCTACGGCGCAGCCAAGATGGTGCTTGAAACCGGCTACCATCCGGCGCTACTCAAGGACGCCGTGACGACGCCGGCGGGATGCACCATCGACGGCATTCTGGAACTCGAAGAGGGCGGGCTGCGCGTGACGCTGATTAAGGCGGTGATGCGGGCGACGGAGCGCGCGCGGCAACTGGCGGCGGGGTAGAAAAACAGGGAACAAGGGAGCAAGGGAGCAAGGGAACAAGAAAGCGATTCGCTTAGCAAGGAGGAGCGATGAACGTTCACGAAGGTGCAAAGAGAATGACGGGCGCGGGAAAACGGCTGGTTTTGACACTGCTTACAGCCGCCATACTCTTGCTCACCGTTGGCGCGGTCGCGGCTTTTTTCGTTCAAGGAAAGGAACATCTTGTGGTTCTCTTTCCGATAGTCGCAATGCTGCTCGTACCATGTATTTTTCGAATTGCCGGCTGGACTGTGGAAGGACTCGCCAAGGAGTCCGACTGAGGTCATGATTTGAGCGCTTCGCCGATCCAACGCCCAACCTGGCTTCCTAAGTACTTGCCGGAACTTGACGGGCTGCGCGGCCTGGCGATCCTCGCGGTCGTTCTCTATCACTGCTATCCCCGGCTGCAGGGCACATGGGTCTACGGGGCCTCGCTGTGGGGCTGGGCCGGGGTCATTCTTTTCTTCACCCTCAGCGGCTTCCTCATCACATCCATCCTGCTCACCACGCGCGACAAGCCGCGCTACTTTCACAATTTTCACGCGCGCCGGGCACTGAGGATCTGGCCCGTATATCTCCTGCTGCTGGTCGTTGCTTATCTCAACGCGCCCTGGTTCATCGGCCCCGGCGTGTGGGAGGCGATCAAAACCGCGCCGTGGCTGGCTTACATTTTTTGCGTGCAGAACCTGTTTCATCTCACGCTGCCGCCGGCCATCGCTCCCACGTGGGCGCTGGCCATTGAGGAGCAGTACTACTTTGTGTGGGCGCCGCTGGTGCGCGTACTGCGCAGGCCGTGGATGCTCGCGGTTGCACTGGCCGGCACGCTCATCGCCTCGCCGCTGCTGCGCCATGCCAATCTGCATTGGATGACGTCCACCAACACGCTCATCCATTTAGATGGAATAGCGTGGGGCAGCCTTCTGGCTATCGCGTTGCACACTTTGCCGCTCAGCCGCCGCGCGTGGCTCTGGATGGGCCTCTGCGGCTTCGTGCTGGGATTCCTGGCGGCGGCCACCATCGCCGGCGGCACCGCGTATCTTGATTCCGCGCTGGGCGTCGGCTTAGCCGGAATGGTGCTGGCGCTCATCGCTTCCACGGGCGCGCGCAACCCCGTGAACGCGGTGCTGCGCTCCGGGCCACTGGCCTTCTACGGCCGCATCAGTTACGGCCTTTATATGATGCACATCTCGGTCTTCATCTTCATCGGATCCTTCGACGCGGCGATGGACCGTCACGGCTACGGGATGGCGGGCAATCTCGCGGTGGTTGCGATGCGTTTGCTTGTGAGCACGCTGGTGGCCGCGGCGCTCTGGTACGGCTTCGAATCGCAGATCCTCAAGCTGAAAAAATATTTCTGACGCTGGAGCGCACGGGAGCCGCGTGGGATCGCTCGAGGTTCCGCCGACGGTTGCCGCAAAATGAGCCGCGGTCAAACGCCGCAATAAGGTAGTGGGTCAATTTCACGAAAACCATCCCTCAGGGGCTAAAGCCCGCGTTCATCTTGCGGCCCTTACGGCACGAGTGAACTCGTGCCCTTTCAAAACAGTTTGAAACTGACACACTACCCGGAATAGCGCCGGAAGCGGGGTTGAGTTATCCTCATCTGTTCTCAAAAAGGAGACTCGGTCATGTCTCGTATTGGTGTGTCTTCATTTTTCTGCGCGATGCTTTGCATTCCCTTGTGCGGAAGTGGGAGCGGACAAACCGCGCCCGGCGCGGGCGCGCCGATGACGACCATCCACACCAGCTCCGATCTCGTCGTGGTCGATGTGGTGGCGAGCGACTCGCAGCAAAACCCCGTGCACAAGCTCACCGCCGCGGACTTCACGGTGGTTGAAGACGGCAAGCCGCAGACGGTGAAGATCTTCGAGGAACATCAGACGCAAACCTCCGCTCCGCTGCCGCCGGCTCCCAAACTCGCTCCCGGCATATTCACGAACTTTTCGATTGCGCCCGTCAATGGCGCTCTCAATATTCTGCTCCTCGACAAGTTGAACACGCCCATGGATGCGCAAACCGTGGTGCGGGACCAGGTGCTGAAATACCTCAAGGAGGTGCACCCGGGCACGCGCATCGCCATTTTCTCGCTGACTACTGAATTGAGGTTGCTGCAAGGATTCACGTCAAATCCCGAGTTGCTGCGCGCTCTGGTCGAAGGCAAGAAAGGCAATCAAGGCGCATCGCCGCTGATGAATAACGCGATGGAAGGCGATCAACCGGGCGCCGACGACCCGATGTACGACATGGACGCGGACATGCTGGGCAACGATCCCAGCGCCGCGATGATCCTGGCCAATCTGCAGCAGTTTGAGGTTGAGCAGCAGTCGTTCCAGTTGCAGCTCCGCGCCCGCTATACGATGGACGCGCTCAATCAGCTGGCGCGCTATATGAGCGCCCTTCCCGGCCGCAAGAACCTGATCTGGTTTTCCGGCTCGTTTCCCGTTAACATTATGCCCGACCCGGATATGTTGACTTTGTCCGCAAATTCAACCGCAACCTCCGGGGCCTTCACGCCAGATCCGTTTGCCGGGGTGGCTTCGCTGGAGGACGAATTCAGGGAAACCGTGGATCTGCTGGCGCGCAGCCAGGTGGCCGTGTATCCCATCGATGCGCGCGGGCTGATGGTGAATCCGACGATGAGCGCAACGCAAAGCGGCTCGACCATGAACAGAAAGCCCAATGGATTTGCCAACGCGAACACAAAATTCTTCCAGCAAACCAGCGAAGAACACGGCACCATGGAGGAGATGGCCCAGGCCACGGGCGGAAAGGCCTTTGTGAATACCAACGGCCTGAAAGAAGCCGTGGAAAAGGCCATCGAAGCGGGGTCGAATTATTACACCATTGCCTATACGCCCACCAACCGGAAGTGGAACGGCGACTACCGCAAGATCCAGGTGAAGCTCGACCGTCCGGGAGTGACGCTGGCCTACCGCCGCGGCTATTTTGCCGACGATCCCAATGCGCCCGCGCAAAAGACTCAGGCGCAAAACGCCAAGCCCGACCCCAACCAATACAGCGCCCTCCGCGCCGCCATGCTGCACGGCGGACCGGAGCCTACCGAGTTGATCTTTGCGGCCAGCGTGCGGTCCACCTCAACGGATACTGAGGCGGCGCTTGTGCCCGGCAACCAGGCCGTCAAGAAAGTCTCCGGACCCTATCGCCGTTACGCCGTCACGTTTATCACCAATCCCAAAGAACTGAACTGGACGGTAACTCCCGACGGCGCACATCGCTGCACGCTGGAATTCATGACCTTTGTCTACGATGGCAACGGAGAGCGCATTAACGTTCAGGTGAACGGCATCGGCGCAGCCATCCCGGAGGCGCAATTTGCCTCGGTCGAGAACGGCAATATCAAGTATGTACAACAGATCAGCGTTCCCGCCAAGGGTGACTACTATTTGCGCCTCGGCATGCGCGACGTGGGCAGCGATCATGTGGGCGCGGTGGAGCTGCCGGTGGACGCGGTGGCCAAGCTGCCCCCCATTGCGGTGCCTTTGCCTGCGCCGTCAGCGAAGTAGCTTGAGCTGAGCCTAGTGTGGTGTCCCAGAAGCTCGTAGCATAAGAACTTATCCGCAAATAGGTAGCGCCGGCCTCGAGGCCGGCTGTCGTGCGGGTCTCCTGACCCGCGCATCGCTGCTGGCGGCGTGGACGCCGCCAGTACAGCCGGACTGGAGACCGGCGCTACTTCAGGAGCTAGTTTACGGATAAGCTCTAAGTCCAATGCCCGAAATGCAGGTCCTTCGACTCGTCCCGGCGCGCCGGGACTCGCTCAGGATGACCGATCATTATGATGCGAACTTCGGAGATAGGACACTAGTAGGGCCAGCGGCCCACGATGACGAAAAGCGCCAGAAGGAAGAATGCAACATCGAGCGCCGCATGCTCTTTGCGGCGGGCGTGATAGATTGCGGTCCCCACCATGAGAAGCGCCAGTCCGGCAGCGCAGCATCGCGCAATCACGAACTCGGGAACCACGCCATCCGGCGTGTAAATGTCAGGCAGCAGCACTCCAAACGCCAGCACCACCTCGACGAAGCCGATGATCCTGGCCCGCATCGGCGCCATGCTGAAGTGAATTTGCGTTCGACTTTCAACCGCCGCCATCAGCGGCCTGGACGCAAGCAGCTTGAATGTCCCCGTAGTGAGGAAGACGCACGCCAGCGCCACCTGTCCGATCCAGATCAAGCTGTTCATTCGTCCTGGCCTCCCGGCCTTTCCGTGCTTGCGCAAGCGGGTTGCACGAATCCAGTTGCGGTACTGGAGGAAAGACAGCCGAAAAACTACCGTCAATTCGGCGTTTCGCGAGCGGTCCCTGCCTCGGGGCCCTTCCCGCCCCATCGGCGCGGTCAGAGTAGCCCTGGATTGATCAAGATTTTATAAGGAAAAAATGAATTCGTCACCTGTAATTTGCGACATGTCCCTCGCCGGCATCTCGGGGGCAAACCCATCAAGCCAGTATCCCCGATTGGGACCGCCGCGAATTCGGGATTGAGAATTCCGGATCGAGCCGTTCAAAAAATGCATAAGTGCCTGCGCTATGCTCACTTTAATGGGAGCGGTTTTGCGCCGCTCGTCATCCGCTCCGCGTGCGAGCTGGTGGGACAGCAACCAACAATTCATCTTTGTGTGACTAGAATCACCCGGCCGTTCACGCAGCGGCTGCTACGCTTGAAGCAGCACGCAAACTCCCCTTTTTGCGAGGTGCGCCATGCTCGAGACTGCAACCAGCGAGACTGCAAATCAGGGCCCGCTGAGCCCGGACTTGCTAGCCCAAATGGACGCCTATTGGCGGGCCGCGAATTATCTTTCCGTTGGCCAGATCTATCTCAAAGACAATCCTCTGCTGGAGCGGCCGCTGACGCTCGACGACGTGAAGCCGCGGCTGCTGGGTCACTGGGGCACCACGCCCGGCCTGAATTTTCTTTATGTCCACTGGAACCGGCTCATCCGTGTGCGTGGCCTCGACATGATCTACGTCATTGGCCCGGGACACGGCGGTCCCGGGATTGTTGCGAACACCTATCTCGAAGGATCGTATTCTGAGATTTATCCCTACATCGGCCAGGATACGGACGGCATCAAGCGGCTATTCCGGCAATTCAGCTGGCCCTACGGCATTCCCAGCCACGTGGCGCCGGAAACGCCGGGCTCCATCCACGAGGGCGGCGAGTTGGGCTACTCTCTCGTGCACGCGTACGGCGCGGCCTTCGACAATCCCGATCTGATTGTGGCCTGCGTGGTGGGTGATGGCGAATCGGAGACCGGGCCGCTGGCCACAAGCTGGCACTCGAACAAGTTCCTGAATCCCGCAACCGACGGCGCGGTACTGCCCATCCTGCATCTGAATGGCTACAAGATCGCCAACCCCACGGTGCTGGCGCGCATCCCCCATGCGGAGCTGGAAGACCTGATGCGCGGCTACGGCTATGAGCCGTTTACGCTCGAAGGCGACGATCCGGCAGTGATGCATCAGCAGGCCGCGGCCATTTTCGATCGCATCTTCGATCGTATCGCGGCTATCCAGAAAGCCGCGCGCGAAGAAGGCGCAACGGAGCGTCCGGCGTGGCCCATGCTCATCCTGCGCACGCCCAAAGGCTGGACGGGACCGAAGTTTGTCGATGGCAAACCGGTGGAAGGCACGTGGCGCGCGCACCAGGTGCCGCTGGCCGAGCTACGCGAGAAGCCCGAACATCTGCGCCTTCTGGAAGAGTGGATGCGCAGCTACAAGCCGGAGGAGTTGTTCGACGACCGGGGCCGGCTGCGCGCCGACCTGGCTGAGATCGCGCCCAAAGGCCGCCTGCGCATGGGCATGAACGAGCACGCCAACGGTGGATTGCTGCTGCAGCCGCTGATCGTTCCCAACTTCCGCGACTTCGCGGTGAAGATCGAGAAACGCGGCAGCGAGGATGTGGAATCGACGCGCATTCTTGGGGCACTGCTGCACGCGGTGATGCAAGCCAACATGGAGCAGAAGAACTTCCGCGTCTTCGGTCCCGACGAAACCGCCTCGAACCGCCTCCAGGACGTCATCGTCGGAACCGGCAAGCGCTGGATGGCGGAAACGCTGCCCGTCGACGAGCAGTTGTCGCCCACCGGCCGCGTGATGGAGGTGCTGAGCGAACACCTGTGCGAGGGATGGCTCGAAGGCTATCTGCTCACCGGCCGCCACGGACTCTTCAATTGCTACGAGGCCTTCATTCACATCATCGACTCGATGGCGAACCAGCACGCCAAGTGGCTGAAGACCACGCGCGATCTGCCCTGGCGCAAGCCCATCGCTTCGCTCAACTACCTGCTCAGCTCGCTGGTGTGGCGGCAGGATCATAACGGCTTTTCGCACCAGGATCCCGGCTTTATCGATCACCTGATGAACAAGAAGGCCGACGTGGTGCGCATTTACCTGCCGCCCGATGCCAATACCCTGCTCTCGGTGTCCGATCACTGCCTGCGCAGTCGCAATTACATCAATTTGATTGTGGCCGGCAAGCAGCCCGCGCCGCAGTGGCTCACGATCGACGAGGCCATCGCGCATTGTACGACGGGTTTGGGCGTATGGCCGTGGGCTTCAAACGACGAGGGCAACCCCGATGTGGTGATGGCCTGCTGTGGCGACGTGCCCACCATGGAGACTCTTGCCGCGGTCATGCTCTTGCGCGAACGCATTCCCGATCTGCGCATCCGCGTGGTCAATGTCGTGGATCTGATGGCGCTCCAGCCGCAGTCGGAGCATCCGCACGGACTGCCCGACGAAGAGTACGACCAGATCTTTCCGCCCGGCGTGCCCACGATCTTTAATTTTCACGGCTATCCGTTGTGCGTCCACCGGCTCACCTACCGGCGTCACAACCACGACAACCTGCACGTGCGCGGATACAAGGAAGAAGGCACCACCACCACTCCCTTCGACATGTGCGTGCTGAACAATATCGATCGCTTCCAGCTCACGCTCGATGTCATCCGCCGCGTGCCCAGGCTCGCGCCGCACATCGGCCACGCGCAACAGTGGTACTCCGAGCAGATTCAACGGCACAAGCTCTATGTTTCCGAAAACGGCGACGACCTGCCCGAAATCAAGGATTGGCGATGGCGGGAAGGATAGCGGTGTTAGCGGTGTTAGCGGTGTTAACGGTGTTAGCGGTGTTAGCGGAGTTAGCGGAGTTAGCGGTGTTAGCGGAGTTAGCGGAGTTAGCGGTGTTAGCGGAGTTAACGGGGCTAGCGGCGCTAGTGTGGTGTCCCAGAAGTTCGTAGCATAAGTCCAAGGCCCGAAATGCAGGTCCTTCGACTCGTCCCGGCGCGCCGGGACTCGCTCAGGATGACCGATCATTATGATGCGAACTTCGGAGTTTTGAAAGGGCACGGCTTTAGTCGTGCCATGAAAGGCGCATAAACAGCGCGGCTTTAGCCTGAGGGACGTTTTTCAATCAGCTTCGCGCATTTATGCAACAAGCTCTAATCCTGGCATTGGAAATCTTCTAGCTCCGCTAACTCCGCTCGTCTTATCAACTCGAACACAGAAAGGCTTTCCATTTCATGTCTTCATTGCCGGTTTTAGTTCTGAACAGCGGTTCCTCTTCTATCAAGTTTTCCATTTACGAGGCCGGCAACGGCCAGCGGACAAGGCTCTTTGACGGGGCGGTCGACGGCATCGGAACCGACCTCGGCAAGTTTTGGATCAAGGACGCCGACGACAAGAAGCTGGCGGATCAAACGCCGCCGCTGCCCAGCCGTTCAGTGGCGTTCAAGCTCGTGGCCGACGCGCTCAACTCCGGCAAGTTCCCCGCCCCAGTTGCCATCGGACACCGCGTGGTGTGCGGCGGCCCGACGGTCCGCGAGAACCAACTCATCACGCCCCAGCTCATCGACGAAATCGAGCGCTACTCCGATCTGGCGCCGTTGCACACGCCCATCGCCGTCTACATCATGCGCGAGGCGCTGCGCCTGTTTCCCGGCGTCCCCAACTTCGCGGTCCTTGACACCTACTTTCACCGCACATTGCCAGAGGTCGCTACACATATGCCCATTCCGGACGAATACGCGGAGATGGGCGTGCGGCGCTACGGCTATCACGGTATCTCCTACGAGTCGATCATCTATCAGTTGCAGCCCAACGTGCCGGAGAAGCTCATTGTGGCCCACCTCGGCAATGGTGCGTCGATCACCGCCATCCGCAACGGCCAATCCCTCGACACGTCGATGGGCCTGACGCCGACCGGCGGCATCATCAGCGGCTCGCGCACCGGCAACATCGACCCCGGCGTGCTCATTTTTATTCTGAAGAAGCTGGCGGAAACCACACCCAAAACTGCCGAGGCCGCCGATAAACTGGAGGCTGTGGTCAACAAGAAGTCGGGCCTGCTGGGCCTTAGCGAGCTCTCCAACGATATGCGCGATTTGCGCGAAGCCATCAAGCAGGGCAACGCCAAGGCGCGGCTCGCCGTGGACGAGTTTTGCTGGACCATCAAACGCTGGATCGGCAGCTATGTCGCGGAGCTGAATGGCCTGGACATGCTGGTCTTCACCGGAGGCATCGGCGAGAACGACATCGCCTCGCGCGCCGAAATCTGCGCGGGACTGAGCGCGCTGGGCATCGTGCTCGACGCCGGGCGCAACAACGTGCGCGCCGCCGCCGTCATCTCCGCGGAAAGCTCGCCCGTGACGGTATGCGTGCTTCCGCCCCTCGAAGACCTGATCATCGTGAACCACGTGGTGCGGCTGCTGGGGGAATGAGGCTAAGCTCACCCGGCGCCGGCTCGCGCCACAAAAATAACCGGGATGGCGATTGCCGCGTGGATGCCGACGGCGGCAAGCAGGCCAATTCCGTGCATCCATGCTGAACCGAAGCCGGATTGCTGAATTGCCATGACGCACCAGGCGCCCAGCGGGACAAAGAACAAAACGCCGGTAACGAGGCCAGGATTATACCTGCGCAAGAATGCCGCACTCACGATGTGAATAACGGCGTTGAGCAGCAGCAGGTAAGCGGCGATCAGCCCGAAGCCTGGGTTGAGCAGCGCGGCGAGCCAGAGTGCGACGGCGATGACGCCCCAGACTCCCGGAACGTTGATGAGAAGAATCGCCAACGGCGAAAGGATTTCCCTACCGTTGCCGAAGTTGCTGTTGAAGAACCGGCGGAAGCGGTCGTTGTCGTGCTCCTCGTACTGATGCAGCATGTAGGCGGGCAGACAGAGGAAGGTTGCGAAAAGAGCCGGCGGCCAGCCGCGCGCGAGAATTGGCGTGATGAGGAGAATGAGAATGCCGGCCAGAAATCCGCCATAGACCCAGTTGGCAACCAGGCGATTGAACATGGGGACCCTCCATGATTGGCGTCAATGCTATCAATCCCACGTATCTTCCTGCGCTGCACGCTGCCTTTATGCGGAGTGCCGTGGCAGCGTCAGCAGCTTCAGTTGCTTGCCGAGCCGCGCGAATTCCGGATCGGCCGTGACCAGCGTGGCACCCGTGCGCATCGCCAATTCCGCGGCAAAGCTTTCGGCGAGCCCGAGCTTGTAGCGAAGCCGCAGCAACGCTGTATCCAGTGCCTGGCGCTCTCTCACATCGACAATTTCTACCGCCCCGCGTGCGGCCTCGATACACCGGAGTGCCTTGTCTGTTCCAAAATACCTGGCCAGCACACAGGCCGCTTCGCTCAAATTAATGACTGAGATGGCAAGATGGGCGCTCCCCGTTCTTGCCTGCCGGATCAGATTCTCAACGGTTGCTGCTCCCGGCGCATCGCGATAGAGGCGCACCAATGCGTTCGCGTCCAGCACATACTCTTTCACAGCATCTCCCGGTATTTGGCTTCATCGCGCTCACGATCCTTCCGCCGCTCTTCCATCATCAGGGCTTCAACGTCTTCTTTTACATGGCTTAGACATCCTCGAAGAGCTAGAAGCGCGTCATACGGGTTTGGAGTGAGGGTAATCTGTCCATCGTGTTCATCTACTGCAACACGGGTTCCGCCCTTTATCCGTAATTTCTTCCGTATTTCTGCCGGAATCACAAGTTGTCCTTTCGAACTGACAGTCGCCATGTGCGTCATGCGTCTTACCTCCAGGTAAGACATAGTATACGCCGGATCTAGCCGGGTTCCAACAGGCACAAGCGTGCCCCTGTTCTACACTGGTGGGTTCATTGCGGAGTCATCATTTATGTCTGCAACCGCCGTTCCTGTGCAAATTCATCGCCTTCCCTCGCCCGCGTTGCAGCGTTTTGCGTGGGGCGTGCTGGTGTATTTCATTGCCGTCATTCTGTGGGGCGGGCTGGTGCGCGCCAGCGGCTCCGGCGCCGGCTGCGGCAACCACTGGCCGCTGTGCAACGGCACCGTCATGCAGCACTCGCCGCGCGTCGACACGATGATCGAGTTCACGCATCGCATCACCAGCGGCATTTCTTTTTTCTCTGTCGTAGCGCTGCTGGTGTGGACCTTCGCCGCGACCGTGCGCGGCCACTTGGCGCGTGCGGCCGCCGTGGCCGCCGTTGCTTTCACGGTGATCGAAGCCGCGCTGGGAGCCTTCCTGGTCAAGCTGGGGCTGACCGCGCAAAGCCGCTCACCGTTGCGCGCGCCCTATCTTGCGCTGCACCTCACCAACACCTTGCTGCTGCTGGCCGCGCTCACGCTCGCCGCGCACTTTCTCGGCCGTCGTGCCGGCTATTTGCGCGACAAGGTTCGCATGACCGCGCCGTTTGTGGGCATTGCGTCGTTGGTGATCGTGCTCGTGGTCGGCGTCACCGGATCGCTGGCCGCGCTGGGCGACACCCTGTTCCCGCCGAGTTCGCTCAGCGCCGCATTCCAACAGGATTTCTCGTCCACCAGCGAATGGCTGGTGCGCTGGCGCTGGACGCATCCCACCGTGGCGTTTCTGGCCAGCGTCTTCCTCATCTGGCTGCTGATGCGCGCAGCGCAGCGCCGTTCGCACTGGGACAACCGCGCGCTGTCGGCACTGGTACTGATCCTGCTCGCGCTGCAATATGTGCTGGGCATTCTCGACGTGGCGTTTCTTGCGCCCGTCTGGCTGCAGATCCTGCACCTGCTCGGCGCCGACGTGCTGTGGGCCGCGATCGTGGTGCTGGCCGCGAGGTTGACCGTGGAACCGAAAGAGCAATAGAATCTCGGCAGTATCTCGTCCCCAAACCTCTCAAATTCTGATCCGGCATTTTACCTTCGCTTCGCCAAGAGGTGTGGATGTTTGAAATATACGGACAGGACGACACTCAGTCCGGTACGCTTCGGAAGCGCTTGGGAAAGGACGAGGTGCGGTCGTTCGACCGGCGGGTGGCAGCATTTCTCGGAACGCCGGTTGTCATCGTGGGGGGCTTGATATGGTTTGGCAAGCTGCCCATGGTTTGGTTGATTCCCACCTTGCCGCTTGGGATCCTCGGCTGGTATTTCAGGAAACGCTTCACGAGCTGGAATGAGTCGCTAACGGTTGAGGAGGCTTTGGAGCAGGACCGACGGCCGCCAATTTTGTACCTTCGGCCCTTCAAGGCAGACAAAATACGATTCTCCTCCTCGCGCCAGCGCATATTCGTTGTCGTACGTCAATTAATAACCGTCCTTGCGGGTCTATTGTTTCGCGCATGGTTTGACGCGACTGCAAATAAGTCAAGAGACTCAAGGAAAAAGTCGGCCGAGGAGTTCCTTGTCTCTCTGCTTGATCCCCTCGGTCCGGTCATTGCGATTGGGCGCCCAAAGGAGAAAATTCGCCCGCTTGGCGCCGCTCGAATGTATTTGGGTGACGAATGGAAGGACGTTGTTCACGAATACCTGAAGCAATCGCAACTGATCCTCATGTTCGCGGGAACAACAACTCATTTTGCGTGGGAACTGCAGAAGGTTATTCAAAATGAGCGCTTCGTACCCACCATCCTGATCCTCCCGTTCTTTCGGCGATACCGCCAATCGGATGTGGATCAGTTCGTGGGTGCCTTCGAGGCAGCCACCGGCCTGCATCTTTCCAAAGACTTGAGAAAAACGAGAGCAGCTTTCATTCCCCGAGCGTCCGAAATCGTCGAGATCCACGATCTCAGTACGCCCGATGAGCGGGTCCTCAACGAGATGAATCCGTTTCTGGGGCCGATTGCGCAGATCATGGAGCTGAGCCACCCGGGTTGGACTGAAGAGTACGTCGAACTTGCGCGCGAGAACCACAAATCAAATAGGCGATGGCTATTCGCGGGCGTAGCCATGCTGCTCTTGCTGCTCCTGTGTTCCTTTGTGCCATGCTATGCGATCTACAAAGTGAATCGCGAGGCCAAAATCGCTGACTGGTTTTTTGCGGATCTGTCGCAAGGCACGAATCCATGCACGGACGCGAAACTCGCTCGGTTAATTCCAGACGTTAACGCATGCACGGCGGCTGTCATCGACGATGCTGGAAAAGGGTCGAGCTTTTGCTCAGATCCTCGGTTCAGCAAGGTTTTTCCCGACCCTGACTCTTGTCGCGACGCCGCAGTGCGGGCCAATGCAATGAAACGCGAGGCTAAAATCGCTGATTGGTTTTTTGCGGACTTGTTGCAAGGCACAAATCCATGTACCGACACGAATCTCGCTCGGTTAATTCCAGATGCTAGCGCATGCACGGCGGCCATCATCGACGATGCTGGAAAAGGATCGAGCCTTTGCTCAGATCCCCGGTTCAGCAAGGTTTTTCCCGACCCTGACCTTTGTCGCGACGCTGCAGTGCGCGCCGATGCTCGGACTGTCTCTTCAGACAAGAAATAACGTCGTCTGAGCCTCTTTGCGAGGCGCCATCGCCAAGCGCGGGCCGACGCTAAAGAATTGGCCCGTATGCGCCTTCCGCTCAGTCCTCGAGCGTCAGATGGTAGTGGCTCTCCCATCCCAGGTAGCGCGCGGCTTCATGCACGGCTTTGGACACGTCGCTGAAGTTCGCGGCCACGTGGTGTTCGAAGCCCTCGCGGCAAATGTACCTGAGCAGCTTCTGCAGTTGCGGAATCTCCGCCACGCCCGCGCCACCAAACGTTTCAAGAGGGTCGTCGGTGAAGCGGCCCGCGCCGGTGTAGCCGCGCACCACGCCGCGCCGGTCGTCGGTGGAGAAGCGCGCGTAGCTCATCGCGCCGGACTTCACGCGGCCTACGCAGGTACCGAAGGTATTTTCCTTGCCCACCGTGCCCGCGATAATCTCCTGGTAATCCATGCGCACGTCCTTGAAAAAATGCTTGGGCAGGTTGGAGCAGTGGAAGCAGACGCACTTGTTGGGATCGGCGCCGTAATTGTTATTCCAATCAAGCAGCGCCGAAGGCGTGCCGCTGGCCAGCGCCATCATATACATGCTGAGCGTACCGGGCACGTCGACCTCGCAGGCCGAAGGAATCAGATCGTTCGACATCATGCTCATGATGGTGCACGGCACCACGCCGAAGAACTCTTCCATCGAGGTCCAGCACTGCACGGCGCTGATGTCGATGTGCGATTGTTTCATCCAGCCATCGATCACCGCTCCCAGCTTGGCCATTTTCAGCAGCGCGGCATCGGGGATGCCCGAAGTGGTTACGTATTTCTTGATGGCCGCGAGTTTGGCCTGTGCGGCATCGTCGGTGTCTTTCATGCGGTTGATGCGCCCGAAAATTTCCGAGAGGTCAATGGTCTCGATGGTGATGCCGCTGGTTTCGAAGATGCGCTCGGAGTAGCGGACGGTGTTGAAGGCCGTGGGCCGCGCGCCGATGGCGCCGATGCGGAGATTCTTCAAACCCTTCACGATGCGGCAGACCTGCGAAAACCATTCCAGATCGGCCTTGAATTCGGGCGATGCCGGGGTTTCTGTGTGCAGCGTGGTCAGCGAGTAGGGAATGCCGTACTGCATCATGTTGTTGCAACAGCTCATCTTGCCGCAGAAGCTGTCGCGACGCGTGGCGATGGTCATGGCGTCGGCGCGATCGGGCGTGGCCTGCACCAGCACCGGCACTTTGAGCCCCGAGAGGCGGATGGCGTCGACGATGCCGCGCTCTTCGCCGAAGTTGGGCAGCGTGACGATGATGCCGTCGATCTCTTCGGCATGTTTCTTGAAAAGCTCGGCGCACTTCTGCGCCTCGGCGTAGGTTTCCACTGCGCCATAGCTCGACTCTTCCGGGCTGAGCACGACGGGCACCGCGCCGGCGGCCTCAAGTGCCGCGATCATTTCTTCCCGGCCGGTCTTGGCCAGGTGATGCGGGAAAAAGCCGCGATTGCCTACGATAATTCCGAATGTCATCTTGCGTTGCGCTGCCATGTTGTTGCTCCTTTGAATCTTCTTCAGGGGCTAAAGCCCCATCGATTTATCGTTCGTCTCGGCACGACTGACGTCGTGCCCTGATACAAAGCCGTCCTCGCGAGGCGCGTTCAGGCGCGTAGCCTACTTACCCGCGCGGCCGGGACGAAACTTGACGACGTACAACACGCCCAGTGCCGTAAGCAACCCGCCCCACCACACCGGCGTATGCAACTGGGTCAGCTGCACGCCCGCGGGATATTGGCCTCCAAAATGGACGACGTTCACCCACTCCACGATGCCGTAGACCAGAATCATGGCGCCGTAAATGGTGAGGAGCACGCCAATGAAAAACCAGATCGGAATTCCAGAACCACGCATACGCTTTTTCCTTTTCTGACGAATGTCTCAGGAGCATTTCTTCAGGGTCTAAAGCCCCGAGATTATTTGCTCCGGTTCGGCACGAGTAAACTCGTGCCCTGATACAAAACCCCTAGAAAGAAACCAAATTGTAAGTTCAACAAAAAAGGCAAATTGCGAAAGCCCTTTTCATCCATCGAGGTCGGAAACGCCGGTGGAGGACTGATACAAAACCCCTTCCCCAAAAAGCTTCCCCTCAGCCTCCAAACCCCGCTCCGATACAAACCCTTTACCAGAAAATGATGTTGAGCGCGGCAAAGATCACCACCGCGACGATCGCCCACGTCCACTCCCGCTTGTACCACGGCGCCGGTTCCTCGGCCGGCAGTTTGGTGGCGCCGTACACCAGGCCGTCCAGCTCCGCCACCGGCCGCGGCTTGGTCAGCGCACTCGTGACCAGGATGACGATGGCGGTAAACAGAAACGCCCACAAAGCGCGAAACACGTTTTCGGCCATCGGCTTGGCGTCGGGCGAAAGCGCCACAATCGCGAGGGCCGCGGGATTGAACTTGACCCACATGAACAGGCTCGCCGAGAAGATGATGCCCGACAGCAGGCCCAGGAAGCCGGCCAACCGCGTGGCGCGCTTCCAGAACATGCCGAACAGAATCGTCGCCAGCAGCGGCGCGACAAAGATACTGAACAGCGCCTGCACGTAATCCATGATGCCGTGGAACTGCTGCACCAGGTACGCGGCGCCGATGGACACAATGACGCCAATGAGGATCGAAAGTCGTCCCACGAGAACATAGTGACTGTCGCTGCCGGTCTTGTTGATGAGCGGCTTGTAAATGTCGTAGGTCCACACCGTGGAGAAGGCGCTCACGTTGCCGGCCATGCCGCTCATAAAGCCCGCAATCAGTGCCGTGATGCCGAGGCCGAGCAGGCCGGGCCCCATGTAGCGCACCATCATCAGCGGCAGTGCCTGGTTGTACGTATGCAGCTCGGAATCGGGCGCGCCGCTCAAAACTTTCTGCTGACTATCGGCCGAGAGATTGGTCTTGGCCATGGCGGCCGAACAGGCGCCGGAATTCTCGAGCCCGCCGGCGGTTGCCCGCGTGCAGGCGGCCACCACGTCTTCGCCCACCAGTTGGCGGTGGCTGCCATCGGGATTCTGCAACAGCACCAGGCCGAGCAGTCCGGGCAGAATGACGATGAACGGCACTGCCATTTTGAAGAACGAGCCGATGATGGGAGCCATGCGCGCGGCGCGCAGATTGTGCGCGGCCAGCACGCGCTGTACCACCAGAAAGTCCGTGGTCCAGTAGCCGAAGCTGATCACAAAGCCCAAGCCGAAGACGATGCCCGTCCAGTGCACGCCCATGGGATTGGCGGCAAAGCTGCCGGTGTCGCGCCACAGATGGAAATAGCTGTCGGGCGCAACGGTGGAACTCATGGTCTGCAAGTTGGCTATGATCTTGGTCTTCAGGCCGCTGACTCCGCCCGCCTGGACGAGGCCCAGGATGGGCACCAGCAGCGCTCCGCCCCAGATGAGCACGAATTGCAGAACCTCGTTGAAGATGGCTGAGCGCAGCCCGCCCAGTCCCACATACGCGGCCACGGCCAGCGACGAAACGATGATGGAGAAGTTCAGATCCCAGCCCAGCACCACTTTCATCACCACGGCCATGGCAAACATGTTCACGCCGCTCATCAGGATCATTTCCACGGCGAAGGCGAAGGCGGCCACGCTGCGCGCGTGTTCGCCGTAGCGCAGGTTAAGGTAGCCGGGCACCGAGTGCGTCTTCGACACGTAGTAGAAGGGCATCATCATCAGGCCCAGGAAAAGCATGGCGGGGATGGCGCCGATCCAATACCAGTGGGTGGCCAGAATGCCGTACTGGTAAGCCGACCCGGCCCAGCCCATGAGTTCGAGCGATCCCAGATTGGCGCTCACAAAGCTCAGGCCGGCGATCCAGGCGGTCATCTCGCGGCCGGCCATGAAGAACTCTTCGCTGGTGTTGGTGCGGCCCTTCAGGTAGAAGCCGATCCAAAGCACCATAGCGAAATAGAGACAGATCACCGCCACATCGAGCGAGCGCAGATGCGCGAGCGGCTCCGTGTTGAACAGGAGCATGGCCGGCAATGAGCTCGGGAAACCGGTGGCGATGGTACCAGAGAGCAAACCAAACATGAGCGTCACCTGAAAGAACGAGAATGCGCCCGCGGAAGCTTCGGACGTCCGCACTAAGTAAATTGCTTTACTCGAGCAGCTGTCAAGCGGCAACGCCCTGCTCGCGCGGGAAAAATACTGCCTCTGCCGGGGTCGGCGCCTCGTCACTACGAACGCGGTCCAAGCTGTGCGGTAGAGGCCGAGAAAGCGTTTACCGAACGCAGTGTAGCATAGAGCGCCGCCTCAGGATATTTTGACTGCTCCGCGGCGTCGGGCGTCATGGTTGAGTATTTGCCGCTTGTCGCGCATGAACCCTTCGCCCTTGGTCAGCCAGGCAATACCGAAGGCGCCGAGCGCCAGGGTTTCGCACCAGAAGAGCCAATGACTGGGGTGACGCCGCTCAATCACCGACCGGATGGTGAGGCCGACCATGGCGATCATGCACGCATCCATGATGAGGCCGCAGACCACGTAGATGCGATTTCTGTCGCGCTTGCGGTGGGTGAAGGGTTTTTTCGGAGAGGACTTGCGAAAAAGAAAAATGCAAATGTAGGCAAGCATGAGGTACATGAGCGCGGCGAATGCGGTATGGGTGACACCGAATGCAAAATCCAACTGTGTGTACCGCGTGCTGCGTGGATTGAACGAGGGACAACACGCCACGCCTAAGACGCAGGCTGCGGCCAGGTAGCCGGTAATTTCATCGTGCAGATCGTAGCCGCGCGAGCAGGCGAGGAACGCCGCAATGGCGCAAAGGCTGCCCACGTAGTAGTCGCGCATGGGGGTGTAGTAATAGTCGCTGATGGAGCGTTCGAGGAGAGGATGCGGCAGGTGACCTGATCCGAGAAGAGCGATCAGGATGGAACCGGCAGCCAGCGCGAACGGCAGCGCGAGTGCGATGAGACCCACCATCCGCCGCATCGTGTAGTACGAGAGGACTACAGGATTGGTTGATGTGCTGCGGGGTAACATGGCGCTCTCCGCGGATAAGTTCTTCGGAAAGAAGAAGCATAGCGCAATGGGGCGCGGAGCGCGTGCAATGAATTTCGGCGCCAAGTTGATTACGGATTTGGACTTCTCCGAATCGTGGTGGGCTATCGCCGCGGATGAGTGACTCTGACAGGCGAGCATGGCTTCGAACTGCCACGGAGGGATTGCAGTCCCGGTGCGCGATGTGCGGGTCGGGAGACCCGCACTACAGCCGGTCTGGAGACCGGCGCTACAAATTATTGGTTGGCGGCTACCTCGTGCAGCCAGCCCGGAGCCTTGAGCAGCTCGCGGGGACGCGGGCCGTCGGCGGCGCCTACCAGGCCGTCGCGCTCCATCATGTCAATCAAATGCGCGGCGCGACCGTAGCCGACCCTCAGCCGCCGCTGCAGCAGCGACGTGGAAGCCTTGCCGAATTCGAAGACCAGGCGCACCGCGTCATCGAACATGGGATCGTCGTCCGCACTCTCTCCACTCCCGCCCTCCATCGCCGTGCGCTCGTCCTTGGGCGCTTCGAGAAAGTCTTCGACATATTCGGCGGTGCCCTGGTTCTTCCAGAATTCGACCACGGCCGCCGTCTCTTTCTCGCTCACATACGGCGCATGCAGGCGCATCAGACGGCTGGTGCCCGGCCCCAGGAAGAGCAAGTCGCCGCGACCTAAGAGAGCCTCTGCCCCGTTGGTGTCGAGGATGGTGCGCGAGTCCACTTTGGT
The DNA here is from genome assembly GCA_050012895.1 of Occallatibacter sp. Classification (GTDB taxonomy): domain Bacteria; phylum Acidobacteriota; class Terriglobia; order Terriglobales; family Acidobacteriaceae; genus Telmatobacter. The sequence continues at coordinate 104,433 of JBEKGH010000007.1, forward strand.
GGCAAGGCGGAAGCTGATGCGCGTGGGAATGTTGGCCTTGATGAGGCCGGTGATGACGTCGACGCTGGGCCGCTGCGTGGCCAGGATCAGATGAATGCCCACGGCGCGCGCCATCTGCGCCAGGCGCGTTACTGACTCTTCCACGTTAGCGCGATCAAGCATCATCAGGTCGGCCAGCTCGTCGATGATGATGATGATGTAGGGCAGCGGCTCCTCCGGCTCGCCGTTGTCGAAGAGCGAGGGCGTGGCGCCCTCGAAGAGCTTGTTGTACTGGTCGATGTTGCGCACGCTGCGGCTGGCCAGCAGCTTCAAGCGCCGCTCCATTTCTCGAACTGCATTGCGCAGCGCGTTGGCGGCCAGCTTGGGCTCCGTAATGATGGGCGTAAAGAGATGCGGAACGCCTTCGTACATGCCCAACTCCACGCGCTTGGGATCGACCAGGATAAGCCGCACCTGTTGCGGCGTGGTGCGGTAGAGCAGGCTCATGATCATGGCATTGATGGCCACGGATTTGCCCGACCCTGTGGATCCGGCGATGAGCACGTGCGGCATCGAGGCCAGATCGGCCGTCACGATGCGGCCGTTGATGTCCTTGCCCATGGCGAGCGTGAGACGCGAGCGCGCGCGGGCGAAGGTCTCGCTCTCGATCACATCGCGCAGGTGAATGGTTTCCTTCTCGTGGTTCGGCACCTGGATGCCCACTGTGCTTTTGCCGGGCATGCGCTCGATCAAAATGCTTTCTGCGCGCATGGCCAGGCACAGGTCGTCGGCCAGGCCGGTGACGCGCGAGTATTTCACGCCCGCTTCGGGCTTGAACTCAAACGTTGTCACCATCGGCCCGGGATTGATCTGCACCACCTGCCCTCGCACGTCGAACTCGGCGCACTTTTCAACCAGCACCTTGGCTTCTTCGCGCAACTCGTCCTCGCGCACCGATTGCGGACCCTCGCCCTCGCTCAGCAGCGTGCTCGGCGGCAGTTTGTAGCCGCTCACGTGCTTGGGAGCCACGGTCACGGCATGCGTTTCTGCATCGGCGCGGCTGTGAATCGCGATTTCTCCATCATGCTCGGGCGGCGCGGCTGCGAGGACGGGCCGCTCGCTGGGCCTCTGTTCATTTGCCCATGGATTGACCGGAGCCGCAACAGCGGCTTGCCGCCGCATGGGTTCAAACATCGCCGGTGCTGCCTGAACCGCTGCCATTGCCGATGCCGCAGTTCCGGCTTCCACTTCGATTCTGGATTCTGCTTCGCGGCTCTCCCAGATGCTTGTCCGGCGCGGCATAACGACGGGATCCGGCTCGTCAGATTGCGGCCGTCGATCAGCGCGCTGATAGGCGGGAATCTCATCGATGGGATCCTGTTTGGGCGCGCGACGGCGCGTGAAGAAGGCGAGAAAACGATTCGTCTTCTGCGCGGGGATCTCGGTTTCCATTTCCGGATTGGCCGAGGCATCAAACTGCGAAAACGGAATGGCGCCGTTTCCTTCGTCGTGCAAAGCGCTGTGGCGCGCTTCCAGTTCCTCTTCTTCTTCCCGAAGATCGCGCCGCAAGTCGCGCCGATGATCACGCCATTCTTGAAACCGCGCCCAGCGCTCGGCAATGCTTTCGCGAATTACTCCGAAGCTGATGGCCGAGGCAAAGTAGAGGCCGGCTGCGGCCAGTGCGACAGCCACCACCCACGCGCCTTGAAGGTTCAGATAGACCACGAGCACGCCGGACATGAGGCGCCCTACCGAGCCTTCAATTGGAACCACGTGCAACCAGCGCCAATGCCAGGGCAGCAGGCCAAACACCGCGGGCAGAAAGGTGATCGCGAGGAGCGTGCCCATCCAGCGCAGGATAGGCGAGCCGCCGGGCCGCGAGCGCATCCACGTCCAGCCCACGCCGCCCAGCCATAACGGAAGCAGAAACGCCGCAATCCCCAGCGCCTGCAGTAGCAGATCGCTCAGGTAGGCGCCGAAGAGGCCAATCCAGTTGTGGGGCATCGCCGTGGCGGTGGCCGTGTTCAGCGAGGGATCGCCAACGTGATACGTAGCCAGCGCGAGGAAAAGAAGCAAGGAGACCAGCAGGAGCAACATCCCTAGAAAGATATTCACGGGGCGGCTGCGCGTGGGCGCGAGAACAATGCGGATGGGCTTCATGATAAGGGCGGTTCCGCTCTCCGGCTGCCGCAAACGCGGAGAAGGCAGGCCAGTCGAGCAGTCAAAACGTCCCAGAGCAGTTTTCATTATCGGCGTTCGCGGGCCGATTGAGGGTATAAGGGCAGGTGGGGGAATCAGCGGGATTACCGGCAAACTAGTAAGCAATGGTTCTAGCGAACGACGCTGAAGGCATAACGCCTCTGCGGGCCAAAGCGGAATACCGCAAAGTGGTCATCCAGGGATGCGGCACGCATGATCCCAAGACGGCGCATGACCGCAAAGCTCGTGCGGTCCACAATGGAGAAGTCCTGATCACTCCAATCGAGGCCAATCTGCCAGGCCGCTTCCAAATCGGCCGGGCCAACGGTTTCGACTGCAACCGCCCCGTGGCGCAGTTCTTCCCAAAATTTCTCCGCAACATCTCGCCGTATTCTGCGGTTGATCAGCCACCAAGTCTCGACCAGGATGTGATCGGTGGTAACTAACGGCTCTCCCGACTCGAGGATCGCCATCGCACGCGAGTTACACGGGTCGTCGCAATCCACCGCTGCAAACCAAATCGACGTGTCGACGAATAAGCTCATGCGATAAGCAGACCCTCAACTCGACGGAACATTCCGCCGCATTGAAGACGCGAATTCAGCCTCGACGGCATCGCCAATCATTGCATCCTTGTCCCTGGCGATGTTGGAGCCACCGGAACTGCCGAGGCAGAAGATGGCTTCAATGCCAGGTTTTGTTTCGGGATGAGCCAAATCACGCACAACCAAGCCGCGAATGTATTCGGCAAATGACACGCCAAGATCGTTTGCGCGCTGACGAGCTCGCCGCTGGAATTCAGGTTCAAGCGCGATTTGCGTGCGTGACATCATGATGGCATCATCATAGCACACTCTCTGCCCTCAAAACCCCAATACAGCGCTTCAGGCCCGCGTCGCAGGTCAAAATGCCGTAGCGATTTCGTACAGCCACCGCGCACAGCAGCGTGTCGACCGCGCCACATTGAACCCCGTGATCCTGGCATAGGTTGAAGAGCCGCGCAGCCTCTACATAATCGCCCGCTGTGATTTCTTCGTCGCGAAACGGATCGAGCAGCCCTTCGGTCTTGGCAAAATGCGCTTTATCGCGAATGCCGGACAATATCTCCTGACGGATGGGGCCGACGATCAAAGCGTTGCCGTCCTGAATGGCCTCTCTGAGTTGCGCCACCATTTGTTGCTCGCCAATTTTCAACCGGGCCGCGCTCCGGCGCCGGAGCGAAAGCGACCACACGCAGGTGTCGACAATCACTTTCATCACTCATCGATCTCAATCCGGTCGAGCTGCCGCATCTTCCTGTAATCGTATTCCGGGGCGAAGTCGATGGTCCCGAAGTGATCCAGGATTTCCAGTTGTTTACGCCGCCGAATGAACTCGTCGAGTGCCGCAGTAACTGCTTCTTTCTTTGTCCTGTAGTTCCCTACCCGCCGTGCCTCGTCGATCAGCTTGTCATCGATATCCAGATTCGTTGCCATGGGCGCATCTCCCACTTGTGTAGAATATCACACAATGGCATGTGTAAGAATAACATCCTATGTTTCTTTTGTTTACGAGGAGACAGGGTCCTTTACGCGCCCAAGTACTTCGCTCCCCAAATCAAGAGCGCAATCCCCAGCAAAATGCGGTAAATGGCGAACACTGTGAAGCCGTGTTTGCGCACCCACATCAGGAACCACTCCACCACGCCCAATGCGACGATGAACGAAACCGCGGTGCCGATCAGGAGCACGACCCAGCGCTCCGAAGTCATGACCACATGGGCGGCCGCAACGCCGGCAGCTCCGGCGGCTTTGCTCGAGTGAATCTCTTTGAATAGATCCCATCCCGTGGCGGCGATCATGGTAGGGATGGAGAGCAGAAAGCTGAACTCGAGCGCCGTGGGGCGGTCGAGGCCTGCCACCTGGCCAGCGGCAATGGTCGACATGGAGCGCGAGGTGCCGGGAAAAACCGCCGAGAGCGTTTGGCAGAGGCCGATCCAGATCGCCTGGGCCAGCGTCATCTCTTCCACGTGGATGGTCCCGGCCTCAACGCGATCGCTCCAGGCATCGATAACCCACATCACGATGCCGCCGGCGAGCAGGGCAATGGCTATGGCATTCAGGCTGCCCAGGTTCTTTTCGCTCCACTTATGCAGCAGCAGGGCGGGCACCGAGGTGCAGGCACAGGCGATCAGCGTCAGCGAGATGGGATGCGTGAGCCAGTTGCGATCACCGTTTTCGCCCCTGGGAAAGGTGCGCAGAAAACCGACGATCCGCTCCAGAAACAGCAGGCACAGCGCGAGAATGGCGCCCAACTGGATGACGATGGTGTACATCTTCCAGTAGGGATCGTCGAGCGGAATCTTCATCAAGGCTTCGGTGATGCGCAGGTGCGCCGTTGAGCTGACCGGCAAAAATTCGGTCAAACCTTCCACAATTCCCAAAAGAACGGACAAAAAATACGGGTTCAAGCCAACTCCAGGTTGCTAGTGTAGGGTTTCAGAAATTCGTTGACACATGCGAACATTCCAAAATGCAGGTCCTTCGACTCCGTTTGCCGCAAGAAGCGCGGCAAACTCCGCTCAGGATGACCAGCTTTTGTGTGTAGCCATTAAGAGACACTACGCTGTCGATACCAGTCAGACGGCGATTCCGTCGGTTGTAGCGCGGGTCTCCCGACCCGCACCTTTCCGCGGATCACTACAAAACCGCGAGGTCAAACCGCTGGCTGCTCAGTCCCGGTCGATGCCATAAACAGGAACGCCCTCATCCAATTTGTACACCAGCGCACCGGCCCGGTAGGTGTAGTCGGAATCGGAAAAATGCGCCTTCAGTTGGGCGGCCACGCTGCGCGCCTGGTTGTGGGCGTCGCTGCTCTTACGGTCGTCTCCATCGGCGGCATACATGTCGGTGAGCACGGCCTGGCGGTAAACCGCGTTATACAGCGCACGCGCCGTACGCGGACCGTCGGGATACTCGTCGGCGTACTTGATGTAGAGCTCCGACTCCTTCGCCGGGCATTGTTCCGAGCCCTGCCAGTCACCGCAAAGCTTGTTGTCGATCAGGTCGAAGGCCGCCAGCGCCGCCCACTTGGTATGCGGATAATACTTGATCACCTTGCGCAGTTCGTCTTCATCCATGGCCTGGCGGTAATCGGGATCCTTCTCATGCGCCGACGGCAGGCTTTGGGAGTCGGCACGCTCGATCTGCCACTCGATGTCGCCCGCGCGCCACATGGCATCCGGCGCCAGCGGCGAGTTGGGGAACATTTCTACCAATCGTCTATAGAGCAGGCGCGCGCTTTGCGCTGCGTTGGCCGCGCCGCGCGGATCGGAGGCCTCCGCCTCCTGGTTGGCGGCCGCGCCCATCAGAATCTGGTCGCCGTTGGACATGGTCTCCTCCACCACGCCCTTGGCCTCAATCCAGCCGGAGATGGGCGGCGTGGCTGCGTCGCCGCCCACCCAGGGCTCGTCCTTGTCGCTGTGCTGTTCTGCGATATCGGTGTTGATGTAGACGCGCAACCACGCGCCGCTTTTTTCCGCCACCACCAGCTCGCGGCCGATCTGCAACTTGTCCACTTTTTGCGCGCTGGTCGAGGGCGTGATGTAGAGCATGGTCACGCGCAAGGCCGTGGCGCGCGGCCCGGCCATGGGTTTGACCTGCTGCTGCGGCTTTTTGTCGGCGTGAGCCGGACCTGCGGCGCAGGCCAGCGCCAGACCAAGAGCGAGGCCGAGGGGAGCGAGGGCGGAGGTTAGAATGCGAATCGTTAAGATGCGGCGCTTCATCACAAGCAAAATCATATTCCAACGACGCTACGACGGGCTTTCGGTGAGCACCTCGGCCAGCATCGCCGGATCCACGTTGCCGCCGCTGACCACGGCCACCGCTCTCTGGAAAGCCGGCAGCTGGTGCGCGTGGAAGAGCAAAGCAGCAGTCGCCACCGCGCCGCTGGGCTCGGGCACGAGCCGCGTGGCAGCGACTATAGCGCGCATGGCGGCGCGAATCTCGGCTTCCGTCACGGTGACGATGCCGTCTACATATGCCTGAAGGTGGGCGAAGTTGCGCACGCCTACGCTTTGCGTGCGCAAACCATCGGCAATCGTGCGGCTGGTCAACTCGGCTGCCCAGGTCACGATCTTTCCCGTGCGAAAACTCTCCGCGGTGTCTGCGGCCAGCTCCGGCTCCACGCCAAAAACTTTGGTCCTGGGGCTCAACTGCTTCACCGCCGCGGCCACTCCGCTCAGCAGGCCGCCGCCGGAGACAGGCGAAACTACCAGGTCCACATCGGGCAGCGCTTCTGCAATCTCGAGCCCGCACGTAGCCTGTCCGGCAATAATCTGCTCGTCATCGTAGGGCGGGATCACGATGTAACCGTGCTCGCGGACCAGTTCTTCGGCCTTGGCCAGACGCTCGCTCGAGGCCACGCCCACGTCCACAATCTCAGCGCCCAGCGCCAGCGTAGCTGCCCGCTTGATGGCCGGCGCGTTGGACGGCATCACGATCACCGCCTTCGCGCCCACCTCGCGCGCCGCGTAGGCCACGCCCTGCGCATGGTTGCCGCTCGAATAGGTGATCACGCCGCGCGCGATCTGCTCGGGAGTCAACTGCAGAATTTTGTTCGCCGCGCCGCGAATCTTGAAGGCCCCGATGGGCTGCAGGCTCTCCGCCTTCAGCCAGATCTCCCTGCCCGTTCCATGGCCGGAAACGCCGGGGAATGCGGCCCGCACCAGCGGGGTTTTCATGGCGATGGGCGCAATGCGCGCCGCCGCCGCGCGAATCTCATCAAGCGAAACCAGCTGCATTGTCTGCGTACTCATCGCCCCAGACCCGCTCCGTTGCCCACTTGCTCTCTGTCATTGAGTATCGCGCACCCAGCCCGCGCCGCGCCCATCGCCCAAAGAAATTGCGCGCAGAAAAAGGGCGGCAGCCGTAGCCGCCGCCCTTTGATCGGCCGATTGGCCAGGGTCTAGAAGAACAGCTTAGCCGACATCTGCAGCTGCCGCGATCCGTCCAAGTTGCTGCTACTGGTGCTCGACGGAGTGCCGAATGCTGACAGCCCTGTGCCTTGGTACGGCACAAAGCATCCGGTCTGTTGCTGCGAACCAGACGGAAGCCCAATCGTCTGGCAGGTGTAGGTGGCTCCGGTTGAAGTCGAGACGCTCTTTCCGGGCGCCAGGAAGGTCGTGTATGTGGTGTTCACGCCGGTGATGATTCTCCGGTTGATCAAGTTGAATGCCTCGGCATTGAACTGCATCGAGATGTTCTCGTGGATGGGCACATTGCGCGATACCCGCATGTCGAGGTTGTTGAATCCCGGCATGTAGATGCTATTGCGACCGATTTGCGGCGGGTGGCCGGCGGTTGCAAGGCCCGAACCGGAACTGATGGCGCCGCCAAAGATTCCGCTCTGGTCGCCAAAACTGGTGGACGCGCCGTTGCCGGAGTAAATGGTGCCGCTGACGCCGAGGTATATAGGCTCTCCACCGGAGGCGATTTCAGTTCCGGAGAACTGGAAGCCGTTCACCAATTCACTCGTCATCTTGTTGGAGATTCTGAAGGTGGGGCGGTAAATGAAGGAGATATTGCCGCGGTTGCGAATGTCGATGTCGGACGGTCCATTATCAAACCTGATGTTGTTCGGATCCGACGGAACATCACCGCCGTAGAAGGTACCGCTGGCGCCACCCACCTGGCCGGTATCTGTCGCCTTTGCCCAGGTGTAATTACCCAGCAGTTCCAGACCGTTGGCGAACGGACGCCGCACCGTAACCGCCATGCCGTTGTACCAGGTGTTGGCCACGCTGTAGCCGGTGTTAAAGCTGGCCAGCGAAGTATTGCGGCGGTCCGCGGGGCGGTAGACAGGAACGGTGATGACACTGGTTACGTCGTTGTTCGCATCCTGCACGGCATAGCTGGCCTCGCCGCTCGGCTTCACGCCGATCAGGTTTGAGTCCACAAACACGGGCAGGCGCATGCCACGCGTAGCCACATAGCCCACCTGCAGCGAGATTTTGCCAGGTAAGGCCTGTTCCACACTCAGGTCCCATTCGTGGGCATAGGGCGGCACAAAGTTAGGGTCGAGGCCGTGGAAACTGTAGCTCGGGGCCACAGAGAGCGGCGTGACTGCGGGCATCGTTCCGCCAGTGGGGTGCTGCGCCTGGCTGAGCGGCGGGCCCGGAGCCGCGGCGGGAATATTGGGATACTGCAGCAGGCTTCCGGCCGTGGGCGCAGTCGGGCACGTGGCGTTGGCCCACGAATCGCCGGCCTTCGAGTTATAGCAGCCAAGATAGGTGTAGTTCAGCTGAACGACACCGTTCTCCACCCGCATTGCGTAGTAAGTGCTGCCCTGGTTCAGAGCTGAGAACAATCCGTAGCCGCCGCGAACCACCGTGCCGCTATGGGGCGACCATGAGAAGCCAACACGGGGTTGAACGCGGTTCAGAACATTCTTGATCGAGGATGTATATTCGGCTGAGAGCGGATCAAACAGGTTGTTGACCAAACCGGGATTGGGCGTAATCTGCACGTCGTACCGCACGCCTACGTTCAAGGTCAGGTTGTGGCTGATCTGCCAGGTGTCCTCGGCGAAGCCGTCATACATCTTCATCCAGAAGTCGTCCTTACCCTGGGTGCCTGGCGCAGTATTGACCTTGTCGATGGTTTGCACCAACGTGCTGTAGTGATAGCCGGCATAGGGGTCGAGATCGCCGGATTGGCCTGCGAAGGCGTCCAGAACCCAGTCCTGGAAATCGAGGACGTTGTTGGCCTCGCCGTAGCCATAGAGGCCGCCGCCCTGGTAGAGGTTGATCATTACTTCGTGGACCAGGTTGAAGTCGCCGCCGAACTTGAACGTATGCCGCCCGTGCACGGTGGCAAACACATCGCTCAACTGCAGGCGATGTTCATCGGGCTCGGCGATACGGGGCAGAGCGTTGATCATGCCGAAGGTATCCGCGCCCATGCTCACATACGGGCCGGAAGAGTTGGCGCCGGCAGTCTCAAGATCCCGGCTCCACTGTCCGCGAACATCGTTCACGTTGGAACTGTTGATCTGGGTTGTCCAGCCGCCCACCAGAAACCGTTCATGGTAGTAAGCCGGGGCGTTGGAAGAAGGCGATCCGTTACTGGTGGTGGCCGCCGAGTTGTAGCCGTAGGTCGACTGATAGTTGGCGAAGTTGTAGTCGATGAACACGTCGTTCTTGCTGTTGAGGTGATAATCGAGGCGCGGGAAGAACAGGTCTTCCTTGGCGACGCGCGACGGCGCCGCATTGGATTCGCTGGACAGGAAGCTGATGGCGGCAAGGCACTGCGTCGAGCTGATATACATGGTGGGGTTGGTCGAGGGCGCCTTGTAATTGGCTGCGGTCGTTGTGGGGCATTGATCGGGCGTGATGGTGGTGGTGCTCGACGATACTCCTGAAGGCGTCGTGGAGATGAAGTTCGAGTCTGTGTACAGTGCCTTACCCACCTTGCGGAAGCCGTCATAGGTGAAGAAGTAGAACAGCCTGTCCTTCATGAGCGGGCCGCCACCCGATCCACCGAATTCCTGCTGCTGATGGGTCGGCTGGGTCAACAGAAATGCCTTGATCACCGGATTCGACTGGTTGTACAGCGCGTTGTACTTGGTCAGCGGATCGAGCGCATTCAGCGTGGGATAGCGCAGGTAGTAGAACAAATCTCCATGCAGGGCGTTCGTACCACTTCGGGTGATCGCATTCACCTGGCCGCCGGCCGCCTGGCCAAACTCCGCCGAATAGTTCGAGGTCTCGGTCTGGAACTCCTTGATCGAGTCCACGGAGTACGCATAAGGCATGCCGCTCGACCGGCCGCGTGCTTCGCTGAACAGGATCTGGTTGTTATTGGCGCCATCCACATAGTTCTGGTTGTAGAGGCCGCTGATGCCGTGGAAACTGATCAGGCCCGTGCCGCCGTCCTGAGTTACATTCGGTGTCAGCAGCGCAAAGCTCGACCAGTTGCGCGTGTTCACCGGCATGTTCTGGATGATCGTCTGATCCACAACCTGTGACACTTCGGTCTTTTCCGTATCGAGAATCTGGTTGCTGGCTGAAACCTCGATGGTTGCGTTAGCGCCGCTCACTTTGAGGCTGAGATTGATGGTCAGCGTCTGTCCCACCTGGAGCGTAACGCCCGTCTCCTTTACCTTGCTGAAATTCGCGGCGGCGGCGTCAATCTCGTAATGTCCCGGGATCAGGAACGGCGCCGAGTAGAGGCCGGCCGAGTCGGTCGTGTACACGTGTTGTACGCCGGTATCCACGTCGATCAGGGTCACTGTCGCGGCCGGGACCGCCGCCTGGCTGGCATCGGTAACAGCGCCATTGATCGAACCTGCGCCGGTAGTTTGCGCGGGGGAAGATCCGCAGGCAAATACCATGAAAAACGCCGTCAATGCGAACGCGGCGAGATTTCGCTGGGGACAGAAATTCCGTACCTTCATCGTGGGCTCTCCTTAGTAGGGTTGATTTGCTGCTATAGCACGTTCAGAGGAAATGGAAGGCAACGCCGCAATTTAAAGGTCCGGCGGCGAATCAAGTCAGCGTTCCCGGAGAACGATCTTTGTCCCCGGGAAGGAACGATGTCAGCTCAGAACATGCGAGTGAAGCGGTCGCAATTTCCAAAAATGCCCTCAATGCTCGATAGCGTACCACACGAAAAGTGGAAAAGCCGTCAAGATCGCGTAAGAAAATGGCTTATCGCATCAAGAACTGCTGCGCGTGCTACTCGTACGCCAGCGCGTCAATCGGGTCCTTGCGCGCGGCCATCCACGCTGGATAGAGCGCCCCGCAAATCGATCCCACGAAGGCAATCAGCGCGGCCTTGATCAGCCACGGGACGGTGATCTCGAAATTCATGGTGGGAAAGAGGTGAGCCATCAACAAACGCACGCCGTATGTACCTGCAATGCCCAGGATCACGCCTGCCGCCGACAGCGCCGCGGACTCGCGCAGCACCACGCCCACGATCGTCATTTTCGACGCGCCCATCGACTTCAAAACGCCAATTTCGCGCGTGCGTTCCAGCACCGCCGTGTACATGGACTGGAAGATCACCAGAAATCCGATGATCACGGCAATTCCCGTAATCACACCAAGCGCCAGGTTGAAGGCGGGAATCTTGCTTGGTGTCATCTGGTTGAGCCAGCTATCCACCGTGTTCAGCGTGTTGTTTTCAAAGCCGCGCGTGGAGCGAATCTCCTGCATCACCAGGTCGTCGTTGGCCGGGTTGTCGCATTTGATATAGAAAATCGAAGCCTTCCCCTCGGCATCCACCATTTGCGCCATGGTGTCGATGGGAATCAGCTTGCGGCCGCCTTTGCCCTGTTCCACGATGCCCGAGACGCGGAAGGGGTGGGCCATGATCGTGATCGTGTCGCCGACGGCATACGGCTTTCCCGTAGCCGGATTCTTGCTGTCGGCAAGCAGATCGTCGATGATCGCGTCGTTTGGCCCCTCGAATGGGCCGCCTGCAAGAAATTTGAAGGGCTTGAGCGCAGAAAATGTCGGGTAATCGATGCCGTAAAGGATCTCCACGGTTCCGTTGGTCGCGATCTTCTGGATGGCGGGTGAAACCACCGTTACGTGGGGAATTTTCCGCAGCACTTCCGCGTCCCTGACGGGCATGGATGGGCTTCCCAGTCCGTTGAACAGGCTGGCGTTCGAGGGCAACAGCATCAGGTCGGCCCCGATCCCGTTGGTGCGCCGGTTCTGATCGTTCAGCATGCCCGTGAAAATGCCCACAATCGACAGAATCATAATGACTTCAATGGCCACAGCCAGCACGCTGATGACAGAGCGCAGAGGGCGATGCAACAGATTGGCAAAAATCAGCTTATTCATGTTCGTGCGGGACTCCGCATGCCAAAAAAAGCGCCGGAAAGTCCGGTTTCAGGGTAACAGACAGTGGTCAGTGGTTAGTGGCCGGTGCGAGTGTGAGTGTGAGTGTGGTTGCATCTGTCTGGCGCACTCACACCCGCACTTCACACTCCTCCCTCGTCCCTGTTCCCAGTTCCCTGTCCCCGGTTCCCCTATTGGTACCCCCTATTCACTATCCCTGCTTTCACCCTTTGACCTGAACCACATCCCGGTTTATTGTGAAGGTAATTTCGTACCTGGGTTTTGGCCCGTTATGCCCGTTTTTTGGTCGCCGATGGGGAATTTTGGAGAAGAACTGCGCAAGGAGCGCCTGGCGCGCGGCGTTGCGCTGGAAGACATCTCGGCGGTCACCAAAATCACCCGGCGGCACCTGATCGCGCTGGAGCAGGAGAGGTTTCGCCTGCTTCCCGGCGGCATTCTCAGCAAAGGCATTGTGCGCGGCTACGCGGGCGCGCTCGGCCTCGATCCCCAGGACTGGACCGAGCGGTTTCTTCGCGCCTGCGACGCTTCAGGCCAGATGTCCGATGACGAACGCGACTGGACGACCTTTGCCTCGAACGTAGGCAAAGCTCGCCTCCTGCGCCGCGAGGCCGTCGAATTGCGCCTGCGCTGGCTCGGCGCCCTCCTCATGCTCTTGGCGGTGGCCGCGGGCGGCTTCCTTGCCTTCCGCTACTACGGTTTGCGTCAAAACTGGTGGTCCACCCTGCTGCCCATGCGCGAAATTTCCGCAGCGTTGCACGGCGCGTGGGAGTGGATCTCGAATCTGTTCGCGCGATTCCTCGCGTGGCTCCGCCGCTAGTGGTGCGGCAACAAAACACCGCATCCGTGCCCCATCCTTTTCCGCGCCTTTTGCGGAAAAGGGTGGGAACGCCGGCCCACCGACTTGCCGACCGCTGACCTTTGCCCCTCAATCCACCCCCAAAATCCACCACCGACCTGCCAATGTTCGCCATTCGCTGCTAGTCTTTGCTCCCGCTGCCCCGCCGAAATTACAATAGAAAGGATGCACCATCGTGCCCGATCCTGCCCTGTGGCCGGATCGGTTTCTGCAAGTGGGAAGGAGCTTTTCCAAGTTGAGCGACCGTTTTCTGTTTACCTCTGAATCCGTTACCGAAGGCCACCCGGACAAAATTGCCGACCAGGTCTCCGACGCCATTCTCGACGCCTGCCTGGAGCAGGACCCCTACAGCCGCGTCGCCGCGGAAACCCTGACGGCCACCGGCCTGGTGGTCATCGCGGGCGAGATTACCACCAAGGCTTACGTGGATTTCCAGTCGCTGGTACGCGGCGTCATCGCCTCCATCGGCTACGACAACGCGCTCTACGGCTTCGACTCCAACACCTGTGCCGTGATCTCGTCGATCAACAAGCAATCGGGCGACATCTCCCAGGGAGTTGACACCGGCGGCGCCGGCGACCAGGGCATGATGTTCGGCTACGCCTCCAACGAGACGCCGGAGCTGATGCCCGCGCCTATCTCACTGGCGCACAAGCTCTGCCGCCAACTGACCGCGGTGCGCAAGAGCGGCAAACTGCCCTACCTGCGCCCTGACGGCAAGAGCCAGGTGACGGTGGAGTACGGCGAAAACGGCAAGCCCGCGCGCATCGACGCCGTGGTCATCTCCAGCCAGCACTCTGAAGCCATCAGCAACGAAGAGCTGCACGCCGACATTCTCAAGCACGTAATTCAGGCCGTGCTGCCCGCCCAGTGGCTCGACGAGCACACCAAGTACCACATCAATCCCACCGGCCGCTTTGTCATCGGCGGCCCCATGGGCGACACCGGTCTCACCGGCCGCAAGATCATCGTGGACACCTATGGCGGCATGGGCCGGCACGGCGGCGGCGCCTTCAGTGGCAAAGACCCGACCAAGGTGGACCGCAGTGCGGCGTACATGGCCCGCCACATCGCCAAGAACATCGTAGCCGCGGGACTGGCGGAAAAGGCTGAAGTCCAGTTGGCCTACGCCATTGGCGTGGCCGAGCCCGTCTCCGTCCTTGTGGAGACCTTCGGCACCGGCAAGCTGAGCGAAAGCAAGCTCACGGAGCTCGTTCGCAGGAACTTCTCGCTCACGCCCAAAAGCATTATCGAAAGCCTGAATCTGCGCCGGCCCATCTACCAGAAGACCGCCGCATACGGGCACTTCGGCCGCACCGAGCCGGAGTTCACCTGGGAGTCGACCAGCAAGGCCGCAAAACTGGCCGAGCAGGCCGGCGTGAAAGCCGTCGCGGCCAAGTAAGCCAAGTTGTTTCAAATTGCGACAAGGATGGAACCCTTCGGGGTTCCATTTTCTTTTTGAAACACGAGGCAAGGGCTCTCTGTCCGTTATTCAATCCATACTGGCTCTAGTTTTCCCGCCAAAATTCCATGAAATTGGTTTATTTATTTCCGCTTAGATTGAGCAGTGCCAAATTGGAATCAGGAAAAATTCGATTCCTGGGATTGACCACGATGAGTCACCGAACTCCACCGATGTGGGGTCCATGGGAAGCATCCATCGATCCCATTGCGCATACGATTCCGAGATGCTGCGCCAGCATCCGTAGACCGGGGAGGAACCATGAAGGGGAAAATACTGATCGTCGAAGATGAGCCGATTGTCGCGTTGGATCTACAACAGGAGATCAAGCAAATGGGCTGCGAAGTGGTGGGAGTAGCCGAAAGCGCCGAAGAAGCCTTGCTGGCCGTCAGTAATTGCCAGACCGATCTGGCGCTGATGGATATCCGCATTGCGGGCAGCATGGACGGCATTCAAACGGCGCGTTTGATGCGCGGTTTGTACGGGACTCCATCGATTTTTCTCACCTCCTACAGCGACGAATCCACGATTGCGCGGGCCACCCGCGCCATGCCTTACGGGTATCTGACCAAGCCCTTCCAGAGCGGCGAGTTGAAGGCCACGCTGCGGGTGGCGTTACACAAGGCCAGGTTGGATGCGCGGCAAGACGCGGCGCACCATACCATGGCGCTCACCATCGGCGGGATGCATGAAGGGGTCCTGCTGCTCTCCTGCGATGGCCGCGTGCAGTTTATGAATCAGGCTGCAGAAGCGCTGTCGGGCTGGACGCTGTCCAGCGCCAAAGACAGACCTTTGACGGAGATATTGAATCTGCGCGACGGTAACCAGCACGCTGCGATGCCACTGGAGCGCCGGGAAGACGGTCTTTCGGCGGAGGGATTTGGCCGGACACTCATCCACCCGAGCGGCGGCACGATGCTGGTGGATGTGTGCCTGACGCAGATCGCCAATGGGGAGGGCCAGCACGAAGGATTTGTGGTCACGGTCCGGAACGCCGCGCAGCGTGTGCGCACGCAGGCCATCGAGGAAACGCTCGAGGAGTCGAACTCTTTCGATCAAACACCCACGGCGATGGTGCAGTTGGATGAAGACGGACGCATCGCGCGCGTGAACGAAGCGTTGTTGCAGGAGGCAGGCGTGAAGGCGGAGACCCTGCTGGGCCGCACACTGACCGAGCTCAGTATGGACCCGGACCCGCGCATCGCCAAACACTTGATGGATAAGCTGCTGGAATCGGGCACCTTCATGGCCGTGCCGCGGCCGCGCGTGTTGAATTAGGCCCTGGCAGGGTCTGGCTGCCGGAACGATGCGCCGCATGGACAAAAGCCGGGAGGCGGCAATGTTGCTTAGAGACAATCCGCATCTCGCGCGTAGCGCTGGGCAGCTTCCTGTGGCATTGGGCCCGGTGCCTGTTCACCCTCTTTCCCCCCGGACGGAGACGCAGCCAGCCTCGCAACCAGCCTCGCGACCAGCCGACCCCGGCTTGCCACGTGCCTGCGAGGAGATGCAGCTTTCCGGCCACGCGATCGCGGACATCGGGGAGCGCTACCGGTTATTGGTGAAAAGCGTCACCGAATACGCGCTTTATATGCTCGATCGGGACGGCCGCGTCGTCACCTGGAATGCGGGGGCGCAGCGCATGAAGGGGTACGCCGCGGAAGAGATCCTGGGGCGGAATTATTCCATCTTCTTCCTGCCTGAGGATGTGGAGGCAGGCGTGCCGGCGCTGGAACTGGAGGAGGCAACGCGCGAGGGCCGCTATGAGATTGAAGCCTGGCGGCTGCGCAAGGATGGCACGAAATTCTGGGCCATGATCACGCTAACGGCCATCCACGGATCGCAGGGAGAGTTGCGGGGCTTTGCCAAGGTGACGCGCGACATGACGGCGCGGAGAGCCGCTGAAGAGGCGTTGCGCGCCCGCAATGCCGAACTGGAACGCAATCGCATCATTCTGGAAAACGTTCGCGAATATGCCATCTTCACGCTCGATGCGAAAGGCCTTATCAACAGTTGGGGTCCCGGAGCTCGCAACGTGATCCAATACAGAGCCGAAGAGGTCCTTGGCCGCCACTATTCCCTCGCTTTTACGCCGGAGGAGGTCGCAGCCGGAAAGCCGCGGCAAGAGATGGAGGAAGCAGAGCGCCACGGGTCTTGCGAGACCGAGAGTTGGCGAATGCGCCCGGACGGATCGCTGTTTTGGGCCAGCGGCACTCTCTCCGCGGTCAGGGATGAAGCCGGAAAGCTGACCGGGTTCATTCGCGTGGCCCGCGACATGACCCAGTACAAGCAATTGCAAGACGCGCAGGCGCGCCTGGCCGCCGAGTTGGAAGACCGCGTGCAAAAACGGACCATCCAACTGGAGGCCAACATGGAGGAGTTACACCGCAAGAATGCCGAGGTGGAGGCCACCGCCCGCATCGCGGCGCGCCAACTCCAGGAAAAGGAAGTTCTGTTTCGCGAAATCCATCATCGCGTGAAGAACAACCTGCAGGTGGTGCAAAGCCTTCTCAAGATGCAGGTCCGGGCGCTTCCCGCAAGTGAAGCGCGCGCCGCCATCGAAGCGACGATTCTCCGTGTCCGGTCCATGGCGTCGGTACATGAGCGGCTGTACCAGATGCCCAACCTGGCCGATTTGCCGCTCGCAGAATTTCTGCGTGACATCTTCAATGGCGTCATCGCTTCCTATTCGATAGAGCCCGGCCGCATCAAGTTCCATCTGGACGCCGAGGAGATTCACCTCAATCTCGAAAAAGCTGTTCCCTTCGGCTTGCTCGCGAATGAACTCCTGTCCAACAGTCTCAAGCATGCCTTTCCCGCCGGCAAAGAGGGAAAGATTTCCGTTTCCGTACACCGTGTTGGAGACGCGGTACGCATGATCATCCAAGACAACGGCATCGGACTTCCCGAGAATTTCGATACCGGCTCTTGTAAATCGATGGGACTAACGCTTGCCCAAAGCCTGGCCCATCAACTGGGCGGAGCTTTGCAGTTCACATCCAGGCAAGGGTGCCATGTCGAGGTAGCATTCAGGCGGCTTTAGGGGGCTTAAGGACTGCGAACGCCTGGCATTGCAGATGAATTGCCACGAACGCCCGCAGCTACCTGTCCCGAAACCGGCGGGCTCCTGACCGGCGGTAGCCGTGAGCTCCGCGGGGCCCCCACGCGGCCGACTCGCTGTCTTGCGCTCCCATGCCTTAGAATGCTCCGGGATGCTACAGCGTCTTTCTTAGCGGAGAAAACCATGCGTCTATCTGCAATCGCCGCACTGCTTTTTGGCTGCGCCTCGCTCTGCGCCGCGCAAAGCGGAGCCAACTGGACCTACGAAGGAAAAACCGGACCGCTGGTGTGGGGCCGGCTCGATCCCGCGTACCATGCCTGCTCCCACGGCCACCAACAGTCGCCCCTCGACATTCGCAGCACTCACCTCGACAAGAGCCTGCAGCCGCTCGAGTTCCATTACATGGCCGGACCCATGACGCTCGAGAACACCGGCCGCGGCATCATTGCGCGCGTCGATCCCGGCAGCGACCTGGTGGCGAACGGCGTTCGCTACCATCTGGTCGAACTCGACTTCCACCACCCCAGCGAGCACCCCATCAAGGGCAAGTTCGCCGACATGGAAGTGGATCTCGTTCACCGCAGCGACGACGGCAAGGTGGCGATTGTGGCCGTGCGCCTCAACCAGGACCGGGGATTTCCCAACGCCCTGCTGTCGACGCTTTGGGCGCACCTGCCCAAGGCGCCCGGCGCCAGCGCCAAAGTGACCGACCTGGTGAGCGCGGGCGGCCTGCTGCCGGAAGACCGCGGCTACTGGACCTACATCGGCTCCGAAGTTACGCCGCCCTGCGCCGAAGGCGTGCGCTGGTATGTCCTTGAGGAAGACCTGAGCATCAGCCGCGATCAGTTCCGTGCCTTCGCCAATCTCTACAGGATGAATACGCGGCCTATGCAGGACGCGCACGGCCGCAGGATCGAATCGAACGAGTGAAGCAGCTTCTAGCCTTTAGCTTTTAGCTTCTAGCTCGTAGCTACCGGCTAGCAGCTCTGGACTCCGTAAGGCGGCTGAGTTTCAGGGTGAGTTCGCGGCCGCACAAGCCATTCGCAGACTTGCTGCGTCCATCACCTAGAACTCCTGCATCCATGGCCCGACGGGGGGTTGCGTTAATCGTGCGAGCTTTTGCCAATTTCGCCGTCCTAGCCATTTGCGGCATTCCCATCTTCGCGCAGGGTCCGCCCCCACCGCCTGGCCCATCCAACGCTGCCTCGCCGGCCACCTCCACAGATTCTTCGACGCCGGCCAAGATCGCGCCGGCCAAATTTGAAATCGCCGACGTTCATTTCACGCCTCCGTACCGAGTTCCGTTCTATTCCGGAGCGTTTCTCAGCGGCGACCGTTACATCATCCACCAAGCCACCATGACGCACCTTGTCTATACGGCGTACGGCCTCAAACAAGGCGGCTACGTTGGAGGCGGCACCTCCTGGATCCATTGGGACCGTTACGACATCGTGGCAAAAGTTCAACCGGGCACCACGCTCGAATCGGCGCGCATCATGCTGCAGAATCTGCTGGCCGAACGATTCAAGCTCGTCGCCCACCCCGGCATCGTCCAAGTGCCTGCCTACCTGCTCTCGGTGACCAGCGGCAAGCCGAATTTGAAGCCGTCAACGGCGACTGAGGAAGGCTCGTGCAAACCGCATTACCCGAATGGCCCAATTCAAAGCTCAATGTCGATTGGCCTTGAATGTCACGCTGTGAGCATGGAGACGCTGGCTAAATCTGTTGGGGACATGGCCAGCAGAGACTACGTACCTTACGGCACACCGGTGATCAATGCCACGGGCCTGAAAGGCCTCTACGACATCAATCTCAACTGGACACAGAAGTTTTTCATTACTCAGGCCGGACCTCCCGTTTTCACGCTCTTCCAAGCGCTTGAGGCGCTCGGCCTCAGCCTCGACTTCAAAACCGCACCGCAACCCGGCATCGTGATCGACAGCGTGAATCGGGAGTCCACGCCGAACGCGCCCGATCTTCCCGCAGTGATGCCGCCGTTGCCGCCGCCGCAGTTTGAAGTTGCCACTATCAAGCCGTCCGATCCGAACAAACAGCAGGGATTCGCGCGATTCATGGGGAATGAAATCAACGTGCAGGGCATTCCACTCAAATTTCTCATCCAGTGGGCCTGGGATCTGGACCCGCGCAATGACGATACGCTGGTGGCGCCCAAATGGCTTGGCTCGGACAAGCTCGACATTCAGGCCAAGGTTGCAGCGAGCGACATAGGAAACAGCACCATGGGCAGAACCAATTCTATGAACCAGGACGATCTGCGCCCCATGCTGCGCGATCTGCTCATCGACCGCTTCCAGATCAAGTACCACATGGAAGAGCGCCCCATTGACGCCTACACGCTGGTGGCCGAACATCCCAAACTCGCCACTGCCGACCCTAAGGAGTACACGGGCTGCGGGACTAATCCCGGCAGCGACGGAAAAGATCCCCGCGTGGGCGATCCCGTGCTCGACAACATACAAACCTGCGTAAACGTGACCATGGACCAGTTTGCCGGGCAGTTACACCGCATCGCACCGGATTACTTCTTTTATCCGGTCGTGAATGACACAGGCATCAAGGGCACGTGGGATTTCACAATCGTTTGGAGCTCCGCACGACTCGCGCAGGCGGGAGGCCCGGGCCAGGGTCCGGCTCCGGCCGCCACGCCGGACGCCGCGCCCACGGCCTCCGAACCCAACGGCGCCATCCCGATCTTCGATGCCATCAGGAAGCAGCTCGGCCTGAAAATCGTAAAGCAAAAGCATCCCGAGCCCGTTCTCGTCATCGACCAGATCAGCGAGCAGCCCACTGAAAACTGATCGCGGCAGATCAGGAATTAGAACAGGTTGCATAAATCCGCTTTGAAAGGGCACGGCTTCAGCCGTGCCGCAAGCGCGCAAAATCAACGCGGGCTTTAGCCCCTGAGGGAAGTTTTTTCGCCACCCCAAGCTATTTATGCAACCAGTTGCAGGGACTAGAGAATCGGCGTGAGCTGCAACGCGATCGCGCCGTCCGCCATCTCCGCTTTCACCCCGGTCAAATCCCGCACCAGGTAGTGGGCGGCGTCGAGCGATTCGACCGGATGCGAGAAGGTGGTTGCGATCACGCTGCATCCTGCATCGCGTCCGGCCTGGGCGCCGGCAGCTGAATCTTCAAACACCACGCAATCTTGAGGCGCCACGCCGAGCAGCGCCGCCCCGGCCAGGAACGGCTCGGGATGCGGCTTGCCGCGCGTGACGCGGTCGGCCGTCACAAGCCGCTGGGGCACGGGAATGCCTCCGGCGGCCATGCGAATGCGCGCCAGCCGCTCCGTAGCGCTCGTGACCACGGTCCAGCGATCGGCGGGAAGCGCCGCCAGCAGCTCCAGCACGCCGGGCAGCACGGTGAGCCCTTCGTTGTCGGCGATTTCAATGTCTTCAATCACCTTGAGCTCGACTTCGGGGTCGAGATCGGGCCGCATCAGACCAATGGTTTCGACCGCGCGGCGGCCGTGCGCGGTCTCTCGCGTCAGAGCGGCATCAACGCCACGCAAATGCGCCCACTTGGTCCAACTGCGCTCCACCGACGCGATGGATGAAATGAGAATGCCATCCATATCGAAGAGGATGCCTTTGCAATGAATCAACACAGGGGAAGAGACGGAAGATGAAGCCATAACTTCATTCTATTTTGCCGCGCGAGAAGTCCGAATCACAAAGAAATTGTCATCCTGAGCGGAGTTTGCCGCGCTTTTTGCGGCAAACGGAGTCGAAGAATCTGCGGTTGCCTTTCGACGGACTTCAGACTCTCCACACTGGTTTCAGACCGCATGCGTTCGTAACCGCTCTCTGATCGGCGCGGGCGTGGACGCCCGCACTACAGCCGGTCAGGAGACCGGCGCTACTTCGCCGTCAATTACCGCGGCTTTGCGGGGGCTTGCTTCGGCGCGGCGAAGCTGACTTTGGGCGGATCGCCGAATGTGACCGTGGCCGCGACAGATTGTTTGCGCGCGCCCACTGCGACGAGGTTCTGATCGAGCGTCAGCCCGCCGTTGGCAATCGCAGCGTCGCCAGTCCAGCGGTCGAAGCGGCCCAGCGCCGCGGGAACAGCGCCGGCCTTCGCCGATTCCGAAGGCTGGTTGCCGATGGCTCCGCGCCGGCACTCGAAGTGCAAGGCGCCGTGGGCCGACGCAGCGAGGTCCTTGCCGGTGTAGCCCGTGAGCTCGATCTTGCCGTTGCCGTTCAATGGATCACCCGCCCAGCGCAGGCCGAGCAGAGCGCCGATAGAAGGGCCATCGAGCTTCTGAAAATCGCCTTCGAAGGTGTAATCGGGCTTCTCCTGATCCGTCGCGGGCTTCACGAGCGATCCGGCAAGGTGAACGCTGCCGCCAAAAAGGCCGGCGTCAACGCTGGTAATCTCCACGCCGGTGGGCAGCACGCGCAGGTCTACCGACACGTTCTGGAGCGTGACCGGACCGAGAGTCAGCGAATCCGCTTGCACTGTGCCCTCAAGCGCGGGCCAGGGCGGAGACGCGGCGGGATGCAGGCGGTTAATCAAATCTGACAGCAGCGTGGTTTCTTCCTGTGCGCCCAGCAACGCGGATTCGAGCGTCCCCGCATCGAGATCGTCGAACTGCATCTGGAACTGCACCGGGCACGGCTGCGGCTCGTCAAGCGCGGCCGGGCAATCGAGTGGCACGCTCAGGCTGACGGTTCCCTTCACCGGTCCGTAGGAAAAAGCGACCGGGTCCCAGCGCAGGTTCGCGCCGTCCAGGTGCAGCGTGGCTTCGGCAATCTGCACATCGCTGGCCAGAAAATCGGCCTTCCAGTTGGCATTGCGTAGCGTCACTGTTCCCGTGAGCAAGTCGCTCGAGGGAATGACGTCGGCGCTCAAGGACGGCGAGGTTGCAGGCGCCGGCAATTCTTGTGCGGCTACCGGAGCCGACGCGCTTCCGGTGTCGCCGGCGAGGGGAACCTCTTGCGGTATCGTCTCTTGCGGTATCCAGGGCCCTGCGGCAATGATGTCTACAGCCATGGGGTCGCCGGCCAGCGCCGAAAGCGCCTGAGATTGCCGAACGCCGGCGGCGTGGGCCAGCTCGCGGGCGCGTGCGAAACTCGCCTGGCCGCGCACACCCACCTGATAGCCGGAGAGCGAGAAGCGCAGCGTGAAGACGAGGGGCGTGTCGCCGCCTGCGGGAATCGCCACGGTTCCGGTGAGCGCTGAGGCCGAGGCGTGCTGGGCCGCGGAGGGCGCGAGCGTAATCCTGGGCGCCTGCACGGGACGGCTGAGGCCGCCGCCAGTCAGAACCAGGTCCGCGACCGTGAGGCTGCCGGTAAACGGGCCGGTCGGCTCCGCATCCGGTTTGAGCCCGTGTTGCGATTTTGTCACTTTCGTTGCGGGCCCGCTTGCAGGTTTCGTCGGCTGCGCGGCGCTGCCCGTGCCTGCGGCGTAGACTATCTTTCCGCTGACCGTGCCGCTGACTTCGAGGTCGGGATCGAAGCCGCTGCGCAGAGTGCGCAGCGCGTCCAGCCCGGCCGCGACGGGAATGCGATCCATCTCCACGGTGAACTGTGGCGGCGTGTCGAGGCCGAGTTTTTCGCCGCTGAGGCGCATGCGGCCGTCGCCCAGGGGCGAGTTGCAGTCAAGATTCTCGAGACTGCGGCGCGTGTAGTGATACAGGAAGCCACAGTTGGCGTCGAAATCCATCGGCGCGGCAGGGGCAAACTCGGCGCGTTGCACGCCCGAGGCGCGCAAGCGCATGGCGATTTGCGCGGCGTCGGCGGTGCCGTCAATGTGCAAATCGCCCGTCAGGTCGCCGCGCCAGCCGGGATCGGCGCCGGTGATGAGGCGCGCGAGCTGGCTGAGTTGCGCCTCGCGCCAGTTGAGATCGACGTGCACCGGCATCTCGCGCAGAGCGGGAGCGGAGCGGACACTGGCCTCCATGCGCACCACACCGGTTTCTTCCTGGTCGAGGCTTACGTCGGTGCGGGCGGGCTGGCCGCGCAGGCGTATGCGCCACTCCCCGGGACTCGCCTGCCACAGCGAGATGTCGGCGTTGAGCAGCGAGAAGGGCAGTTTTTCCGCGCCGTTCTTGAAGTTGATGCGCGAGTTCGTGGCTTCAAGCGAAGGCAGCCGCTGGGCGCGGCGCGCGCCTGCGTCGCCCGATGCGCCGCTTCCGCCAATGGCAACGCCGGTCTGCGCTGCCGCGGTGCGGAAGATAGGATCGAGGTTCCATCGCCCGGGTCCGGCGCGCACCAGGTTGAGACTGGCTTCGTCCACGCTGATCTTGTCGATTTCGAGCTTCCCGCGCCACAACGCAAGCAGGCGGAGCGAAGCCGTCACCTTGCTGGCATGCAGCACCGGTTCGACGCCGTAGGCGGGATCTTCCGCAACGCTCAGGTCGGTGAGCACGAAGCCGGGCCAGGGCAAAAGACGGACTTCCACCGAGGAAAGCCGCACCGGCCGGCCCAGCGATTGCGCAATGAGGCGCGTGATCTGGCCCTCGTAATGGCTGACGCTGATGAGCGGAGGCACCACCAGCGCCAGCACCAGCAGCACCAGGACGGCCAGAGCCACCCACAGCCGGCCGTGCAGTTTTTTCTTGCGGTCAGCGCCGTTTGTCATTGCATTCCACGGATCATTCTAGCTGCTGAGGAGCGGATGGCAGCTATCCGCTTCCGGAGCGCTCCGCGTGAATTGAGGCGTTGATCCCTCGCGGGAAAAATCACTGCCCATTCGGCAGTGGGTCAGTTTGAAAAGACTACTCCTCAGGGGCTAAAGCCCACATCTATTTCTGAGCCTGTGCGGCACGACTGAAGTCATGCCCTTTCACGACGAATTCAAACTGAACCACCACGGCCCGTTCTTATATCCCAAGCAAAGTTGATATATTGCCGTCATGCTTAATGTCTTGATTCAAAGTGCCACCCTGTCCCGGGGACATGGCATTACCTCGGTGCTTGGCCACCTGGGAGCATTGGGACTCTTCTTCGTTGCGATCATCGATAGCTCTCCTCTGCCAACCTTTGGCGGCCCTGACATCCTGACGGCAATTCTCGCTGCCAGGCAAACCAATCCCTGGTATGAGTTTGTGGCAGTTGCAACGGCAGGGTCGGCGATTGGAGCCTACTTCACATTCAGAATCGCCCGCAAGGCCGGATCGGCTTACCTGCACAGCAGGTTTGGAAGTCGGAAGGTGGATGCCATGCTCCAGTTCTTCCAAAAATGGGGCACCGGCGCGCTTGTCGCGTCAACGGCGATCCCGTTTCCCTTTCCTACCAGCTTGTTGTTCGCTGCGGCAGGTGCGTCGAAGTACAGCGTCGCGAGATTTCTGACGGTGGTGACGATTTGCCGCGGTGCACGCTACACACTTGTCGCACTTATCGCCGATCACTATGGACGCCATTTTGTCCGTGTGCTGCGCCATCCGGTCCAATATTGGGGCTGGTTGCTGCTGTTCGCGGCGATCATCCTCAGCGTGATCCTGGCGGGGGTCGTGATGAATAAACGACTCGCGGCCGCAACAGCCGCTTGAAGCATGCGGCACTCCCGCATGCTTTAGTTCTCTGACCGCATGGATTCGTGCTTTTGGCTTTGGTGGTTTCCCACCCATTCGCCAGAAGTTTCAAGAAGCAGGTTCTTCGACTCGCCCTGCTCGCTCAGAATGACAGAATGGATGGGGCACGGGAAGGTTCTTCTTCAACCGGTCAGAGACCTAGTTCGGAGCGTTCCAGTCGTCCGTCGCGGTCTTGCCGCCTTTGGCGTAGGTGACCTCGATGGCCTGGTAATCGAGCGTAATTTGCTCAGTGCTGCCCGACCTGCGAATGCTCGATATGATCGCGTTTGTGAGCAAGATCCTCTGGGCTGTCTTCACGTCTCCCGAGCCTCCCTCAAAGGTAATCACCACTTGACTCAACGTCTCCCCTGAACTCGCCGCCATGGACAGCTCGGGCGATGCCTTATCGAGCTTTTTGGTGACGGTGATGGTGGAGTGCGTCCGTTTGCCGGCGGGCATACCAGTCGCCTTTGCGGTGTCGCGGACGACGCTGACGAGCGGGATGTTTTCCGACATCGCATCGCCTTTGATGGATCCTTGCTTGACGCCCTTCACTGTCATGTATGCATTGACCGCGGCCATAGCCGGCACCGCGGCCAGCAGCGCAGAGATCACGCCGCAGAGCACAAACAAACGTCCTCGATGAACGATACGCATGGTGAACCTCCTTGTGTTTTTGGATCCTCACTTTCCCGATCCTTGTTCCGCAACTCAAAGCTAGTGGGGTGAGTCTGAGGTTCGTTGAAGAACAAATGCAGATCCTTCGACTCCGTTTGCCGCGCAAAACGCGGCAAACTTCGCTCAGGATGACCGATCATTAAGATGCGAGCTTCAGACTCAGGACACCAGTTGCCATTTTTTCACCGCGTCAGATGGAACGTGCGGCTCCAGCGCGTGTCGGAGATGAAATGCGTCACCACGTGGACCATCCAGGCGATGCTCTCGCGCATCTCGGTTTGGGTATAGTTCTCTTCCGAGGATTTGAACGACCAGTAGTTGAAGAGCGGCCGTCCCACGATGTTTTGCCGCGGCACAAAGCCCCAGTAGCGCGAGTCGAGGCTGTTGTGACGGTTGTCGCCCATCATGAAGTACATGCCCTGAGGCACCACGAGATCGCCATCGACAACGTGGTTGGGAAAATCCACGATCCAGGAGTCGGGGACCCCTGGCATAACCGGCGGCGGCTCGGATGGAAATTCGTCGAGAAAGGTCGGATCGCCCCCTCCGGTATCATCGGAGCCATCCTTCGGCGCTGCCTGTGCCACTCCGTTGACGAAGACGATGCCCTCGCGGAGATGGATGTGGTCGCCGGGCACGCCGATCAGGCGCTTCACCAGGATGAAGTACTGGGGATTGCCATCGGCGTCGGGCTCGGGCTCGGGAACGGGCTTGATAAAGACCACGATGTCGCCGCGCCGAGGCTCGCGATAGTGCACCAGAGGCATCCATTTCGTGGGCGGGGCCAGCGTGATGCGATCCACCACGAGATGATCGCCAACCAACAGCGTATTCTCCATCGATCCCGAGGGGATGACGTAGTTCTGCGCAAGAAAATAGAGAATGAAGAGGCCCACAACCAGCACCGAACAGATGCTGGCCACTGCCTCGAACGGGGTTTCATCGGGTTTCACGGGAACGGGAGCGGCTTCCGCGCGCTGGCCGGATGCTTCATTCACTGCTCGCGTCTGTTTCTTCGTCATGCGGTCGCTCTTCTCGGTATCAGTGGTCAGTGATCAGTGATCAGTGGTCAGTGGTCAGTGTTCAGCCGGGGGTGTTCAGCGTCCATCGGTCCGCGCTTCGTGGTCAGTCCGTTGCCAGTAGCCAGCAGCGGAAACTGATCACTGACCACTGATCGCTGACCACTGTCTATCTAACGCACTACGTGGAAGATGCGCCGCCAGCGCGCAAATGCCGCCACCTTGGCGACAAGTTCCCGTTCGTGTCCGAGTTTATCATCCGCGAGGGGCGGCGCAGGCTCCTGCGGCATCTGCTCCATATCGGTGGTCGAGGGGCGGTTGAGCGAGAAATAAATGACCAGCGGACGGCCCACCACGGCATCGCGCGGCACAAATCCCCAGTAGCGCGAATCCCAGCTGTGATTGCGATTGTCGCCGAGGACGAAGTACTGGTCCTGGGGCACGGTGAGCTCGCCGTCGTGGGTGAGGCCCCGCATCTGGCGCCACCACTCGGGATCGACCTGGGGGCCGGCGTAAATTTCGCCGGGAAAGTTGTCGCGCGCGAGATTGGGCGGCGCAGGCTCGAAGGCCGCATAGGGCTCGCGGAGAGCGACGCCGTTGATGAACACCTGGCCGCCGGCGATGCGCAGCCGGTCGCCAGGAAGGCCGACCACTCGCTTGATGAGCATGGGCGGATAGGGATGACGGAAGACAATGATGTCGCCGCGGGCCGGACTGCGATAGGGCAGAAGCCAGCGGCTGAGGCGGTCGGCAGGAGCGTAAGTCTGCTTGTTAAAGAGCAGAAAATCGCCCACCAGCAATGTGCGTTCCATGCTTTCAGAGGGAATGAGCACAGGCTGCACGATAAAGGTGAGAACAAACAGCGCTACCACTACGGTTTGCATGAGCGAAGCCAGGGTCTCCGGCACGGTGGGCAAATGCGCGCGGAACTGCGCGAAGTGGCTGGGCGCCGGATGCGGCGCTGCCATCGGCGCCGGATTCGGCGCTGGCGTGGGCCCCGCGTGGGGCGCTGGCGAAGGAGCGCTCATGACGCCGAGGTCTCCTCGTCACTGGTATCGATTTCCGCGTCGATTTCAGCATTGGGCTTGGCATCGGACGGAAGTACGCCGCCGGCATGGGCGCCTGCCGATTCCAACTGCTCCAGTGCGCGGCGGGCGGCATCCTGTTCGGCCAATTTCTTGGTGCTTCCCACGCCGCGAGCCAGGGGCTTTCCGCGCTCTCCGGCCTCGTCTTTCACGCGCACCTCCACGAGAAAGACTTTGCGGTGGTCGGGGCCGCTCTCGTTCTTGACGCGGTAATACGGAGCGCCGCTGTGCGCCGCCTGCAGCCGCTCCTGCAGGGCCGATTTGTAGTTGCCCAGTGCGGCTCCGGAGCGCAGCTCGAAGGCCAGACGCTCGGCAGCTTCGCCCATCACCTGGCTGCGCACAAAGGCCCGCACCGGCTCCAGACCGCCATCGAGATAGAGCGCGCCCATCACTGCTTCCATGGTATTGGAGAGCACCGTGCTCTTGAGGCGCAGGCCGCTGCGCTCTTCGCCGCGGCTCAGGCGCAGATGCTTGCCCAGGCCGATAGTCTCCGCCACCTGCGCCATGCGCAGGCGGCTTACCAGCCCGGAACGAATGCGGGTGAGCTCACCCTCGCGCCATTCCGGATGCGCGATATAGAGCGCCTCGGCCACCACCAGGCCCAGCACCGCGTCGCCAAGATATTCCAGACGCTCGTTGTCTTCCCTGCCGGCAGCCTGGATGCTGCCTTCGGCGAGCGCGAGCTCGTGCGCCAGGGAGCGATGGGTGAGCGCGCACACCAGCAACTCAGGACGCGAAAACCTGTGTCCGAGTGCCGATTCAAGCTCATGCAGGCTTGATTCCACGCGCCCCTCGCCCACGCTACCACCCTTCTTTAGACATTTTGACGTTTGCGGAAACCACGGTGTCCCATGGGAAGCCCGAAACTCTCCGGGATGCGACACGTGCTTGCCTGGCGGTGCAGCAGACTTTTGGGGCAATTATTGCGGCTTCGGCGCTCCCTGCTGCGTTTGCTGGGCGGGCTTCGGGGCTCCGTTGTCCGGAGCTTCGTCATCCGCGTCCTCGTCGCAGCTATGACCGTTCACAGCGTACGCCGTCTTCAGGCCGCGATCGGCGGCAAGACGCGTATCCAGCCGGCCGTCGCGCACCTCCAGAGCTGCTTTGTACTCGGTCACGGCCTGGTCGCGCTTGCACTCCAGATCGAGCACGCGGCCCAGGTAGATATGCGACCACGCCAGCAGGCGCTGGTCCTTGCTGGTTTCGAGCGTCTTCTGAAACTGCGCCACCGCTGCGTCGATGGTTTTCTCGGCATCGTCTTCCGATTCGCCGGGATGCACGCTCAGAAGATCGGCGCGGGCCAGGATGAAGTGGGCGCGTGCCGCATCGGCCACACTGGAAACCGTGTCCGTCTCCGACGCCAGCACCTTTTGCGCGATGGTGCTCGCCGCGGCTATATCTCCCGTCGACAGCCGCGCCTCAGCCAGGTCGAGCCCCGTGAGCTGCCGCGGCCGGCTGCGCTGCAACACATCCTCGTCGGCCTCCTTGTCGAACTCGATTTGCCGCGCGCGGTGCACCTGCTGGTCCACGTCCATGCCGTACACCATTTCGCCCATGATTTCTTTCAGGCCGACATTGTTCTTCTCAAACTGGATCAACTGCTCGTAGAAGTATTGCGTCAGCACGAAGCCCTGGCGCATATCGTGCCCGACCGCGGCCCACTTCACCGCGTCCACTCTTTGTTGATAAAGCTCGCGCTCATGCTCGTAGCGCGGCAGTTGCGAGCGGTCGATGCCGGCGGGAATCTTGTACTCGGGAACGCCCGTATCCATGGTGCGCGCTTCCACGGCCTTGATCAGGCACTCCACGGTCAGGGCCGTGGTATCGGAGCGGAAACGGAAATCGAGCGGCGCGTCGCGAATCTCCTTCAGAATCGGCTGCTCGCGGTCCAGAGCGTTGGTCCGCGCGTAGAGCAGCGGATCGATCATGTAGTGCAGATAGGTGTGGCGCACCGACGCCATGGGAATTTTGCCGTTGTCCGGAGAAACCACCACGATGTAATCGGTGCCGTAAATGCGGGCATTCACCGTACCGGGCGAGAGTTGCGGCTCGATCACCACGATGAACCTGCGGCCGTCGTAGGTGGCTGCCGGCATCTTCAGGTAGAGATCGGTGTCCACGATCATCTGCGACAGCGGATCGTGCACCTTGGCCGCCTCTTCGTCGTAGGCATGGCGCATGGTCAGCCAGATGCCGTGCAGGTCCACCGCCGCCGCGAATTCACGCAGAATGGGCACAATCTCCGCCACCTGCGTGGAGTCGGGCGGCATCTCGGTCAAATCGGCGGTGATTTCAAGCTCGGGCGGCGGCGTCAGGTAGAGCGACAGGGAGATGTACTGCGCAATGTCCTGCTCGGTCCCGGTCATGCGGTGCTGCGCGATGTAAAGACACAGGGCGTCGCGCTTTTGGCGGGCCTCCTCGCTTTTCGCAAAAGCCTGGTTCATCTCGTCACGCACGCGCTGGCGCACCGGCGAGCTGTCTTCCCGCCCCTCGTCGTAGCCGCAGGCATTCAGCGCGGCCGCCATCACGAACACTGACTCCGAGGAGATCAGCGACACCGTCGGCCCCGCGGGATCGATGAGCGAAGGCGCCCTTTCCTGCGCATACACCTGCCCCCCCGAAGAACCCTGACCCGATGAACCCTGACTCGACGAACTTTGACCCGATGAACTTTGACCAGACGAATTTTGGCCAGACGAGCCGCTTCGTGAGCTTGAGGAGGACTGCGCAGCCGAGATCGTGGCCAACCCGGCCATCAAACCCAGAATTGCGCCCAAAATTGCGGCGGAATGAAGAACGGAAGAGTGCGCGAAACGAAACGTCATGAAATTGCCCTGCCTGCAAGTCTAGTTAGACGCACGGGTAGGGTCAAACGGCAACCAGTACCGCCGGTCTCCTCACCGGCTGTAGTGCGGGCGTCCACGCCCGCACACAAAAGCCTGTCATCCTGAGCAGCAAATCTCGCCTGTCATCCTGAGCGAGCTTTGGCGCATGAAATGTGCCAAAGCGAGTCGAAGGACCTGCGGTTGCTTTTGCCTTTGTTTTTCGGGGCCTGCTTTTCTACTCCCTGTTCCCTATCCCCTAATCCCTGCTTTTTTGCATCAGGGCACGACCGGGGAACCCACCCAGCGGCTGGGGTCGCGTGCCGGAAAACGGCCGGTTTGGCGACCCAGAAAAAGGAGTTCGATCGGGCGTAGAATAGTTTCATGAAGTTCCGCGCCGCAATCGCTCTGCTCGCGCTTGCTGTGCCGGCCGTTGCGCAACGCGGCGGCGCGCACGGAGGATCTTTCGGCGGCCCAGGGTCTGCGAGCCGAGGATCTGCGGGGCACGCCGGCTTCTCGGGCCCGTCCGGATTCTCACGCTCCACCGGCTCGGTGCGGCCTGCACAGCCGTTTCGGTACGGGACTCCTGGCACCGCGGGATTTCGACAAATGGGCCCGCCGAACTATTCGAACTTTCGCATTCCCTACAACGGATACGGATCGCCGGCGGCCCGTCCTCCGAATCGTTTATTGAGTGCTCAACCGTCTTCCGCCCGATATCCTTCCGCCCAAAATCGTACATCGAATCGTACATCGAATCGCGGCGGGAATTCGAACGGTGATCTTTTCGCCGCACGCAGACGGTCGTTCAATAACCGGTATTTCTCCAACTATCCAACATGGCCCGGATACGGGTACCCCTATTTAATCGATCCGGGATTCTACGATTGGGACGATTCCGATAACTCTGCGCCCGATAACTCTGCATATGACCAGAGCGGCGCGGCTCCTTACTACCCGGCTCCGGATCCAGACTATGGCTATGGCGCGCCCGGAGAGATTCCATCCGCGAGCGCGCAAGGTCAGCAACGCGCTGCCGCGGAACCAACGGCCCCGTCCGCGCCCGAGCAACCTCTCACGGTGATTTTCAAGAGCGGCCGCGACCCGGTGAAGATGCAAAACTACATGATGACCTCAAAGGTCCTCACCGATCTCGATTCCCGGCATTACGAGCAGATTCCCATCGACCAGATCGATATCGCCGCAACCCAGTGGGCCAACAGCGCCGTCGGCGTGCGATTTGAGATTCCCGACGCCTCGCGCGATTGAGTCCTCAGCATAGCCGGCAACCCGGAAATCCCTGGACCCCTCCATCGAAAATGCTCGATGAGTGCATCTGCGAATTACCGCAAAGCGAGGAGCCTTAAAGGCGACATGGGCATTTCTCGTTACCAATCCGGAGCTTATAGTAATCGGTTCTGACTTCTGACCAGGGAGTAACTTGAGAACGATGTGCGAGAAATAGTTGATGACCATTGGATCTCTTTTGGGGTAACAGCCTCTTAAAATGGCCAAGGGCTGGAAACCGCGGTGGCGTATCCCTCGAAAAACGTCGCTGAGCGCCATCGGCGTATACTGGCGCGAAGCCGGGAAGGCAGTAGGTGAATCCCAGCGCAAAGGAGCTCGTTCGTGAAAGTCAGTTCGAAACGTATCGTGATTTTGTGCCTTGCGGCAGCCCTCGTCACTCCGGCGTTTGCGCAAAGCAGCGGGGTAGACATTTACAAAGCGAAGTGCCTCATGTGCCATGGCCCGGACGGTATGGCCAACAATCCGGCGGGTAAGGCGCTGAAGGCCGTGTCGTTCAAAGATCCCGCGGTGATCAAAGCTTCGGACGCCGAACTTTTTGCCGCCGTGAAGAATGGCAAGGGCAAGATGCCCGCAGAGAACGGCAAGCTGACCGACGCACAGATCAAGGCAGTGATCCAGTACGTGCGCACGTTGGAGAAGTAAGAAGCGAGCGAAAGCAGGCAATCAGCAACGCGTATGGCGAGCAGATTCTTCAACTGCGGGCAGAATGTCCCGCGGCCTCGCTGCGCACGAAGAGTACCCCACTCCGTTTGATTGGCGGATGCGACCTGCTTCGCGTCCGCGTCGGCATGGTTTGCCCAGCTTGTTGTGCCTGACCACGCACGGCCCTCCTTTCAAAAACCCCGATTCGCCTCATTTGATTCGTGAGTTTGTGGTCCATATTACAAGACCAGAATCCAGAACTACCGTTCTCGCACTTTCAATTGTGATTCCTATCACAGACCGGCTTCTCGAACGATCTCTAATGTTTCCGCACGGCTAACAAGCAGGGTGTTTCAGTGATGAATCGCTCTGGAGGCGTGCAGGCGAACTTGTCGTGGGAGGTCGCGGCTCTTGGTTTGTAGTTTGACAACGCAATCAGAGATTTCGTGTCGGCCTGCGGCAGGGGGTGCGGTCCATGTGCGCTGACCACATTCCTCAACCCGACACCACGCGACGCCGCGCGATTGAGATATTTCTGGGCGGCGGCGTACTCGCCTCTTTGGCCTCATTTCTCTATCCCGTGCTGCGCTTCCTTGTGCCGCCCCCGGTCGTCGATCTGGGCGGCGACGAGGTGGTGGCCGCCAAAGTAGGCGACCTCAAACCGAATTCCGGAGAGATTTTCCGGTTCGGAAGCCGGCCGGGCCTGCTGATTCTGGAAAGCGACGGCACCTATCGCGCACTCTCGGCGACATGTACTCACCTGGGCTGCACGGTGCAGTATCGACCCGATCTGCGCGAGATCTGGTGCCCGTGCCACAACGGGATCTACAACCTCAATGGCGGCAACGTCTCCGGCCCTCCGCCGAGACCGCTGGATGCGTTCGACGTTCATCTGCGCGGCGACGAGATTGTCGTCAGCCGGAAGCGGGAGGCGTAGCCATGTTCGCCGCGCTCTACCGCTGGCTTGACGAACGGTTGCATCTGGACGGGCTGATTGCGCCGTTGCGCCACAAGACTGTTCCCACGCATCGACTGTCGTACTGGTACTTCTTCGGCGGTATCACGCTGTTTCTCTTCATCGTCCAGGTACTTACCGGAATCCTGCTGCTCCTGTATTACCGCCCCAGCGCCAACGAAGCGTTCGAGAGCGTGCAGTACATCGTGACGCGGGTGCAGTTTGGCTGGCTGATTCGTTCCATCCACTCGTGGTCTGCCAACCTGATGATCTTCACTGCCTTCGTGCACATGTTCAGCGTGTTATTCCTGAAGGCCTACCGCAAGCCGCGGGAGCTGACATGGGTCAGCGGCATGCTGCTGCTTTTTCTGGTGATGGGATTCGGCTTCAGCGGCTACCTGCTGCCCTGGAACAAACTGGCCTTTTTCGCCACCACGGTGGGCACGCAGATCGCCGGGCAGGTTCCCATCATCGGCCAGCCTATGATGGTCTTTCTTCGCGGCGGCCCGCAGGTGACCGGAGCCACGCTGACCCGATTCTTTGGATTCCATGTGGCTGTGCTGCCCGGGTTGGTGGTGGTGCTGATTGCGATCCACCTGTTTCTGGTGCAGCGCCAGGGCATGAGCGTGCCACCCAAGGTTGAAGCTGCGTGGACCGCGAATCCCTCATTGCGCCGGGAGATGAGGTTCTTTCCCAATTTTCTGTTGCGAGAATTGATGGCCTGGTACGTGGCTATCGGCACGCTGGGCGCGCTGGCTGCACTGTTCCCGTGGAACCTCGGCGAGAAGGCAGAGCCTTTTGCGTCGGCCCCGGCGGGAATCAAGCCGGAGTGGTACTTCCTCTTCATGTACCAAACACTCAAGCTCATTCCCTCGAAAGTGTGGATCGTCGATGGCGAGGTTCTAGGCATACTTGGTTGCGGCCTGGCCGGACTGTTCTGGCTGCTGCTGCCCTTCTTTGAGAGCGATAAGCCCGCACGCACCCGTACCTGGATCACCGGCCTCGGCATCTTTGCTCTTGTTTACATCATCGTGATGAGTGTCTATGGCTATGTTGCGCAATAAGGTCGACGGATTCGCCGCTCCACGCTCTGCCGTTCTGGCCGGGTTTCTGGCGCTTGCCGCATGTTTGGGATACGGGCAGGCTGTGAACTCGTGCGTGGATTGTCACTCCACGATGCCGG
Source organism: Occallatibacter sp. (assembly GCA_050012895.1). Lineage (GTDB taxonomy): Bacteria > Acidobacteriota > Terriglobia > Terriglobales > Acidobacteriaceae > Telmatobacter. The sequence goes on from JBEKGH010000007.1 coordinate 139,060, forward strand.
CGCCCCTGGGAGTCACATCGGACCAGTTTAGCCAGGACATTCATGCGCAGAAGGGCCTCACCTGCACCAGTTGCCATGGCGGCGACTCCTCCAGCTACGATCCCACCGTGGCCATGGGCAGCAAGGCGGGCTTCAAGGGCAAGATCGATCGCAAGCAGATACCGGACTTGTGTGGATCGTGCCACTCGAATCCCAACCTCATGCGCCAATACGACCCCAGCCTGCGCACTGACCAGTTGGCTGAATACCACACCAGTGTGCACGGCAAGCGCCTGGTCGCCGGCGACACCAAGGTGGCCGTCTGCATCGACTGCCACAGCGTCCACGATATCCGTCCGCCGAGCGATCCCCGTTCCACCGTGAATCCCGTCAACGTGGCCACGACCTGCTCACGCTGCCACGCCGACGCGAATTACATGAAGCAGTACGGGATTCCCACCGACCAGTTCGCCAAGTACAACACCAGTGTCCACCACGACGCATTGGCGGTGCGCGGCGATTTGAGCGCCCCGACCTGCACCACCTGTCATGGAAACCACGGCGCGGTGCCGCCCGGCGTCGACAAGGTGCAGAACGTCTGCGCCAACTGCCACGTCTTCCAGGCTCAGATGTACGCGAAGAGCACCCACAGCAAGGTCTTTCAGGAGCAGGGCCTTCCCGGTTGCGTCGTCTGCCACACCAGTCACGGCATCCATCAGCCTTCCGATGTCATGCTTAGCACCGGCCCCGGCGGCGTTTGCATGCGCTGCCACGCCCCCGGCGACCATTGCGATCGCGCCCGCGCCTCGATCCTCGCCAACCTCACGCAGTTGGACGGCACCATCAAGCAGGCCGACGATGCCTTGCGTCTTGCCGAGTCTTCCGGCATGGAAGTCAGCGAAGCCCGGCTCAGCCAGGATCAGGCGCGCGATGCTCTGACCAAAGCTCGCGTCACCATCCACAGCTTTCAGGCTGCCCTCGTCGATCAGGATGTTCAGGTCGGCATGAAGATCGCCGCTGCAAACCTCAAGGCCGGCAATGACGCGATGATCGAGCGTAACCATCGCCGTATCGGGCTCGGCTTATGTTTCGTCGCCATCGCCTTCATGCTGGCCGGGCTTTGGCTGTACATCAGGAAATTAGAGAGTTAGATTCGCCGCCGCAAAGAATCCAGTGCAGAGTGCGGGCGACGGATGTAGCCGATCTGAAATCCGCGTAACACGACTCCTGTTTGCGAGACTTGGAGAGCATGCGGCGATCCCCGACGATCGGGAATCCGAGCCTCCGTTGGCATCGACAGGACATGGCTCAATGTGAGGTTCCGAGGGAAAGATAAAGCACGACTGGCGCCGACCGTCACAATTCAGGAATCTGTCGATCGAGAATCTGCTTCGAGGATCGGCCCCGGCAAGTCGGCAAGGGTTTACCGATCTTCCTGAACAACCACGTTACGTGTCGCTAACAGTCCAATGCGCCCATCGACAGCAACCTGCACGCAAAAAATGCAGGCCCTTCTACTCGTCCTCCGCTTCGCGCAGCGTCGTCCTCGCTCAGGACGGCATCCTTGCTGAGGGCTGAAAGCTGTTCCCTGCCTTTATCCCCTGACGGAAACGCCGGCGAATGACAGCACGGCCAATCCGCGCACCGGCTGGCCGAACAAGCGGGCGGGCGCGAAGCGGCTAAACAGCAGCAGATTCTCTACTTGAGACCGCGTGGTGGCGTCGGTCGGTCCGGAGACAATACGGTAGTCGTACACCTCGCCCGCATCGTTGATGCAGACCTCGACCACCACCGGGCCGTTGATGGCGCCGGTCTCATTGCCGCCCTGGGCATTCGAGAAATAGAGCAAACGCGGTGCGGTGGCATTGCCCAGCGGCTCGTCGGGAGTAGCCTGCGCCGTCTCCGGCTTGGCGAGCACCGAAACCAGAAAAACGATGGTACCCAACAGCAGCACGGCGCTGGCAAAGCCCGCGCCGGCCTGCAGCAGAAACGGCCCCAAACTGTTTCTCCAGGCCAGTTCCCACATGGTAAAAATGCTGCGGCGGCTGCGCGCGCGTTCCTGGCTGACCGCGACGCGAATGCGCAGCGGCAAGTCCGGGGGCTCTTCCACCGGGCCCAGCCCGGCCAACGCGGTTTCGAGATCGCGCAGCGACTTCCATTCCTGCACACACTGCTGGCACGCCTGGAGGTGTGCGTCCATCTCCTGCATTTCGCGCCCCGTCAACCGGCCGTCGAGATAATCCGTCAACCCTGCCTGCACTTGATTGCAGCCGTTCATCGCGCCTCCTCTCTCAGGGACAGTTCCATCCCAGACAGCGCTTTCGTCCGCGAGCCCGGTTTGGGCGCGGCAAGCAGCACCTTCAAAAAGGCACGCCCACGTACCAGCCGCGACTTCACCGTTCCCAGATTGACCCCCTGCATTGCCGCCACTTCCTCGTAAGAAAATCCCTCGATGTCGCGCAGGATAAGCGCCACGCGGAATGGCTCCGGCACTTGCCTTAACGCCCGCTCCACGTACGCCCGGTTCTCCTCGTGCAGAGCCGCATCATACGGCGACTCCGATGGATCGACCAGCATGTCCTTCAGCAGCACCGGCCTTCCGCATTCCCCTTCCCCCATCTCCTGCTCGATGGGGATCTCGTGCTGCTGATGCCGCATCCACCAGCGCCGCTGATTCGACGCCTCGCGCAAGGCGATGCGGTAGATCCAGGTGCGCAACGAGGACTCGCCATGAAAACCGCGGATGCCGCGAAAGACCTTGACGAAAACATCCTGGGTCAGGTCGGCCGCATCGGCTTGGTTGCGCACGGTGCGCGCGAGCAGCGAATAAATCGGCTGATGGTAGTGTGCGATCAGCCAGGCAAACGCCTCCTCCGAACCCGTCCGCAACTCTTCAACCAGAGCCGCTTCGTCGGGTTGGAGCGCGAGTGCGCTTGCAATGTTGCCCATGGTGAGGTCCGCCTGCAATTCAGTGCCCTCCCACGTTATCGCACTTCATCCACCGTTTGCACCCACCGTCGTCACAGCTGATGACCAACGAGACGCGGCGGGGAAAGCCGATGGCATTTCTTGAGCCGCTTCCAGCGCTGTTTGACGCCGGAAGCATATTGTTGATCCCGATGCGAAGGCGTTGGCGTTCCGCCAGCCGGACCACGCATCTGCTTAGTTAGACACCGGAGGCCCTGAAAGTGTTCCCGGTCAGGATAGGCGCGGGTCTTGGCCTGACAATAACTTTGCTGATGACTTGAAGCTGAAAACAGGCGGTTTAGGTGGTGAAGACGATCCGGCGGCCCTTTTCCACGCGGCTCCAGGCCGGTTCCACCTCGGCCAGCGGAACCGGTTCGACGGCGATTTTCAGGTTTCCGGCGGCGGCCATTTCGAAAAGGGTAGGGATAGTGGCCAGGATGCCTTCGAGAGCAACCGCGCCGAAGCCGCTGCCGAGGAGGGTGAGATCGATACTGCGCAGCACTTCAGCGGGGAGGGTAATGGTCCTGCCTGCCGCTGAACCCACTTCGACGAGGCGGGTTCTTTGGGTCGCCTGCGCCTTGAAGCCGCGGGCAAGTGCTTCCAGGAGCAATTCCGTGGGCCGACCCCAGAGATAGTCGACTACGACATCGATACCGGAGGCGGCTTCGGCGGCGAGGGCGTCACAGATGGCGTCTTCGGGCTGGCCGAGAGCGATGACCGCGTCGACATCGGCTCCAGCCAGAGCGTCAACGTTGCGGCCGGCGGCTATCACGCGTTTGGCGCCCAACAGGCGCGCCGACTGAATGGCGAGCTGGCCGGCCACACCTGTGGCACCCATGATGAGCACGGTTTCTCCGGGAGCCAGGGCGGCGCGCTCTTTCAGCGAAAGCCACGCCGACATGCCGGGATTGGCGATGGCAGCGGCCTCGACGTCGTCGAGTTTTTCGGGCACGGGGATGCACATTTTGCGCGGAGCGGCGGCGCGTTCGGCCATGGTTCCCCAGGGCCTGCGGACAAAGACAAAGTACACGCGGCTGCCGTCGTCGAGCACGCCGACACCATCGATGCCGGGAACGGATGGTTCCGGGTTGCCCTTCGCGCTGGCATAATGCGAGCCGCTGGCGAGGCCCTTCACGATGGGATGTAATCCGGCGGCGTGCACGCGGACCAGAACTTCGCCGTCTTCGACCACGGGATCAGGGAAAGTTTGGTATTTCGGCACCTGGCCGGGAGATTCAACAACGGCCGCATTCATTCGAAGTGCCTCCGGAGAAAGCTGCTCACATTATTCTGCATCTTAGCGTACGGCCAACGCACTCCATTGGTTTCATCGGCCGGGCGTTTCGATTTCACGGCCAGCACGCTTAGGATGAAATGCGGAGGCGTTGCCGTGTTTACCGCCCAGCCCATCGGATTCATCCACAGCCCTTACCACGAAACCTCCGCCATTCCCAAAGGCCTCGGCGCCCGGCACGACGCCGAGGGCGCAATCGAATTACTGCGCGAGTACGAGCGGGGACTGGCCGACATCGAGGGCTTTTCGCACCTCTTTGTGCTCTGGGAATTCGACCGCGCCGAGGGATTCGATTTGATTGCGAATCCGCCCAGCGACGCGGCGCGACCGCACGGAGTTTTCGCCACGCGGTCGCCGCGGCGGCCGAACCCGATCGGGCTGACGGTGGTCGAGTTGCTGCGCCGCGAAGGCACATCGCTGCGCGTACGCGGCGTGGATATGCTGGACGGCACGCCGGTGCTCGACATCAAGCCGTATCTCTCCAGCGTTCCGCCGCAGAAGCTGCTGCGGGGATGGCTGGCGGAGGCGGAAGAGCGGCACAACGGCGAAGAAGGGAGCAGAGGTTGAGGGGCTGCCGGGGGACGGCGGGGCTGTAGGACTGAAGGGCTCGGTCGGCGAGTTTGCGGCGGCGTCCACCTCTTAGCACTGGGAGCCCGGTTTTCGCTGACCAAGGGGCGATGGCTAGCCAACCGTGTCAGACGGCACATCACGTGAATTCCTGGGTTGATGTATTCTGCTCTGGCACCCGACCGAAAGGAGAACGAGATGGCGTTTTCAGAAGGCGAAGAAGTGTACGTTAAGCAGGTGAATTTGCGCGGCATTATTGTCAGTCAGCGCCTTGACGAAGATATCTACCTTGTGCGCTTCGAGTATTACTACCGGGGATCGTCCCTGGAATCGGATTGCGACAGCATGCAGGCAGATTCAAGGCGACTACAGCTTGGGTCGCAGGAGTACCTGGACGAAATGAATCGCCTTGCGGACCTCGTTTCAGAGGGAACGGCCAATACGCATTCGTCCGCGCTGCCACCTGCCGTGATTGAATCGATGACTCGGCTGGGACTGATAGTGCGCCGGAGTTGAGCATGAAAACCAAGCAGAAGGGTTTTGTGAACAATGCGGTCTCGATGCAATTCAGGAACCTGCGGGATCGAATCGTAGCTTTTGAGCATTATCGTGGAGCCGACGGGGTCAAATGTGCATGCTGCGGTGAAGACGAGTTCAGCTTCCTGACCCTCGATCATGTCGACGGCGGTGGTAACACAGAGAGAGCAAAGCTGTTCGGGGACCGATTTCAATGTGGCCATCACATGTACAGGAAGTTGCGTCTGACAGGTTATCCGCCAGGCTACCAGCTTCTGTGCATGAATTGCCAAGTTGGTCGCAGAGACAATGGGGGCGTCTGTCCACATCAAGCGAACCACCTGAGCGGAACCGAACTTCTTGCGGAGTTTGATCGTCTCAGGGTCGGATGGGGAAATGTGGGCATGACGGAGACCGAAGAATACAAGGCTGCATACGCCAACATCATGCGCAAAGGCAAGGCTACCCGGTCAGTCGGCGTTACCGTGGCGGTGGAGCAGGAGCGGCAGCGCCGTTTAGATCGGGTTAGTTTCCAGAATGAGCGGCAGATTAGGTCGTCGGCAAATTAAGGGAAACGAACTTTACGAAATGCCGAGCAGCTTGTGCGTCTGCAGGCTCAGGCGCCAACGCGGGTGATCGAGGCAATACTTGAGCGCGGCCTGCGTGTTCGCTTCACGATGCGGCCCGTCCATCGGCTGCAGGAAGAAATGGCGGAAGGCGAGCGATTCAAATTCAACGGGATCGGCGCCGGGTTGCGGATAAACCAGCTTCAGCTCGTCGCCGGTGCGTTGCTTGAGCACGGCTCCGGCCTTGGGGCTGACGCAGATCCAGTCGAGACCTCGAGGAGCCGCGATGGTGCCGTTGGTTTCGACGGCAATCTCAAACCCGCGTGCGTGGAGAGCGTCGATGAGCGGAGGATCGAGCTGCAGCAGAGGCTCGCCGCCGGTGCAGACGACGAAACGCGTCGCAGCGGCTTTTGTGAAAAGCAGAGCCGGAGATGCGTCGAGTTGGTTCGCAGGGGCTAAAGCCCCATGTTTTTCCGAGCCCGGTTCGGCACGACTGAAGTCGTGCCCTTTCGCGAGGCCGATTCGTGGATCAGACTGTAGCCATTTCTCGTCGACGGCCGCCGCCAACTCCTGCGCAGATGCGAATTTTCCGCCGCCGGGACCGTCGGTGTCGGCAAAATCCGTGTCGCAGAACCGGCAGATTGCCGATCCGCGATCAGCTTCGCGGCCCGACCAGAGATTGCAGCCCGCAAAACGGAGAAAGACCGCCGCGCGGCCGGTGTGCGCGCCCTCGCCCTGCAGCGTATAGAAGATTTCTTTGACCGAGTACATAAATGCAGCTTCTAGCCTCTAGCTACTAGCTTCTAGCCCTTTCGCGCGGAATGCAACGGTCTTGGCTCCAGCGAGACAAAGCTAGAGGCTAGGAGCTAGCAGCTAGAAGCTGTCTTTCGCAGCGGATCTTCGATTCCGTTCTCGCGGAAACCTTTCTGGCGGAGCAGGCACGAGTCGCACTGGCCGCAGGGCGCGCCTGTCGGCCCTGGGTCGTAGCAACTGCTGGTCAGCCCGTAGTCCACGCCTAACTTTGTTCCCGTGGCGATGATCTGCGCTTTGGTCATCGCAATGAGCGGCGTGTGAATGCGAAGATTCTGGCGGCCTTCCACTCCGGCTTTGGTGGCCAGGTTGGCCATCTTCTCGAAGGCCTCAATGAACTCAGGACGGCAATCGGGATAACCGGAGTAATCGAGCGCGTTGACGCCGAGAAAGATGTCGCTTGCGCCCAGCACCTCAGCCCACGCGAGCGCGAACGACAGAAAAATTGTGTTGCGCGCGGGCACGTAGGTGATGGGGATGCCGTGGGACATCTCTTCCGCGTCGCGGCCTTTGGGGACGGCGATGTCGGCGGTGAGCGCGGAGCCGCCGAAGGCGCGGAGATCGATCGTGGTCACGCGATGCTGGGCCACGCCGATGGACGCGGCCACGCGCTTCGCGGCTTCGAGTTCCCACGCATGGCGCTGGCCGTAGGAAAACGAGAGCGCGTAGAGTTCGTAGCCTTCCGCTTTCGCGATGGCGAGCACGGTGGCGGAGTCGAGGCCGCCGCTGAGGAGAACGACGGCGCGTTTTTGCTCATTCGTCATCGTGATGATTCAACCCCGCCACGAATTCGGTCTCTGATCTGCTCACTAGTTCCAATTCATCGTCCTCGTCGGGACTCGCGGTAAACACGCGTCCGTAAAGTTCTGTCATCAGCATGATCCCTCCGCCGTATTCCTCGACGTACCATTTTGTTTTTGGATCATCAATGGCTAGATCAGCGATGAATTCGACGACGCCGCGGCTAGGTCCATGCAGAATATGATCGCCTTTTCTGATTTCCTGGCCGGAGTGGTATTTCAGAGGCATTTTCAGGCACCTCGATCGAACTGGAAGAGCAACCGCAGATCCTTCGACTCCCTCCCCTTCACTACGTTCAGGGTCGGTCGCTCAGGATGACAGCGCGATGAGAGAGGAGAGAGCGCCAACTTTGGAAGGTTCTAGCTCCGCTAACCCCGCCAACTCCGCTGCTATTTCATATCCCCGCCGCGGCCGATGTCCATGGACGGCGGAATGGGGTTGCGCTCGTCGATGTAGGCTTCGATGCACTGGTCGAGCGTGCCCTTGGCCTCGAGGATAAACTCCACCGCGTCGCGCGCGGCGCCGTAGCCGCCGGAGTTGGGCGTGATGTAGTGCGCCTCGGCCTTCACGCGTTCGCGCGCATTGGCCACGGCAACGGCAAAGCCCACCTCGCGCATGGCGGGCAGGTCGATCACATCGTCGCCGACGTAGCAGATCTCGTCGAGCGTCACGCCTTCCTTCGCGATGATTTCGCGGATGGCCTGCATCTTGAAGGCGCAGCCCTGGTAGACAAATTCAAGCTTGAGGTCGCGGGCGCGCGTGGCCACAGTCTCGCTGATGCGCTTGGTGATGACGCCGCACTTCATTCCACCGATGCGAGCCAGCGAAATAGCCGTGCCGTCGTGAGCGCTGTAGCCTTTAGCCTCGGTCATGGTTATCGAGTTGACGCCGAAGCCGATCGTTTCCTTACCACCGATCTCGTCCAAAAGGCTGCTCCGCGCAGCGCTGGGGACGAGCCAGATTGTGCCGTCGGTCCAAACACCGTCGACGTCGAAGAGAATGATCTTGATCTTGCGGGCGCGGTCTTGTGCAGTGAGTGCCATGAATCAATTTTACCGGCTGCTCCGGGCGGCCGGGTCACCGTCGAAGGTCCACTACGGGAGAATATAGGCATGGACCAGGAACCGCCCGCCACAAAGCCGAGCAAACTCGAACCCGAAGATTACTACTTCGAGGGGCCGCTGATGGTGTTTACCGCTGCGTACCACCTCAAGCGCGGGAGTTGTTGCGGCTCGGGCTGCCGGCACTGCCCCTGGCGGCAAGACGCTGACAGAACTCCGCCGAACGATTGAATCCCCCAGCGGGTATTCTGGCGATATGAAACCCAATCGACCCGGCCTCGACGAATCGCTCACCGACGCCGAATACGATCGCCTGGAAGCAATCATCGGTAAGTTTGAAGGCGAAGACGCCATGAACGCCGAGGAGATGGATGGATTCTTCGCGGCGCTCATTTGCGGGCCGGTGACGATCCTTCCCAGTGTCTACCTTGACGAGATCTGGGGAGGCGAGGAAGCTCCGTTTGCGACTGCCGGTGAGCTCGACGAATTCTTGAATCTGGCCATGCGCCACTGGAACTTTGTCGCCCGGACGCTGGCCTCCCCGGACATGGTTTATCTGCCCTGGCTTGTGGCCGAGGAAGGCGAGGAGATCCCAAAAGGAAACAACTGGGCGCAAGGGTTTCTGCGGGGAGTCGACTTTTGTCGCGAGGCATGGGATGAGATCTTCGAGGATGAGGACGATTTCGCCATTCTCCTCGCGATTTTTGCACTCGCCTACGAAGATGATCCGGACCCGGAGATGCGCACGTGGAAGACGTCGCCAGATCGGAAGCTTCGCGAGCAGGTGCTCGTTGGCCTCTCGGTATCGGCCCAGCGGGCCTATGATTTTTTCCGCGCCCGTCGGACGCGGGAGGTGCGACAAGAGCAGAGCGGCGTCCGCATGGTGAGGCAAAAGATCGGGCGCAACGCTCTTTGCCCCTGTGGTTCCGGAAAGAAGTACAAACACTGCTGTGGCAACGCTACCCTGCAGTGACAGTTCCGGTGTTTGCGAACCAGTCCTCCTGCTTTTCCGAAACAAAGGCAAAGCGAAAAACCTGTGGCGGAGAAAGCCGCGCGGTTTCCAGTGGCCCCGTATACGGAAGACATGTTATAAATCCAAAACTGTGAGCTAAGGCTCCCCAGCTTCTGCCCAAAAGAAGCTCCCCCCACGCCGCACACACGACTAACAGCAAACAAGGAGGGAAAAAATGGGAATCATTGCATGGATCGTCGCCGGCCTGATCGCAGGCTGGCTCACGGGGAAGATCATGAAGGGCTCGGGCTACGGGTTCTTTGGGGATATTCTGCTGGGCATTATCGGCGCCGTGGTAGGCGGATTTCTTGCGCGTCACATCCTCGGCGTGGATACCGGAGGCAGCTTTTGGCTGACCACGTTGATCGCACTGGTTGGCGCGATCATCCTGGTGGCGATCGTTCGGTTGATCAAACGGTGAAGTCCAGCGGAGCTAGCGGCGTTAGCGGTGCTGGCGGTGTTAGCAGTGCTTCCCACCCTAGCCGCAAAAGGCGCGGCTAGGATGGGGCAACCGCACCGCGTTGGAACTATGTTATTCCGAGGCGCCGGTTGCCGGAACTGGCGGAGTGACGGGTGGCGTGGACGGTGCGGCGGCCGACGGCGTGGCCGGCTCGCGCACCAGCACGGCAAAGCGCGGAAACTTGAAGCTGCCTGCAGCATCGTCGATCACATTCAACTGGCATAGGTACGCGCCGGGCTTGAGCCCGCTGAGCGGGACATCGAGTTCGAAGCTGACGGCGTCGCGGCCTTCGACGTTGATGGCTCGGGCCTGCACAATCGGCGTCTCGTAAATTTTGGTTGATCCCTGAATCAATTCCAGGCTACTCAACAAATTGATGCCCGGCTTTGACCCCTTGGGCTCGTCGTCGGCGGCGGCCTTCTCGCGCGCGGGATCGTAGACCTCGTAAAGCAGGTAGAGGTGCTGGTCCTGACGAAAGACGTGGCTGATGTTGGGCACGTACTCCTGGCCGTTACGCACCAGCGGGTCGATTTCCTTGCCGGGCTTCTTGCTTGGGATCCGCTGCGATGCCAGCAAAATCGAACTCATTTTGAGCGGGGCCTTTTTGAGATCGGGCAACGTGACCTCGGCGATGAACGAGCCCATGCGGCCGGTTTCGTTTTCGCGCACCACGAATTTGATTTGGTATTTGCCGGGCGGCAAGTTGAAGCTGGTGGTGTACTGGATATTCTTTTGCCGCGCCTCAAGCGTGGCGTCGAGATTGAGCTTGACGGTGTCGCGCACGCGGCCCACGGGGCGCTTGGTGTCGTCGATGACCGCGCCGATAATGTCGAGCGTGGCTTTGTCCTTGTCGCCGCCCTTCACAAACGGGATTTGCGAGCCGGGCACGACCAGCGACACCGGCATGTAATAGCGGTTGACGTCGAGGCGGAAGTACATGGCGTCCATATAGACCGCGATGTCTGTGGCGGGCAGATCACTCGAGAGCTGATCCTGCAATTCCTGCTCGCGATCCTCCTTGCCGGAGTGCTTGAAGTCGGCGGGCGCGTAGTAGCCGGGCCGGAATTCGAGCTTGATGCCAGGCTTATCGATCTTGACGGTGAGCTTGCGGTATTTGCCGTCGCGCGCCGGGTCAGACGAGTGAAAGCCGATGGCGTAGTAGGCCGAAGTGTCGGCCTGCACCTTGGCAAAGGCGGGGGCAAAGTCGTTGGAATCGAAGAAAGCTGTGCCGCCGGTGTCGGAAGAGAGCGTGCCCATCACTTCCTGAGAGGCAAAGTTCAGGTTCATGTTGTTCATCAGCGCGCCGCCGTTGAAAGCGCCCTGCCCGCGAAGACTTCCTGTCGACGCGTCGCCCAATGGGCCGATGGCCTGCAAGCCGCGCGTGTCCACACTGTAAATGGCGAGATCGGCGCGCACTGCCGCGTTGATGGCCGCCCGCAATGACGCCTGGTTCTCGATGCCGTCGCGCGAGATGCCTCCGGAAAAGTAGAGCAGCGACTTTTTCTCGTTGATTTTGGCCAGCGACTGCGAGATAGCACGCAGGGCAAAGAGCTCGCGATCGGTGTTGAGGTCGTTGTACTCGCTTTCGTCGGGCGTGTAGGCGGTGGTGTCTTCCACCTGGTTGGAGTTCGCGTTGGCGCCCTCGGCAAATCCCTGGCCCTCGGTGCCGTTGTACGCGCCCACCTCGCGGATCAGCGCATCCTTGTCGGCGGTAAAGTCCTGATCGACGGTGAGCGTGTCGCCGAGAGAAACCAGTGCGATCAGGTCGGCCGCCTGCATCTTCGTTTTCAGGAAGGTCTGCGCCGCTTCCACACTGCGCTCGACATCTTCAGGCTGCATCGAGGTGAGGTCGAAGAACATGACGATGAGCCGATGGTTGCGCAGCTCTTCGGGTTTGGCCACGACCACTGCCTTGCTGCCGGTGGGGCCGGCGGCGAGGCCGCTCACGGTGGCCTCCTGGATTGGAGTGGCCATGTCGACACTTTCGAAGTCGAACGTGGAGATCGACTGCTCGCGGCCGTTCTCGTAAATTTTGAAGTCGCTTTGCTTCAGGTCCTTCACGAGCTCGCCGGTTTTGGTGTCGCGCGCCACCACGTTGGTGAGGACCAGATCGGCGTTGGTCCTGATCGTGAATCCGCCCTGCGGCGTGGCGCTCACCTGGCCGGGCGATTGCGCGGGCAGGGGCGGCATACCGGCAGCGGCCAGCGCCAGCAACGCAAATCCTGCGGCGAATTTTCGCGTGAAGCCCGTCATGAAATTCCTATCGGTTCGCGCCGCCCCTACGGGCCGGCAGGTTCAATTTGATGCCGTGACCCAGGGTTCCCCTTTCGTTCGCAGAAGCGAACGAAACGTCCACCCTGGGCTATTCCCGATCGGCCCCTCCGGGGCCGGCCTCTCTGCAACCGATCTAACCCTGCTGCCTTTCAAAATCTGAACCTGGCCGAGAACTGGAACGCCCGCATTGGGCCTAACGGATTGGTGGCTATGGAAGTGACTTGACCGAACTGCGGCGTGCCTTCCGTTGTGTCTATGCCCGAATACTGCACAGTATTAAACACGTTGTCGATCTGCGCGCGAATTTCCATGCTGCGGGTCTCGCCCATATTCATGGTTTTGGAGAGCGCCATGTTGTTCTGCACCGTTCCCGGCCCTTCGATGGAATCGCGCGGCGCGCTGCCGAAGTAATTGCAGAACCCGCTGGTGGCGGAGGGCGGAGCATAGGCCGCGGTGTTGAACCACTGGTGCTGGCTGCCGACGATAGTGGGCGATTGCCCGGGCACTAGATTGGGCCGCAGGCCGCTCGTATTGCCGCACTCCACACTCTGCGCCGTGGGCTCGAAGCTCGGCGAGACCCAGCCGCCGGTGGCGAAGGTGAATGTGCCCGAGACGGAGAAGCCCTCGAGGATATGGGAGCCCACGCCCGAAGTGACCCAGAGTTTATCGGGCCCGAAGGGCAGCTCGAAGAGATAAGTTCCGCTCACCTGGTGGCGACGGTCGAGCACCGAGTGACCTTCCTGCGCGGCCAGGTTCTGCCAATCCTGCACCACCGATCCGCCGCTTCCGTTCACCGAGCTGGCGTCGTCGATGGCGTGGCCGTACTGGTAATTGGCGCCCAGAGAAACGCCGTGTTGCAGCCGCTTGTTCAACCGCACCGTGGCTTGATGGTTCTTGTAGTAGGCTTCCGCTTCTTCGTAGGTAAAGAGCAGGCCTGTCGGGTCGGTGCATGAGCTCTCCGTGGGGAAGGTGCATAAGCTGTCCTGCAGTGCGCGCGGCGCGAGCTGGACGTCGAGATGATTGGAGCGCGCTCCGTTGTAGCCGAGATTCAACACCATCTGCAGCGGCAGGGTCTTCTGCAGATCGAGGTTCCAAGCCATCACGTAGGGAAGGCCGTAGTGGGGATTCAATGCGTAGTTGCCGACAGTTTGTCCAGTCGATGTGAATCCATTGGCGAGCGTGAAGCAGGTGCCGGTTTTTGCGCAAGCAATGGACGGCGTGTTGCCGGCGGCTTCCTGGTTGGTCTGCTCGTTGGTGAAGGGCGGCTGGTGCGCCATGAGGTTGGCAAAACCGGCGAACTCGCCCACGGTGTAATTGGTGCCGAAGCCGGCGCGGAGCACGGTGCTTTTGATCTTTGGCACGCGCCATGCGAGGCTCACGCGCGGCTGAAAGGCCTTGCGCCAGGGAAACACGAGCGACGAATTCAGGCCGTTTTGGCCGGCGGTTTGCTCGTTCTCGCTGGAGAAGGCATCGCTCGTGCTCGTGGCTAATGGGCTGGTGTGGATATCTGCCAGGCGGTTGTACTTCTCGGTGTAGGGCGCAAAGAACTCCCAGCGCACGCCGTAATTGAGCGAAAGCGAGGGCCGCACGCGCCAGTCGTCCATGGCGTAGGCGTCGTAGACGTTGTCGCGCAGGTAACTCTTAGCGAGTGACGAGTTGAGCGTGGTGGACTGCGGCAAGCCGAGGAGAAAGTCCGCGATCGACGAGCCCGTGCCCGCTACGGGTGTGCCGCCCACAGATTCCTCGGTGAACAGGCCGGTGAATGAAAAGTTCCCGGTGGCATTGGAGCCGGCGAGGAAGTCGCGATGCACGCGACGGTAATCGGCGCCGTAGCGCATGTTGTGTTTGCCGTGAATCCAACTGAGGACTTCAGAAAATGAAATGGTCTGCGAGATGGAGAAACTCGGCTGCGTGTCGCTCAGTCCCTGAATGCCGTTGCTGAGCGAGATTGTGGGCACGCCATAGTTGAGCGGCACGTTGTCGGGCACGCTGATGCTCAGGGTTCCCTCGGGATTGTCGGATGTGTTGGTGAAGAAGTTGGTGGTGTGACTGTTCGAGCGGTTCCAGTTGGCGTTAAAGATGTTGGTGAAGCGGTGGTAGCCGACGGTGTAGCCGGCCTGCATCGAGTAGGAATTCGAAGCGCTCTTGCCGCCCAGCTCGGGGATGAGATTGACGATGTCGGAGGCCGAGTGACCCTCGTTGTAATTGAAGTTGATGCTCTGGCGCAGGCCCTGGTTTTGCGATCCGCCGCCGCGACGTCCGCCGCCTCCGCCGAAGCTTCCGCGGCCGCCGGGCTGCGTGGCGTTGGCGCCCAGACTACGGTTGTAACGGATGCCGGCGTTGGTGGTGTTCGACTGCCCCGTCGTAAGCCGTTGATAGTTGTAGCCGTTGATGGTGCTGCCGGCAGCAAGATTCGGCTCAGGGAAGTACTGCAACAGTACCGCGGCCTGCGGGGAGATCGATTGGCCGGGGGCGCCGGTGGGTGGAATCACGTTAGCCGTGCTGTTGTAAATGAATTGCTGGCCGGTGACGGGATTGTAGATCGCGGGCAATCCCGACGCGGAGAAGTCGCCTCCGCGCTCGGCGATGGTGGGCACCGTCGCATAAAAGGGGTCGGGGTTCGACGCCCGCCTACCGGAAAGCGTGAGGAAGACGGTATCTTTGCCGCTGGGCTTGGTGAGGTGCGGAATGTACGGAGCGCTCATGAACGAAAGCGTAAAATTATTCGATCCATTGGGCGGCTGCGCCTGCGGCGTGCCGAGCAAAGCAAAAGGCTGCGCATTGAAGTAGGAAGTGGTGTTATTCCAGGCGATGGCGCCGTGAGGCTGCGCAGGATTGAAGCCGCGGAAATTCCTTCCGCCGCCGCCACCGCCTCCACCGCCGCCGCCGCGTCCGCCGAAGCCTCCGCCTCCACCGCCGCCAAATCCGCCGCCTCCGCCAAAACCACCACCGCCGAAGGCTCCGCCGAATCCCCCACCGCCGCCACCGAAACCACTGCCGCCGAAGAGACCGCCCTGGCTCGCGAGTTCGCCGCCCTGGCCACCCTGACCGCCGGGACCGCCTTGCGGTCCGAGGCCGCCGTTGGGTCCGCCACCCCCCGGACCCATGCCAGCGTAAGCGCTCACCTGCCCGGCCTGGCCGGTAATCGCAACCGATTCGTCGCTGAAGTCGGAGCTGGCGGCAATCGAAGGCAGCGCCGCGCCGCTCTGGCCTTCGGTCCCGGCTCCGGTGTCGGTGTCCGCGCTCAAAGCACTCTCGAGGCTCACGTTTTCCGGAGCGTTGCCGGCCATTTGCCGCACACCCTGGCCTGTCGCGCCGGGACGGCCGCCCGGGTTTGCGCCCTGCCGCGTCGCCTGGGCTTGTTGCTGGTCCACTTCGGCCTGGCGCGAGGCCAGGATGAGCTCGAAGTTCACGAGTTGGTCGTGGGCGGTGGCGTTGAGGACCGCTTCCTGCGAACCCTGCGCGAAGGCCGCGAACTGGGTGCGGATCACATAGCGGCCGTTTTGGGGAATATTCATCTGCCACGCACCGGTGATGTCGGTGGTGGTGGAGTAGCGCTTGCCGGTGAGGGTGTTTTGCGCGGTGACGGTGACGCCGGGTAGGGGGATGTTGCCGCTTTTTACGGTGCCATGCAGCTTGCCGCCAGCGACGGCTGGGGCGGCAACCTGCGGGGCAGCGGCCGGCCCCGATGCGGGAGAGGATGCGGGCGCGCCGGTTGGGGCCGGGGCCTGCGCCCAGGCCGCAAAACAGCCGGCCACAACAATCCCCACTACTCCCGCACGCATCATATCTGTGCTTTCCGACCCTGTGTTTGTGCTTTCCGACCTCTCGATCTCTGACCGCATGAATTCGTGCCAGCGGGGTTCGTGCGATCCCACCCATTCGCCCAAAATCGGGCGAATGGATGGGGCACGGGACGGTTCCTCTTCAAGCGGTCAGAGACCCAATGCTTATATTCAGTCTGACGGGTCACGCACGGCGAAGGTTTACCGCAAGTGCGATCCTGCGTGCCGGCGGTCCCGCGCCGCGGGAAGCTTTGCGCAAACTAATACGCATTGATACTGCTCGCGAAATTTTGACTTGCAATCCACACCGGCCCATGTTAACTATTAAGGCAATAATCTCCTGATTGCTACCAAGGCAGTAAACCTTGGGCAGCATCGGACAGGATGGGACGGGGATGAAGATCGGCACCACGATTCGCGCTTACCGGTTGCAGAAGGGATATTCACAGGGAGACATCGAAAAGAGAACCGGCCTGCTGCGCTGTTACCTGTCGCGCGTGGAGAACGGCCACACCGTGCCCTCGCTGGACACGCTTGCCAAGATCGCTCACTCCCTCGACCTTCCCATCGCGCAGTTCTTCGCCAGCGACACACTGGCCATGCAGATGAATACGCAGAACCTCTCTGACGACGAGTTGCGTTTCCTCACGCAGATCCGCCGCTACTCCTCGAATTTGAACGAGAGCGACCGCAAACTGCTGATGGCGATGGTAAAAAAGTTCGCGGCAACGGCGGTGAGATAGGTTTCGGGTCTCAGCTATAGATCTGTTTTCCCAAGGCAATGACCTGAGGGTCTGGAGACCCTCAGTACAGCCGGTCTGGAGACCGGCGCTACATTCCTTACACTGCTACATTCCTTACACATCGTTACCGAGGCGGAAGAATGGCTCCACGCCTTTGCCTCCGCTCAGCAGGGCCTGCTCCTCGTGCGGCTCCAGCGGTTGGTAGTTCTCGGCCACATCCATGGCCAGGCGGAAGTAGCGCTCGTCGCCGGGCGGAAGCGCGGCGGTGATGGGATGGCCCAGCGTCCAGCGCAGGCCGAGCGAAGCTTCATCGGGAAAGGCCGCCGGCTGGTACCAGCACTTGGGCTCAGGATGATTGCGCCGCTGGTCGGCTGGCCACACGGTCTTGGCCATGCTCTTCAGGCACAGAATGCCCATCTTCTTTTCCTGCGCGCGCTTCAGGATCTGCAAACCGAAGTTTGCCTGGCTCACGAGCACCCAATTCAGCGGAAAGAGCACGGTGTCGAAGTTGTAGCGATCGAGAGCGGCGAGGGCAGTCTCGACGGAGTGGACGGAGAAGCCGATGTACCGGATCTTGCCCTCCTTCTTTGCCGCTTCGAAGGTTTCCATAGCGCCGCCCGGGCCCAACACCTTGTCGAGATCGGTCATCTTGGTGAGGGCGTGGAACTGGTAGAGGTCGAGGTGGTCGGTTTGGAGCAGGCGGAGTGAGTTTTCGAGATCGGTGCGCGAATCGTCTTTCAAGCGGCCGTCGGTTTTGCAGGCCAGAAAGCTCTTGTCGCGGTAGGGCTTGAGCGCCAGACCCAGCCGCTCCTGCGCGTTGCCGTAACTGGGCGCGACATCGAAATAGTTGATGCCGCGGTCGACGGCTTCGGCGACGATGTTTACGGCGGCGTTGGGATCTTCATTCATGACCACAATGCCGCCGAAGCCAATGATCGAAAGATGCTCGCCGGTTTTGCCCAACGGGCGGCGAGCGATGGGCCGGGCAGGCGATTTGGGGTCTGACGCGCGCAGGCGCGGCGTTGAGGCGACGGCTGCAGCGGTAATGGCGGCTTGCTTGAGGAATTCGCGGCGTTCCATTATTTGCCTCCTGCGGGCATTTGCCTCCTGCGAATGATCTGAGACGGGCAGGGTCCGCGGGTATTTTCGCACGCAGTGCGGTCAGCTACTGACGATGCCTTGCGGCGGTGGGATGTGCGCGACGAAGAAGCCAAAAAGCACAAGCACGATGACAATGGCGGCGACGGCGAGGCGCATGCGGGTTTGAAACTCGCCGCGCGGCGAGCCGATGCGCGGCACCATGGGCACGGCGAAGAGCAGGCCGCACAGGAAACCGCCGATGTGGGCCGAATTATCAATTTCGACACCGGTGAATCCGCTGCCAAAGTTGACGGAAAGGCCAATGACAAGGTTAATCGCGGCGAAATAAATGACAGACTTGCGCAGGCGCTTGAGCTCGTATTGCGGAATGGGCAGCCGTTTTGAGTTGAGCAGAATGATGAGCGCTCCGGCAATGCCGAAAACAGCTCCGGACGCCCCTGCTCCAGCGGCAAAAAATGGCGCGCCTGAAGGATCGTGCAATGGCCGCACCCAGTTGTAGCAGGTGGAGAGGAGATTACCGGCCGCGCCGGTAAGAATGTAAACCGCGAACAAACCGAATGAGCCCATCAGCGGCTCGGCCAGCAGTCCCAGGTTCCACAGGCACCACATGTTGGTGGCCAGGTGAAGGATGCCGACATGGACGAACATGGCGGTGACGATGCGCCACCACTGCCCGTCGATAAGTACGCTGCCGGCGTTATCGGCGCCCCAGTGCATGAGCTGGTCGACGGTGGGGCTCCACATGCTGACGCCACGCGCCACCATGAGGAGATAGACCGCACAATTGATGCCCACGAGCAGATAGGTGGCTGGCGCGGAGGCCCAGCGGCGCCGCGGGCGAGGAGGCGGCGGCGCGTATTGGCTCTGCGGAGGAAGAATCTCCGGCGGGGGGTTCGTGGAAAAACTTCCCATATCAACAACTCTAAAGCATCGGCGGTTGGGTCGCGTGCTTCAGGATCGGCTTGAGAGCCAGCACGCGGTGACTTGACCTGAGATGACGAGTGCGGGCGTGGACGCCCGCACGACAGCCGGTCTCCCACCCCAGGAAACAAAGAACGTTTCCTGGGGACTCCGTTCTGGAGACCGGCGCTGCATCGCACATCGGCGGCCGGCCTTCCGATTCACAACCTGGCGCGGAGCGTCGATGTAGTCTGGAGTTTGGTTTGCGGGCGATGGGCATGCCGGCTTCCCGGGTCCCAAAAGCGGGACCCGGGATACTCCAACGATCATGCTGGGTTGTCACCGCGAAAATGCAGGTCCTTCGGCTGCGTTTGCCGCAAATGTGCGGCAAACTTCGCTCAGGATGACCGGAAAATAAGATCGGGATCGTGAGTACGGAGAACGAAATAGGAGAGGCATGGTGAGTACGGAGGCAAAGGCGAGCGGGAGCGGCGCGAAGACGATTCGCCGCGCGCTGCTCAGCGTAACCGACAAGACGGGACTGGTGGAGTTTGCGCAGGCGCTGGCGGCCTTCGGCGTGGAGCTGATTTCAACGGGCGGGACCGCTCGAGCGCTGCGCGAGGCCGGCCTTGCGGTTAAAGACATCAGCGAGCTGACTGGCTTTCCCGAGATGCTCGATGGACGCGTGAAGACTCTGCATCCGCGCGTGCATGGCGGTCTGCTCTATATCCGCGGCAACGCCGAGCACGAAGCGGCGGTGAAGGCGCACGGCATTGCGCCCATCGACATGGTGGTGGTGAATCTCTACGCCTTCGAAAAGACCGCCGCACAGCCTGGCGTCGCGTTCGGGCACCTGATCGAGAACATCGATATTGGCGGCCCGTCGATGGTGCGCTCGGCGGCAAAGAATTTTGAAGACGTGGCCATTGTGACGCGGGTGGCGGATTATCCGGCTCTCACGGAAGAGCTAAAAGCGAATGGCGCAGCGCTGACGCGCGCCACGCGCTGGCGGCTGGCGAAGCAGGCCTTCGCGCTCACCTCCGCGTACGACGCGGCGATTGCGAGCACGCTCGAGCAGATTGCCGACGCGCCCGCGCCGGAAGGCCCCGCGGCGTTCGACGCAGCATCGCTGCCGGCAACGCTGCGCATCAATATGCCACAAGCAAATGCGCTTCGTTACGGCGAAAATCCTCATCAGCGCGCGGCGCTCTATCGTGATGGCTCAGGCCTCGGCATTGCAGGCGCGCGGCAGCTTCAAGGAAAAGAGCTCAGTTTCAACAATCTTGTCGACCTGGATGCGTGCTGGGAGCTGGTGCAGGAGTTCCCGGCAGGGCAGGAGTTCCCGGAAGGCGCGTCCGACCCGGCGGTCGTGGTCATTGTGAAGCATACCAATCCCTGCGGCGCGGCCACCGGTGCGACGATTCTCGAGGCGTATCAAAAGGCGCTTGCCGCCGATCCGGTATCGGCCTTTGGCGGAGTCATCGGCATCAATCGCGAGGTGGACGGCGCGGCGGCGGAAGAGATTGCCAAGCTCTTCGTCGAAGCCATTGCGGCGCCCAAGTTTTCCAGCGACGCGCGGGATCGCTTTGCGGCGAAGAAGAATCTGCGCCTGGTGGAAGTGAATGAAGCGCCGGCCAAGCTCGTGGTCAAGCAGGTGTCGGGAGGGTTGCTGCTGCAGGATGCCGACAAGGCCCAAGTAACGGAGTCGGAGCTGAAGGTGGTGACGTGGCGCCCGCCCACAGCCGAGGAGCTGCGCAGCTTGCTCTTCGCCTGGCGCGTTTGCAAGCACGTGAAATCCAACGCCATTGTGTATGCGCGCGACGGGCAGACCCTGGGCGTAGGCGCCGGGCAAATGAGCCGGGTGGACGCGGCCAAATTCGGCGCCATGAAGGCCGTGCTGCCACTCAAGACTCAGGAGGGGGGCTGTGTGGCGGCGTCGGATGCGTTCTTTCCCTTCCCCGACGGACTGGAGGCCGTGGCCGAAGCCGGCGCCACGGCGGTGATCCAGCCGGGCGGCTCGGTGCGGGATGAGGAAGTGATTGCGGCGGCCGACAAACTGGGCCTGGCCATGGTCTTTACCGGAATGCGGCACTTCAGGCACTGAGGGACGACATAAGGGCTGAACAATTTGCGGCGCGGTGGCCCTCTGCGATCGCGCCTTGACGCCCATTCCGATGCGGAGTAGGTTTTGAATCAGAGTGGGTGGAGGGCATCCATTGACCGGAATAAATTACTTGACCGATGCGGATGGCCGCAAGGTCGCGGTGCAGATCGATCTGCGGCGGCACGCCGACCTTTGGGAAGAGTTCGAAGACGTTCTGATTTCTGAGTCCAGGCGCGGAGAGAAGAGGGCTTCGTTGGACCATGTGAAGGCGAAGCTTGCCATAAGTGACCGGAAACGTGCCTGATTACCGGATTGCCTTCAAATCCAGCGCTGAGAAAGAGCTTCTCGTGCTTCCCCGCGGAATCATTTCGCGTATCCTGCCAAAAATAGAGTCTCTTGGACTGAATCCCCGGCCACGTGGAGCAAAGAAACTACGCGGGGCAAAGGATCTGTGGCGTATTCGCGCCGGAGATTATCGCGCCATTTACGCCATCGACGATGGGCGATGCGAAGTTACGGTGATGCGCATTGCGCATCGGCGGGAAGTCTACGAATAAGGCGCAGAAATTGCCTTCCAACCCGGCAGTCTGCCGCCAATGGCGGCAACTTGCGGAAAATCGGGGATTCCGCCGCGCACACGAGACTATTCGCGCGTAAAATCGTCTTTAACGGTAGGCAGAGTTGCCGGGCTGCCAGACCTGCCTGGCTGCCCGCGTCGCGCTTCGACTATCCGCGTGCGTTCAACACGCTTTACCGGCTTCAGCTCGTTTGGAATTCCCTACATGATGACAAAGATGACTGTATTTCCAATCCTTGGGCGAAAAATTGCCCCCGCCCTTCTGCTCTTTTTGCCGGCAGCAGCCGTTTGCGCGCAAAACGCTCCTGCCAGCGGCGCCCCGGCAACCCCGGCGAAGATGCAACAGGCGCAGCCGACCGACGCACCCACCTCGGCCGCACCGGCGCCAACTGCTCCTGCGAAAACGCCCGCGGCCGCCACCGGCACCACGCCGCCGAGCCCGGCTACGGCCGCTACCGAGCCCAACCGGGCTGTGGCGTACTTTCACTTGGCGCTGGCCGCTGTGTATCAGGATGACGCTACCTCCGACGGCCGCACCGACGAGGTAAACAAGGCCATCGAGGAATACAAGCTGGCGCTCAATGCCGATCCCAATTCGGCGCAACTGGCCGACGATCTTGCCGGTCTCTACTTCATCGTGGGCCGCGTGCACGATGCCGAGGTGACGGCGCGGGCGCTGCTGAAGATTTCGCCCGACGACATTGACGCGCACAAACTGCTGGGCCGGATTTACCTTCGCCAACTGGGCGAGGGCGAACAAGGGAGCGCGGGAGGGACGGCGCCCGGCAACTCGCAAAACGGGGTGCTGGACGAGGCGATTGCTGAGTTCCAGAAGATTGTGGCTCTGCAGCCGAAGAGCGTTGAGGATCACATGGTGCTGGGGCAGCTTTACAGGGTGAAGCACCAGCCCGACAAAGCCGAAGCGGAGTTGAAGACGGCACAGGCGATCGAACCCGAATCCGAAGACGTGGTGCTGAACCTGGCTAGTCTCTATGCCGAGAGCGGCAACCTGCAGCAAGCGGTGAAGTCGATCGAGGCGATTCCTGTAGACGGGCGCACGCCGAAGATGGAGTTCACGCTGGGCGCGCTGTACGACCAGTTGAAGCAGCCCAAAGACGCGATCGCGGCATATCGGAGGGCGGAGGATATGGAGCCCGGCGATTTGCAGACCGTGGATGCGCTGGCGCAAGCGCTGCTCAACAACGATCAGCTCGAGGATGCGCTGAAGCAGTACAAGCAGCTTGCCGAAGCCAATCCCGACGACGCCGAGCCGCTGATTCACATCGCCGAGATCGAGCGCAGGCAGGGCAAGTATGAGGATGCGCTGACCGTGGTCCGCAAGGCGCGCAAGATGGAACCCGACTCGCTGGAAGCGGGATTCAACGAAGGGCTGCTGCTCGACATTCTAGGCCGGCTGGACGAAGCCATCCAGGTCTACCAGGAGATGGCGGATTCCCCCAAGGTTTCGCACGCCAACGGCGCGGATACCGAAGAGGAGAAGAACAACCGCAGCATCTTCCTGGAGCGGCTCGGAGCACTGTGCCTCGAAGAGAACAAGGTGGACCAGGCAATTGCTGCGTACCAGAAGATGATCGACATTGGCGGCAGCATTGCGGTGCGCGGCTACCAGGGCCAAATCGATGCGTATCGCAGCGCCCACGAGTACGATAAGGCGCTCGACGTGGCCAGGAAGGCCGTGGCCGCCGATCCCAAGGATCGCGACCTGAAACTGATGCTGGCAGGAGAACTCTCCGACCAGGGCCATCCCGACGATGGACTTGCGATGGCGAGGAGCCTGTTGGACGGCGCCACGCCCGACGAGCAGCGCGGCATCTGGCTGGCGATCGGGCAGATCAACGTGCGCCTGCACCGCTGGAAGGATGCCGAAGATGCGCTCGACAAGAGCGAGCCTCTGGCGACCAAGAAGGAAGACCGCACGTATTTGTTCTTCCTGCGCGGCGAGCTGGCCGAACGGCAAAAACATTTCGACCAGGCCGAGCAGTACTTCAATCAGGCGCTCGCTCTCGATCCCGAGAACGCCATGACGCTCAACTACCTGGGCTACATGTGGGCCGACAGGGGAGAAAAGCTGCCCGAAGCGCTGAAGATGATTCGCAAGGCCGTGGACATCGAGCCGATGAACGGTGCGTATCTCGATTCGCTGGGCTGGGCCTACTTCAAGATGGGCGAGTACGAGCTGGCCGAGGATAATCTGCGCCAGGCGGTGAACCGCGACCAGACCGATCCCACGGTGCACATGCACCTCGGCGATTTGTACGAAAAGACGGGACGGATCCGGCTCGCAGCAGCGCAGTGGCAGCTTTCGGTGGACGAATTTGCCAAATCGTCGCCTGCCGACATTGAGCCTGGTGATGTGGCCAAGGTGCAGAAGAAACTGGAGAGCGCACGG
This sequence comes from Occallatibacter sp., assembly GCA_050012895.1. Lineage (GTDB taxonomy): Bacteria > Acidobacteriota > Terriglobia > Terriglobales > Acidobacteriaceae > Telmatobacter. Next base: position 162,987 of record JBEKGH010000007.1, read on the forward strand.
GTGAAGCTCGCCAAAGAGGAAGGCGCTCTGGGCCAGGCAAAGCCGGAGTAGGCGTTGCCAACTGAAGCCGTGTTGGCGCACGCCCACGGCGTTAGAGAAAGTATTTGAGCGAAATCCGGGCAATCGAAAGACAAATGCAGGTCCTTCGACTCGCCTTGGCGCATTTCATGCGCCAAGGCTCGCTCAGGATGACATCCTATTTTTATCGCTCAGGATGACATCCTATCTTTATCGCTCAGGATTACACTTCCGGAGGACTGCTGAAGCTGTCATCCCAGGCGGGTGCGAGTGCTACTGCGCGTGCGCCGTGGCATCGGCCAGGAACCCATCCACGTTGCTCTTATCCACGAGCGACGTGCCGGTATCGATGAAGACCGGATAGGGCGAGAAAGCGTCGATGCTATAGTCCTTGCTGAACTGCGCGGGTGGATCGTGATAGATCTCGTCCAGCGCTTTGAGCCCGATGAAGCCCATCGTGAAGGGCTTTTGCACGATCGTTGAGTCGATCACTCCGTCCTTGATTCCGTTCAGCGTATCGGGATTGACGTCCCACGCCACCACGACGCGGCTGGTGTCGCCGGTGCGCTTGACGGCATCGGCCACCAGCTTGCCCGAGGCGGAATCGAGGCAGACAAAGGCATCGATTTTCTTTGTGCCCGTCAGAGCCAGCAACTGCTGGGTGCGATCGAAAGCCATACTGGTGTTGCCCTTGATGTCGACCACATCGACGATGTCGATGCCGGGCCGGGAGGCAAAGACGTCCTTGAAGCCCTTCAGGCGCTCTTCCGTGTTGGGTTGGCCGGTGATGGTATAGAAGACCACATTGCCTTTTCCGCCCAGCTTTTCGACGATCCGGCGACCGCCCAGGCGGCCGGCCTCCAGATTATTGGTGCCGATGAAGTAGAGCCTGCGGCTTCCCGCGGCGTCGGAGTCGATGGTGATGACGGGAATGCCGGCATCGATCGCGGCATCGATCTCCGGCGCAAGCACGGCAGCGTCGGAAACCGAGATGAGAATGCCGGCCGGCTTGGCCGCCACCGCGTTCTTCAGTTCCGTAAGCTCAGCCTGCGGGTCGTAGTTGTCGGGCCCAGCTACCTTGGCTGTCACCTGGTACTGTGCGGCCGCCTTCTTGAATCCCGCGACGGCCGTTTGCCAATAACTGGAGGCCATGTTCGAGCCGACCAGGTAGAACACCTCTTTGAGCGAGTGTCTTGCCTCACACCCCGGGATCAATACTGCTGCCAGCGCCGCGAGCGCCAGCGCCATTCCCTTCATTGGTTTCATGGTTTCCTCCCCTGAAGCGGGACCCCCTGAAGCGGGAATCGACGCGAGTAGCTTCACCGCGGCCGGCGTTGGCGGTTGAGCGCGCGCGCCAGCCCATCAAAAATCCGGCTGGATAGTACTCCCGTGAACCCAGCATTGTCCATCTTGCGGCGTACAGGCCTTTTGTAACAGCCGCGGTGTGCATGACCCGGTGATACAGGGCACAGAGGCGCATCCAGTGCGCCGCAGCGTCCCCTTTTGCGGTATAACGAGACCAGAACCGCAAAAGCAGCTTCTAGCTGCTAGCTTCCAGCTCGTTTCGCTCGAACAGGCAGCATCGGTGAGTGACTGTTTGCGATCGCTCGCCGAGTGCAAGAACTGATGATTGCTCGCAAAACCGAATCCGTAGTCCCGCTGCCGGCGGGAGTTGCGGCCAGCGGCCGGCCCGACAGCGGACTGGTGCGCCGCGTCCATGCGGAGCCGCCGCACGCCTATCGCACGCCCTTCGCGCGGGATGCCGCGCGGGTTCTGCACGCGCGCGCCTTTCGCCGCCTGGCCGGGAAGACGCAGGTGTTTACCCGCCTGCCCGCGGAGGGACTTTCCGATCACTTTCGCAGCCGCCTCACACATACTCTGGAGGTGACGCAGATTTCGCGCACGGCCGCGACAGCCCTGGGATTGAATGCGGAACTCGCCGAAGCGCTGGCGCTGGTGCACGACATCGGGCATCCGCCCTTCGGCCACGCCGGCGAGAAGGCGCTCGACCGCGCGCTCCGCGGCCATGGCTTGAGCTTCGATCACAACTTGCACGCGCTGCGCATCGTCACCTGGTTTGAGGAACGTTATCCGGCCTTTCGAGGGCTCAATCTCACGCTCGCGGTCCGCGAAGGCATCGTGAAACACTCACGCGATTACTCGGTTGCGGAACATCCCGAGCTCAAGGAGTATTTCCTCGATGAGCTTCCGCCACTCGAGGCGCAGCTGATCGATCTGGCCGACGAGATTGCGTATCTGACCGCGGACCTCGACGACGGACTGGACTCGGGCGTCATCGCGCTCGAGCAGGTGCGGGAAGCCGTGCCTCTGTTCCGGGGCTTCCACGACGCCGCGCTGGCCAGTTATCCTTCCGCGGCGCCCAAGGTCGTGGTGTATGAATCACTGCGGCGCGTGTTGAACATGCTGGTCACGGATTTGATTGAAGAAGTGCGCGCGCGCGTGAGGTCGCTGGGCGCGACGACGCTCGACGAGATCCGGCACGCACCCGAACGGCTGGCCACGCTCAGCCCGCCGATGGAAGCCGCGCGCATGGGGATGAAGGATTTTCTCTACGCCAGCCTTTATAACTCTCCGGGCCAGGAGCAGGTGCACTCGCAGGCAGAAAAAGTGATTGTCGAACTCTTCGATTTCCTGATGGCCGAGCCGGGGCTGATGCCGGAGGACCACCAGGCGCAAATCCCGACGGAGGGTTTGGCGCGCACCGTAGCCGACTACATTGCCGGCATGACCGACAGCTACATTGTGCAGTTGTGGGGGCGCTGCTGCGGGGAACGGTAGCTATTGCGAAGTTCTCGATTATTTCGCGGGAAGAAATTCGATCCGCGCCAGATCGTCGACGCTCTTGAATCCATAATCGGCGGTCACCAGCACGCGATTGGGTGATCCCATCGCGAGATCGAGCGCGAAGGCATCGGCGTAGGAGATTCTGCGGTCAACTTTAAGTGCAGCGGCGCGGATGGCGTGCTCTCCGGTAATCGTCTGAATGCGAGGCGCAAACTGGGCTAGCCCGTCGAGCGCTCGAGATTCCTTCGCCGGTCCCGCTTTCTTACGCACCGCGCCAGCAACTTCGCCCCATTGAATCGCCGAGATCTCCAACTCTGCCGATCCGCTTCTTGCCGCCGCAAGGATATCAGCGACCAGTTCCCAGCCTGCTTCCTTATCCAGAAATCTCAAAAGCGCCGACGCGTCCAGCACATAAACGATCAAGGCGGCTCCTTACCAACCCGAAGCTGCGTCCTCGGAATTGCGCTCCTGAATTAGATCGTCTGCCATTGAATTTCCTCCGGCAGTCATGCCGCAAAGCTCCTGGATCAGGTGCCGGGTCGCGGGCTCGGTGGTCGGCGACAGGATCAATTCGCAGCCTTCCTGACGGAAGAAAACACGGGTTCCCGCTGCAATGCCGAGTGATTCCCGAAGCCGCGCAGGAATCACTATTTGCCCTTTTGTGCTAACAGTAGCGTAGATCGTCTCCATGGCTTACATTCTAGCATAAGTAAGATATCTCAGAAAAGTAGCATCAGTTTAATGAGTAAGCCAATTGATATTTAGACTTACTCTTGAGATGTCGTCTTACTGGACCGTCCCCTGCGGCCGTAACCGCCGCAAATCCAAGGCGCATTGCACGGCATTTTGTGCGTTGAGGCGCAGGTTGTCGGCCGCGGCCCAGAGCCACAGCCGCGATGCCTGATTCGAGTTGCGGCCCAGCAGCTCCGGACGCAGACGCACCAGGACATCGTTTTGTCCCGTGGCCGCCAGATTCGAGGGTGAGTCCGTGTCCTCAAGCACCAGCTCGATGTGCTCGCCGGTCAGCGCCTCTTCAAGGGCGACAATTTCCACGGGCCGCTCGAGTTCGACGGCGATGGAAAACGCAAGGCCGTGGAAGACCGGTGCGTGGAGGACCTGTACGGCCAGAGACGGGCCGCGGCCGGCGGTGAGCGCTTCGTATTGGCGGCGAATCCGCGCTTCCACATGAGCCAGACTGACAGCGGCCTCTTCTCCCATGCCACCCAGCAGATTAAATGCGACCTGCGCAGCGTAAATGCCTTCTGGTACTGCCTGGAAGTTGAGCAAGTTGACTGTTTGTTGATGCAGCTCATCCATGGCGACGCGCCCGAACTCGCTGGCCGGCTCAAGGACCGTGGCCGCGGCAAAACGGACCGGGGCGGCCTGCTGCAGCCGCTCGAGCAGCAGGGCGAGCGCGATGACTGCGGGATGCGCCGGAACTACGGCAGGAGTGAACAGGTCGACGGCAGCGGTTTCAGTCCCCAGCCAGGGAGCGCGGATCAAAACGCCGGTCTCCCGATCGAGTGCGCCGGAGAGATCGAGGACGGTGGAGCCGGAGCGGAGCGCCTGCTGCCAGTAGCGGCGCGTGAGGTTCTCCGAGCCGCAGAAAAAGGTGAAATCGGCGCGTTCGAAGGCTTCGGCGCCGATGACCTGGATGAAGGTAACCTCGTCGCCCACCTGCTCCAACTGGCCCTGGGTTTCTTGTTCGTCGAGGAGGGCAAAGTTGGAGGCGGCAAGCGGCGACTCGGAGAGAACGTCCTTCAACTCACGGCTGAGCAGGCTCGATGCGCCGGCAATGGCAATCTTGTACACAGGCATCCTTTGTCTGGAAGTGGACTACGGCGTCCCAGGGTCTGACCCGGTTGTGGCATCTGCGGGAGCTGGCGTGTCGATTGGCCTTCTTCTACGGCGGCGTTGCCACCCGTAGGCCGCGCGCGCCCAAATCCCCGAGAACATATACACCAGAGCGGCCAGGAACAAAGTGACGTTGGAATACCGGATCACGATGTAGGCAATGAGCGCCAGCAGCAACAGCAGCCGGAATGGATGGCTGCGGGAGAGATTGATCTCCTTGGCCGACCAGAATCGCCAGGTGCTGACCATCAAGTAAGCGGTGAGCCCGACCAGGATGAGCCAGGGAATGGCAATGTACCAGTAGACATTGGGAATTCCGTAGCAAAGGTGCACACTGGCGGCGAGCAAGCCGGCGGCTGCGGGAATGGGCATGCCCACAAAGTACTTGCGATCGGGCCGGCCGGGGTTGCGCGGCTGCGGGTTGTGGCTGATGTTGAAGCGCGCCAGGCGCGATGCCCCGCCGAGAAGGAACAGGAAACAGATAAACGCTCCGGCTTGCAGCAGATGCATGTGCAGTTGCGCATTGATGGAGTCGGGCAGAAAGTGAAATCCCCAGACGAGGGCTAGCAGGCTGGGCGCCATGCCGAAGGCGACAATGTCGGCCAGCGAGTCCAGTTCCCGGCCGAAATCGCTGGTGGTGCTGGTCATGCGCGCGATGCGCCCATCGAGCGCGTCGAAGGGGATGGCGAAAAGGATGGCGATCGCGGCCCAATCCAAATGCCTCTGCGCGTCGCCGCTGATGGCGTCAATGGTCTGGGTGATGGAAAAGAAGCCGGCGGCAATGTTGCCGGCAGTGAATATCGACGGCAACAGGAACATGCCGCGGCGCAGGCCTGGATGCGGTTTCCTCTTGATCTGCGAGAGATCGAAGTGGTTCATGCGCGCTCTCCGGCCGGGACACTTGAGGTCCCCGCCTGCGGGTCTTCCCCGGCGGGGAGAACAGCAGCGAGCACGCTCGCGCCGCCTTTCACGCGATCTCCCACACCCACCCGCAGCTCAGCGTTTGCCGGCAGCAAAACATCCACCCTGGAGCCGAATTTGATGAGCCCCACGCGCTGCCCGCGCTCCACGGTCTGGCCTTCGGCGCAATGGCAGACGATGCGCCGCGCCAGCAGTCCCGCAATTTGCTTGAACGTGATTTCGAAACCCGCGTCCGCACCCTGGCCGCGCAAAGTGACCATGCTTTGCTCGTTGCGCTCGGCCGAGGCTGGGTTCATGGCGTTGAGGAACTGACCTTTCTGGTAGTGGACGCGGCTTACGGTGCCGCTGATGGGTGCACGGTTGACGTGCACATCGAAAACGCTCAAGAAAATACTGACGCGCTGCAGAGCGCCTTCCGGGGTGGTGATCGATGCAGTTTCGGTGACCAGGCCGTCACCCGGAGAAACAATCAAGCCTTTGCCGGTGGGGATGGCGCGATGAGGGTCGCGGAAAAACCAGAGGAAAAACGCAGCGAGAAGCAGGGGAATCAAGCTCAGCCAAAAGCTTCCAGTGAATACCTTGCAGAACGCCGCAACGACGACGAAGACCAGCGCGTAAATGTAACCGTCGCGAACCATTGTCCCCAACGATTATACGGTGCTTCCGGGCAAAGGCTCGGCGGACAAGGGGCTTGGCAAGATTCGAATCGGGCACACACTGCACAAGGTAACGCCCCAGGGCGTTGCGATGGGCAATCGACCGTCAAAAACCCTTCAAGTCGGAATCTAGGCCACGGCCAGCTGACGCCGTTCGAGCGCGAAGATCAGATCCTTGGCGTGCAGTTTGAGTTTCTTGAGTCGGACTTCCTCGAGCTGCTCGTCTTCGGTGAGGTAGGGCTTTTGAAGCAGTTCTTCCAAACGCTGAGCGTAGCGGTGATGTTCGGCGTGCAGACGACCGATTTCGTCGCCCAGCATGGAACCTTGTATCTCGTCCATCAAGCACCCCCAGTGGCGATTCAGTTTGGACTATCTGCCGAGATCGCCAATTTTCTTCGAACACCTACATATATCGCTGTAATGGTGGAGTCGGCAAGCGGCAAAAATGCCGAAGGTACTGGAAGCCTGTGGATTTCGGGAAGGGGAATAGCGGAGCTGGCGGGGTTGGCGGGGTTGGCGGAGTCAGGCCAAATCGACCGGCGCTCATGAAAGATTGTCGGCGGGCAAAAAATGCATGAGAACCGCATCTTCAATCGGATCTACATAATAGCCCGGCCGGACAGCGGTTTTTACGAAGCCGAGAGTCCTGTAAAAAGCCAGCGCCGGCCGGTTCGAGGCGCGCACTTCAAGCACCAGTTCGTTCACACCTGCGGCCTTGAGTTCGGCGGCCAGCGCCTGAAAAATACGCTCGCCGAGACCGATCCTTTGGCTCTCCGGGGCGACGGCGATGGTCTCGAGCTCAGCCTGCGGGGGCAGGAGGCTGGCAACGGCAAAGCCGAGGATCGAACCGGGCTGGGGGTCCGCAGCTACCAGGGCGATGCGGCGTGGCGTGGATTCGGGCTCAAATTGCGAATTGATGGCCTTCAACCAGGCCGATTGGGGCCAATGCGGTGCTAGTGGAAGGTTTTGAGCGATGGCCAGCACGCGTTCGAGGTCGGCAGCGGTCATGCGCCGGATTTGGACGCCTTCAGTGGGCTTCATGCTTCCTTCGATCTGGCCACATCCGCCTGAGCGGCAACTTCGGCGCCGAAGATCTCGGCATCGGAGCGGCGCAGGTAGTGACCGTCGAGCAGCGCCAGGTCGGCGGCAGCACCTGCAATGAGGCGCGCCTCGCCGGGACGAAGGGCGTCCGAGGCGAGTGGCGGGGGCGTGGTGACGAGTTGGGTTTGCGGCCAGACGCGAGCCAGCAGAGCCGCGGCGCCCTCGTCGCAAACGGCTATGCGCGTGGGTGCGGGCTGGATCGCGGCGAGTTCCGCAGGACCGGCCAAAAGCTCGACCGGCGCCCGGCCTGTGCGATCAATACCGCGCTCGAGACGCAAGTACACTTCGCCACGATGCGCATCGAGGGCTGCCGAGGGGACACCGGACTTACGCGAGAGAACTTCGAGCCGCGAAATCGCCACCACGGGAATTCCAGCGCCCTGGGCAAGGCCCTTGGCGGCACTCACACCCACGCGCACGCCGGTAAAGCTTCCGGGGCCGTTCACCACGATGATTGCATCGAGCAGCCCAAGGTGGAGACCAGCGCTGCTGAGGAGATCGGCGATTGCGGAGATCAATGTTGCCGAGTAGGTGCGCCCGGCGAGTTCCGTTTGCCCGAGAATCTCAAGATCGCGGCCGGGAATCCGCCCCAGGGCCACCGAGCCCGAGGGGCCGCAGGTGTCGATGGCGAGCAGGAGCGGAAAGTCAGGCATCGGTCAAGGTCTCAAGTGTTGCTGACGCATATCGTGCGGAGTTTGAGAATTGTTGAAAAGCAACCGCAGATCCTTCGACTCCGTTTGCCGCAGAGAACGCGGCAAACTCCGCTCAGGATGACAGATCCATTATGCAACCAGCTTCTAACCCGGGACACTGGCAGTCAAGGATGCACCAAGAAGCCGGCTAAACGGCTTTCAGCGCCTGGTCGAGGTCGGCGATCAGGTCTTCCTTGTCCTCAATCCCTATCGACAGGCGGATGCGGCCCTCGTTGATGCCCATCCTGCGGCGCACTTCCTCGCTCACCGAGCCATGCGTAGTGGTGGCCGAGTGCGACGCCAGCGATTCTACGCCGCCCAACGACTCCGCATTGATGAAGATCTTGATCGCAGTAAGGAACCGCGCCGCTTCCTCGCGCGACTTGAGCTCGAAGCTCATCATGGAGCCAAAGCCCTTCTGCTGTTTCACGGCCAGGTCGTATTGCGGATGGCTCTTGAGGCCGGGATAGGCGAGCTTGCTCACTTTGGGGTGCGTCGAGAGGAACGCTGCCACCGCGCGGCCGTTTTCCTCGTGCTGCTGGATGCGCAGAGGCAGGGTTTTGATGCCGCGCAGCACCAGGTAGCACTCGAAGGGCGACATCACGCCGCCGGCGGCCTTCTGAATGAGAAGAAAACGGTCCTTGTGCTCGGGCTTCGTGCCGATGAGCGCGCCGCCGAGGCCGTCGGAATGGCCGTTCAAATACTTCGTTGTCGAGTGCATCACTATATCGGCCCCCAGGGCGATCGGGCTCTGCAGCGCGGGTGACAGAAACGTGTTGTCCACGCTCACTTCAGCGCCGTGGGCGTGGGCGATCCTGGCCACGCCGGCGATGTCGGTGAGCACCATGAGCGGATTGCTCGGCGTTTCAATGTGCACGAGCTTGGTGTTCGGCTTCATGGCCGCTTCGACGGCTTTGAGGTCGCTGGTGTCGACGTATTCGATCTCGATGCCGTAGCCCGAAACAATTTGATCGAATAAGCGGACGGTGCCGGCGTAGACGTCGCGCGAGCAGACAAGGTGGTCACCCGAGCGCAGCATGGCCACGAGCGCGGAGATGGCCGCCATGCCAGTGGTAAATGCATGACCACTGGTCCCGCCTTCGAGCGCGGCCAGCGCCGTCTCCAACCGGTCGCGCGTGGGATTGCCCGCGCGCGAGTAGTCCCAGCCGCGATCCGAGCCGATGCCGGTGAGTTCAAAGGTCGAGGAAAGGTAAACGGGCACGTTCACCGCGCCCGTTAGCGGGTCAGGGTGCTGCCCGGCGTGGACGGCAAGGGTCGAGTACTTGTATGGGGACATGATCTTAGCTTCTAGCTGCTAGCTCCTAGCTTTTAGCTTATCGTGGCGAACCTGGAAGCAGCCCAACGGTTTTCTGCCAGCGGCGATTTGCGCGGTGTCAGATGCAGTTGGGACAGTTAGGTTGCGACTGGGACGCGAGGTTGGCCGTTAGCTGCTAGCTCCTGTTAATTCGCGGCGGGGGGCGGTAAGCTTAAAACCATTGGTTATTCAACGGCTTCAGGTTATAATCGAGCAGCGATATGATGACCAACGTCCAGCTTTATCTTGCGATTGGGTTGCCGGTCTTCTCCATCCTGGTAGTGTGGCTTGGATCGACGATGATGAACAATCGCGCCATCAGCGCGCTAGGCCAGCGAATCGATGACCTGCGTGCGGAGATGCGGACGGGGTTCGACGGCGTGAATAACCGGCTGGACCGCTTGGAAACTCGCTTCGACCGCATTGAGGATGAGGTCCGCAAGGATCACGAAGGCCGCTTAGCCCGTCTTGAAGCGCGCGTCTTCGCCCGCACAGCCTGAGTCGAAAACTGCCGTGCCCGCTTAAGAAAATCGCCCCCAATCCCATCGTTCAGCTACGTAAACTGGCTCCGGAACACCGCCTTGATGTGCGCCAGCCGTTTTTCGAGCGCTTTGGTTTCTTCCTCAAGCCCCAATCGCCGGGCGAGCCCGATGGCATCGTAAAAGCACTCTTTGGCGTCGCTGTAGAAGACGGCCGCGCTGCCTGGGGGATGGGCGTCGTACATGTCGTCGTAGGCTTTTTCGCCCATCGCTTTCAGGTGCGCCAGTTGCTCCAACTGAGTAGCGCGTTCAGTTTGATCGTCCATGGATCCTCTACTTTCCTGTTGCCGCTGCGTGGCCGACTGGCCGCGGCGTGGGGAAGTAGCCGGTGCGGGTGCGCACCGTGAGCTTGCCGTCTCCCTTGGACTCGGCCGTCACGTCCACTTTGCGGAATCCCGGGACCGAAATGGGCTTGGTGGAGTGGTAGCCGATCGTGTACTGGCTGCGAATATCGCGCGCCACCTCGGCGGCAATCTGATCGACCTGGTCGATGGACTTGGGGAAGAACGCCAGGCCTCCGGTTTCCTGGGAGAGCATCTCCAGCGCGCGGCGCGCATGGCGCACTTCGGCGCGGGTCATCTCGGGGCCGAAGAGCAGGCCAATCGAATAGATGACGGGGCCTGAGAGCTGCTGCACGCGGTGGATGGTCTGCTCCAAGTCAAGACTTGAGGCATTGTCTTCGCCGTCGGTGATGAGGATGAGCACCTGTTTGGGCCGCTTGGCATCGGCTGCCAGCTTGTCGGCCGAAGCCGCCACGGCGTCGTAGAGTGCGGTGCCGCCGCGGGAATCGATGTGCGAGAGCCCGTCGCGCAGCTTCTTGATGTCGGAGGTGAATTCGCAGTCGATGAAAGCTTCGTCGGAGAAGTTTACGACAAAAGCTTCGTCCTGCGGGTTCGAGGCCTCGATCAAATCGAGCGCGCTCTTATTGACCGAGGGCCGCTTGAGGTACATCGACCCGGAATTGTCCACCACCAGTCCCATGGACACGGGCAGATCGGTGTGCTGGAAGCTGATGATGTTTTGCTTGACCCCGTCCTCCATGACCGTGAAATCGTCCCTGGTCAGGTTCTCGACGAGTTGCGAGCCATTGAGCACGGTGGCATTGAGCACCACTTCTTCCACGTCGGCGTGGAGCAGGTAGCCCTCGCCTTTCTTTTCCAGGGTTCCAGTGGACGGCACAGGGGGCGTTGTGTCGGGCGAGCGGACCGGATCGGTATCCTGCGTGAGCGCGGGGGACTGCGCGGCCGGGGGCGCGGTTGCCTGGGCGTGGGCCTGCTGGGCGAGAAGCACGGGGAGCAGAAGCCCCGATGCGATGAGGAGCGCGGCAAAAGCCGCCTTACTGCAATGGCGCATAGTACCCGGTACGAGCATAAACGGTGAGCGGAGGCAGTCCCGGTGGAGGATTCACCTTCACCTTCACTTTACGCCACTTGCCGTCGCGGGTCAGATCCTTGGGCTTGTAGCCAATCACGTATTGGTTGCGCAGCTCGGTGGAGATCTTCTCGGCAATGTCGCTCATCTCATCCACATCGTCCACGCGGAACATGCGCCCGCCGGTGGCGGAGCTGATGTCGTCGAGCAGCTGCGGACCGGTGCGCTCCTCGGGGGTGGGCGCGTAGGGATCGAAGATACCGATGGAGTAGATCTCCACATCGGCTTCGCGCACCTCAGCCCGCACCTCGCCCTCGGTGTAGCGCGAACGGTTGTCGCCGCCGTCGGAGACCACCAGCAACGCCTTGCGCTCGTGATGGGCATCCTTCATTTTGGCCAGGCCGAAATAGATGGCGTCGAGCAGCGCAGTGCGATGGGCGGCGTGCACGGTGGCCAGCCGCGCCTGAATCTGCTCGACAGAGCTGGTGAAATCCTCAATCAGCTCCGGCCGGTCGTTGAAGCCGATGACGAAGAACTCATCCTGCGGGTTGGCAGTTTTGATGAACTGCAAGATGGATTCCCGGGCGCGGATCAGCTTGGACGTCATGGAACCCGAGAGGTCGAAGATGATACCGATGGAAACCGGCGCATCTTCACTGGCAAAGCTCGCGATGCGTTGCTCGCCGTTGTTCTCATAGATCTGGAAGTCCTCTTTTTCAAGGCCCGTGACCAGGCGATTCAACGGGTCGGTAACCGTGATGGGAACCAGCACCAGATCCACGTTCATGCGGATGAACGATCCGGGGTGAATGCGGAGTGCGGCAGGACCGGACTCGGGACCTGCCTCAGCGCCTTTGGGCTCGCTTGCAGGCGCGGAGGAGCTGCCCGGCGGCTCAACGTGGACTTTGTTGAGCGGATCTTCCTGGGCGTAAGCCCGGGTCAGGCACAACATCGCGGCCAGCACACAGAAGCCCAAACGGCGGCAAACCAGGGAGAGGTTGCCGTCCCCGTTGTGGCAAGCACGCTTTTGGGGAAGCATCTTCATGCGGCACCATGAGCGATTGAAGGCGATATTACCACTATCGGCACGCCTCTGCTGTCAGCAGATTGGCCTTCCGATAGCCTGCTTTTCGACATACGCGAACGCTGACCGCGAGTGGCGCTGGGATACAATCAAGCCTGAACGCCCGGCTCTGCCACTGCCGGGAACGGCTTGGCGGGGCACAAAATCCACCTTTTCAGTGGCGGAGCTCGACCTTCCTCATGGCTCGCATCTATCCTTTTCGCGCCTGGCGCTACAATCCCTCCGCAGTCCGTTTGGCCGACGTGGTCACGCAACCTTACGACAAGATCTCGCCGGCCATGCAACAGGCCTATTACCAGCGCAGTCCCTACAACCTGGTCCGCATCATTCTTGGACTGCCTGAATTGTTTGACGCAGAGAAGGGTGAAAACGTCTATAGCCGCGCGGCGCGAGATTTTCGCGCCTGGCGCGAGCAGGGCGTGCTGATCCAGGAACACGACCCTTGCGTGTTTGCCTACGCGCAGCGTTTCCGGGTTCCCGGAACCGATATCGTGAAGGAGCGGCGGGGGTTTATCGCGCTGGGCAAACTGCACGAATACTCCGAAAAGGTGGTCTTCCGGCACGAGCAGACGCTTTCCAAGCCCAAAAGCGACCGGTTGAACCTGCTGAAGGCCACGAAAGCGCACTTCGGGCAGATTTTCATGCTTTACTCCGACCCTTCGGGCAGCGTGGAGAAAAATCTCTACGACAGCAATGGCGCGCCTGACGCGGAGGTAACCGATGAATACGGCGTGCTGCACCGGCTGTGGCGCGTGAACAACCCCTCCGCCATCCGGCTGCTGACCACTGCCATGGCCGACAAGAAGCTGATCATCGCCGACGGCCACCATCGCTACGAAACCGCACTCAATTATGCGAAGGAGCACGGGCACGCGACTGCACAAACTGAATCGAGCGTGGCCGGCCTGCCTCAGCCACCTTATCCGGAAGCCGCGGTGATGATGACCTTCGTGAATATGGATTCGGATGGCCTGGTGATTCTGCCCACGCATCGCGTGATGCATAGTCTTGAGAATTTCGATCCCGCGGCATTTCTCACCAAAGCCGAACAGTTTTTTACCGCGGAAACGCTGGCGCCGGGCGATGCGCAAAGCTATATGGGCACGCTGTCCAGCCAGAGCGGCACGGTTTTTGTGGCCGTCACGCGAGCGGGCGATTTTCTGCTGCGGGCGAAACCTGAACAAATGGCAAAAGCGCTGGCCGATGTGCCCGAACGGCAGCGACAGCTCGACCTCACGCAATTGCATTCCATCGTTCTCGACCGGCTGCTGGGACTGGACGCCGAAAAAGTGCGCGAGCAGACGAATCTGCGCTATCTGCGCGACGCGGGCGAAGCCGTGGAGCAGGTGCGCAAGGGCGAGGCCGACGCGGCGTTCCTGACCAACCCCGTGACCATGGAGCAACTGCGCGAAGTGGCCTTTGCGGGCGAGGTGATGCCCCAGAAATCCACTGACTTCTTCCCCAAACTGCTGAGCGGCCTGGCCATCTATGCGCTGGAATAAGTATGATCGGTTAAGGAAGGGTAGAAAGAGGTGAATTTCATGGCCGGAACAGCCATTAAATCACTTGCAATCTTGCTCGCGTTGCTTCCATTGACGGTCATAGCGCAAAACAACAATGCAGCCTCCGCTGGATCGCCAGGATGTGGCGATGATGCAGTCAAATTCAGCGTGAAAACAGGTCAAGGTCAGAATCTTGCCCAACCGGATGCCGGCAAGGCGGTGGTCTATTTCATTGAGGATGATTCGAATTTCGAATCATCTCCCAAGCCCACCACCAGAGCGGGCTTGGATGGCAAGTGGGTGGGAGCCACACACGGCAACTCCTACCTGTATTTCTCCGTTGATCCCGCAGTGCATCATCTTTGCGCAAGTTGGCAGCTTGGCGTGATCTTGGGAAAAGGTCGCAAGACGGCCGCGGTCCATTTCACCGCCGAAGCGGGAGGTGTCTATTACTTTGAGGTTAAGAACATCTTCGACAGCACAAAGTATTCAGAGACGCTGGATATGAGTTTTATTCCACTGGACAGCGATGAGGGTCAGCTCTTGGTAAATAAGTTCGCGCTCAGCACTTCCAGGCAGAAAAAATAAAGTGAGGTTCTGGCCTGACCATCTATGCGCTGGAATAATCGGATGCTGAAAGGCTCGCTGGCAGCTCTCGCGGCAGCCGGATCGTTCGCAGCCGCGCAGCAAGCACCTCCCGCACCCGCGCCGAAATTCGTGGTGGTGCTCGACGCGGCCCACGGCGGCGACGACCTTGGCGCGCGGCTCGGCAGCCAGGCGGAAAAGGACTATACTTTGGCGCTTAGCGTGAAGCTGCGCTCGCTGCTCATGGCGCGCGGCATTGCCGTGGTCACGACGCGCGAGTCGGGCGCGGACGTGGATGCGGATCGGCGCGCCGAGATTGCCAACCGCGCCAATGCCGCGGCCTGCCTGAATCTGCACGCGGCGCTGGTCTACTCCAAGAGCGGACCCGCCGTGCACCTGTTCATTTCTTCCCTTCCTTCTGCGGCGGATGCGCGCTTTGTGGCTTGGAGGACCGCGCAGTCGGCATGGATACGGCGCAGCACCGAGTTGGCCGGCGTGCTGAATTCGGCGCTTACCCATGCCGGCATCACGGTGACTCTCGGCCAAACGGCGCTGCCTGCGATTGACCGCATGGCCTGCCCTGCCGTCGCGGTTGAAGTTGCGCCGCAACGCCCAAGCGACGCGGCGAGCGCGGACGATGCTGGGTTCGAGGCGCAGGTAGCCGAGGCGCTGGCGGCGGCATTGGTGGAATGGCGATCGGACGGCACGCAATTCGGAGAACCGCAGCCGTGATCCCTCGCCACCAAACCGTGCTGTTCGTGATCCTGCTGCTGGCCTCGGTCATCATGGGCGCGGTGCTGTGGAACCAGTTGCGGCGCGCGCACGAGCGCCTGCTGCGGGGCCAGGATGCAGCGCCTACGCAGGCGCCGCTGGTGGCTCCGGCGGAACAGGCCACGCTGATGGTGGCCAACGATGCAGACAACTCCGTGCAATCGCGGATTTTGACCTTGCCTCTGCCGGAGAATCCCGAGGCCCGCGCGCGTGCCGTGCTCGGCAAACTGCTCGACCTGTACGCTGCACCCGATGCCGCGCATCCCGTTCCCGGTGGCGCCAACTCCATCGCCCAAGTCTTTCTTGTGCCCATTGCGGAGGGCAGTGGGAAGGCCTCGCCCACATCGCCGCAGCTTGCCGTGGTGAATCTGACCAGCGCGTTTGCGGCTGGACATCCCTCGGGACTCGAGACCGAAACGCTTACCATTCTTTCCATCTGCGCCACGCTGAACGCCAACCTGCCGCGCGTGACCGAAGTGCGATTTCTGGTGGACGGCCAGACCCGCGCCACACTGGCCGGGCACGCCGATTTGACACGCACCTACCTTGCCGCCGAAATGGTTCCGCGGCCCTGATCGCCGCGCCTCAACATGGCCGTTTCCATTCCGCGGAATTCGCAGTATCATGGAACAGTAGCCATGCCCAAGTCGGTTTACATCACGGCGCCCCGGCCCACCTCTGAAGAGGTGGCGAAGAGTCTCGGCATTTCCAAACGTCGTCAGAAAGAGATGGAAGCGCTGGCCGAGAAGCTAGTTAAACAGTTTCTCGCTAGAGAGCGAGCCGCGGCGAGTTCAGCCGTCGAACCAGAAAAGAGGCGCAAGCGTGCCTCCGCTGCCTGATCCAAACGGCGTCTTTCTGAATATTCCTTACGACGAAGAATTCTCCAGCCTTTACATCGCCTATATCGTTGGGCTTTTCCAACTGGACTTGGTTCCTCATCTTGCCTCCGAAATCCCAGGCGGGAAGCGCAGGCTGGATCGAATCTTCGAACTCATCCAAAGCTGCCGATTTTCCATCCACGATCTCTCCCGAGTCGAAGTGAGTGTTGCTCCTGCCAGCCTCCCTCGGTTCAATATGCCTCTCGAATTGGGTATGACTATCACCTGGGCCAATCTTCATCCCAAAAGTCACACCTGGTTTGTGTGGGAGTCCGAGCCTTATCGGTTGCAAAGATCGGCCAGCGACCTGAATGGGACCGACCCGTACATCCATTCCGGCACTGCGGAAGGCGTCCTCAGCGAACTCCGCAATGCATTTCGGCGCGACCGTGCTCCGTCCGTGCCACAAATGCTCACGGTTTATGGCCTTGTCAAAAGCGCGCTCAATTCGTTTTTTGTCCGGAACGGGACGCGTAATCCATACTCGGGAGGCGTCTTCCGCGAATTGTGCTGGTTGTCCCAGAGCCTTGGAAATTTCTATCCACCGGCCAAGCCCGCGATCTGAGCACTATGACAACTCCCACCATCGGCGTCTTCGATTCCGGCTTCGGCGGATTGACGGTGCTGCGCGCGCTCATCGAACGGCTGCCGCGCGCGCGCTTCGCGTTTCTCGGCGACACGGCGCGGCTGCCTTACGGCTCGAAATCGCGGCGCACGATTGCGCGTTACGCGGCCGAGAGCGCTCAATTCCTGGTGCGCGAGCAGGGCGCGGAGTTCCTGGTGATCGCCTGCAACACTGCCAGCGCCCTGGCGCTCGACGCCATTCAGGATGCGGTGCCGGTTCCCGTGCTGGGCGTGATCGAGCCGGGCGCGATGGCCGCGCGCAATGCTTCCACCACGGGTGACGTGCTGGTGATCGCCACCGAAGCCACGGTGCGCAGCCATGCCTACGCGGAGGCGTGCCGTGCGCAGGGATTGCGCGCCCTCGAGAAGGCCTGCCCACTGCTGGTGCCGCTGGTCGAGGAGGGATGGACCGACCATCCTGTGACGGCCGAGGTGATTGACGTTTATTTGAACGAGTTGCGCGCCGAGGCTGGATCTCTCGGTATGACGCCCGACACGCTGGTGCTCGGCTGTACCCATTACCCGCTGCTGCGGCCGCTGATCGAGCACGCGGTGCGCCCGGGAGTGAAGGTGATCGACTCGGCCGAAGCGGCGGCGCGGGCAGCGGTCGAGCTCTGCAACGGGCGCTTAGGAGGACGCGTTGCGACGGCTGCAGGGGGAGCTGCGAAGACCGAGGTGCGCTGTTTCGCGACTGATTCCGTGGAGAAGTTCGAGCGCCTCGGTTCGCGATTCCTGGGGAGGCCCGTGGGGCGCGTGGAATTGATCGATCTGGGCGGGTAACGGCGCCCCATCCTTTCCGGGTCCGCGGCAGCGGTTGCGAACGCGCGAGTATAAGTGGAGAAAAACCATCCCTCAAGGGCTAAAGCCCCCATTCATTTTGCTGTTATTTCGGCACGACTGAAGTCATGCCCTAGAAAGAAACAGAAACGTGAATCAACGAAACGAGCGATTTGACAAATTGGCGGGTTGGCGCCGCGTTCGCGGCGTTGGCAAGTTGGCGGGTTGGCGTCAACGGGCTCGTTTGATCCATCGAGGTCGGAAAACCCGGTGGGGGACTGATACAAAACACCGGGTCAAACGAGTTTTTCCAACAGCCTCTGGAATTACGCCCTTTCACGACGGCTTCAAACTGATCCACTGCACGTACGATTGCGACGAAAATCGCTCTGGTATTCTGAAAATTGGCGCGGCTCCGCCGTTTTCCCCTTTGGACCAAGTACTCGGAGGAACACTCATCGCATGATTAACCTGGCGGGCAAGACAGCCGTGGTCTTCGGGCTGGCCAACAAGCGCTCGATTGCCTGGGGCATCGCCCAAAAACTTCACGAGGCCGGCGCCACCCTGGCCATCTGTTACCAGAATGAGCGCATGCGGGCTGAGGCCGAGGACCTGATCAACGAGCTCGGCAGCGCCAGCGGTTTCCAGTGCGACGTGTCAAACGACCAGGAGATCGCAACCCTGTTCGCGGCGCTCAAGGAAAAGTACGCGAAGATCGACATCCTGGTGCACGCCGTTGCCTACGCGCCCGCCGAGGACCTGAAGGGCGAGTTCATCAATACCAGCCGCGAAGGCTTCCGCATCGCGCATGACGTGAGCGTCTACTCGCTGATTGCCGTAACCCGCGGCGCGTTGCCATTGATGACGGAAGGCGGCAGCATCATCACGCTCACTTATTATGCCGCCGAAAAAGTGGTGCCGCACTACAACGTGATGGCCCTGGCCAAGGCCTCGCTGGAGTCTGCCGTACGCTACCTGGCGTACGAGCTGGGCCCGAAGAACATCCGCGTCAACGCCATTTCGGCCGGGCCCATCAAGACGCTGGCGGCGCGCGGCGTGGGCGCGCTGGGCGACATGCTCAAGTCGCATGCGGAGCGTGCTCCGCTGCACCGCAACGTGGACCAAAGCGAAGTGGGCGGCACGGCGCTTTACCTGGCCAGCAATCTGGCCAGCGCTGTTACAGGCGAAGTCATCTACGTCGATTGCGGCTACAACATCATGGGGTTCTGAGAACCACTCGCAACGGCCGGGCGCACGCAGATGCGTCCGGCCTCTTTCACATCGTCAGAATCTCAGCCCACACCGCAGGTTCGACCGGCAGCCCAAGCGCCAAGTTTTCCTCGCGGATGCGCAGGGTTTGCTCGCCGGGATAGCGGACCTTGCGATTTGGCGCAGCGGGCCGGGAGTTGTGCAGGGATGCGACGACTGCGTCGGCAATTTTCTCTGCCTGTGATACGTCGCCAAAAGCCGCGGGATTGAGAGCCAAAAACATCTGCGAGATGCCGGCTTCGCGTTCGGCGTCGGGTGCGATCTCATGCGTGGCGCGGCCCAGCGCCATCATGGCCGCCACCATGTCGAGCACCACGGCGAGCCCAGATCCCTTCCAGTACCCAATCGGCAGCGGCCGCCAGGACTTCTCGATCGCCGCCGGATCGCGCGTCAGATTGCCCTCGGTGTCGAAGCCTCCGTCAACCGGCAGTTGCTCGCCTCGCTTCCTGTAGCTTTCGAGGGTACCGTAGGAAAACTGCGACATGGCCATGTCGAGGACGACCGGCCCGCTTGAGCGCGGCACGGCGATTACCAGGGGATTGTTGCCGATGGCGCGCTCCGCTCCGCCCCAGGGCGGCAGATTGGGCATGGTGTTGGTCCAACAGACGCCAATCAAGCCAGCCTCCGCGGCCTGCCAGCCGTAGGTACCGGCGCGCATCCAGTGATTGGTATTGCCCATGGAGACGCAGCCGATGCCGTGCTCGCGGGCCAGTGCAATGGCGCGCTCCATGGCGGCCAGCGCGTTCAGATTGCCGGGGCCTTTGTGCCCGTCCCAGCGCTCCAGCGCGCCGCACCGCGCCGTAGCGGCGGCCTGGCCTGCAGGATCGACGCAGCCGTTGCGAATGGTGGCCACAAAACGCGGGAAACGGTTGATGCCGTGCGTATACACGCCGTCGGCCGTGGTTTCGGCAAAGAGGCGCGCGCAGGTCTGGGCGCGATTGGGCGCGAAGCCGAGCTGGCGCAGGACGCCGGCGAGAGTTTCACGGACTTCGTCGAAGGGGATGCGGTTCATGAGCGTCAAAAAAGCGGAGCTAGCGGGGCTAGCGGAGTTAGCGGTGTTAGAACGACGGCGAAGCCTGCTGACGCCACACTCTTTCGTGTGGCGAATCCGGAATCCACGGAAAAACAACCGCAGATCCTTCGACTCGCTATGGCGCATTTCATGCGCCATAGCTCGCTCAGGATGACAGTACTTTCTTATTGCTCAGGATGACAATGCCTGGTCAGGGCTTGTGCTATCCCACATCTCAAAATCGAGATGTGGGGCACCCATTTTCGTGCTGAATTGAATGTGCGAAAAGCAGCTAACCCCGCTATTTTTCTTTCAACGTCACGGTGATTTTGCGCGCGTCGCCGCCCTCGGAGGCGATCACGATCTCGCCCGTGGCGCGCTTGCGGATGCTCTTGAATTTGTCGCCCCACTCCACCAGCACCAGCGAATCGGCCGAAAGCAGATCGTCGAGGCCGAGCGTCTCCAACTGGCGCTCACTCTCCAGGCGGTAGACATCCAGGTGATAAAGCTTGACCGGCTTGCCGTGGCGCGTGCCGTCATATTCATGAATCAAAGTGAAGGTGGGGCTGGTGACTTCGTCGGGCTCGGCGGCGTCGAGGGCCTGGGCGATGCCTTTGACCAACGTGGTCTTGCCGGTGCCCAGGTCTCCGCCGAGCAGCAGCAACTGCGGCGGCTGAAGCAATTCAGCCAGCTTGCGGCCCACGGCGATGGTGTCCGCGCCACTTTGCGTGGTGAACTCGTACGTTCTGCCTTCCGCGACAACTGCGGCGTTGCTCATTCACTATCCTCTTCGGAGACTTTCAAAAGGGCATTTCCACTGCTGGATACGCTTTTCATCCGCTCCATGCGGCTTGGCTGCTGCACGCGCTCTTAATCCGCTGCATGCAATGCCCCCTGCAACCAAACATACCCGTTTTTGCCGCCCACTTCAAAACGATGCAAGCGCGATTGGTACGCCCGCGCCAGTTGCGCCAGGTAATCGGTAGCCAGCAAGGTGTGCTCGTCGCCTTCGCGCACGGCCAAATCCGCGGCCAGCCCGTGCAAATAGACCGCGGCCTCCACAGCGTGCGCGGGATCGTAAGAATATTGTGCAAGCAGTCCGGCGATGAGCCCGGTGAGCAGGTCGCCGCTGCCGCCTTTGGCCATGCCGGGATTGCCGCTGGTGTTGACGGCTATGCGGCCGTCGGGATGCGCGATGAGGGTCCGTGCGCCTTTCAACACCAAAGTGACGCCCATGCGCTGCGCAAAGCTGCGCGCCATATCGAGCCGGTTGGCCTGGACTTCGGCGATGGTGCATCCAATGAGGCGGGCCATCTCGCCGGGGTGCGGCGTGAGCACCAGCGTGCGTCCCTTGGCGAGTTCGGCCAGTTGGGTCGTGTCGGTGGCCAGAATATTCAGCGCGTCGGCGTCGATGACGGTGGGAATCTTAGTGGCCGACAAAAGTCCCATGGTGAATTTCGTCGTTTCCGCGCTTTGCCCCATTCCCGGCCCGATGGCGAGCACGGTTTTTCCCTCGGTCAGCGCGGCCACTTGTTTCGCATCGAGATTCTCGGCGGCAATCTGGCCCTCCGTCGTCGCCGCGAGCGGCCAGGTCATCAATTCCGCGGCAAACGAAGAAACCACCGGCAGCGCGGGCGCAGGAACCGCCGCAGTGACGAGGCCCGCGCCGGCGCGCAGCGCAGCCAGAGCCGTCATGGTTGGCGCTCCGGCTTTGCCTCCGGCTGAACCGAAGCTTCCCCCGACCACGAGCACGTGGCCGAAGTTGCCTTTGTTGGCCGCCGTGGCGCGCGGCATTTGCACGAGCTCGAGCGACGACCCCGCCCAATCGAGTTTGAGCTCGGAACGAATCACCTCATCCGGCGAGCCGATGGGCGCGACGACGACGGGTTGATCCCAGCGGCGCGTGAGTTGCCCGAAGACGTGCGCCGGCTTGGGCGCGGTAAAGGTGATGACGGCGTCGGCAGGAAAGAACGTGCAGGAAGGGGTTGCGCCGGTTTCATCGGCGGGCCAGCCGGAGGGCAAGTCAATAGCAAGAATGGGCGCGAGAACCGGAGCAGGGCTGCGCTGCATCCACTCGAGCGCCGCCAAAGCCAAGCGCGGCAGCGGCGGCCTGAACCCCGTACCGAACAGCGCGTCCACAATCAGATCGGCCCGGAACGCATCGTCCTGATCGAAGGGTTCGTGGGGGTCGTGCGCATGAGCAACCACGCGCACCTCGCCATGCTTCGGGTTGTTCAGCTCGCTCCACGCTACGGCCGCATCGCCCTTGAGTTGTTCCGGCTCGCCCAGCAGCAGCGTAATCACCTTAAGACCGGCTTCGGAGAGCAACCGCGCCGCCATCATGCCGTCGCCGCCGTTGTTGCCGGTTCCGCAGAGCACCGTGACGCTCCGCGCCAACGGAAATTGCTCGCGCGCAAAACCCGCCACGGCCGCCGCCGCATTGCGCATCAGATCAATTGACGGAAATCGGAACTGCTCCGTGGTGGCGCGGTCGCAGGCCTGCATCTCGGCAGCGGAAAGAACGTGCATCGCATTCATGGTAACGCAGTGGTCAGTGGCCAGTGGCCAGTGATCAGTGGGTAGTGGCGATTGGTTAGCGGTCGGCGAGTGACGACAGCGGTTGGTATTAGCTGAAAGCCGATGGCCGAGAGCTTGTCTCTGACCACTGAACACTGATCACTGACCACTGTCATTTCAGCAGCCGCGCCTGCAAGGAAACATGAGAGCCGGGGCGGGTGAGGACGCAGGAGCCGCTTTTGTCGCAGCGGAAGTGAATGGAGGCGGGAAAGACCTGCCAGTCGGTTGCGCGGTTGTGCATGCCGGCTACGCCCAGAAAAAACACCCGTCCGCCGCTGGTCTCGACCGTGCCGCGCGAGGGATTGTCGCCAACGATGACGTCATCGCCCTCAATCGATGTTGGCAGGTGCTGACTCCGCGGCAAAAGTTCGCCGCCTCCGTGGGCTTTCGCGTTCAGCTCTTTCTCTTGCCGCAGCCATTCGCCCTGCTCGGCGACGGTTGGAAAATTGGTGAAGAAATCCCAGCTCTTGAACGATGAGTAGGCTTTCGCCGCGCAGGGCAGCGGGCCCATCAGATCGATCTCAGCAATCTGACCGTCCTCGCCGGTCATATTCTGCGCGATGTCACCGGTCTGGGTCTGCCGCGGCTCGCGTGGCGCGATGAATTTCGTGCCTGGGGTGTGGGCCACCGAAGCGGGAAAGAGAATCTGTTTCTGGCAGGCTACGAGGCCGGCAGCATCCCGAATACGAAGCGTTACCGAGAGCTGGCGCGACGGATCCTGAGCTACGGCCGCGAAGCTAGCCACCTGCTGCGGATCGATGGGATCGAGGAAGAGCTGGTAAGAGCCGCTGCTCTCCCAGCGCGCAACGAGCCGGCCGCTGAGTCCTGCGGGATCGAATCTCTGGCTTCCCATATCGATGTAGGGTACGGGCGCCTTGGGCTGGAACAACGAGGGAACGGCAAAAATGAGGAACGCGACGAGCGCGAGCAACGCGACCCCCATGAGAATTCCGGCGAAGGGAACCGGAGGCCTCTTCTTCTGCGGACGAGCCAGTTCTGCCGGGGGGGGCGCAAAGGCTTCGCGAAAAGTGTACAGCTCTGGCAGGTCGGTCTGCCGGGTGGGCACGACTTCGAATTTGGAGGTGGGAGGTTCTTCGCCGGAGCCCGCCGACTGGGCATCAGCAGCTGATTTCTGATTGGGCTCGTATTGATCCGCATCACTCATAGGCCCAGGCACCCGATCATTCAGTTGGGGGGATCGTGCGCGTAGATCACTGTCATTGAAACACGGGAGCGGCGGAGCCGCAACAAAAGTTGTGCAGGGGGCAGGGCAAACGCATCTTAATTGCTATATGCGGCGCGGGTATGGCGGGATGAGATGGGGAGATGGACAGCCCCCTGAAGCATTTTGCCGATTTGCGCGATCCTCGGGTGGAGCGGACGCG
>JBEKGH010000008.1:0-92724 GCA_050012895.1 Occallatibacter sp.
TGCCATGTTGCCGAATCGGGCGACCGGCTCTACACCGTGCGTGCAGGCACGCCTCGTCTGCTCAGCATTCAAACTCTGCGCAAGTATGCCGATCTCGCCGACAAATATTGCGGCGGTTATCTGCGCTTCACCAGCCGCAACAATGTTGAATTTCTCCTCATCGATCCAGAGCTGATCGAGCCGCTCAAGCAGGAGTTGGCTTCACTCGGCATTCCCGTCGGCGGCACCAACAATGCCATCAGCAACATCGTGCACACGCAGGGCTGGGTGCATTGCCACGCCGCGGCCACTGACGCTTCGGGACTGGTCAAAAGCTTGATGGATGCTCTCATCGATCACTTTACGCACGAAGATTTGCCCGCCAAGCTGCGCATCGCCGTGGCCTGCTGCCTGAACATGTGCGGCGCAGTGCATTGTTCTGACATCGCCATTCTCGGCGTGCACCGCCGCCCGCCCAAGATCCAAAGCGAGTTGCTCTCGAAGGCCTGCGAGGTGCCGACGCTGGTTGCCTCGTGCCCCACGGGCGCCATCCGCCCCGTGCCCGGCGTGGGAGGCAAGCAATCCGTCGAAGTTCTCGAGGAGCAGTGCATGTACTGCGGAAATTGCTTCAGCGTATGCCCCGCTATGCCTTTGGCCGACGCAGAAAACGACGGGCTCTCCATTTGGGTCGGCGGCAAGGTCAGCAATGCGCGCAGCGCCCCGCGCTTCTCGCGTCTCGCCATTCCGTTTCTGCCCAACAATCCGCCGCGTTGGCCTGAAGTGGTCGAAGCAGTTGTCAAGATTGTCGATGTCTACCGCGGTGAAGCTCGCAGGTACGAGCGCGTGGGCGAGTGGATCGACCGCATCGGCTGGCCGCGATTCTTCGAGCTCACCGGCTTCGAGTTCACCCGCTATCACATCGACGATTTCAAGAATGCCGGCATGACTTTCGCGCGCTCCACACACATCCGCTACTAAAGGATCGACGCGGGCAACGCACATGACGAGTAGAGGCTGCTGATGGGACTCTTCAAAGATGTGAAGAAACCGGTGATCAAGCACGGCGTCGCTGACGGCGCCGGTGGTCCTTCTCATCGCCCCGCCTACGTTGCAAAAACGGCTCCCTGCATCCATAGCTGTCCCAGTGGAACAGACGTGCGCGGGTGGCTCGTGGCGCTGGCCCAGCATAAGGCCTACGGCCGCACGCCTGAGCAAGCCTTTGAGTTCGCCTGGCGCAAGATTCTGGAGCACAATCCCTTCCCTGCCATCTGCGGCCGCGTCTGCCAGCATCCTTGCGAGCTGAACTGCAATCGCAAGGCAAAAGACTCGCCGCTCGCCGTGAACAAACTGGAGCAGTTCGTCGGCGATTTTGCCATAGCACAGGGATTACGCGCCGAGACACTCACTCCGACTCGCGCCGATGCCCCGCGAATTGCCGTGGTCGGCGCAGGGCCTGCCGGGCTCTCCGCAGCCTGGCATCTTGCCCGCAAGGGTTACGCGGTCACCGTCATCGACGCTGCGCCCCTTCCCGGCGGCATGATGCGTTCTCGCATCCCTCGCTCCGTCATTCCTGTCGATATCCTCGATGCGGAAATCGAAAACATTCTCGGTCTCGGCATCGAATTGCGCGCCGGCTGCGTCGTGGGCCAGGATCTTCCGCTCGAAGAGTTGCAGCGGAACTTTCACGTCGTCTTCTTCGCGATGGGTTTGCAAAAAGCCGCCCAATTGGAGCTCCGCGCCGGTACTGATGGCGGCGCAGCGCTCATCGGCGAATTGCCCGCGGAGCCGCCGGTAATCCCGGCTGTAGAAACTACCGAAGCCATCCCGCGCGTGCTCAATACCGTGAGCGTCGCAATTGCCCAGGGACGCGCGGTCGCCGAAGCCATCTCCGCCCACCTTGAAGGCCGCGGCGCAACGCAGTCAACCGCATCTGCCGTCATTCGTTCTGAAAGTTTGAAGCTCGATTGGTATCCGGCAGCTGCTCAGCGCGTCGACAGCGGCGTTGCCATGACCGAGACCGAGGCGCTTGCCGAAGCCGCGCGCTGCATGTCATGCGGCATGTGCATGGACTGTGAAACCTGCTGGATGTACTGCAGCAAGAACTGTTTCGTCAAGCTGCCCAAGGGCGAGCACTACAAAATCAAGCTCGATCTCTGTAACGGTTGCGGAAAATGCGCGGATTCGTGTCCGTGCGGATACATCGTAATGAACTGATTGTGAGGTGAATTGTGCCGACGTTTGAAGTGGAAGGCAAGAAATACGATGTCGACGAGGATGGCTTCCTTGAGGAGCCCGCTCTCTGGACCGAGGACGTGGCAAAGGACTTTGCCAAATCCGAGTCGATCGATGCGTTGACCGAAGGCCATTGGAAGGTCATCAACTACATCCGCAACTACTATCTTCAGTTTGGCATCGCGCCTATGGTTCGCAAGGTTTGCAAAGAGACCGGCTACAAGCTGAGTGAAATTTACCAGCTCTTTCCATCCGGCCCGGCCAAGGGCGCCTGCAAACTCGCGGGACTTCCCAAGCCCACCGGCTGCGTGTAGGTTGCCATGAGCGGGACCATCGCGGAGATCGTCGCGGAGCGTTGGATCGAGCGGACACTTGCGTCCTATCCCGCGGAGGCGCATTCGCTCCTGAGCGGCGAGCTGGATCCCTTCCGCAATCCCGCAGGCCATGTCCTCAAGGAGAACCTGACCACGCTTGCCCGCGAGTTGCTCGGCGAAATGGATGAGAAAGCGATTGCACCCGCGCTTGACGCCCTGGTCCGCCTTCGTGCCGTACAGGATTTTCGTCCCTCCGACGCGTTGCGCTTCATCTTCGACCTCCGCGATGTCGTTGCTGAAGTCACGGGCGAAGTCCCGCAAGCTCTTGAAAACCGGATCGACGAATTGGCTTTGATGGCCTTCGACCAGTACATGGCCTGCCGCGATCAGATTGCCAGGCTGCGCGAGAAAGAATTGCGCCTCCGCATGCAATACGCGGCAAAGTGAAGGGACCAACCATGAATGCGCTCTATTCGCTGCTCACGGTGCTGGCCCTGGTTTTGGCCGGCATTGCGGGCGGGCACAGCGAACCGGCGCGCATGGTCCTTGCTACGATTGTTCCTTACGTTGCCTTCGCCGCGCTTCTCGTTGGCTTCTGCTGGCGCGTCGCACGCTGGGCGTCGGCGCCGGTTCCCTTCCACATCCCCGTCACCTGTGGCCAGCAAAAATCGCTCGCCTGGATCCGTTCCGCGAAAATCGACAACCCCTCTACGCGATGGGGCGTCGTTGGTCGCATGGCTGCCGAGATTCTGCTCTTCCGCTCGCTCTTTCGCAATAACCGCGCGCGCCTCTCCGGCGGACGCCTGATTCTGGGCGAGAGCGCAGCTCTCTGGCTCGGTTCCCTGGCCTTTCATTGGGCGCTGCTGCTGATCCTGCTCCGCCATCTGCGTCTGTTTCTCGAACCGGTGCCGGCATTCGTCAACGCTCTCGAACGCCTCGACGGCTATTTCCAGATCGGCGTGCCTCCACTCTATCTCTCTGACGTGATTTTGGTGAGCGCGCTGGCCTATCTGCTTGTCCGGCGTTTTCGCGATCCCGCCCTGCGCTACCTCTCGCTTTTCTCTGACTACTTCGCGCTTTTCCTGCTACTGGCCATCGCCATCACTGGCATTCTCATGCGCTACTTCACGCGTGTCGACATTTTCAGCGTGAAGCAATTTGCGCTCAGCCTGGCCGCATTCCGGCCTGGCGCTCCACAAGCGCTGAGCACGCTCTTTGTTTGCCATTTGCTCTTGGTCTGCGCGCTCGCCGCATATCTCCCCTTCAGCAAGTTGATGCACATGGGTGGTGTATTTCTCAGCCCCACCCGCAATCTCGCCAACAACAGCCGCAGCCGGCGGCATATCAATCCGTGGAACACTCCAGTAAAAACGCACACCTATGCGGAGTGGGAAGAGGAATTCCGCGACAAGATGCTGGCGGCAGGAATTCCAGTCGAAATGGAGAATGGGACCCGGGATGCCGAAAACGCTCGTACAAATTGAGCTAGAGGCGCCGCATGGCGACTGGCGCGATCCGCATGTCGGGTTTCGCAAGGGCTCAATCTGTTACAGTGCCGCGCCCAAAACTCTCACCGCTCTCGGCCTTCCCAATCCGCGCGCCTGGCAACCGCTCGATGGCGACTGGAAGCTTCCGCCCGACTGGAAGCGCATCATCCTCGACGGCATGAAAGAGCGGCTCCAGAAATATCGCTCCTTCCGCCTTTTCATGGACATTTGCGTGCGCTGTGGCGCCTGCGCCGACAAATGCCACTTCTATCTCGGCTCCTCCGACCCCAAGAACATGCCCGTGGTGCGCGCAGAACTGATGCGCTCCATTTACCGCCGCTACTTCACGTTTACAGGTCGTGTTTTTGGCGCGCTGGCCGGCGGCCGCGAACTCACTGAGGATGTGATCAAGGAGTGGTTTTACTATTTCTACCAGTGCACCGAGTGCCGCCGCTGCTCCGTCTTCTGCCCTTATGGCATCGACACCGCAGAGATCACCATGATGGGACGCGAGCTGCTCAATCTCATCGGCTGCAACACCAACTGGGTGCTTGAACCCGCGGCCAACTGTTTTCGCGTCGGCAATCATCTCGGCATTCAGCCGCACGGATTCAAAGACAGCCTCGACTTTGCGGCCGACGAGGCTGCTGAGATCACCGGCCTCGACTTCGAAATCCCAATCAACCGCAAAGGTGCCGAAGTGCTCTTCGTCATGCCCTCGGCCGATTACTTTGGCACGCCGCACTACTACACGCTGCTCGGCTACCTGATGCTCTTCCGCGAAATTGGCCTCGATTACACGGTCAGCGCCTATGCTTCGGAAGGCGGCAACTTCGGCCTCTTCTCCTCGCACGAAATGATGAAGCGGCTCAACGCCAAGATTTACGAGGAGGCCAAACGTCTCGGCGTCAAATGGATTCTCGGCGGCGAGTGCGGCCACATGTGGCGCGTGCTGCACCAGTATATGGATACGATGAACGGCCCGGCCGATTTCCTGGAAACGCCCGTCTCGCCCATCACCGGCACGGTATTCAAGAATGCCCGCTCCACAAAAATGGTGCACATCTGCGAATTCACCGCCGACCTCATCCATCACGGCAAGCTCAAGCTCGATCCCCGGCGTAACGATCGCTGGATCGCAACCTATCACGACTCCTGCAACCCAGCGCGCTCGATGGGCCTGCTGGAGGAACCGCGATCCATCCTCAGGGCTGTCTGCAACAATTTTCACGAAATGCCGGAAAACACTATCCGAGAGCAGACCTTCTGCTGCGGCTCAGGCGCTGGCCTTGGCACCGACGAAAACCTCGAAATGCGTCTGCGCGGCGGCTTTCCGCGCGCCAACGCCGTGAAATACGTGAAAGAAAAGCACGGCGTCAATCTGCTCACCTGCATCTGCGCCATCGATAAGGCCACGCTGCCCACGCTCCTCGAGTACTGGGTGCCGGGCGTTGAGGTCGCCGGTGTGCACGAACTGCTGGGCAACGCGCTGGTGATGACCGGCGAGAAAGAACGCGTTGCCGATTTGCGCGGCGAGCCGTTCCCAGCCGAGGCACACGCGGCAATCGGCGCGAGCGAGGCCGGCCATGCGTGATCGTGTGTGGATCTTTGCTGGTTTGGCCGTCTTCGTCGCGGCACTCACCTGTCCCGCCTGGTATGCGGTCGCGAATGGGAAGGTGTCGAGCAAGCCTCCGAACCTGGAGATGCCTACAAACCAGAAAGAATGCGTCGCGCCCGCCGGCACCATGCGCGAGGCGCACATGCAGATGCTGATCCAATGGCGTGAAGACATGGTGCGCCACAGCGACCGTCGATTTGTCGCGTTCAATGGCAAGGTCTACGAGAAAAGCCTCACGGGAACCTGCTTGGGCTGTCACAACAAGCAGCAATTCTGCGACCGCTGTCACGCCTATTCCGGTGTCTCTACTCCGAACTGCTGGAATTGCCACAGCGATCCGCAAGCAATTGCCCGCTTCACAACTCGGAGCATGCCATGAAGATTTCGCGCAAGGATTTTCTGCGCCTCTCCGGCCTTTCGCTGCTTGCAGCCGGATGCAAGCCGGCTGTGCGATCCGTCAATCAGCCCGCATCGGCCGCGCGTGTCGCGTCCACGCAACCCACGCGCTGGGGCATGGTCATCGATCTCAACAAATGCCGCGAGAAGGATGGCTGCAACGCCTGCGTCCATGCTTGCAACGCCGCGCACAACATTCCGCAGATTGCCAATCGCGCGCACGAAGTGAAATGGATCTGGACCGAGCCGTACGCCACGGTCTTTCCTTCCGCGCAAAGTGGCTACGCCCCGCCAAGCGACGCGGAGACGATGGTCCCGCTGCTTTGCAACCACTGCGCCGATCCACCCTGCACGCGCGTCTGCCCCACGCAAGCCACCTGGAAACGCGACGACGGCATCGTGATGATGGATTGGCATCGCTGCATCGGCTGTCGCTACTGCGTTGCCGCCTGCCCCTATGGCTCGCGCAGTTTTAACTTTGAGGATCCGCGGCCCAGCATCGCCAGCATCAATCCCGATTTCCCCACGCGCACCAAAGGCGTGGTCGAAAAATGCAACTTCTGCGAGGAGCGGCTCGCGCATGGCCTCAAGCCGGCCTGCGTCGACGCCTGCCCTCAGCATGTCCTCACCTTCGGCAATCTTTCGGACCCAGACTCCGAACCGCGCCAACTGTTGCGCGAGCACTTTGCCGTGCAACGCGAACCGGAACTCGGAACCGGCCCGTCGGTTTTTTACCTGGTCTGATGCCATGTTGATGCTCGACAAAGCGCTTAAAGGAAGCCGCCGCTACTGGATGTGGCTGCTCTTTCTCGTGTGCGTCAGCGCTGCCGGCTTCTGCTTTTACTTACGGCAACTGGATCAGGGTCTGGGCATCACGGGCCTCAGTCGCGACGTGAGCTGGGGACTTTACATCGCGCAATTCACTTTCTTTGTAGGTGTCGCCGCTTCGGCCGTAATGGTTGTGCTGCCTTATTATCTGCACGGCGAAAAGCAATTCGCGCGCGTCACGATTCTTGGTGAATTTCTCGCCATCGCCGCCGTGATCATGTGCATCCTCTTCATCTTTGTAGATCTCGGCCAGCCCTCACGCGTGCTCAATATCATTCTTTACCCCTCGCCCCGCTCGCTCATGTTCTGGGACATGATCTCTCTCAGCGGCTACCTGTTGCTGAACGCAATCATTGCCTTCGTCACGCTTCGCGCGGAACGGGAAGAAACATCTACGCCGGGATGGATCAAGCCACTGGCGATCCTCTCCATCCCGTGGGCTATCAGCATCCACACCGTCACCGCATTTCTCTACAGCGGGCTTTCAGGCCGTTCCTTCTGGCTCACTGCGATTCTTGCGCCACGCTTTCTCGCCTCTGCATTCTCTTCCGGTCCGGCATTGCTCATCCTGCTTTGCCTCGCGTTGCGCAAGCTCACTGCCTACGACGTGGGCAAGGACGCCATTCGCAAACTAGCCATCATCATGACCTATGCGATGGCAATCAATGTCTTTTTCGTGCTGGTTGAAGTGTTCACGGTCTTTTACGCGGCGATCCCGGAACACACCGTGCACTTTGAGTATCTCTACCTGCTCGGCGGCGGGCACAATCTTGCTCCCTGGATGTGGGTTTCCGGAGTGTTCGCGATTGCCGCGCTCATCATTTTGTTCACGCCCGCCTGGCGCCGGACGCAACTGCCCCTCGCCTGCATCCTTGTGTTCACCTCGCTCTGGCTCGAGAAAGGCCTGGGCTTGATCGTGGGCGGCTTTGTGCCGTCGCCGCTGGGTTCGGTTACACACTATGCGCCTACGCTGCCGGAGTGGAGCATCGTTGCAGGAATCTGGTCGGTCGGTGCGTTTCTCATCACGGTGTTTTACAAGATCGTGCTCTCGGTGCGAGAGGAAGTAGAAAGCTAGTCAAATTTGCGGCCGAGTGGAGAAAAGTTGAATGGTGTTCGTAGATCCATCGTCGGGAACAAGACCGGGAACTTCTCCCGCGGCCTCGTGTAATGATCGACCCGGAAAGGTGATTCTGGTCGGCGCCGGTCCGGGCGATCCGGATCTTTTGACCGTCCGTGCTGTCCGGCTTATCGGCGAGGCCGATGTCCTCGTCTACGACCGTCTCGTCCATGACGGAACCCTCGCCCTGGCCAAAACCTCGGCGGAAAAAATTTACATGGGCAAGGAACCCGGCCATCACGCGCGCCAGAACGACATTCACACTCTTCTTGTCGAAAAGGCGCAACAAGGCAAGACGGTTGTTCGTCTCAAGGGCGGCGACCCGTTTCTCTTTGGCCGTGGCGGAGAAGAGGTGGAGTATCTGGCCGAACACGGAATCCCCTTCGAGGTCGTTCCCGGCGTCTCATCCTGCCTTTCAGCTCCGCTCAGCGCCGGCATCGCAGTCACCCATCGCGAGTCGTCCTCTTCGGTCGTCATTGTGACGGGGCACAGCGCAGACGGCCAAGAGGATCGCGTGGACTGGGAGGCCGTGGCGCGGATCGGCACGGCGGTCTTCCTCATGGGCGTTCACAACATCGAGACCATTGCGCGCAATTTGATTGCTGCGGGCCGCTCTCCGGCCACGCCGGCGGCCATGATTCAGATGGCCTATTACGAAAGTGAGCGCGTTGTCACGGGCACGCTTGAAAGCATCGCTGCAGAGGTGCGGCGAGCAAACATTGAGCCGCCGGCGACGCTCGTAGTCGGCGAGGTGGTTCGACTTCGCGAGCGCCTGCAACAATTGGTGGCTTTACATGCAATGCAGAAAGAGGTTGAGGTATGACAGATATGGCCGCAGTTCCCATTGAAACTCTGGCGGAAGAGATGTATCAACTGGTGGCAGAATGTGCCGGAAAGAAAAATCTGAAAGCGGGTGATCTCATCAAGGAGATGATCGCGCGACACGCCGACGCGACCTGCAGCAAGGACGACTGCAAGAAAGCCATCCGCATTCTCATTGACTCCGGCCGCTGCATTTACAGCTACCTCGGGGGCTCGTACATCCAGCTTCCGCCCAAGGAAGGCACGGAATAGGCTTGCTACGGCCGCATTCGATTGTGAACGCCCAACCTTCCATGCCGCGCCTGCTCGTTGCAGGGCTCTCCGGTGGCTCCGGCAAGACCATCGTCACCCTGGGTCTTTTGTTGCTGCTCCGCCGCGCTGGGCTCGACGTGCGCGCCTTCAAAAAGGGGCCGGACTACATCGACCCTGCGTGGCTGGCATGGGCCTCGGCACAGCCCGCTCGTAATCTCGACGCATTCCTGATGGGCGCCGAAACAGTGCGCGCCTCGTTTGTGCGCCACGCTACTCCCGGCGGGATCAATGTGATCGAGGGCAACCGCGGACTCTTCGATGGACTCGACGCCGAAGGCACGTACTCGAGCGCAAACCTCGCTGAAATCCTTGATGCGCCCATCGTGCTCGTACTCGACGCCACCAAGATGACACGCACGGCCGCCGCGCTGGTCCTGGGCTGCCAGAAACTCGACCCTCGCGCCTCAATTCAAGGCGTTGTGCTGAATCAAGTCAACGGCCAGCGGCATGAGCGAGTTCTTCGTGAAGCCATCGAATCGGTCTGCTCCATCCCAGTCATCGGCGCCCTGCCTCGCCTTGCGGAAAATCCTCTTCCCGAGCGTCATCTGGGATTGGTTCCTCCGGATGAGCACCAGACCATGGGCAGCGTGGAGCGCAATCTTATCGAAGGGATGGAGAATCGTGTAGACCTCGATGCGCTGTTGACCATCGCTCGCAGTGCCCCTGCGCTCGCAGCTCCCGCAGACGCGCGCACGCCTTTGCCCGATGCGCACGGTCTCGGGATTGGATATCTTCGGGATTCGGCATTCACGTTTTACTACCCGGAGAATCTTGAGGAGCTGGAGCGCGCGGGCGCCGAGTTGGTGCCCATCTCAGCGCTCCATGCAACTTCGCTCCCCACCGGCCTGCACGCTCTCTACATTGGAGGCGGATTCCCGGAGACGCACGCCCATGCGCTCTCAGCCAGCTTTCTGGAATCGCTTCGCCAGACATGCGCCGCCGGGCTTCCCGTTTATGCCGAGTGTGGCGGCCTGATGCTTCTGGCGCGAACGCTTACCTGGCAAGGCGTCCGTTCTCCTATGGCCAACGTGTTTCCCATCGACGTCGAAGCCTTTGCTACGCCGCAAGGTCACGGCTACACTGAATTGCGCGTCGATGCGTCGAATCCATTCTTCCCGCAGGGCGCCGTTCTACGCGGACACGAGTTCCATTATTCGCGCATCGTCAGCGGTTCCGAAGCCGTAACCTCCGCATGCGCCGTCCTCCGCGGCACTGGATGCGGTTCGGGCCGCGACGGCCTCGTCACGCCGAATGTTTTCGCGGCATACACGCATCTGCATGCCACGGCCACGCCGCAATGGGCTGCGGGCATTCTCACTGCCGGCCGCCTATTTGCTCTCCGCGCAGAGACCCACGACGCGCTGCAATCGGTTCCTTCGTAAACCAATCACAAAAACAGCGACGCCAAATCTGATTCGCCAATGTTCTAATAGTTCAATGGCGAATATCGAGAACTTCCGCCTGGTTGTTTTCCGGACGGTCGCGGAACAGCAAAGCTTTCGCAAAGCTGCCGAGGAGCTTTACCTGACGCAGCCCGCGGTAAGCCTGCAGATCAAGGCTCTTGAGGAAGATCTCGGCGTTCAGCTCTTCGATCGCTCCGGACCGCATGCCGGATTGACAACTGCGGGAACGGTGCTGCTCAAGTACACACGGCGCGTGCATCAGCTTATGGCGCGGGCCGAGCACGAGATCGCCGCTCTCACCGGAGATCATGCCGGCCGCCTCACCCTCGGCGCATCCACAACCATTGCGCAGTACGTTCTGCCGCGTCTGCTCGGCGAGTTTTGCGCGGAACATCCCCGCGTTTATCCCACGCTGCTGAGCGGCAATACCGAACACATTGTGAGCGCTGTAAGGGAAAAGAAAATTACGCTCGGATTCATTGAAGGACCGCCGCGGACCCGAGACGTGAGTACGGAACCCTTTTTGCGCGACGAGATTTTGCTTATCGCGCCCGCCGCGCACGAGTGGACGGAACGGGCCTTTATCACGTGCGCCGATCTCGCTACGACCCCGCTGCTGATGCGGGAACGCGGATCAGGCACACGCAGAATTACGGAGATGGCGCTGGAGCGGCAAGGAATCAAGCGCCGCGCGCTTCAGATCGTCATGGAGCTCGACTCCACAGAAGCGATCAAATCGGCTGTGGAAGCAGGCCTCGGCGTTGGGTTCGTCTCGCGCTGGGCAATTGCCAAGGACCTGCGCCTGGGGCACAGCTTCAAGATCGTTGAAATCAAAGGCTTGCGCATCCACCGCGATTTTCTGCTCGTCACCGCGAAGGGCCCCGAACCGCAAGGCTTGGCCCAGGAATTTCGCAAGTTCCTTGCCTCGCGCGCCGGGGCGAGGCGCGCCTCGGTCAAGGCCTGAGAAACCAACCCGCATACAAAGCGCGCCCGCAGCCGATAAGCGCGGCTAATGCCCCATCATTCGTTCTGCTTGGACACGCAGGCTCATGCGGCGGCACACTGAATGTGTGTCGAAAACCCTCTTCTTCCTCGGTCTGATCCTCGCCGCCACAGGTTTTGTTTCCCCGCCAGTCGCGCTGGCCGGCGGTCTTGTCTTCGGATTCTCATTCGTCCACCCGTATAACTTAGAATCCAAGCGGCTCTCCAAATTCCTCTTGCAAGCCTCCGTCATCGGCCTTGGTTTCGGCATGGATCTCCACGAGGTCATTCGCGTCGGCCGCTCCGGGTTTGTTTACACGGCAATCAGCATTACTTTTGCCTTGTCGCTGGGATGGGTTCTCGGCAAGTTTTTCAAAGTGAGTCGCGGAACTTCTTTCCTGATCTGTGCAGGCACCGCCATCTGCGGCGGCAGCGCCATCGCCGCCATTGCGCCCATTACCGACGCCGGCGAAGAAGAGATCGCCGTCTCGCTAGGCACGGTCTTTGCCCTCAATTCGGTCGCCCTGCTGAGCTTCCCTCTCATTGGAACTCTATTGCACATGTCCCAAATCCAATTCGGCCTGTGGTCGGCACTCGCCATACACGATACAAGCTCGGTGGTGGGCGCAACGGCCAAGTTTGGCGCCGTGGCTCTTGCCGTAGGCACTACGGTCAAGCTGGCGCGCGCACTCTGGATTGTGCCCATCTCCATGGGAACCGCCGTGGCCAGGAAAAGCAGCGCGCGCGTGCAATGGCCGTGGTTCATTCTCTTTTTCTGCTTTGCGGCCGTCGGCAATACCTATATCCACACCTTTCAACCGGCTTACCCGGTGCTCAAGCATCTCGGCGTGATCGGCCTTACCGTAACGCTCTATCTGATTGGCACAGGGCTCTCCATGAAGACCCTCCGCCAGGTCGGCGTGCGGCCCCTCCTGCAGGGCGTCGTGCTCTGGATCATTGTGGCCGTGGCTTCGCTGTCGCTCATCCGCGGCGGCTGGATTCATCTGTAAATATCAATCGAAAAAAATATTGCCGGAGCCCGGCTGCGAGCCCGCGGATTACGATCTCGTTGTGAGATCGCAATCCGTTTCCGGGCTTGCAGCCGGCGGCTCCGGCGCACTGCGTTTAGAAGATGATCTTGGCCACAAATTGCCACACACGCTGCGTGCCCACCGCGGAGGGTGTGTTCACGCTGCCCGTGCTGCTGCTGGTGGCGGTAATGGTTCCGAATGTCCCGGAACTGACACTCGATGTGGGGTTGCCAAAGTTAGTGTGGTTCCAGGCATTGAAAGCTTCCGCCTGGAACTGGCCGTGGACGCGATGTTCGCCGAGAATGTCCTTGAAGAGCGAGATGTCCGTGTCCTCGTAGGCAGGCCCGCGCAGTGAGTTGCGCGGTACGTTGCCGAACGACTGGGTGAAGTTATTGGCAGCCGAGGGGACTGGATTTTTTGCGAACGCCGCCGGGTTAAACCACTCGGTCTTCGCAGCACCTGCCGGACGCGAAATGCTGACACCTGGGTTATAAACGCCCAGGTCGTTGCCGACGGCGGACTCCGAATTGTCCACGCCGCTGGTAATGCTGAATGGCAGCCCGCTTTGCGAGGTGACGATGGCGTTCGCTTGCCATCCATTGACGATCTGAGCTGCGACGTTGTTGACGTGGAATTTCGGGAACGGGTAGTTGGCAGATGCGGTGAAGCGCAGCGCCTGGTCGAAGTCGGCAACACCTTTATAGAAGTTGAGGTTGTAGGGATTCGATGGCCCAGCCTGTCCTTCGGTTCCCGACGAGCCAACGTCGATCGTCTTCATCCACACCACGTTGGAAAGCAGCGTCAGACCATGTGCAGAGCGGCGTGTCACGGTCAACTCCACTGCGTTGGTTTTCTCCCAGTCGTATGAGTCTGCCAGCTCCACCGCGCCCAGGCCATTGAAGAGGCGGGTGGTTTCGAAAGTCGGTGTCGTGAGCACGAATGGATTGAACTGCCGCGAGGCCATTACGTGCTCGGCGCGGTTGCCCACGTAGCCGAGGTTGACAGCAAATCCGCTGCCGAGGTCCTGCTCGATGGCGAAGTTGTACGCCTGCGTGTACTCCACTTTGGAGGCGGGATTCAGCACGCCGCCGGCGACCGGTAACAGGAACGTGTAGTTCTTGAATTGCGAAGGCGTGACGTGTCCGCGCGGGAAAGGATCGCCGCCGGGGTTGGTGGAGTAGATGTTGTCCCACTGCGGCGGGCTGAAGAGCTCAAGGTAGAGATCCACAGGTTGCGTAGCGTCGGTGCGTTGATAGAGCAGGCCCTCTGGGAACCCATAGAAGAGGCCGTACGCCCCACGAACCACGGTCTTGCCGTTGCCGTGCAGGTTATAGGCAAAGCCGGCTCGCGGCGCAAAGTCCTTGTAGTTGCTGTTGTAGACCGAATTGGAAAGTCCTGAATCGCCGACAAACCACAAGCCCTTCGGCGCTCCGGGAGCAATCGTTGACTGGAAGTTGGGGTTGGCCAGGTCGAAGCCCACCAGCGTGCCGTTCTTGTCGGTAGGCGGCGTCCACGGATCCCAGCGCAAGCCAAGATTCAGGGTCAGCTTTGGCGTCGCCTTCCAGTCGTCCTGCAGGTACGCGCCCGGACGCCATTCGCGCAGATACGCCTTACGCCCGTTGTCCTGATAAAAGTCCTGCTCGTAGCCGGTATAGAAATCGGCGATAGCGTTGCCCGTACTTGTAAAACCGGTCGGCGTAACGCCGTTGGCTGGTTGCGTGCGCTTGCCGTTGAAGCCGGGCGAGGTGCTGTCGCCGGGCGTGTAGGAGTAGTCGTCCATGTCAATGCGCGACCGTTCCAGATCGAAGCCGAAGGCCAGCGTATGCGTGTGCCAAAGCTTCGTTGCCTGCGCATGGAGGTCGAACGTGGTTGAGTCCTGCGTGAGCGCGCCGCCCGAAAAGGCCTCGACGTACCCGGAGATTTGCGCGCGCACACCAGGAAATGGCACGAGGCTCTCGGTCGGGCTCCCGTAGGGAGCGTTCTGCCCGAGTTGCTGGAGCGTTTTCAGGCCCGGCGCCTCGGGAATCTGCGTACGCGCGCCGCGGTAAAAGCCAAAATACACTGCGCCGGTCAGCGTGGGCGAAAAAAAGTGCTGCTCGCTCAGCGTCAGCGACTGGTTGCGGAAAAGATTCGCCGCAAAAAAGCCCAGGGGCGCCGTAAACGGCCGCTGGAAGTTGTCCTGGTTGTAGAAATACCGTCCGCTCAGATGATCCTTCTCGCTGAGGGCGTAATCGAGGCGGGTGAGATATTGTGTGTTGTCGATGTTGTTGTTGGTGGTGGAAACGTATTTCAAATACGTTCCGTCACTCGACAGGGTGCCCAATGCTTCCTCACTCGCCAGATACTGCGTGTTCACCGCCTTTGAGAGCGGGGAAATGGCGATCTTGTCGCCGGCACCCGTGGAAGAAACATCGTCGGTAATCGCGCCGCTGCAGGTGTAACCGCCGCTGCCGTTGGCAGTTGCGGTCTGGCCAAAGCCGCAGTTTGTAACCGGGTTGAAGAGTGCGACACCCTTCGCAAAGA
The DNA here is from genome assembly GCA_050012895.1 of Occallatibacter sp. Classification (GTDB taxonomy): domain Bacteria; phylum Acidobacteriota; class Terriglobia; order Terriglobales; family Acidobacteriaceae; genus Telmatobacter. The sequence goes on from JBEKGH010000008.1 coordinate 15,044, forward strand.
AAGCTGAAAAGTTGCCTGAGAGCTCCGCCGCGGTCGGGTATTCGGTAGTGATCGGTGTAGGTGCCGAGCGCTGTTGCAAGTCTTCAGCCGAGAAGAAGAAGAACGCCTTCTTGCTCTTGAACACCGGGCCGCCGACCGTTCCTCCGAACTGATTTAGCTTGAAGGGCGGCTTGACTATTGCGCCTGCTGGGTTCTTCACCGGGAAGTAATTATTGGCGTTCACCACTGTATTGCGCAAGTATTCCCATGCGGACCCGTGAAGCTGCTCGGTGCCAGAGCGTGTAGAGAGCTGCACCAGCGCGCCCGCGCCCGAGTGGTCGGCGCTGAAATTCGAAGCCTGAATCGTGAATTCCTGCAACGCATCCGGGTTCGGCATGGTCGGCACGGAGTCGAAGAAACGATTGACGTAGATCGTGCCGTCGAGCGTATAGGTATTCTGCGTTGCCCTCAAGCCGTTTACCGAAAGGCCGGTGTTGTCTTCCTGGCCGCTCTCGGTGCCGGTCGTGGTCAGAACGGTTCCGGCCGTCAGCGTGGTCAGTTGCAGCGGATTGCGGCCGTTCAGCGGCAAGTCGCGCATCTGTTGCTGAGTAACCGATTGTTCCACGGTCGAAATACTGGTTTCGATTTGCTGGGTTTCCGAAGTCACCGTGATCTGCTGGGTTTGCGAGCCTACCGCCATCGCAATCGGCAAATCGATCACCTGGCCGGTGAGCAGTGTCAGGCCAGGGCGATTCATGGTCTCGAATCCTGGCGCGGCAATCTTCAGCGTGTAGGTTCCGATGGGCAGATCCGGAAACACAAAGATGCCGCTTTCGTTGGTCACGGTGTCACGGCCAAGGCTGGTGCTCGTGTCCGTCACCGTCACTGCGGCTCTGGCAATGGCAGCGCCGCTCGGATCGCTCACCGTGCCGCGGATGCTGCCTGTGGATTGCGCGAAGGCGCGGGATGCAGCGCCTAGCGTGAGGAGCACTGCGAAGCTGGCGAATAGTAGTTTGCGAAGTGTGTTATTCATCCTGTCCTTTCATGAGAGAAGCATCTCAAGAGAGCGCCTCTCGTCTGCCGGTTATTGTTTGTGTTTTCACGCTTTCTGTGATCGCGCTCGGTTCGCAGCTGTCGATGTAGCCCTTGACCTCTTTGCTGCCAACCGCCGGCCCGGTGCATGCCTTGCCGTTTCCCGTAATGCACCGCGCCGCCTTCAATTCACGAAAGCCGTAAAAACATCCCCAGGGGATAGGTTCCTTTCTTCCGGGCACGGTCAACGAATCCCGTGTCTTGGTTTGAGAGTGAATGTTTCCGCCGATCAAAATTCATGCGGGGCCTCTAAACGAGCTCTGCTGCACTACAAAGCTTGCGCGACCAATATGACTGGAGCGCCATCATGACGGGCACGCTGGCGGCCATTCCGGCTGCGAGGGGCGCGTTCACCTTGCTGCCATTCACAATGGCATCGATGAAGTTTCCGGTGTGGGCGCGCTCCAGATCCTGTTTCGAGTCGAACTGGGTTGCCGCGCCGTTGTTGGGTGTGAGCGTGTATCCTTCACGGCTCAGGTCGAGGGTCCCTTCCGTGCCTTCAAAGTAAACCGAAGGCCGCGGATTGCGGATGGAGAGAACCGACGACTCAAAGTTGAGGTTCCAGTTCTTGTAGCGAATCACCGCGCTCACCGTGTCGGGATTGGTGAGATCGCCCGTGAGCTGGAAGTCGCCTCCCAGCGCGGCCGCAGTCTCGGGCTTGTCATCGTTCAGCATCCATTGCGCCACATCCGCCCAGTGCGTCAGGATGTCGGCCAGCAGGCCATTGCCGTATTCGTGATAGGACCGCCATGAACTGTACCGCGACATCTCAAATGGAACCTTCGGCGCCGGTCCCAGGAACAGGTCCCAGCGCAGCCCCGCCGGTTCGGGCACGTTGGGAATCACGCGGCGCTGCCAGGGAAAATTGCTCCACACTGCGCGCACAAAAACCACGTTGCCCAGCTTGCCCGTGTCGAAAATCTCCTGCTTCACGCGCATGTAGTGCGCGCCACTGCGCTGCTGCGTGCCGCATTGCAGGATAGCTTTGCTCGCCTCCACGGCTTTCGTCAGCGCCTGCCGCTCGCTCCAGCGATGCACCGTCGGTTTTTCCAGATAGGTGTGCTTGTTGGCTCCCAGCGTATCCTTGGCGATCTGCGTATGCAGGTGATCCGGCGTCGTAACCAGCACCGCATCCACGTCTTTGCGTTCCAGCATCTTCTGGTACTCGACCGAAACCTCAGCCTCTGCCACATGCTCTTTGAAGTGCGCCTGAAAATCCGCGGCCTGCTTGTCGTAAATGTCGGCCAGCGCCCGGATCTGCACCCTGGGATCCTGCACAAATCCGCCGCTAACGATGGTTCCGCGGCGCCCCAGGCCGATCACACCCAGGCCCACACGATCGTTGGCGCCGGGAATAGCAGCGTAGGCCTTCGCATCCATGCTGCGCGCGGCGGCCGCGGCAGCTACTGCTCCGGTCAAAAGAAATTCACGGCGATTCACGATGTAAAAGCCTCCCTCATAGCCTTGAAAGCTGGAGCAATCACCTTCTCGCCACCCTGCGAATGGTCGGCGCGTTCCTCTTCGTTCTCCACCCATCCCTTCCAGCCGATCTGCTTGATGGTGGCAGCGACCTGATGGAGCGGGAAATCGCCCGTGCCGAGCTCGACATATTCATTGCTTTTGAAATCGCGCAGGTGGAATCCGACGATGCGCTCAGAATGCGCGCGAATGAATGCCGGAACATCGGCGCCGCCGTGGTACGCATGGCCGGCATCGAGCACAAAATGCACCAGCCCCGGATCGGTTTGCGTATAAAGAGCTTCAATCTCGCCTATCTTCGACTCGAACTCCCACCAGTGATTGTGATAGGCGGCCGTAATCCCGGTGGTGAGCGCAAACCGGCCGGCGGTATTCAACGCTTCAATCTTGGCCTTCAGTTGATCGGCATTTTGGGCCGGCGCGCCGCTCAGGATCAGATGCTTCGCGCCCAGCGCCGCACCCCCGCGCGCCACTGGCTCGTAGACCGAGGGAGCCGCGATGCGCGTCGCCTGATCGTAGAGATTGTCCGGAAAAAAAATATGAATGCCGAAAAACGTCAGGCCAGTCCGCTCGATGCTGTGGCGCGCCATTTCCGGCGCGGCGAACTGCTCGCTCAAATAGCGGAAACCCGCTTCGAATCCCTGATACCCGATCTGCTTCACCTGCTCGAGTGTGGCAGTGAAAGTTTCGAAACGCTTCGGGTCGATCGGAAATGCGTTCAACTGCACTCCGAACCGGATCCCCGCCGGAACGCCGCCGCTTTGCCCGAACGCGCGCGCCGATCCCAGCGAAGAGATCGTCCCACTGGCCGCAAGCATTCCCAATGCCTGAAGGACCTCCCTTCGCGTTCTCGATTCCGCCGTTCTCGGTATTGCCATCATCCAATTCCTTCGTTCCCAATTCCTTCGTTCAGTGAGACGCGCGAACAACTCGGCGGTCACTCCGCCATCACAAACTGCTCAAAATGATCGGGAATCGCAGAATCTCTCGAAAATGCAAAAACCCACCGCGCCTCGTGGCGGGTGGGTTGCCGGGATCCAGAATTCGCTTCTGAGCTTATCCCTTGGAACACGCCCGCATTGCGCCGCAGTTGCAGCGACACATACACATCGCGGGAGTGAATCCGGAAATCATTGCTCAGTAACCTTGAAAAATTTTCCCGTTCGCTGGCAGATCCATCTTGCCCCCGTCCGGGTATGGCTAATCTAAGACCTGCATCCAGGCCTGTCAAGTGCCGCCGGTTTTTCTGCTCAGATTGCTTCATATGCAATGGCTTGTTACCCCGCAAAATTCGAAATTGCGAATCTGAATCGGGAACCACCCGCATCAGGCAGGCAGATCGTCGACACCCACTCCAACCTCGAAGAGTTTTGCAGTCTGATCTTGGGCAAAAAAACTACGGTCTCTGATTCGGGCTGAAGTATAGGTAGAGACGATAACGTCTGTCAATCAATTTCAATAGATTTTTTGTAAGAGCGTGAGATATAACACTTTATAAACTTTGACCGATCGGAGCTGTGGGCAAATTTACCTGCGACCTCTTGCTTCATAGTCTGGAAGCCCTTTCTCAATAATTCATACTTCATACAACAGCTGCTCGCCTAAAATCATTGATTATCATTTATCATCGATTGACACCTCCAAACTCAGTCCGATATAGTTCTTGCGACTCGTTGGATGAGGCCCGAACTCTGCGTTCTTTTGCGCTTTCCCGCTGCGTCAGTCTCCTGCGCGTCATGGGTGCCGCGAATCTCCAGGGTGGGAGAAGTACATGCCAATCAATTTGACGCCCGGCAAAATTGCCGGATTGAAAGCCGTCTCCGATAGCCGGGGTGTGATCGCCGCGTTGGCCATGGATCAACGTGGGCTGCTCAAGAACATGCTGGCAAGGGAGCTGGGGGGCAGCGAGCCGCCGCCAGATATGATGTCGGAATTCAAAACTCTGGTTGCGCAGACCCTGACCAAAGAGTCCTCGTCCATTCTGCTCGATATCGAGTACGGCCTTGAGGCCACAAAGCACATCAATGGCAAAGGCCTGTTGCTCGCCTACGAACATGCAGGATACAGTCCCGACAAGCCGGAGCGGCTGCCCTCGCTGTTTGAGGGTTGGTCGGCGCTGCGCATCAAGGAGGCGGGCGCCAACGCCGTAAAAATCCTCGTCTACTACAACCCCTTCGAAAAAGAATGGGTCAACGATCGCAAGCGTGCCTGGGTCGAGCGCGTCGGAGCCGAGTGCAAGGCCGTCGATATTCCATTTTTTCTCGAGTTCCTTCCCTACGACGTGCACGGAGAAGCCGAGAAAAGCATCGAATACGCGCGCCGCAAGCCGGAGATCATCCTCAAGTCCATGGAGGAGTTCAGCAGGGAGCGCTATGGCGCAGACGTGCTCAAGATCGAAGTCCCCATGCAAATGGCGCATGTCGAAGGGACCAGGGCATTCAAGGGCGAGAAGCTCCACACCCGCGCTGAGGCCATGGAGTTCATCCGCGCCGAAGCGGCGCTCACCGGCAAACCGATCATTTTTCTTTCCGCTGGAGTCAGCAGCCAGGTGTTTCTTGAGACGCTGGAGCTGGCCGTTGAGAGCGGCGCGCAGTTTCACGGTGTGCTGGCCGGCCGCGCCACCTGGCAGGACGGTGTCCCCGTCTACGTCAAAGGCGGCGCATCCGCGCTCGAAACGTGGTTGAACTCGACGGGCCTGCAGAATGTCAGAGAGATCAACAAAGTGCTCGAGTCCGCGTATCCTTGGCATGAGGCCCGCAGCCTGCAGGGGTGAGACCGCATCGTGTAGTACCCTTGCCTGACAGAACCTGGCACCGTCTCTGCATGATTGGCATTATTTTGTACTGCCAAAGTGTAGCGCTGGTCTCCATACCAGCTGTCGTGATTTAGTACTGCCAAAGTGTAGCGCCGGTCTCCAGACCGGCTGTCGTGCGGACGTCCTCGCCCGCACAATTCCATGAACGGCTACGGAACCATGCGGTCAAGGCAGCAATTCTGGAGGAAGTTTGCCGCACGCTGAAGAGATCGTCCGGACCGAGAGCGGACAGGCACTCGAGAGTTCCAGCAGGGCGCGTGCCTGGCTCATTCTCTGCCTGCTTTTCTTTCTCACCGTCATCATGTTCATCGCCCGCCAGGCGCTTTCAGTCATGGCGCCTGTGCTGCGCACGGTTTTTCATCTCTCCAACGCCGCCTACGGAAGAATCGTCTCCGCGCTGGGCTTCGGGATGATGACCGGCGAGTTCCCCATGGGCTACCTCATGGATCGCCTGGGTGCCCGCCTCGGACTCACGGCCGCCATCTGCTGGTGGTCGACTGCGACCGGCTCCTTTGCACTCGCGGGATCCGGACTTACGCTGGGCCTCGCGCAATTCTGGAAAGGCACCGGCGAATGCGCCGCCTACTCCGGCGGAGTCAAGACGGTTACGCGACTCTTTGAGAAAAAAGACCGCACTCTCGCCATCGGCATCTTCAATGGCGGTAGCGTCATCGGCGCAACCCTCGCCGTGCCGGTCATCGTTTATCTCCTCCAGCATTACGGCTTCCGCGTCGCGTTTCTGGTGCCGTCGATTGCCGGGTTCCTTTGGATCCCAACCTGGTGGATTATGTACGGCAAGGAACCGAAAAGCGCGGCTCAATCTGCGCACCCTCCGGTTTCCGCGCGTGAACTCCTCGGCAACTCCTCCGCGTGGGCCGTCATGCTTTGCCGGTTCTTCATCGGGCCTGTCATGCAGTTTTACTGGTACTGGACGCCCAGCTATCTCTACAGCGCGCGTCACATGACCATGGTGCAGATCGGATTCATCGCCTGGATTCCGTTTCTGATGGGCGACGTCGGCGGCATCGCGGGAGGCTGGGCGGCGGGCGTGCTGATGCGCCGTGGATATTCGGTGCGCAATACGCGACGCCTCCTGATGTATGGCAGCGCCCTTGTCTGCCTGCTCAGCTTTACAGTGCCATATCTGCATGGCATCGGTCCCGTCATGATCATGCTCTCTGTCACCATCGCCGCCGATAATTTCCTCTCCGCGCATATGTTCGCGGCCGTCACCGATCTCTTTCCCGAACACCAGGTGGGTCGCGCTGCAGGCCTCATGGGCATTGCTGGCGGCCTGGGCGGAATGTTATTCCCGCTGCTCACCGGCGTTCTCGTTGACCGCGTTTCCTACACGCCGGTCTTTCTGCTGGTCGGGCTCATGCCTCTTGCCGGCACGATTGCGCTCTTCGCCGTCGGCCGCAAATATCGCCACCTCGATCAGCCTGTAGCTGCGGCGGCATAGTCCACGCTCGAAAGGATTCCATGCCCACTCTCACGCGACGCGATGCCATGGCGCTTCTTTTCGCCGCGCCTGCCGCCATCCGTTCCCTTCCCGCCCAATCCGCGGAAGGCATCCCGCTCTTTGATGGCACATCTCTGCGCGGATGGCGCGCCCACGGCCACGCGGATGCGTTCAGCGCAACCAACGGCCAGATCTCCGCCCACGGCACGGATGCGCGCCTCTTCTATGTCGGCGCCTCCGGCCCAGCGAGTTTCAAGAATTTCGAATTCAGCGCGGAAGTGATGATTCAACCGGGCGCCGAGTCCGCCATCTGCTTCCACACGCTGCTTCCTGGTGTCGCTCAGCCCCTAACCGCGCCCGCTCCCGGTTTCCAGGTGCTGCTCGCCAACGACGCGCGCGGCCCCAACGGATTCATCCAACGCAGAAAGACCGGTTCGCTCTGTGGCGTCCGCCACATCTGGAAGCAATTCATCCGCGACAACGAGTGGTTCACCTTAAACATTCTCGTCCGCCAGAAGCAGATCCAGGTCCGCATCAACGACATGCTCGTCGTCGATTACGTCGAGCCAGCCGACGCCTTCTCGTCCAACGCCGACTTCGACTGTCGCATCGGCCACGGCACATTCGCGCTCGAGGCGATCAGTCCGCAAGGCGCCACACTCTTCCGCAATCTTCGTGTCCGCCCGCTGCCCGATGACGTCCCGCAACTTTCAAGCGAGCACCCGGTAGTCGACGACGTTTATCGCGACATCATCCGCCTCGGCGCGGCCAACATTCCCGTGGTCGATTACCACACGCACCTCAAAGGCGGTCTTACGCTCGATCAGGCCCTCGCCAACTCGCGGCGCGTCGGCATCGGGTACGGCATCGCCATCAATTGCGGTCTGAGCTTCCCGGTGCACGACGACGCGAGCATTCGCGACTACCTCGAAAGCATGAAAGGCCAGCCCTGCTTCGTCGCCATGCAGGCAGAAGGCCGCGAATGGAGAACTCTCGTCACGCCCGAATCCGTTGCCCGCTTCGATTACGTTTTTACCGACGCGATGACGTTCACCGATGACAACGGCAAGCGCATGAGGATCTGGATTCCCGAGGAGATCGGCGTCGTCACCGACAAGCAGGCGTTCATGGAAATGTTGGTCAAGCGCATTGAAGGGGTGATGCGCGAGCCCATCGATATCTACGCCAACGCCACCTATATTCCCGATCAGATCGCCGCGGATTACGACGCGCTATGGACGCCGCAGCGGATGCAGCGCGTGATCGACGCTGCCCTGCGCAACGATGTGGCCATCGAAATCAACAATCGCCGAAAAATCCCCAGCCCGACGTTTCTTAAAATGGCCAAGGCTGCCGGCTGCAAATTCTCCTTCGGCACCAACAACGCCGAGGCGGAGTTAGGCCGCCTCGAATATCCGATCCAGATGGTTAAAGAGTGCGGCCTCGTCTGGCAGGACATCTTCGTCCCCAAGCCAGACGGACAAAAACCCATCCAGCTCAGGAAATAGCTTGCGGCATCGGCCGCGCTGCCGGCGCGCTTCGCTTCACCGCATTCAGCGCCGGCTTCCCATCGAGCACCCTGGCCACGTCCTCGCAAATCGCCGCCGTCACCCGGTCCTGCGCTTCACGCGTGAACGCCGCAATGTGAGGCAACAGGATCACATTCGACATGGTCTCAAGCTCGCCGATCTGCGGAGGCTCCTTGCCCCTTACGTCGAGCCCCGCGCCGCCAACAATTCCTGCTTTCAGCGCTTCCACCAGGTCCTGTTCCACAACCACTTTGCCGCGCGACGTGTTGATGAAAAACGCGCCCGGCTTCATGCTCATGAAGCGTTCGCGATTCAGCAGTCCCACGGTTTGCGCCGTAGCCGGCAAATGGCACGAAACCACGTCCGCGCGCGCCAGCAACTCGTCCAGTTCCACCAGCTCGGCCTGCACTTCGCTCAACAGAATGTTGTCCCGACTCAGAAAGGGATCGTAAGCCAGAACCTTCATGCCGAACGCCATCGCACGCCGCGCCGTCAGGTAGCCGATCTTGCCCGCGCCCACGATGCCCAGCGTCTTTCCGTACAGTTCCGTACCCACAAAGCGCTGCCGGTTCCAGTTGCCTTTCTTCGTATCCGCATCGGCCGCGGGAATAAATCGCGCCAGCGACAGCATCATGCCGATGGCAATTTCGGCCACGCTGATGGCATTCTGGTCGGGCGTAAACGAGACCACAATGGCCGCCTTCTCTGCGTACTTGTAGTCGACATTGTCCAGCCCCACCCCGGCCCTGCCGACCACCAGCAACTCCTGCGCCGCGTCGATGAGCGATGCCGTTACCGGCGTCTGGTTGCGCACAATCAGCGCCCGGCAGTTCTTCACCTTTTCGGCAAGCAGCGCCGGATCCTTCCATAAATCCGGTTCAAAGCCAACGCGAAACCGTGAACCAAGCGCATCGACACCAGCACCCTGAATATTTTCCGAAATTAGAATATCGATCATGGCTGTCCAACCACCTCATGGCAACTGAATACAACGTTCAATCTGGAGCACCACTGTTCGATCTCCGCCACTGTTTCGGGCGAGACTGGAATGCCTTCTGCGTTGTTGAGGGCGGCCTTCCGCGACGAACGCTCGCCGGGCACCAGAATCTCTTCCACGCCAGGACGCTTCTTTGAAGCCTTGATGCGATCGATGGTCTCGTCAATGCGCTCCAAATACTCGTCGTAATCGAGAAACGCCTTCACGTCGAAGAGGCAGAAGAAATGGCCCACATCCTGCTTGCGATCGAGATTCTTGTACATCGAGCCCACGTCGGGGCCGATCGCCGCGCCCGAAAGCACGCCGCTGAAAAGCTCCACCATCATCGCCAACGCATATCCCTTGTGCCCCGCCATGGTGAGCACCGTGCCCAGTAGCGCCTGCGAGGCATCGGTAGTCGGATTGCCTTCGGGATCGAGCGCCCAGCCCAGCGGAATCGACTGACCTTTCTTTTGTGCGGCAATGATATTGCCGCGGGCAACGCCTGAAGTCGCGAGATCGATCTTCACCGGAAATCCCTTGCCGGTTGGGAATGAAGCGGCGATGGGATTGGTGCCAAAAAATGCTTCGTATCCGCCTTCCGGCGACATGGCCGGCTCGCAGTTGGTCATGGCCAGCAAAATCATGCCCTGGCTTGCGGCGAAGTTCGAGTACCAGGAGAGCGCGCCAAAGTGTTGCGAGTTGCGGATGGTCGCCACGGCCACGCCGTTCTGGCGCGCTAGCGGCATGAGCATGGAGAGCGCCTTGCGCGCCTGGATCTGTCCCAGCCCGTTCCCGGCATCGAGCACCAGCACGCTTCCCGCCTGCCGGTCGATCTCGAGCTTCGCCTTGGGATCGATGAGTCCCAATTCGATGCGCTTGAGGTAAATATTCAGCCGCGATACTCCGTGGGTTGACACGCCGCTCACGTCGGCATCCACCAGCACCTCGGCAAACAGCGCCGCATCGGCAACAGGCACACCCATGCCGGCCGCCAGTTGCGTCACAACGTTGACCAGTACTTCTTTGGAATAACGAATCATAAAGGCACCATTCCAAAATCAATCGGCGCTTTGAAAGGGCACGGCTTTAGCCGTGCCGCTCGCCGTTGCAAAACTCTTTGGGCTTTAGCCCCTGAGGGGTGTCCTTGAACAATATTCCCTCAGCGGCTAAAGCCGAGTGCTTCCTAACAACTCACTTGGCACGGTTAAAACCGTGCCCTTTCAAAATCCTCACAGAATCTGCAATTTCTTTAACAGACTCTTGAGGAACCTACGCGCTGCGATAGAGCTTGGTCATCACAAACTCGCGATGGCCCAGCGCTTCCGCAGCGGTATTCCGCCCGTTCGCGGTGCGCACGATCATCTCAATCAGCGCATCGCCTGCCTGGTCAAGCGTCATCTCGCCCTGCAGAACCGGCGACACGTCCAGGTCGATATGATCGGCCATCAACTTCGCGGTCTTCGGATTTCCCGAGAGCTTGATCACCGGCTCAATGGGATTGCCGATCACGTTGCCTTGCCCGGTCGGGAACAGGTGCACCACCGCACCCGAGGCAGCCCACAGTGTCACGGCTTCTGCAGCGGCGCTCGAGGTATCCATGAACCACAGGCCCTTGTCCGTGGGCACCTCTGCCGGTTTCAGGCAGCCGACAAACTTCGTATGCTTGCCAATTTTCTCCACGTTGCCCAGCGCCTTCTCTTCGATGGTCGTCAATCCGCCGGCAATGTTGCCTTTCGTCGGCTGCGACTCGGAAAGATCGTCGGTTTTCTGGCCGAAGACAAGCTTCTGGTAGTCGTCAAACATGGCCTGGAACTGCGCGCGCACCGTTTCATTCACGGCCTTGGCGGCCACAATGTGCTCGGCGCCGGTCAGTTCCGTAGTTTCGCCAAACGAGGCCATGCCGCCGTTGGCGCAGTGCTTATCAATCACGTTGCCGACCGCAGGGCAGCTTGCAAGCCCGGTGGTTGTGTCGGACTCACCGCACTTCGCGCTGATATAGAGCTCGCTGAACTTGCACTCCGTGCGCTGCAACTCCGTCGCCCACTGCACAAACTCCTTCGCCTTCCTTGAAGCCTGCGCGATGCACGCGATATCGCCCTGACCCTCGATGGAAAATCCAGCCACCGGCTTGCCAGTCTTCGCGATGCCGTCCACGATCTTCTGTGTCCAGCCCGGCTCAATGCCAATCACGACCGCCGCGGCCACGTTGGGATTCGAGCCGGTGCCGATCATGGTGCGGAAGAAGAGCTCGAGGTCCTCGCCGAACTGCAGGCGCCCATAGGAGTGGGGCAGGCCCAGCGTGCCCTTGATGTTGTTGGCCACGGCCTCGGTCGCGGCATTCGAAATGTCGTCCACGGCCAGGATAATCACGTGATTGCGAACGCCCACGCGCCCGTTTTCACGCCGATACGCATGAATTGTCTGGTCCTTCATTATGCCCACCTTTTCGTCTTCAGGTTGTGCACATGCACGAGTTGCCCGGCCTTGACCGGTTGCACGATTTTTCCGATTTCGCAGCCGTACTTGATCACCGTATCGCCCACGGCCAAATCCTTGAGCGCCAGTTTGTGGCCCAGCGGAATATCCTGCGCCGCCTTTGCCGTCAGTGGCTTGTTGGTTGAGAGATCCCGGCCGGTCAACTCTGTTCCGGCCGTAATATCCACGACGGCCACGCCAACCGTGTCCGCTGTATCGTGAACGAGAAATTGAATCATCGCATTTGCTCCTTCATAAGTCCTTCCGTGAAAATGTCACATTCCGCCAATAGAGACATGCTTTGTCTCGAGGAATGCTTCCAAACCTTCGCTGCCCAACTCGCGGCCCCATCCGCTTTGCTTCACGCCGCCGAAGGGGGCATTGCTCGTGGTCGGCGCGCCGTCATTAATGCCCAGCGTTCCCGCCTCGATCCGCTCCGCCAGCCTGAAGATGCGCGCAATGTCGCGTGTCATCGCGTAAGCGCTCAGCCCATATTCGCTACTGTTCGCCAGTGCGATGGCCTCATCCTCCGTTTCAAACGTCGTGATGGGAGCCACAGGCGCAAACGTTTCCTCGCGCATGCACAGTGACGCCGCGCTCACGCCGTCAATCACCGTCGGCTCCAGGAAGTAGCCGCTCGATCCCATCCGCTTGCCGCCGCAAAGCACTTTTCCGCCGCGGCCCACGGCTTCTTCAATCTGATCTAAAGCCGCGTCCAGTGCCTGTTGATTGATGAGCGGACCAATATCGACCCCCGGCTCCAGCCCGGGACCGGTCTTCAGCTTCTGCACTCCGGCCACAAACCGCTTCAGAAATTCGTCGTGAATGGAACGCTGCACATAAATGCGATTCGCCGCGATGCACGACTGCCCCGTATTGCGGAACTTCGCAATCAGCGTCTCCTGCACCGCCTGATCCAGGTTGCAATCGTCAAAGACCAGCAGCGGCGCCAGTCCGCCCAGCTCGAGCGAAAGCGGTTTGATCGCTTGCGCCGCTCCTCGAATCAGTTCCCTGCCCACCTCAGTCGAACCCGTAAACGTGATCTTGCGGCAAATGGGATTGGTCAGAAACTCCTCGGCAATCATCCGCGCGCTGCCGATCACAATCTGGAAAACGCCGCCGGGAATGCCTGCCGCCTCGACGCACTCCGCAAAAGCAATTGTGGAAAGCGGCGTCTGCGATGACGGCTTGAGCACGACGGGACAACCCGCCGCCAGCGCCGGAGCGGCCTTGCGAATGCCCAGCACCAGCGGAAAATTCCACGGAGCAATCGCTCCCACCACGCCGATAGGCGTCTTCACCACCATGTTGCGTTTGCCTTGAACCTGGTGCGGAATTAGCCGCCCGTAGGCTCGCCGGCCTTCCTCGGCAAACCAGCGCAGATGGTCTTCGGTCATCGCCATCTCGCCCTTGCTCTGCGCCAGCGGCTTGCCGTTTTCAAGCGTAATCAGGCGCGCAATCTCATCCGCGCGCTTATGCACTTCATCGGCCACGCGAAACAGAAATGCGCCGCGCTCCTTAGCCGTGATCCCGCGCCACGCGGGGAAGGCCGCCTGTGCCGCGTCAAAGGCCGAATGCACCTGATCCCGATCGAGCGCGGAAACGCTGGCAAACTTCTCGCCCGTCGCCGGATCCGTGACCTGAATCTTGTCGCTGGTCTCAATCCACTTCCCGCCGAGATACACTTTGTACGATTTCTGCTGCTCGCCGCTCATCTGATTCGCCTCGCTTGTAACGTCGGTCTCTTATGTAGCGCCGGTCTCCCGACCGGCTGTAGTGCGGGCGTCCACGCCCGCGCTCGCCTGCCATCAGGACCACGCATTTCAATCCTTATTCGCACCACTCCACGGCCAGCGCTCTCGCCAGTCTCCGGAACGTCTCCTGCTGCTTGCCAAAAGAAAGCAGAACATGATGCGGCATCCCCGCATGCACCAGGCGATCAAAACGCGCCGGCACATCGCCGCTGCCCGCCGTCTCCGCAACTTCCACCAGCACCATATTCCCCGTCACCTTGCGCCGCGGCGCCACCGAGCGCCCTTCAAACGCCGTCATGTGGTAGCGGCCATCGCACCTCCATAGCCGCGTAACAGTCACATCTTCATCGATGCGCAGGCTTCCATCCACCACCATGGGCTTCACGATATTGAAATGCTTGGCCAGCGTCGGGCCGCCTTCGCAACCGACCGGGTTGCACATATCCATCGCCGCCATACCCGGATGCCAGAAGAAGATCGAGTTGCGATCGTGCTCCAGCCAGTCGCTCAGGTACCCGGTCCCCGCTCCCAACTCGCGGCTCATCAGGCTGCCGATGGACCCATCCACATCGCCTTCAATCGAGACCGCAACGCTCTCGGTGCCGAGCCGAGAAACCGCCAGGTACGGCCACTGCCCGATCATGTTCGGCAACTCGGGCCAGCATTGAATCGTGATCGCGTCGAGACTCTCCTCTTCCATCAACTCCCGCATCGCCAGGTAGCAACGCGAACTCATGGGCAAATCGTCCTTCGTCACGTCGCGCATCGGCAGCTTCAAATCGAGAACCCGTTCCACATCCTTGCGCACACTCTCTTCAGCAATCGCATGCACGCGCTCAACAAATTGCGGCAGGCTCAGCGGATGCAACTGCGTCCCCATGGTCCTCTGCAAAAGAAACGGATCAGCCGCGAGATCGATAAATCCCGGAGCATGCGTTCCGATCACGCCAGCCTTTGCGCTGCGCAGCACGCCCACTGTGCGCGCGATGGCAATCGCCCGCACCATTTCCGCGCGCAACGTCTTATCGTCCGGATCGCCATTCACCAGCTCAAACGCATGACCTGCCTGCCGCAGCGTCGATCCCCACAGATGCTGCCCCACTAATGAGCACGAGCTCACCTTGCCATCGCCCGGCCGCTCCGGCGTCGCCCACAGAACCACGGGGTCGGGCCACTGCTGCGCCACCGTGAGCGCCAGTTGTCCGTTTCCCATTGAGGGATGCAGCATCACCAGCGCCTGGCAATCGGCCGCACGAATCTTGTCGAGCGCCACTTCGATGGTGGCATCGTCAATTACCGGCGTCTCGGCGCCAACCGTCGCGTAGCCCATGGCCTTCAGCGCGGCCAGGGCGCGCCCGCAAATGATCTGGTTCCATTCCTGGTCGAAACCCGGGCGCTTGCGTCCCAGGATCAGCACGCCAATCGGCTTTTGCGCGGCCGCTATCACAGACTCTTGCATGTTCATCCTTTCCCCACAACACATCAATTCGTATACCGAACGAAGTACGGCGTCAGTTCGCCCACCAGTGGTTTCACATAGTTGATAAATCGGTCGCCCACGGGAATCGCCGCGTCCAGAATCCACTCCGCTGGGACCGGCCGTTCCGCGTCGGCAACCTCGCTCAACGGCACCAGCTCATATCCGCTCTCAGTCCCGATCGGCAGCAGCGACACCATCTTCTCCGTTTCGCCGGCGGCCATCGCACGTACTCCCGCGCGGCCCACCAGCTCGGCGTCCTTCTGGTCCTGCGCCGAAACGTGCGCCCTCGCTGCCCGCGCAATCAGTCCCGGCTTTTCGCTGCGGCAGCGAATCTTCAGGTTCTCTCCCACCAGGTTCGCCATGAACTGGCCCACGCCACCCGTCATGGGCCGCGCCAGCGGATCAAGTTGCGTGGGATCGGTCAGCTCGTAAACAAGGCTGCCATCGGGATTGCGTATACCTTCAGTCGCGACCACAATGGCCCAGCCGTGCCGAGTCACAATCTCATCCAGATCCGCCAGAAATTTCTCCGCATGGAACGGTCTCTCGGGGAGATAGATCAAGTGCGGCGCATCGGCCTCTCTGCTCTTCGCCAGCGCCGTTGCCGCCGCCAGCCAGCCGATGCTGCGCCCGATCACTTCAAGAATTGTCACCGGCTGCGGCAGCGAGCGAATATCCATGCCCAGGTCCCGCGTCGTCTGCGCCATATACCGTGCCGCGCTGGCAAAGCCCGGGCACCGGTCGGTCATGGCAATATCGTTATCCACGGTCTTTGGCACGCCGATGACCTGCACCGAAAATCCGGCATCGTGGCAGTGCTCGCTCACCAGCGCCGCGCCCCGCATGGTGCCGTTGCCGCCCATGAAAATCATCAATCGAATATCCAGCCGGCGCAGGCTCCCGACCATGCGGTCGTAGTCGTCTTCCGTGGGCTTGTAGCGGGAGGAACCCAGCGCCGCGCCCGGGCTATTGCGCAGCAGTTCGAGCTCGCTTGCTGCCATCTGGCCAAGCTCGACAATGTCGCCCTCGACCAGCCCTCGCATCCCGTAACGGGCGCCAAACACGCGACCCACCCCGGGCTGACTGACTGCCTCTGAGATCGCGCTGGACAAGCTGGCGTTGAAGACGGCCGTGGGTCCGCCGCCTTGCACGATCATCAGATTCCCAACGCCCATTCGCGTCCTTCTCTCCCCATCCGCAGGGCAGGCCAAATTTCAACGCTGCGCTTTGCCCTGCGCGCACTGTGATTACGCGGTTGTCACAGCGCGCGATTCCAGCTCGGCAAGGCGCTTCGCCAGCAGCGTCTCCAGTTCGACAAGTGCGGCGGAAAAGCCTTCAATGCCATCCTTCAGCTTGTCGGTTGCCATTCGGTTGGCGGCAAGCAGGCGTTCGAAGGTCTCTTTGCTGTCCACAACGATTTTTTCAATGGGCATCGCTTTCGCCGCTTCCACACTGAGCTTGGGCGCCAGTTCGTCCTCAACGGCTTCGAGTTCGGCCAGCACTTTGGGCGCAATCGTCAGCAGATCGCAGCCGGCCAGCTCGCGCACCTGGCCAACATTCCAAAAGCTCGCGCCCATCACTTCAGTTTTGTAACCAAACTTCTTGAAGTAGTTGTAGACCGCGGTCACGTGCATCACGCCGGGATCCTCTGCGCCGAAATATTCTTTTCCGGTTTCCTTCTTGTACCAATCGAGAACGCGGCCGCAAAACGGCGAAACCAGCGTGGCTCCGGCCTCAGCCGCCGCAACGGCCTGGAACGTTCCGAAGATCAGCGTCAGGTTGCAGTGGATGCCTTCCTTCTCCAGTACCTGTGCGGCCCGCGTGCCTTCCCAAGTCGCCGCAATCTTCACCAGAATCCGCTCGCGCGAAATCCCTTCCGCTTCATACTGCGCAATAATGCTGCGCGCCTGCGCGATGCTCGCGTCGGTGTCGTAAGACAGGCGCGCGTCAACCTCGGTCGACACGCGGCCGGGAACGACTGCGAGGATATTCTTGCCCCACGCAATGCCCAGCCGGCGGAAGGCCAGGTCGGCAACCGCCTGATCGCCCGCGCCCGCGCCCAGTTCCTTGCGCGCACTCAGCAGCTCCCCATCCAGGATGGGCTGATACTTCGCCATCTTGGCCGCGTTGGTGATGTGCGAGGGATTGGTCGTGGCGTCCCGGGGCTTGAATCGCTCCATGGCTTCAATGTCGCCGGTGTCGACGACAATCACACTGTGCTTGCGCAGTTGTTCCAGCAGATTTTGCGGCATGATTCCTCCCGCGGGTGCTTCATTCTCCGTTTGCATGCGTCTGGTGCTGGCAGACCGAACTTTTCCGGCCAATCGACAAAGCAAAATCCTTCAGTTCTATGAGCGAGACGAGGAGTTTTCTACTCTCCGGAATGAAGGAGAATAGTATTATCGATTGCAAACGATTGTCAATTCAAATTATCTCACATTCGGCGCCTGCCCGGATGCCGCCGATCGCTCATTGATCGCTTATTGACCATTCATTCATAGCCTGTCTCAACCAGCATAAATTGACCGGCAAAATGCGCGCCTTCTCACGGATCGGATCAACCCGGAATCCCTCCAGTGCCTCGATCCCCCATAGTTCTTGACACTTGCAATCAATCGTAATAGATTTCTCCTGCCCTTGAACGCGCTGTTTCCGGGCCCTCCTGTCCACGGGCCACCGATTGCCTCGTTCTCTGCGAACGTGGCCCACACGCCTACCAAGTACGCTCGCCTTGTTGCTCGATCGATCTTTGTTACTTGAACCGTTATAGGAGAAATCACCATGCCTACCAGACGTGAATTTGTCACCGGCGCGGCAGCCGGCTTCGCCGCGTGCGCTTTGGCGCCGCGCGCCTTCGGCAAAAAAATGGATCGCCCCGTCGGCGTGCAGCTTTACACAGTGCGCAGCCTGGTCGACAAGGATTTCCCCGGCACGCTTGCCGCCATTCGCAAAATCGGCTATCGCACCGTGGAAACCTATGTCGCCGAGTACAAAATGGCCGCGAAGGACCTGCGCCAGGCCATCCTTGACGCCGGACTCACCGCGCCCAGCGCGCACTTCGGCTACAACGACTTCGGCACCCGCCTCGATTACGCCAAGGAGCTGGGCGTGGAGTGCGTGGTCTGCTCCTCGGTCCCCGGCACGGTTGGTAATTCGGCCGATGGCTTCAAGCGCGCCGCCGATCAATACAACGCCTGGGGCGACCAGTCCAAAAAAATGGGCCTCAAGTTCGGCTTCCACAACCACAACACGGAGTTCAAGGACTTTGGCGGCGTCACCGGCATCGATATCCTCCTTCAGAACACCGATCCCGCGCTCGTCCAATGGCAGATGGACTGCTACTGGGTGGCGCAGGCCGGCTTCGATCCCGTCGTGATGCTCAAGAAACACGGCAAGCGCATGCAGTCGCTCCACCTCAAGGACCGCAAGCCCAACTTCCCCGCGTCCACCGACACCGGCCTCGGCTCTGCGCACTTTACTGAGGTCGGCACAGGCACTCTCGACTGGACCACGATCCTGCGCCTGGCTGGCGAGGACGGCATTCCCAATATGTACGTCGAGCAGGACCAAACCGATCTTCCGCCCCTCGAAAGCCTCCAGATCAGTTACACCAACATCGAGAAGTTCCTGAACGCATAATGTAGCGCCGGTCTCCAGACCGGATGTAGCGGGGGTCTCCAGACCCCCGCTGGCGCGAAGCGGCAACTGCCCCTGTTGATTCATGACCTCAAAATTCCGCACGGGCACAGCGTTTTTCCCCTCCCTCGCTCCCTGCCGGAATCCCAGGCGGGGGATTTGTGCTCGACGGCGTGGCTCGCTCCCTTTTTTCAAGTAGAATTGAGCAAATCCGCAGAGACCTCGCAATTCCTGTGACACCTTGCCGATGAGCCCTGTTTCGAGTGATCCCGTTGTGATGGACCCCGCCGGCTCGCCCGCCGCCGCTGCGCCGCGCGGCCGCCGCGGTTTCTGGGCGCTGATTGCTACGCAATTTCAGGGCGCCTTCAGCGACAACATCCTGCGCAATCTGCTGCTCTCGATCGTCATCGGGATGAACATGGCGCAGACCCAGCGCGAGACCTTTGTCTCGGTGGTCACCTTCCTGTTCTCGGTGCCGTTCCTGATCTTCAGCATGCCCGGCGGCTGGCTGGCGGACCGCTTCAGCAAGCGCCAGGTCACGATCTGGACCAAGGTCATGGAGTTCGGATCGATGCTGCTGGCCACAGCCGGCCTCGCCACGCACACGCTCACGCTTTCGCTGGTCGCGCTCACCTTGGTGGCCAGTCAAGCCGCACTCTTCGGGCCATCGAAATACGGTTTGCTACCGGAGCTGTTGCCGGAGAAGAGCCTGTCGTGGGGCAACGGCGTCATCGAGCTGTGGACGTTTCTGGCCATCATCATTGGTACAGTCGTCGGCGCGTGGATGGGTCAGCAATTCGCTGGGCGCGAAGTGGTCGCGGGTTACGTGCTGCTGGGTCTCTCGGCTGTCGGCTTCGTAACCAGCTTCGGCGTCGACAACATGCCGGCTGCCGCGCCGCAAAAACCCTTCCGCCTGAACATCGTCGGCGATCTCTGGACGCAGATCGCGAAAATGCGCAAGGACCGGGCGCTGTTTCTTGCCGTAATGGGCAACACCTATTTCTGGTTTCTCGGCTCCCTGCTCTTCTCCACCATCGTCATCTACGGGCCCGACGTCCTGCACGTCAACCAGACCAAAACCGGCTACCTGAATGCCATGCTCGCTGTCGGCATCGGCATCGGCAGCATGGCTGCTGGATGGGTGAGCGACAACAAGATCGAGTACGGGCTCATTCCGCTGGGCTCGATCGGCATGACCGTCACCGGTTTCATCCTCGGCATCACGCCCCACGGCTTGACAGCATCGGCAGTATTGCTGGGCCTGCTGGGCTTCTGGGCGGGATTCTTCTCCGTGCCGGTAAATGCGCTCATCCAGCACAAGCCGCCGGAAGAGGACAAGGGCGGTATCATCGCTGCCGCCAACCTGCTCTCCTTCGTCGGCATCGCGCTTTCATCTGTCGTCTACTTCGTCTTTACCCAATACATTCACCTTGAACCGCAAGGTGTCATCGTCGCCGGCTCCGTCATTACAGCGGCCGCCACGGTTTACGTTCTCTACCTGCTCCCCGAGTGGTTTGGCCGCCTGATTCTCTTCTTCGTCACGCGCACCGTTTATCGCGTGCGCGTCATCGGCCGCGACAACTTCCCGCAAAAAACCGGCGCCCTGCTGGTTTGCAACCACATGTCATTTGTCGATGTCGCGCTTCTGGTTGCGGCTACCGACCGTCCCATCCGCTTCCTGATGTTCAAGGGCATTTATGATCACCCCTACGTCAAACCCCTCGCCAAAATGGTGAAGGCCATCCCGATTTCGAGCGAGCTCCGTCCGCGCGAGATGCTGCATTCGCTGCACGTAGCCAGCGACGCGCTGCGCAATGACGAGATCGTCTGCATCTTCGCCGAGGGGCAGATCACGCGTACCGGGCAGATGCTTCCCTTCCGCCGCGGCCTGGAGCGCATCATGAAGGACGTCGGAGTCCCCATCATCCCGGTGAACCTCGACGGCGTGTGGGGCAGCGTCTTCAGCTTTGAGCGCGGACGCTTCCTGTGGAAGATGCCGCATCACATTCCCTACCACGTCACGGTGAGCTTCGGTAAGCCCATGCCGCCGACGTCCACGGCCATCGAGGTGCGCAATGCGGTGCAGGAACTGCACGCAGTCGCCTTTGAGGTGCGCAAGCCGTACATGAAAACCCTCGACCGCGCCTTTGTGCACACCGCCCGACTGCACCCGTGGCAGTTCTTCATGGCCGATGGCAAAACCCCGCGCGTCTCCTGCGCATCGGCGCTCAGCAAGACCATTTACATCGGCCGCCGATTGCGGAGTCAGGTTGGCGAGCAATCCATGATCGGCATCCTCGTTCCTCCCAGCGTCGGCGGCGCTCTCACCAATTACGCGCTGATGCTCGCGGGCCGCGTTCCCGTCAACCTGAACTACACCGCGTCCAACGAAATCATTGCGAGCAGCGCACAACAGTGCGGCATCGACGTCGTCATCACGTCGAAGGCGTTCCTTGACCGCTTCCCGAACATGATCATCCCGGGCCGGACGCTGCTGCTTGAAGAAGCCCTCGCCTCGCCGCGCCTCAGCGAGAAGCTGGCCGCGCTGGCGCTGGCGTGGCTCATGCCGGTTGGCCTGCTCAAGCGCGCGCTCGGCGCAAATCGCGTCAATTCTGCGCAGCTGGGACCTGCGCCGCTGGGAATTGACTCGCTGACGGCTGCGGCGCCAGCGGCGGCGGCCGGTCGTCGCGCAGCACGCCGCGCCACCGAAATGGATCAGCTCGCGACCGTCATCTTTTCCAGCGGCAGCACCGGCGATCCCAAGGGCGTCATGCTCACGCACTTCAACATCATGTCGAACATCAGCCAGATCAACCAGGTGTTCGTGCTCGATTTCCGCGACAAGATTCTCGGCATCCTGCCCTTCTTTCACTCCTTCGGTTTCATGGCAGGGCTCTGGCTGCCCGCCGTGCAAGGCGTCGGCGTCGTCTTCCACGTCAATCCCCTCGACGCGCAGATCGTCGGCGCGCTGATCGAGAAGTACAGAGTCACACTCCTGGTCGCCACGCCCACGTTTCTGCAAGCCTACATGCGCCGCTGCAAGCCTGAGAGCTTCGGCTCGTTGCAGTACGTGCTGGTCGGCGCGGAAAAGCTGCAGGAGCGCGTCGCCCTCGCCTTTGAGGACCAGTTCGGTATTCGCCCTCTCGAGGGCTACGGGTGCACGGAGTGCTCGCCGATCGTCGCGGTGAATGGCAAGGATTTTCGCGCTCCGGGATTCCGCCAGGTCGCCGCCAAGCGCGGCAAAATCGGCCACCCGCTTCCCGGCGTCAGCGTCAAAATCCTCGACATCGACACCGGCCAGCCCGTGCCGCCGGGAACCTCCGGCATGCTGCTCGTGAAAGGCCCGAATGTGATGCGCGGCTATCTGGGCAAGCCGGAGAAGACGGCCGAAGTCCTCCACGATGGCTGGTACACCACGGGCGACGTCGCCATGATGGATGAGGACGGCTTCCTCACCATCACCGATCGGCTCTCGCGCTTCAGCAAGATTGGCGGCGAGATGGTGCCGCACATTCTCATTGAAGAAAAGCTGAACGAGCTGGCCGACTCCACCGAGCAGGTCTTCGCGGTCACCGCGGTGCCCGACCAAAAAAAAGGCGAGCAGATCGTCGTCATCCACACGCTTCCCGAATCCAAACTCGCTCCGGTGCTCGAAAAGTTCGCCCAGTGCGACCTGCCCGCCTTGTGGAAACCAAAGCCGGGCCAGTTCGTTCACGTCGATGCCATCCCGGTGCTCGGCACAGGCAAGATGGATCTGCGCGGGATCAAAGCCCTCGCCGCGGCACTATCAATCCCGGCCGAAACCGCCAGCGAGCCCGAACACCGCGCTTGACCCCGAAATAGCGGACAGATGGCCGCTCAGTCATTGGGGTCGCTCAGGTAAAGTTCCTGCGTACTCGACGTGCTCGAGTTATAGGTCGTATCCCCTTCGTAAACCGCAGTGATATTGTTTTCACCGTCTTCGTTGAATGCCTGCGACCATGCCGCCTTGCCCGATGAAATCGCGGCGCTCCCCAACAAGCTGCCGTTGTCGTAAAAGTCGACCTGCCCCGTTGCCGCCGCAGGATTGACGGTCGCCGTCAGCGTGACAAAATCTCCGTCGTAGCCGTTGTATTCACTCAACGTCAGCGTTGTCGTAGTCGGCGCCGATCCCGGATTGCTCACCTGCAGAGTTTCGACGCCGCTGGTGCTCGACACGTATGTCGTATCCCCGCTATATACGGCCGTAAGACTCTGCGATCCTGCGGTCATGAACGTATTCGTGAACGTGCAGGTACCCGCGGCGACTCTGCAGTCACCGAGCGCCACCGTTCCGTCGTAAAAACTCACTGTGCCGGTCGCCGCGGCCGGCGAGACAGTGGCCGCCAGATTCGCGGAGTAACCGATGATCAGCGAGGCAGGCGCAACCTGCAGCGCGACGGTCGAGGGCGTGTCGCCGGTAACGAAAAGAGAAACTTGATTCGATGTGCTCGTTTCCCACGAAGCGTTCGCGGCAAAAATTGCTTTCAACGTGACGTTGCCGGCAGCCGCAAACGTAGTATTCAGCGTGGCCGCGCCCGCGTTCACATTCGCCGTGCCGATCGCAGTCGATCCGTTATAGAACGTGACTGTGCCCGTAGCCGTTGCTGGGGTGAGGTTGGCAGTCAAAGTCACGCTGCCGCCGATCGCAATCGTGCTGGTTGAAGCCTGCAGACTCGTCGATGTCACCAGCGGACCGCTGACGTTCATGGTCAGCGAATTCGACGTGCTGGAAAGATAGTTATAGTCGCCGGAATAGATTGCGTGGAGCGTATCCGTCCCTCCCGCCGCAAACTGCGTTGTCAGAACCGCGGTGCCCCCGCTGACGGCAGCGCTGCCCATGCTCGTCGACCCGTTATAGAAGGTGACCGTACCCGTAGCTGCCGCAGGAGAAACCGTGGCTGTGAACGTCACATTGGTCAGGTATTGTGGCGTCGTAGTCGAGGCCTGCAAAGTAACGGAGCTCGATGCCAGATTATTGCTGTACACGCCGATCGTGATGGGCGCGGACGTACCTGGCGAATAGAAATTGCTCCCGCTGTACTGCGCAGTGATGCTGTGCGCACCGATGGAATTAAACGACGTCTCGAGCAGAGCGATTCCAATAGTGGCAATCTCGGCGATCTGCGCCGTCCCGATCGCAGTCGATCCGTCATAGAAAGTTACGGTTCCTGTGGCGAGCGGGTCGACGCTTGCCGAGAGAGTCACCGGCTGCCCTTCCGTCACGCTGACCGTAGAAGCGCTGACGGATACATTCGCGTTCGATTTGTCGACCAGACCGCCGCCGGAACCACCAGTTCCGCCCATGCACCCGGTAAGCAGCGAGAAGAAAAGAATCGGAAGCGGAAACCAAAGAGAGCAATGAGAAAACAGAATAGGACGATGAGAAGAAGGTGTGACGTTCATATCCCCTCCATTCGTTCGGGAGCGGCCTTGCATGATGCTTTCACCCAATCCAACCCCGATTTAGAGACGACCAACCCCGGTTTAAAGACGAAGCAGCGAGAAATTCGTGAATATTGCTCGCCTGGATACCTGTGCCCGATCCGTGTTATCCCACACCCGTGCCAGCACTCGACAAGCCCGCCGCCTCGTCTGTTATTCCTTGTTCATGGCCACCAAGATCAAGCGCATCGGGATTCTAACCGCCGGCGGCGACAGCCCCGGCCTGAACGCCGCCATCCGCGGCGTGGGCAAGGCCGCGCTCGGCTCCTACGGCATGGAGACCATAGGTTTTCGCGACGGTTTTCGCGGTTTGGTCGAGAACCGGCGGATCAATCTGGATCGCACCGCTCTCTCCGGCATTCTAACCATCGGCGGCACCATTCTCGGCACCAGCCGCGACAAGCCGCATCGCATGGAAATCGACGGCCGCACCAAGGACATGACCGGCGCTATCAAAGACAATCTCAAGAAGTGGGGAATCGATTGCCTGGTTTGCCTTGGCGGGGGCGGCACGCAGAAGAGTGCCCTGCGCCTGTACCGGGCCGGCATCAACGTGATCACGCTGCCCAAAACCATCGACAACGACGTGGCCATGACCGACTCGACCTTTGGCTACGCTACCGCCCTCGACATTGCCACCGAGGCCATCGATCGCCTGCATAGCACCGCGCATAGCCACCACCGCATTATCGTGGTCGAAATCATGGGCCACCGCGCCGGCTGGCTTACGCTCGGCGCCGGTCTCGCCGGGGGCGCGGATGTGGTCCTCATCCCCGAGATCCCCTACGACGTAGAGAAGATCGCCGAAGCCATCGGCCAACGCAGCAAGCGGGGCAGCAACTTCAGCATTGTGGCCGTGGCCGAGGGCGCAATGAGCCGCGACGACGCGCGCGTCTTCGATGCCGCTGAGAAGAAACTCGAGCGCGCCAAGAGCCTGAACGACAAGATCGAAGCCAAGCACGCGCTCGCCGCCCTTGAAGTGCGGCACCAGGACAACACGCTGCGCCTGGCCCACCAGCTCGAGGAGCTCACGCACCTCGAATCGCGCGTCACCATTCTTGGCCACGTGCAGCGCGGCGGCACACCGAGCGCGGCCGATCGCATCCTGGCTACGCGCCTGGGCACGGCCTGCGCCGATTTGATCGCCAGGGAACAGTTTGGCGTAATGGTAGCGGCCCACGGCGAAAACGCGGAGCCGGTGCCCCTCGATCAGGTCGCAGGGAAGCGCAAGTCGGTTCCACGCGATCATCCATGGGTCGAGGCAGCCCGCCGCTTGGGGACCTGCCTTGGGGATTAGGAATGGGTGATCCAGCACACCATCGCGTACATGATCGCAACCGCGGCCAAGACGCCGGGATAGAGATACTCTTGACACAATGCGCAGAGTATGCCTCATCTCAGTGAGTGGCTGGTGAGTCGGAACGCAAGTGCTACCCGGTCGAGTCGCTCAAAAGACTTACAGAGAGCCGCCTTTGGGCGGCTCTTCTGCTTTTGGGGGTTTGTTGAAGTCCCCTTTGGAGACAGGCCATACAGTTCTGGCCGCGGATGTTTGCTGGTACACACGAGGGTTCCCATATCTCGAATTTGATTGCCGTAGCGATCCGCCCTCGGCGTGTGGTTTTGAATTGTCGTCAATCGCGCACCTGTAACGACTACCGCTTGTGCATCCATTGCGCTCACGAGTTGATCGACCGCGTCATCAATGGTGTAACCGTCGTCAACGATCCGCCTCTGATAAACATGGGCGCCGATGAAGATGACCTCCTCTACGCTGGGAGCTAGACCTAACTCGACTGTTCGGTAATCGTTGAGCACTACGAGCTGGGAGGCAGTGAGCGTCCGATGACTACTGCCTTCACACGTTGACCATTTTGTAGGGCCTCCAGGTTCGCGCGGATCAGATCGGCAGCATTCGAATTCAGGGGCATCTTTGTCTTCCGGGATAAGGACTAAGTCCATAGGTCGGGTTTTGGCGTTGATGCCTGATCGGTTGACGGCCTATTGCGGGACGGGGCCACGGACAACCTGGACAAAGTCGCCGGTGCGCACTTGCCTGGAAAACGCGGCTTTCACTTCGTCGGCATTCAGTTCAAAGTACCGCTTCGCTGCCCGTATCGGCTCGTCGAGCGGAAGGCCAATCTGTGCCCGGCCGAGCAGTCCTTCGGCAACGGCATTTTCGCTCGACTCGCTCAAAGGAATCTGCCGTAGGAGCAACGCCTTGGCCTGCTGCAGCTCGCCTGCGGACACATCCTCCTTCCGCATCTGGTCAAGATCGCGCTGAATCAAAGCCCTCGCTTTCGAGACATTCTCGGGATTGCAGCCATAGTCGACGGAATAACTGGCCCTGGTCTTCGAAGCACTCAGACTTACATTGACGGTATAGACATAGCCTGCCTCCTGGCGCAGATCGTGATAGAGACGCGTGGCGTAGAAGCCTCCGCCCAACACATGATTGCCCAATTGCAATGGATAGTAGTCTGGGTCAAAGCGGTTCAGGTTCAGTTGCTCGGCAAGAACTACGGTGTCCTGCACCGCCTCAGGATCGGCGACATTAACGGCCGAGGTTCTGTTGATCGGGATGGGAGGCAGCGTAGTATCGGGCTTCGGGCCAGCGGCCTGCCAATCTCCAAACCACTTTTCAATCACTTGCCGGGCTTCTTCCGGTGAGACATCGCCAATGACCACGATCGTCGTGAGGTCGGGGCGAAAGGTGGAGGCATAATATTGCTTCACTTCGTCCAGTGTGATTTTGCCTACGGTAGCCGGTGTCACCTCCCTCAACGCCGGGTCGCCCGCGGGCAGCAACGCCAAGTCAAGCGCACGCGACGTCCGGTAGCCCGGGCTCTGCAAGTTGCCGGCAACAAACTGCGCCGCCTGCTGCTGCACGACTGCAAATGCTTCCGCTGGCAGCGCGGAATGAAGCTCGTTGTCGGCCAGCAACTCGACGCCGCGAGAGAAGTGCTCCTTCAACACATCCACGGAAAATCCGAAGCCTGCACTTTCATTCGCGGCAATATCGTCAAGCGCCTTCTGGAAGGCCAGTCGATCCAGCGTCTGGGTTCCGTAGGAGAAGAGCCCGTCAAGAAGGCCGGAGACTCCTTCCTGTCCGGCCGGTGTCTCCAGGTCTGATTCGTGCTTCACTGAACCTACAACTGAGACGGTCGGGCTCGTCCGATCTGTCTTAACGATCAAACGAAGTCCGTTTGGCAGCGTCATATCTGAGACGTTGATGAAATTTTCAGGAACCTTGAGCTGGCCCAGCGCACCTGCTGCCCACGCGGGAAGCTGCACCGGTTTGGTCGGAGCCGAGGTGACCTGCTCCGCGCCGCCAAATCCCTTTCCAGATACGGGTTGTCCCGTCGGCACCGGCTTCAAAGTCGCCGTAATCGAGTTCTCATCAACCAGGTATTCCTTGGCAACCCGATTCACGTCCGCGAGTGTGACCCGCTTGATGGCTTCAATGTCTTCATCGGGCGACGTACGGCCCTCGGCGGCCAGCGCTCTCGACCAGACGTTTGCCAGGCCGGGGATAGAGTTTCGTTCAAACTCCGCGGACGCGACCTCGCTGCGAATCGCCGCCGCAACCAGATCCTCCGGCACACCCTTTTGCGCATAGCGTGCCAGTATCGCCCGCAGTTCCTTGATCGCGGCGGAAGCGTCTGCTCCGGAAGGCAGAGCAACCAATCCGAAGCCGACACTGGCCTTGGGATAAGTCTCCGCAATGCCGAATTGCGCTCCCAGCGCCTTGCCCGCCGGAACCATTCCGTAGATATCGGCGCGTTGGCTGGCCAGCACATCGGCCAGTATCTGGCTGGCGGCATAATCCGGAGAACTCGTTCCGGGAAACCGATAGGCGATGAAGCCGAGAATGTAAGGGAGATTGCTATCCAGCGTGAACGTCTCCGACTTGACCGGCTTCAATTCGACAGTTGTCCGCTCGGGTAAAGGATGGCTGGCAACATCGCCAAACCACTGCCGAATCTTCTTCATTGTCGAGGCGGGATCCACATCTCCCACAATCACCATGATGGCATTGCCCGGTGTGTACCAATTCTTATAGAAGTCCTTGATCGTATCGCCGGTGGTGGCGTCGAAGGAGCTCTTTGTGCCGAGAGGATCGTGCGCATATGGAGTGCCCGCGAACATATCCTGGTTGAGACGATCGATGAATTTGTACGTGGGATTGGACAGGTCGCGCGCCACTTCCTGTTCGATGGCTCCCCGTTCTTGCGACCACTCCTGCTGGCTGTCGTCAATTCCATGCATGCAAGCGGCCTGCACCTCGAGAGCAACGTCAAGATCTGCTGCAGGAACAGTGGCAAAATACTGTGTGATGTTCTGCTCCGTATCTGCGTTGTTCTCGCCTCCGAGCTGCGCATAAATGGCAGACGTCTGGTCTGCCGTCAAGCCTGCGCATCCGCGAAACGCCATGTGCTCCTGCGCATGGGCCATGCCGGGAAACCCTGGCGGCGTCTCATCGCCGCCGACCAGGAAATTCGTCTCCACCGTGACCACCGGAGCCAGCGTGTTGCTGAGAATGACGACGCGCATGCCGTTGGACAGAGTGGCTCGCACAGCTTTCGTCTGCCCTTGAGCGGAGGCCGATTGTCCACATATCCCGAAAGAGGCGAACAAGAGCAACAGAGATACAACGTACTTTGCATTCACTTCGATGTTCTCCAGACCCATCTGCCATAGCAGAAAAAATGCTCGATTACTTATAAACACCAATTGCCGGTGCCCGACCAAAGAGGGGGCCGTTATGATCGTCTCTTGAGTACCGCACCAATTCGCTGTGCGGGACAAGGGCTTTGATTTTGCATCACCGATTGCTAACCACTGCACGTCGAATTGCCTTCGACGGGTGTGTTTGTTGCGCGGCGTCTGCGTATTTCTGGGACGTACCTGTTTTGGGGCATTTAACGTTGACTGGGAATTGGACCCAACTAATGATGTTCCTTGAATGGAAGCGCCTGACCCCAATGAGGTTTGTACCGCATACGCGATTGGCAAGAATGTTCAAAACTGAACAGTCACGCCGTGACTGCCGATCGTACCGTTATAACACTCGATTTGGGATTGGCTCGCCAAGTTCTTGCTGAAGTTGTCAGCGGAAGGAGCGAGTGGCCAGAAGAGTAGTTCGCACGGGCGCGCGCTGGTCCATGAAGGCACTTTTCAATTCATCGGCCCAATCAGGAAATAATAAACAGCACCCTGGGAGATAACTATGTACAACTATTTTTGGGGAATGCATTGGTACTGGTGGTTTTTTTGGATACTACTCTGGGCTGTGTTCTTTTCCTTCATGATGCCAATGCGCCGAACCACCTACCGGGAAATGCAATCGCCTCTGCGACTGTTGCAAAGGAGATATGCCTCCGGCGAGATCACGAGCGAGGAATACGAAGAACGGCGGACCAAACTGCTGCGGGATGCAAGCATAAAGTAGGCGTATCTACTCGGATTCAAACAGACTCAATCTGCAGTTTGCGGTCATCGAGGATTATTTGCGTACCGTCCACATGCCGCTGCCTGACGGGGATCTGCAGTTGCCTGTGTGAGTTTTCCGGCCAGGTGGCTCGGTGATTCCCCGTGAAGGGAGCCGGAATACAACCGGTAACAAATGCGGAAGTTTCCGGGAGGAATGGTTAGAGCTTGTTTCATAAATGGCTTGACTGGCCAGCCCGAATCCCTCAGGGGTTAAAACCCCTCAATTTTGCTGCCCTTTTCGGCACGCCTGAAGTCGTGCCCTTTCACGAAGCCATTTATGAAACACGCTCCAGGCAGTTCTCAGGCAAGGTCGATAGACAGCTTAGATTGCGGAAAATTACCCACTTTGAGTCGTACCTCGGGACGTGAGTCCTTCCCAGATTCTCCCGTCCCTTGCCGGAGGCCGTAGCGAAGGATGCTGCACAAACTTCTCGGCTGTGACCTGAGCAAGGCACAATGGTTCGGGGGAGATCGCTTTGACTGGTGACCGCACAGCACCGGCGCGAGCAGTCGGACCGGCGATGTTATGAGCCCTATCGGTGCTGGTAGGGATTGTGGCAGGCCTGGGAGCTGTGGCATTCCGGGACCTCATTGGGATCTTTCACAATCTCTTCTTTCTTGGCAAACTCTCCGCTGCGTACGACGCGAACATGCATACGCCTGCAGGTCCCTGGGGGCGATTTGTGATTCTTGTCCCGGTCGTCGGGGCTTTTGGAGTGGCCTTTCTGGTCAAGAACTTCGCTCCAGAGGCGAAAGGCCACGGCGTGCCGGAGGTCATCGAGGCAGCCTATTACCACAAGGGAGTTATTCGCCCGGTGGTGTCGGTCATCAAAGCACTGGCTTCGGCGCTCTCGATCGGGAGTGGCGGGTCGATTGGCCGCGAGGGGCCCATCATTCAGATTGGTTCCTCTTTTGGTTCGACCATGGGACAGCTCTTGCGGCTACCCTCCTGGCAGAAGGTCACGCTCATCGCTGCTGGCGCAGGTGGAGGCATTGCAGCTACTTTCAATACCCCTATTGGCGGGGTGCTGTTCGCGCTAGAGATTATCATGCCCGAATTCAGCGCGCGGACACTGGTGCCCGTGGTCACTGCTACTGCGACGGCCACCTACGTTGGTAGGCTCTTCTTCGGCCCGCATCCATCTTTTTTTATCCCTGCTCTTGAAATGACATTCTTTCGCTTGACGAATCCGGTCGTGCTCCTCGCCTATGCCGCACTTGGTGCAATCACCGGCCTTGTTTCCGCTCTATTCATCTCCTCCATTTACGGATTCCAGCACTTCTTCGAACATCGTGTGAAAGGCGGATACTACATCCAGCATGCCGCTGGAATGCTGATGGTGGGGCTCATGATGTATGCCTTTATGTCCCGATTTGGCCACTATTACCTGGAAGGCGTGGGATACGCCACGATACAGGACGTCCTTGCAAGCGTGCAGTTTCCGCTCTACTTACTAATCCTCTTGTTCGCAGGGAAGCTGCTCGCCACCTCTCTGACGCTCGGCTCGGGGGCTTCGGGCGGCATATTTTCCCCGGCACTGTTCTTGGGCGCGACGGCTGGAGCGGCGTACGGCGTGGTACTGCATCGGCTGTTCCCTGCACTTGATATCGCCGTGCCCGCGTTTGCTGTGGTGGGAATGGGCGGAGTCGTGGCTGGGACGACTGGGGCAGCCATGGCTGCAATCGTGATGATTTTCGAGATGACGCTCGACTACACGATTATCATTCCAATGACCTTGACCGTTGCGATCAGCTACGCCGTGAGGAGAAGCGTGATCAGAGACAGCATCTACACGCGCAAACTGGTTCTGCGGAGAGAGTTCGTACCGGAATCTCTTCGAGGCGATCTTCAATTCGCCCGTACCGCGGCAAGCATCATGAATTCGCAGGTTGGTATCGTTCCGGCAGCAACACGCTTGCATGAACTACCGAAGAAAACGAATGAGTCATTCGTCGTCGTAGAAGAGGATGGAACCGTGGGAGGAGCGGTGACGAGTGAGAGGCTGGCCGACATGGGCGGCGCCAATCCAACCGCGGCGGTCGGAGATATCGCACAACGCAACTATATAGTTGCGCTGCCGGTGGATTCCGTGTGGAAGGTTGTTGCTGCGATGCGCTCCACAAGCTCAGAATTCGCGCTGGTCGCTTCGCAAGATGGGGATCTTTCAGCCAATAGTGTGCAAGGGATCATAACCCGTAAGAACATTATGGACGTGCTCGCAGACGATATGGAGCTGTTCGGCGTCTGAGTTCTGTTAACCTCTGCTCAGAGTCTCGGCCAAAATATTCCGCTGACGGCGAATTCTTAACCTCAGAAGAACGTGTAAATGCTGTTTTCACTCTTAGCTTGCGGAAGAGCGGCGAATCATGACAGTCACCCGCATTTTTAGCGAGTTCCGATATCGGGAGTTACTGGAATCGCGAGGATCGACGTTGATCATTTCCAATCGAAGAGCGCTAAAGATGCATGCTGGCATGGATTGAGCTTGACCGGAAGTGGGACGTACCGGAAAGCGGCGTATTCGACCGGCGTATCGCAACCTATCCATCTAGCGAGGCACCGTCAAGGCTCCGCCATTCCTTTCCAGCGGTGTCGCCAAACTGTATTCCTCGACAGGGAAGATGTCTCAGGAGAAGCTAAGAGCTGGTGAGCCCGACGTGCGGTTCCCGGAAGCGGAGTTGCGGCCTCAGTGGCATAAACCTCCCCTCCCCATTCTCTTACTTGAGCGAGTTGCGTTCAGATGGCGTGCAAGCTCTTGCCCTCGCTCACTGCGTCTCCGTCTCCTTTTTTCAACTCGAAGAAGACAATCGTAGAAAGCAGTGTCATTCCGCCAAGAACGTAGAACGCTTTGTGGATGCCGCCTATAAATTCAAGAGGATTGGATTGAAAGCGCGTGGGCAGATAGAACACCGTCAGCAGCGATGCTATCGCGATGCCGAATGTGATAGACAGTTGCTGCACGGTACTCGCGATGGAGCTTGCACTGCTCGCTTCTTCGTCCGTCACGTCCGCGAAGACAAGTGTGTTCATGCTCGTGAATTGCAGCGACGTGAAGAAGCCGTAGCAGAACACCTCCCCAACAATCAGCCAAACGGGCGTATTCCGCCCGATGGTTGAGAACACGAAGATGAGCAGGCCGATGACAAGCGTGTTTGAAATCAGCACGCCCCGGTACCCGAACTTCGCCAGAATTCCAGGCATCGTCATCTTCAGGCTCATTGCCGCGACGGCCTGCGGCATCATCAGCAGACCGGATTGAATCGGAGTCAGGCCGAGGCCAATCTGATACAAGAGTGGAAATAGAAATGGAATACCACCAATACCAAGGCGCGTCAGAAAGTTGCCGTTCACTGCCGAGCGGAATGTGCGGATGCGAAACAGGCTCAGGCGCAGCATGGGAAACCTGGCTCTCGTTGCGTGCCATCCGTAACCAGCCAGAAGAAGGACTGCAATCGCCAGACCCGCCAACATCTCCAGACCGCTCAGCGTATGCTCCCCGAAAACCTCAAGTACATAAGAGAGCAGCGCAATGCCAGACCCGAAGAGAATCAAACCACCCAGATCCAGAGGATTCCGACGCTCTTCGCGGTAGTCCGGAAGATGCAGGTAGACCATGATCAACCCCAAGAGCCCAATCGGGATATTGACAAAGAAGATCACTCTCCAGTGAAGGTATCCCACGATCAGCCCGCCTGCGATGGGTCCCAGCATGGGGCCAATCAAGGCAGGGATGGAGACGAAGCTCATGGCGCGAACCAGATCGGACTTCGAGAATGTGCGTACAATGGTCAGCCGTCCGACGGGCACCATCATGGATCCGCCGCATCCTTGCAGCAGGCGGCACGCCACTAACAGATGAATGTTGCTCGATATTCCGCAGAGAAATGATCCCAGTGTGAAGATCCCAATCGCCGAAGCAAAAACCATGCGCGTTCCGAACCTGTCTGCCATCCAACCGCTGATAGGAATAAAAACCGCGAGGCTCAGAGTGTAGCTGGCCAGCACCGACTTCATGCTGAGGGGTGCAACGTGGAGCGCTGCGGCAATCGTGGGTACCGCTGTATTCAGAATCGTGGTGTCCAGCGACTCCATGAAAAACGCAACTGCAATCAGCCACGGCAGCAGCCGCATGCTGGAAGTGGACAGCGCGGGCTGTGCTGAGGGATCTGGTGCGTTAATCGATTGCTTTACAGTTATCGCGTCTTTTTGCATCGGCCTCTCTGAGTGCACACATCCATTGTTTACCGGCAGGGGCTGCTGTGGCTAAGACCGCCAATTGCGCTTCCGCGCCCATTTTGGACAACCTCGATCTTAGAACACGGGTACTCCGGAGTTGAGGCGCCGGTGGCTCGATGTGGTGCATGAGTGGGTGACAACGGTAGATCACAAGAAGATCGGGATCATGTATATCTGTTATGCGCTGATATTCCTGCTCGTCGCCGGCTTTGAAGCGCTGTTGATGCGCATTCAGCTTGCCGTCCCGAACAACTCCTTCGTTTCGCCGCAGGTCTTCAATCGTCTGTTCACGATGCATGGCACTACGATGGTTTTTTCGTCGGCATGCCCATTCTGTTCGGCTTTGGCAACTACCTTATACCCTTGATGATCGGTGCGCGGGATATGGCGTTTCCGCGCCTGAACGCTTTCGGCTTCTGGATATCGGCTTTCGGCGGCCTGCTGCTCTATTTCAGCGATCTTGGCGGCGATGGTTTATACGGCGCGGGCACCGCGCCCGACGTCGGCTGGTTCGCCTATGCTCCGCTTACCTCTCCAGCCTTTTCGGTCGGCCACAGCACGGACTACTGGACGCTGGCCCTGTTGCTGAGCGGCATCGGCTCCGTCGCCACAGCGCTGAACATTGTGACAACGACGATCTGCATGCGTTGCCCTGGGATGAAGCTGAACCGTATGCCCCTGCTGGTGTGGCTCTACCTGGTCACTTCTCTGATGGTCTTCATCGCCATTGGCCCGCTCGCCACGCATCGCACAGCTACCCCGGGCCAGCCTTACCGGCAGTACCCATAGCGAGTGAGTGGAGGCAAGCATGAGCGAATTATTGAAGCATCCCGGAGAATCCAGCAATGACGATTTGTCGCCCGAGGGCAAGGCGGCTGCGCACTCGCGCAGAACGTTTTTGTTCAAACTCTCCGTGCTGTTGAACGCAGCCGTGGGAACCGTGCTCGCGGCGCCGATCTTGGCTTATCTGCTTGCGCCGGCGATGAAGAAAAGCTCGAGCGTGGGCGCCTGGATCGCCATCGGCTCCGTCAGCGATGTTCCCGCGGGAGAGACAAGGCTTTCCCCGCTCGACGACCAGGTACTTGGAGCGGTCATCATGTGGGTGTTTGGATCTTTGGTGCTCCTGGTGCCCGCGATGCTGATCGCGCTTGAGTTGGCGGGGCTGGGGGGTGAAATGCAGAGTAGAAAAGACTTGCCTGTGCGCTCAGACAACCGCAATCCGGCCTTATAGCTTCCTATAAGCTGCCGGCGTTTCTCAACATGCCGCCGTCGATGAAGTGCGTACTGCCTGTAATATAAGCAGCGTCATCCGAAGCAAGATATACCGCGAGTTGGGCTACCTCTTCCGGCTTGCCCCAACGCCCAAGCGGAATTTCTGCCAGGATCTGATCGTTCCGCTTGGGATCCCTATCCCGCGCTTGCCAACGAACCCCGTATGCAGTCCATCGAGGACGATGTTCGTAAGCTCGGCATCCGTACCTTCCCGATACCTCTTGGCCTCAAGCGCAACGAAGCTGCGGAGCAGAGCATGGTCCCAGCACGCACTCAGGCGGCCTTGAGAACTTGACTCTTGGACGCGATGCAGTCCAGCAAATCGTTCCAGGACTTGGCGAATGATGCGACTCCTTCTCCGAGCAACTGCGCAGCGACTGCGTCCTTGTCAATTCCAGCCTTTGCGAACTCTGCCAATTTCTCGCCTGGGTTTGAAGGTACAGCTTCGCCGAACTCTTCATGGGCGGCGAGGGCCTTCAGCGTGGCTTCGGGCATCGTGTTGATGGTGGAGGGCAACGCAAGGGCGTGAACATAGAGGATGTCGGAGGCTTTGGGGTCTTTGGTTCCGGTGCTGGCCCAGAGAAGGCGCTGGGGCCGAGATCCTTCATTCAAGATGCGCTGCCACCGCGGGGAATCAAGCAGGGTGCGGTACCTCACATAAGCATCTCTGGCTATCGCAATCCCGAGTTGGTTGCGCAAGGCTTCCGGCGCCTTCTCCGCTACTGCCACATCCCAGCGACTAACGAACAGCGATGCCACGGAGCCGACATCGGGATTGAGCCCGGCGGCGATGCGCCGCTCGATGCCGCGGAGATATGCCTCGGCAGCTGCGACATATTGCTCACCAGAGAACAGCAGGGTTACGTTGACGGGCACGCCTGCAAAGATTGCCTCTTCAATTGCTGGGAGGCCCTCGCCTGTACCAGGGATTTTGATGAAGAGATTGGGCCGTTGCGCGCGGGCGTGGAGAGCCTTGGCGGCGGCAAGAGTGCCGGCCGTGTCGTGAGCCAGCAGGGGCGAGACCTCCAGGGACACCCAGCCATCCACACCATTGGTCCGGTCGTGGATCGGGCGGAAGAGATCGGCGGCCTGCCGCAGATCTTCGATCGCCAATTCAAAGAAGAGCGCCTCGCCCGACTTGCCTTCTTTCAGTTTCTGGCTGATGTCGCCGTCATAGTCGTGGCTGTTCTTGATCGCGTGATCGAAGATGGTGGGGTTCGAGGTGAGACCCGTGATCGAAAACTCCTGGATATAGTGTTTAAGAGTGCCGCTGGCCAGCAAGCCGCGGGTGATGTTATCGAGCCAGAGGCTCTGGCCGATTTTGTGCAGTTTCTGCGTAGAATTCATTTCACTCCTCTTCCGACTCTCTTCACAACAAAACAGCCTGCGTCCTTCCAGGCTCAACTGGCGGCGACGATCCAGGCGTGTGCCTGGGCGAATTCCGAAGTTGGAAACAACTTCACTGGGCAGGGCATAAGGAAGCTAAACAGGCTCGTCATCTGTACGATCCAGTCCACGTCGGTAACCACCGCGACGAGCTCCCATCGCGTGGGGTGTTCCACACCGATCTTGAAGTCTTCCCAGATAGCACCTGCGTCGTAGCCGGTAAAATTCGCAGAGGTCTTATAGAAAAGCCGGATCTTCTCGTGCCGCTTGAGCGCCTCCCGAATAGCCGGAACAAGAATCCTGTCATAGTCCTCTTTTGTGACCTGTCTCTCGCAGGAGAGCGCTATAACATTGTCGGGAAAGTTCATCAGAATCTCGATCGTGAAACATCCTCCGTCGCGCGCTTTGTAAGTACAAATTCCCGGCCGATACCCGACACATCGGGCTGTCGCCTACACAGTCTGGGGAAGTTCTTTCCGACCCAAACTGTCGACCGCTCCTCACTCGCACCAGAGTGCGGTCGGTTCAATGAATACGTTCAAAGCGCAGCCTCATGCATTTCGAGCGCCGTCACTTTGTCCACTCGACGCTGGTGGCGTACGGCGCCGCTGAACCGCGCCTTTAGAAACGTCTCGATCAGTTCCCGCGCGAGCGCGGACCCGATCACCTTGCCGCCCAGGCAAAATACATTCATGTCGTCATCTTCCACACCTTGATGGGCGGAGAACACGTCGTGGATGAGTCCGGCGCGCACACCGGCAACTTTGTTCGCGGCAATGGATGCGCCCACTCCACTTCCGCAGAGTGCCACACCGCGTTCCACTTGCCCAGCGGCGACGGCCCTGGCAAGAGGAATGACGAAGTCAGGGTAGTCGTCTCCAGGGCGCAGTTCGTACGCGCCGAAATCCACGACCTCACGGCCCGAACTGCGCAGCAACTCAGCTACCTGCTCCTTCAGTGCAAAGCCACCGTGGTCCGATGCAATTCCCACGCGCATTATGCTTTCTCCTTCAGCCGGTGGAGCACGTTATGAGCTTGTTTGCAGACATTCTCCACAGTAAATCCGTAGTGCTCCATCACGACTGCCCCAGGAGCCGACGCCCCGAAGGTGTCCACTCCAATCACGTCAATTTGGGGGCCTACATACGATCTCCAACCAAGTGTGGCGGCGGCCTCAATGACCAACAGCGGCACACCCGCGGGCACGATCTTCTCTCGATAATCGTCCGGCTGCGCGGTGAAGATGTTTGTGCTCGGCATGCTCACCACTCTCGCCGGACGCCGAGCCCATGGGCAAACCGGGATGGCCAGAGTTGGCCTTCTGCACCATGTCGACGGCCAGAAAGCGAAGAGTGCTGATGCAGAGCTCATCCAATGCAGGCGGTGCAATCGTCGTCGAAAGTGTCGCAGACGAAGTCATGGAATACGCATTACCTTTTCACAATTGAAATGGGTTGAACATCGGACAGGAATTTGAGACCCGCAGTTGCGTCAGGGGCCAAACCCACGCTACATCTTGAGGCCTACGTCGCTGCACTCCGGGTGCTTGCATTGGCAGGTAAGTTCGGGTGTTTTCTTCGCATCGGCACATGTATCGCTGCAGTGTTCCTTTCCGGGCGCAGCCGTACAGTTGCAAGTCGTGTGTTCGC
This sequence comes from Occallatibacter sp., assembly GCA_050012895.1. Classification (GTDB taxonomy): domain Bacteria; phylum Acidobacteriota; class Terriglobia; order Terriglobales; family Acidobacteriaceae; genus Telmatobacter. The sequence continues at coordinate 53,221 of JBEKGH010000008.1, forward strand.
ATTTTTTCGTCGTGGTCATGAAAGCTCCTTTTGCTTGAACATGCCTTCGCTTGTTTGAAGCCTCTGTCGTGCGGGGTTTGTGCCCCTCGATCTGAATTGCGTGGGCACTCCGCTCTGCCACGCGCCTGCATGCGCAGACACATTGAGAATTCCACGAGCAGCCGCGTCGATCTGTTCAGTTTTGGCCATGATCGTCGTATGCCCATGAGTCGATTCGATAAAGTGATAATCTCTCTCCGCTCTCGCCGGGTTTCCATGCGGGATGATAGTCCGTATCATCGGGCCCAGAAGAGCGTTGTATAACGTCATGAAGATTTCTCCAGTTTCCTGTAACGCCGGATAAGGGCATTCGTTGAGCTATCATGCTGCAAATTGGGCTCTGTCTTGCTTTCAAGTTCAGGGATGATCCGTTGAGCGAGAACCTTCCCCAACTCGACGCCCCACTGGTCGAATGAATCGATCCCCCAGATCGTGCCTTGGGTAAAAACGCTGTGTTCGTATAGCGCGACAAGCGTTCCCAACGCCGCGGGAGTCAACTTCTCAAGCAGGATCGTGTTCGACGGCCGGTTACCCTCGAAAGTGCGGTGAGGCGCGAGCCAGGCAGGTGTGCCATCCGCCTCGACTTCCTGCGTGGTTTTGCCAAACGCCAGTGCCTCAGCCTGAGCAAAGACATTGGCCAGAAGTATGTCGTGATGGCGGCCGATTCGGTTCAGCGGCTGGACAAACGCGATGAAGTCGCAAGGGATAAGCCTGGTCCCCTGGTGGATCAATTGATAGAAGGAATGCTGTCCATTCGTGCCGGGTTCTCCCCAGTAGATGGGCCCCGTCTCGTAATCGACTCTTGCTCCATCCAATGTGACGTGCTTGCCGTTGCTCTCCATTGTTAACTGTTGCAGGTAAGCTGGAAAGCGCTTCAGGTATTGTTCATAAGGCAGGACTGCGGCGCTCTGCGCACCGAAGAAGTTGTTGTAATAGACCGAGAGGAGCCCCAGGAGTACGGGCAGATTCTGCTTGAAAGGCGCAGTGCGAAAGTGGACATCCATCTCATGGAAGCCGTGCAGCATGCTGCGGAAATTGTCGGGGCCGACCGCGATCATGGTGGAAAGGCCGATCGCCGAGTCCATCGAGTAGCGGCCGCCCACCCAGTCCCAGAACTCGAACATATTGGCCGTGTCGATGCCGAACTTCTCCACCTCCTCGGCATTGGTCGAAACGGCAACGAAATGTCTTGCTATGGCAGCGCTATGTTTTAACGTCTCAAGCGCCCACACGCGCGCCGAGTGCGCGTTGGTCATTGTTTCCAAGGTCGTGAAGGTCTTGGAAGAAATGATGAACAGCGTCTCCTCCGCGTCGAGATCGCGTGTTGCTTCGGCAAAATCGGTGCCGTCGACGTTGGAAACAAAGCGGAAAGTCAGGTCGCGCTGAGAATAGTGGCGCAAAGCCTCGTAGGCCATCACTGGGCCCAGATCGGACCCACCGATGCCGATATTGATCACATTGCGGATAGGTTTTCCGGTATACCCTTTCCAGTCTCCACTGCGCACGCGGTTCGAGAAGTCAGCCATCTTGTCCAGGACCGCGTGGACCAACGGCACGACGTCTACTCCATCTACGAGAATCTTTTGCTCTTTCGGGGCTCGCAGAGCCACATGCAAGACGGCCCGCTTTTCGGTAACGTTGATCTTTTCCCCGCTAAACATCGCGTCGATGCGAGACCGCAGGCCGGACTCCTCGGCAAGCTGCAGTAAGAGCTGAATCGTCTGGTCAGTAATACGATTCTTCGAGTAATCAAAGTAGATGCCTGCCGCCTCAACGGTCAGGCGTTCCCCTCGTTTCGGATCCTGGGCGAAAAGATCTCTAAGATGGAGAGTGCGGTTTGTCGCGGCATGGGCCTCAAGGGCCTTCCACGCCCCGCTTCCAATGAGTGATGTAATACCTTCTGTCATCTTCAATCCACCTTTCGATCGATCATTATCCTGAGGACCCTCAATAGCATCCCGCATCTGTCTTGGCCTGATTGGCGGATAAGACGCTATCGCACCAACTCACCAAGATGCGGAGGATGGAGAGTCGAATTCATCGTCAGCGTCGGGCTCAGAACGTTGACGTCGTCTTTGAAGATACAGGTCGCGTGCGAAACCAGCATTTCATCTGCACACTTGCACATTTGCTCCTTATTGCTCATGCATCTTGCGGGCCTGCGCCAGGCCGTTCTTTAGTTGCTGACCGGTGGGCGAACGATCGCCACGGAGCATTCGGCTCGACGAGCGACCGACTCCGCCACGCTGCCCAGAAAGAAGTCGTGGATGCTCCTCTCCCCGTGCGAACCGACCGCTATCAGATCGGCACGCCATTGGGCTGCTCTGTCGAGAATGGTCTCTGTTACGTCTCCAATCAAGACTTCGGTTTGTGCCGTAAATCCAGCTCTGCGCAGTTCGCTCGCAGTTCGCTCGACCAACGCACGAGCTGGCTGCTTCTGCCCTTCCAACTCGGGAGCGTAATCTTGAGCCATCTCGGGCGGAGGCACGGGCTCAACCGGTTGCAGCACGTGTAACACCAGAACCTCGGTATTCTCATGCCGAATCCCGATTCCAACAGCACGAATCGCACTTTCAGAAAATGCCGAGTCGTCAACTGCCACTAAGACTCTCATGACTCCTCCTTCACTCGCAATAAGTTGTGCGACCAGGCGCCTGTAAACATAAAGAGAAGCATCTGTTGCGGTATCGTCTGCCGACGTGACGCCATTTCAAATCCAGCCAAGTGCTCTGACATTGCGTCGCCAGTATTGAACAGGCCAACTCAAGAATGCAGGTCACAATTGCTCATCAGAGCGGTCCGCTATCCCGGTGCCGGAATTCGCCATGCCGGCCAGAGAAAACATCAGACGCATTGGACCGGAACTGTGCAAGAGAGCACAGTCTTTATTTTTCTTTAGAGAGAACATTAGTCGCTTGGCCGCGAGCATGATTCGGCGAGGAGACTGTCATGACCGAACGTCACACTTTGGAGTTCATCCCAACAAAGATCCTGCTGCCCATCGATTTCAGCCCATCGTCTCAAGCGGCCTTAGAGATCGCGTCCGACCTCGCTTTACACTTCCATGCCGAGCTTTTCCTTGTGAACGTCCTTCCGCTCTTCTCGACCTTCACCTCCGAATATGCTGTTCCGCAAGTGCAGTTTCAACAGGAAGAGAAGACGCGTGCAGAGCGGCGTCTGGCGAAGGCCTGCGCAGTCCTCACAAGCAAAAAAGTCAAAGCAGGTTCCAGCGTCGAATTCGCGAATGACATAGCCGGGTGCATTATTGAAGTGGTGGACCGCGAGCATATCGACATGGTCGTGATCTCCACGCACGGCATCTCCGGCTGGCATCCACTGGTCTTCGGGTCGATTGCCGAGAAAGTCGTCAAGCTCGTGGAATGTCCACTCTTGCTTCTTCGTTCAGCCAAGCCTGCGAATGGCGTGAAGAATTTGTCAGACCGCTCAATGGAATGGTGGTAGCAAAAGCAGCGACACAGGCCCCACGATCAGTGCAATGACCGGTATCCCCCAGGATTCCCCAGCCAAACCGCGAAGCCGCTGCAGAGCATCACGGCGCTATGCCGCTCCACTGGCCACAGCGGCGTTCCCCATCTTGCGAAGCCTCTCGAGTGCTGTATCATTTCAGCGGTTTAGCCGCAAGAAGAGAATTCAGATTGAGCTGAGATGCGCGATCGTCCCTGTGATCCCTTTCGACAATTCTCGATATTGAGCAAAATAGTACAGACTATTGCGACCATCCAAGCGCACGAATGGCATTACGACAGTCACCTGGCTTGGCGGATAAGTAGCTCAAATGACAAAGAATGCGAATAAGGAAGCCCCTGAACGACAAGAGTCGCCCTGGTTCCAAATTGGAAAGTTCCTGTTTGTTGTTGTCTTGGCAGTCGCCGTTTTTCTGCTTGGCCTAAGCATGGTAAATCACCGCTTTTTTCGAGGCGGCTATATCAACCAGCACGGCGTCCTCAAACCATAGCGGGAACTTAAGAGAGTCTTGATCGCGGCTCCGAATGATGCCAATTTACGGATTCCCTGGCGTGAAGATCTCATCCGAAAGGCTCACTCGCAAAGTGCCACGCTGCGCCGTCTCCCGCTACTGTGAGCCAATGCGGTCGATGCCATAAGCATCCAGCACATCCGGCAACGTTACGACACCTTCCAGTTTGTGAAGGTCCGCCCGGTGGACAACCGGCAAGACATCGAGATGGTACTTGCTCATGCGTTCGAGGGCCAGATGCAGGGCATGATCCGTGTGGAGGTGTGGAACTGGGAGGGTTCACGCCCGAGAGAGCAACAATCAGGCGTCATCGACCTTGTCGTGCGCCGATTCATTCTGGACTCTGTTCCTGAATCAATGGCGACAATAGCCTTACAGAAATGGCTCCGCTGCGGTCGCGGCGTACATCGCTATAGCTTCTTTCGAAGGTATTCAAACACAACATACCCAATCATCGCGGAAATCATGGCGATCAAGAAGTTCGTACCTGTAAAGATATCGTTCAAGGCGAACGCCAGACTTTTCCCTGGTCCGTTTATAACAGTAAATTCTCCCATCAAAAGATTGGAATAGAAGAGAAAGACGATGAACGCGACTTCAACGACTGCTCTCCAGACCTTGTTGAGCCGACGGTCTTTTCGGTTCTCACGCATGGACGAATGATACCAACCACCCTGGAGGAGACCGCATTACGCGGAATTCTCCCTTCACCTAGAATCCGATTTACACCGATGTGCTGCCCACTTCCTTCGTCACAGCCTCTCGCATCACCGGCCGTAGCGCGTCTCCCCTTCACTTGTACACGACGGCAGTATCGCCCCAGCAGAAGCAACGATCGGTTCCGTTGCGATCATTCTGGGCAGTTGTCTAACAGTCGAATAAATTGCCAGTCTTAATGCTGCCGTGCTTCATACGGAAGTAAATCATAAAGCGTTCTCGCAGCTCACTGGCGCAGCCGACACAATCCTCCAAGTGCATGGCTGTTCGGCGATTCTTGAGCAAAATTGCACAGCGTCCGACTCTGCAAAAGTTAATACTTTGCAAGGGCCTCTCCGGGATGCCTTGACGACATGCTGTGTGTAGTGCGCCCACTTTTGGGGAATTCAAAGGCCTCCAATGAGCCTTCGTCTTTAATGCCGGTTCAACGATCTTCCAAGCCTTCCCGGGACTGGCACCCGGTGGAGGGAACAAAAACAGGAGAACAACGATCGTGACATCCAATCCAGGTAAGACCGAGTCGAAGCCGGAATCGAAGCCGACGCCCATTGCAGACAAGTCAGAGTCGAAGCCGGAATCCAAGTCCGCTCCGAAGGATGATAAGAATTCCCTGAAGACGCTCGCCATGCCCGAGCTGATGAAAAAGCTTGGTGCATCGGCTGACGGACTCACACAGGCCGAGGCTACGAAGCGCCAGGCACAATATGGTCCGAACCAGATCGAGGAAAAGAAGACCAACGAATACCTGAAGTTCCTCTCCTACTTCTGGGGCCCTATTCCGTGGATGATTGAAGCTGCCGTGATCCTCTCCGGGATTGTCCAACACTGGCTCGATTTCTTCGTCATCCTTGTGCTGCTTTTGTCTAACGCCCTCGTTGGATTTTGGGAAGAGCATCAGGCGGGGAATGCCATTGCCGCCCTCAAAGCCCGTTTAGCGATCAAGGCCAAGGTCAAGCGCGATGGCAAGTGGGAGGCTCCCAAAGCGAGTGAGCTGGTCCCCGGCGACGTCATTCGTCTACGGTTGGGCGACATCGTTCCCGCCGATGCCCGCTTGCTCGATGGCGATTCCATCGAGGTGGATCAGTCCGCTTTGACTGGCGAGTCGTTGCCCGTCACCGCCAAGCCCGGCGGCGCGGTCTATTCCGGCTCCATCATTCGCCAGGGTGAGATTGACGCCATCGTCTATGCCACCGGGACAAACACTTATTTCGGTAAGACTGCCCAGCTTGTAGAGCAGGCTCACACAGTCAGCCACTTCCAAAAAGCCGTTCTGAAAATCGGCGACTATCTCATCATCCTGGCGGTAGCACTGGTCGCCTTGATTCTTATCTTCGCCCTCTTCCGCGGAGACAAGGTCCTCACCACGCTGGAATTCTGCCTGGTGCTTCTGGTGGCCGCAATACCCGTGGCAATGCCCACGGTGCTGTCGGTAACCATGGCCGTCGGCGCACGCCTGCTGGCGAAGAAGGAAGCGATCGTCACCCGCCTGTCAGCGATTGAAGAACTGGCTGGCGTAGATGTTCTCTGCTCGGACAAAACTGGCACCCTCACCCAGAACAAACTGACACTGGGCGATCCGTTCACGGTGGACGGCATTGCTCCCGACAAGGTGATTCTGTGGGCGGCGCTGGCCTCCCGCGCGGAAGACAAGGACACCATCGACCTGGCGGTAATTGGCGGTGTAAAGGATGACAAGCAACTGAAGAGTTTCCAGGTGCTTCACTTCATGCCCTTCGATCCGGTGCACAAGCGCACGGAAGCCACCGTCAAAGGGGCGGACGGCAAACAATTCTTTGTGGCCAAAGGGGCCCCGCAGGTAATTCTGCAGATGGCAACCAACGTCGGCGAGGTCAAGCCTGCCGTCGAGAAGGCTATCAATGAGTTTGCGGGACGCGGTTTCCGTTCCCTCGGCGTAGCGCGGGCCGACGAGGAAGGCAAATGGAAGTTCGTCGGCATGCTGCCTTTGTTCGATCCGCCACGCGCGGATGCCAAAGAAACCATCGCCAACGCCGTCCAAATGGGCGTCAAGATCAAGATGGTTACGGGCGATCAGTTGGCCATCGCACGTGAAACCTCGAAACAACTGGGACTGGGCTCGAACATCCTGGACGCCAATTCACTGGGCGACGATAAGAAGGATGCAACCCCGGAACAGGCCAAGGCCATTGAAGACGCGGATGGCTTTGCGCAGGTCTTCCCCGAACATAAATTTCACATCATTGACGTGCTGCAGAAACATGGCCATATCGTCGGCATGACCGGCGACGGTGTCAATGATGCGCCGGCATTGAAGAAAGCCGACTGCGGCATCGCTGTGTCTGGCGCGACAGATGCAGCCAGAGCGGCAGCGTCGATTGTGTTACTGGCATCTGGCTTGTCGGTGATCATCGATGCGATCAAGGAGAGCCGCCGCATTTTCCAGCGCATGAACAGCTACGCCATCTACCGCATCGCGGAGACGCTGCGGGTGCTGTTCTTCATGACGCTGGCAATCCTGGTATTCAACTTCTATCCCGTGACCGCAGTCATGATTGTGATGATCGCGCTGCTCAACGACGGCGCGATTCTGTCCATTGCCTATGACAACGTCTTGTATAGAAACAAGCCCGAAGCCTGGAACATGCGGCTTGTTCTGGCCATCTCTACCGTGCTGGGAGTGATTGGTGTTATCGCCGCGTTTGGACTGTTTTATCTCGCCGAGCGCGTCTTCCACATGGACCGCTTGACCGTCCAGACACTGATGTACCTCAAGCTTTCCGTGGCCGGGCATCTCACGATCTTCCTCACGCGCACACGCGGCCCATTCTGGTCCATCCGTCCCGCAAAGATTCTCTGGATAGCGGTGCTTGGCACCCAGACCGTCGCGACGCTGATCGCGGTCTATGGGTTGTTCATGGCGCCGCTCGGCTGGAAGTGGGCAGGATTTGTTTGGGCATACGCACTGGCCTGGGCTCTCATCAACGACCGCGTGAAGCTGCTCGCTTATAAGATTTTTGATCCCGTTAAGACTGAGCCAAAGGCCGGGACCAAGGGCGAAACCAAGGGTGAGCCGAAGCCCGCAGCCAAAGCTGACGTACCTACGCCCGAAGCCAAAGCCGAGCCGAAGCCGGAAGAAAAAGCTGTGCCGACGCCGGAAGCCAAAGCTGGCGAGCCGAAGCCTGAAGCCAAGGCCGATGCACCTAAGCCTGAAGCCAAAGCCGAGCCGAAGCCTGAAGCCAAGGCCGACGCACCTAAGCCTGTTGAGGCCAAAGTTGGCGAGCCGAAGACCGAAGCCAAGACAGCGTCCGATTTGGCGCTACAGATCGCCAAGCGGGCCTACGAACTCTATGGGGAGCGAGCCGGCAACGACGGTACAGCAGTTCAGGACTGGACGAAGGCGGAGCATGAAATTCAGAAAGATGGGACCAATGGCCAGCCAAAGCCGGAGGCCAAAGCAGACGAGCCGAATTCTGAAAAGAAAGCTGCGCCGAGGCCTGAGGTCAAAGCTGATGTACCTACACCTGAAGCCAAGACTGAGCCAAAGCCTGAGGCCAAAGCCGAACCGAAGCCTGTGGCCGAAGCTGATCAGTCAAAGCCCGAAGCCAAAGACAAGACACAGCCTGATGTGTCGCCACAGCTCGTCAAGCGAGTCCATGAATTCTACGAAGAGCTAGGACGCAAGGACGTTCAAGCCGTTCAGGAATTGGAAAATTCGGAGTTGGAACCTGAGATACATGATGTCCACAAATAAATAGACACGAACAACGAGGCTGGCATGACCGAGAAACCGAACTCGAAAATCAATTCAATGGATTTCCGCGTGCCGCCAGATAAAAAGGAGTCGGCGGGACATTCGAAGGCTGTGTGAACTTCCAAAGTATCCGGCTACGGTTCGCGGTTGAAAGATCAGGTCCTTGGCTTGGAAGAAAACCGTGGAACTGAGGTGAAGTCACCCAGTCGACCTGAGAGGAAGGAATATGCTCTGCGATCTGAAAGGCTTAATCGGATCTCCCGTTGTAGCCACCGATGGTGAAACGGGAGGCGTTCGCAATTTTCTATTCGACGACCAGTCCTGGAAGATTCGCTACCTGGTGGTGGACGTTGGGACCTGGCTGAAGCGGCGCGATGTGGTTCTTCCGGTTACTGCGCTCGAAAAGCCCGACTGGACAAACAGAACCTGTCGCGCTCATTTGACCAAGGAGCAAGTGCGCAACAGTCCCGACGTTGATGCGGAAAAGCCGGTCTCGCGCCAGCAGGAAATTGCCATGCGCGATTACTTTGGCCCGCTGGCGTGCTGGGTTGACGTCGAGTTCGGCATGTCGAATACGCCAACTGGAATGAAGTACCCAGTAAGAACCCCCGGTGCCCCCCATCTGCGCAGCACCTCCCACGTGATGGGTTATCACGTGTGGGCAACGGATGGCGACTTTGGAATCCTTGAGGGCTTTGTCATGGATGAGGCCAGCTGGCACCTCGGCTACCTCGATGTGAAAAGTGGAGACTGGCTTCACAATCGATCGGTACTCATCCCCACTCGATGGGTACAGTCTGTTTCGTGGGCCGAATTTCGCATCCAATTGCAACATACGAAGGCAGGAACAGAGGTCACACGCGAACTTCATCCGATCGGACACTTATGAATCCTGACAGTAGAGAGTCCGCGGAAAGAGTCAGACGGGGCTAAGCGGAGCGGAAGAAACGGGGCGATCAGCCGGCCGGCGAAAAGATTGCGTAACGAGCTTCATAACACCGGGGGGAGACAGTGACCATCGATTCGAAAGACTACCGCGTGCCGCCAGACAGGAAGGTCGACCTCAGCAAGTGGCCGACAATTGTCGAGCCCTATGCGAAGTCGACGAAGCAGTATAAGGAACTTCTGCAAGAACACATGGAGAAGCTGAGCTCGCTACAGCAGCTTCATTACGCATCCCACCGCTATGCGTTGCTGCTGATCTTTCAGGGCATGGACGGCGCCGGCAAGGACGGCGCCATCCGGCATGTCATGTCCGGAGTCAATCCAGAAGGCTGCGAGGTTTTCAGTTTCAAGCAGCCCAGCGCAGAAGAGCTCGATCACGATTTCCTTTGGCGCACGACGTGCCGCCTTCCCGAGCGCGGCCGGATCGGCATCTTCAACCGCTCTTATTACGAGGAAGTGCTGGTCGTTCGCGTGCATCCGGAGATTCTTCGCAGCCAAAGCCTTCCCGCAGAGTTGCGCGACGAGAAGGACATCTGGGGGCAGAGATATGACTCTATTGTGGATCTGGAGAAGCACCTTCATCGCAACGGCACGAAAATCGTCAAGATCTTTCTCCACCTGTCTCGCGGGGAGCAGCGAAAGCGATTCCTTGCGCGCATCGATGAGCCGGACAAGAACTGGAAGTTCAGCACCTCCGATATTCACGAGAGGAAATACTGGAAGCATTACATGAAAGCGTACGAAGACTGCTTCCGTGAGACCAGCACTCACCATGCGCCCTGGTACGTCGTCGCCGCCGACGATAAGGAGAACGCACGCCTGATCGTTTCTCAAATCGTGCTGGATGCAATGGCAGAACTCAAGATGGCGTATCCCAGAACCACCGCAAAGCGGCGTCTCGAACTGCTCGCGATCAAAAAGCTGCTGGCCAAATAACGCCGGACGCCCATCACTGGCAGGCCCAGGAAAGCCGGCCTCCTATAAACCCCACCGCGCTGTTACGGGTCGCGCAGAAATAGAAAGGAACAGTCAATATGGCTACCAAGGAACTCCCCATCAACGCCGAGCAGGATGGCATCCCGGAATCATTCAGTAAGAACTTCGATCAGTTTGGCAATTCATCCGGGTTCATCTTCGACGTGAGTCTGTCGACTGCAGTTGCGGCCGACGACAAAAACGAAGAAAGAGCCCCAAAGCCCAAGGGGCCGCTCTCTCCGGAGATGCTCGACAAGATGAATCGCTATTGGCGAGCGGCAAACTATCTGTGCATTGGACAAATCTACCTGTTTGAAAACCCATTGTTGCGCGAGCCGCTCAAGGCGGAACAAATCAAACCGCGACTCCTCGGACACTGGGGAACCTCGCCGGGGCAAAACTTCATCTACATTCATCTGAACAGGCTCATCAAAGAGCATGACGCGGACATTATTTACATCTCCGGTCCAGGGCACGGTGGCCCATCATTGAATGCCTGCTCTTATCTTGAGGGATCGTACACCGAAGTACATCCGGAAATCACGCACGACGAAGACGGCCTGCGGCTGATGTTCCGCAAATTCTCGACGCCAGGCGGAGTGCCCAGCCACTGCGGGCCACACGTGCCGAATTCCATGCACGAAGGCGGCGAGCTGGGCTATTCGCTGGTTCACGCGTTCGGCGCCGCCTTCGACAATCCAGACCTGATTGTCGCCTGCGTCGTCGGGGATGGCGAGTCTGAGACATGCCCGCTCGAGGGAAGTTGGAAGTCGGTCAACTTTGTCAATCCGGTGCGAGACGGCGCGGTCTTGCCCATCCTTCACCTCAATGGATACAAAATCTCCGGGCCAACCGCCCAGGGAAGGACGAGCGACGCCGACTTGAAGGCTCTTTATGTAGGCCGTGGTTACAAGCCCTATTTTGTCGAGGGCGATGACCCAGAGGTCGTGCATCAACTATTGGCGCAAACGCTTGAGGATTGTTATGCCGAGATTCGTGGAATTCAACAGGAGGCGCGCAAGAATGGCTTCAAGAAGCAGCCCGTCTGGCCCATGATCATCTTCCGCACGCCCAAGGGCTGGACCTGCATGAAGGAAGTGGATGGCACCCCCATTGAAGGCACCTTCCGCGCTCATCAAGTCCCGCTCGCATCGGTCAAAGACAATCCTGAACATCTCAAGATCCTTGAAGCCTGGATGAAGAGTTACAAGCCTGAGGAACTTTTCGACGAGAACGGCAAGTTCATCGACGAACTCGCGGCTCTCTCGCCCGTTGGAAATCGCCGCATGGGTGGCAATCCCCATGTGAATGGCGGGCGCGAGTTGATCACCCTCGCACTGCCAGACTTTACCGATTATGCACTCGAAATCCCCGGTCCCGGTCAGGTTCTTGCTGAAGCGCCTCGCAAACTTGGAGATTTCTTCCGCGACATCTACAGAATGAATCCCACGAACTTCCGCATGTTCTGTCCCGATGAGTCGAATTCCAATCGTCTGAACTCCATCTTCGAGGCCACAAAGCGGTGCTCGATGGCTGAAATTGTCTCGATCGATGACGAACTCGGCCCGGACGGCCGCGTCATGGAAGTGCTGAGCGAACACCTCTGCCAGGGATGGCTTGAAGGCTACCTGCTCACAGGCCGCCATGGTATGTGGTCCTCATACGAGGCATTCGCGCAGGTCGTCGATTCCATGACCACACAACATGCCAAGTGGCTGGAGCAATGCCGCGAATATCTCTGGCGCAGGCCGCTTGCGTCTCTCAATGTTCTGCTCACAAGTCACGCATGGCGCAACGACCACAATGGCTTCAGCCACCAGGCAACCGGGTACGTCGTCAACGCATTAGAGCGCAGGAGCGAAGTAATCCGCGTGTATTATCCACCTGACTCCAATTGCCTCCTCAGCGTCTTCGATCATTGCATGCGCAGCCGCAATTACGTCAACGTCGTCACCTGCGGTAAACAACCTCAACTCCAGTGGCTCAATATGGACGAGGCTCTTGATCATTGCTCGAAAGGTGCATCCACTTGGAAGTTTGCAACCAACGATAATGGCGATGAGCCGGATGTTGTGCTGGCCTGCGCCGGAGATGTGCCAACCATCGAGACGTGCGCGGCCTCGTGGTTGCTACAGAAACACGTCCCGGGCATCAAGGTGCGCGTGGTCAACGTTGTCGACTTAATGACTCTGATGTTTCCCGACAAGCATGCGCACGGGATGGACGAAATGTCGTTCAACGCGTTGTTCACCGAGAAGGCGCCCGTGATTTTCGCCTTCCACAACAATCGCTGGCTCATTCACACCCTGGTTCATGGACGCTCCAATGAAGGCCGTTTCCATGTGCACGGTTATATGGATTACGGAACAACAACCACGCCTTTTGACATGGTGGTCCTCAACGAAATGAGCCGGTTCCACCTTGCACTGGATGCACTGAAGCACATCCCTCGTCTTCGTTTGCAAGCGGAGAATGCGATCAACTTCTTCAACCTGGAATTGCACCGCCACCACGACTATATCCGTGAACATCTGGAAGATATGCCTGAGATCAGGAACTGGCAGTGGACGAAAGACTTCAGCGATTCCGCTGCGCCTGCTCCGATGGCCAAGGGACATCCCCAGAAGGCCATGTTCACCGACAGTTAAGCGGCGGTCGATTGAAAATCGAGGCAGAGGCCGCTATCGCACGAGGTTTGCGATAGCGGCCTCTGCTTCCTGAACTCCGGGACTTGGGGGGTATATTGAACGATCCGAAGGCACCATCCGATTGGTTCAAGGTTGATGGAGTTGATGCGCTGGTTGAGTTGGCGCTCAATCTCTACTGGTCCTGGAACCATGCTGCGGACGAGTTGTGGGAAGGGCTCGACAAGGAGCTGTGGGCAAGCACGCAAAACCCGTGGGTCATTTTACGGACGGTTTCTCACGAAAAGATCAAGGCCGCATTGGGCAATGTGGAGTTCCGCCACCGCCTCGACAGCCTGCTCCAGCAGAATCGGGAATCCTTTCGGGCCGACGCATGGTTCCAACACAAACATCGCGACGCCGCACTTTCCACGATCGCATACTTCAGCATGGAGTTCATGCTGAGTGAAGCGCTGCCCATCTATTCGGGAGGACTTGGCAACGTAGCGGGCGACCAGATGAAGGCGGCCAGCGACCTGGGTGTTCCAGTCGTCGGAGTCGGTTTGCTCTACGGTCAGGGATACTTCCGCCAGGACTTCGATGCGGAAGGCTGGCAGCAAGCGCTCTATCCGATCAACGATCCGGGCCAGTTGCCCATCCGGCCGTTGCGGCAGCCGAATGGTGAATGGCTAAGGTTACAGATTCAACTTCCCGGCTCCAAGATATGGGTCCGCTGTTGGGAGGTGTCCGCGGGAAGAGCAACGCTCTATCTTCTCGACACCAACGATTTTGCCAACACTGCGGCTCAACGCGGTATTACAAGTGAGCTCTATGGCGGCGACGCAGAGATGCGCCTCAAGCAGGAGATCGTCCTCGGCATCGGCGGATGGCGTTTGTTGCGAGCTATGGGACTCACGCCTGAGGTCTGTCATCTTAACGAAGGGCACGCAGCATTTGCCGTGCTCGAACGAGCCCGCTTCTATATGGAAGATCACAAGAAACCCTTCGGTCTTGCCCTGACTGTCACGCGAGCCGGGAATGTATTCACCACGCATACCGCCGTCAGTGCCGGCTTCGACCGCTTCGATCCCGCACTCATTCGCATGTATCTGAACCATTATGCAGTCGATGAACTCGCTATCTCACTGGACGATCTGCTTGCCATGGGAAGACAGAACTCCGAAGACACTTCGGAGCCGTTTAATATGGCTTATCTTGCGGTCCGTGGCAGCGGGCAGATCAATGGCGTGAGCAAGCTCCATGGGCAAGTGAGCAGAGAGATTTTCCGGCCATTGTTTCCCCGCTGGCCGCAGGAGGAAGTCCCAATAGGGTCCGTAACCAACGGCATACATGTGCCTACTTGGGATTCGGCAGCAGCCGATGCGCTATGGACCGCCGCTTGCGGCGAGAAACGCTGGCGCGGAGATCGTCCGATCGAGGACGACATTCGCCAAATCCCAAGTCAGAAGCTGTGGCAATTGCGAACGGCAGGACGAAAAAGCCTGATCGAGCAAATGCGCAACCGGTACCAGTGCCAACTAGCCGCGGAAGGCGCAGATGCGTCGAATGCCGCAGGCACTTTCGATGAGAATGTGCTGACACTCGGATTCGCGCGCCGCTTTGCCACCTATAAGCGCCCCAATCTTCTTTTGCATGATACCGAGAGGCTGGTGCGACTGCTCTCCAATCCACGATGTCCGGTTCAGTTAATCCTTGCGGGAAAAGCTCATCCGCAGGATCTTCCCGGGCAAGAGTTGATCAAGGAGTGGAAAGATTTCATCAAGCGCCCCGAGGTGCAGAGGCGAGTGGTATTCCTCAACGACTACGACATGATGCTGGCCCAGGAACTGGTTCAGGGGATCGATCTTTGGATCAACACGCCCCGCCGTCCGTGGGAGGCCTGCGGAACAAGTGGTATGAAGCTCCTCGTTAATGGCGGGCTCAATCTGTCCGAGTTGGATGGCTGGTGGGCAGAGGCCTATTCGCCCGAGGTCGGTTGGGCCATTGGGGACGGCCAGGAACATGGCGACGATCCAGGTTGGGACGCTCAAGAGGCAGAAACTCTGTATGGCCTGCTTGAAGCCGAGGTAATTCCGGAGTTCTACGAGCGCGATAAATCCGGCATGCCGAGCAGGTGGCTGGGACGCATCCGCGAGAGCATGGCGCGGCTCACGCCCCAGTTTTCTGCAACACGCGCCATCCGTGAATACACCGAGAGTCATTATCTGCCTGCATCGTCGGCGTATCGCGAACGCGCCGCAAACGAGGGTGCGGTCGGCTCAAGTCTGCTCCAATGGAAGCAGGAACTCGATCGGCATTGGAGCACGGTGTGTTTCATTAGTGTGCGGATTGACACCCACGATGGGCAGCACTTCTTTCAAGCGGACGTCGCTCCTGGTTCCCTCACTCCGGATCACCTAAGAGTCGAGCTCTACGCAGATTCAGCTCCCGGGGAGCCGGCTTGCTTCGAAGTCATGAACCCATCCGGACCGAGCCCGGATACGCCGGGCTCATATGCCTATTCAGCTCAGGTCTCCGCAACGCGCCCCGCGACCGACTATACCGCTCGCATCATCCCTCATCATCTCAATGCTCTCGTGCCGCTCGAAGCGGGCCAGATTGTTTGGCAACGCTGATGACCAATCTCGGAATCATGGAACGGGCGCGGAAACTCCTCGATGCAGCAGGTCGTCGCGCCTGGAAGCAAGAGGTAAAGAACAGGCGAGCTACGGGAGCATCCAACCCGAAGCGCATCAACGAATCCGTGCAATCAATTCCTCTGCCAATCTGGATGGAGACTGAGGCTAGAGTTACAGACTCCCATCATGGGCTTTCCAGAATAAGGAAGTTGCCCCTCCGAGTCACCAAAGACCCTGGCAACGTGACCGTTTCCTTCACCTACTACGCCCACGCACGAACCTACTACGACAACTTCATTTCGCCTTTAGCCATGGCACAAGGCGAAACCTTCTCTGTTTACTACAACGCCTTGAACCCCAGCCAGAATACTCGGTCACCATCCGAGTCCACAAAGAGAAGCCCACTGTCGGATATCTCCATCCTCAGCTTGATCATCCTTTCGATCCTCGTTCTCACCTTGGTGCGAGGGTAGAGCTGGCATGCGAAACCTTGCGCATCGCAACAGTAGCGCTCCATTTCGCGTTAGATTCACCAATGCCCGTACACGGAGCGATACATGGACCCATATCGGAAATCCTCCGACTCCCACAATGCCGCCGTCGAGAGCAAAAGCGCAAGTTTTGCGTACCCACTGGGTCCAACGCTAACTGCAACCGGTGTGAACTTCAGCATCTTCTCAGCCCATGCCACTCAGGTCGAGATCGTGTTCTTCGATCACGCCGACGCTCAGCAACCCGCCAGAGTCATAAAGCTCGATTCGACGATCAATCGCGCTTCTCATTACTGGCACATCTTGGTCCCCGGAATCGAGGTCGGCCAACTGTACGGATACCGCGTCGATGGTCCCGGCGAGCTGTCTAGCGGAAATCGGTTTGACTGCCACAAAGTGCTGATTGACCCATATGGCAAGAGCGTATCGGTTGGTCAGAACTATAACCGTGAGGCTGCCAGCCATCCGGGGGATAATGCAGCGACTTCAATGAAAAGTGTTGTTGCCGACTTGAGAGTTTTTGACTGGGAGGGAGATCGACCGCTTAAGCATTCATTTCGCGCGTCAGTGATTTATGAAATGCATGTAGCCGGATTTACGCGTCATCCAAATTCGGGCGTTGCCAAAGACAAAAGAGGTACATATCTCGGGCTCATCGAAAAGATCCCCTATCTCAAGTATCTCGGAATCACAGCTGTCGAACTCTTGCCCGTCTTCCAGTATGACCCTCAAGATGCTGCACCCGGACTTGAAAACTACTGGGGCTATGGGCCCCTGTCCTTCTTTGCGCCACATCACGGTTACAGCGCCTGCAACGATCCACTGGTCTGTCTGGATGAGTTTCGAACCATGGTGAAGGAGTTGCATCGGGCCGGCATCGAGGTAATTCTCGACGTTGTGTACAACCACACCGGAGAGGGAGACGAGAGTGGACCCACACTTTGTTTTCGTGGGCTCGAAAACAGCTTCTATTACATCCTGGAGAGGGATAGGAGCAAATATGCGAACTATACCGGCGCGGGCAACACTCTCAAAGCCAATCACTCGGTCGTTAAGCGCCTGATCCTCGACAGTCTACGGTACTGGGTTTCAGAGATGCACGTCGACGGTTTCCGCTTCGATCTCGCGTCAATTTTCTCGCGCGATGAAACGGGCAAGCCCATGTTGAACCCTCCGATCGTTTGGGAGATCGACTCCGATCCTGTCCTGGCAGGCGCAAAACTTATTGCTGAGGCATGGGACTCAGGCGGTTTATATCAGGTAGGTAGTTTTGGTCACGACAAATGGAAGGAGTGGAATGGGAAATATCGTGATGACATCCGTGGCTTTGTCAAGGGCGACGAAAATACCACCGTAAAGCTCCGAGAGCGGGTCACGGGAAGTCCAGATTTGTATCAAGAATACGATCGACCTGCCGGACAGAGCATCAACTTCGTGACTTGCCATGACGGATTTACCCTCAACGATCTTGTCTCATACGACGCGAAGCACAATGAGGCAAATCGCGAGTCGAACAATGATGGCACAAATGCGAACCTGAGCTGGAACTGCGGTATCGAAGGCCCGACGGCCAATGACGGCATCGAGCACTTGCGGATGCAGCAGATCAGGAATCTTCTCGCGCTCACTCTGCTCTCCGTTGGGACGCCGATGTTGCTCATGGGAGATGAAGTGTGCCGAACCCAGCTCGGGAACAACAATGCATATTGCCAGAATAACGAAACCAGTTGGTTCGACTGGACTCTTTGTCAGACCAACGCAGACGTTCTACGCTTTGTGCGGCAGTTGATTCATCTGCGCCTCCACTTCGATGAGAAGGGAAAAAGTGGGCAAACAACACTCGATGACTACCTGAGCAAAAGCCGCATCGAGTGGCATGGCGTCGAAATTGGAAAGCCAGACTGGGGCAGCAGCTCACATAGCCTCGCTATGTCCTTGCATAATCTCACCGGTACCCAGGTGCGTTACATCGCGATCAACGCATATTGGGAGCCATTGCAGTTTGCACTTCCGCCTGCCGGTGGCCGCGTAAACGGGGGCTGGCATCGCTTCATGGACACCTCTCTCCCCGCCCCGGACGACATCGTCGAAGGAGAAAACGGGGCTCGCGTGGACGGTTTGAGCTACCGGGTCAATCCGCGGTCGATCATATTGCTGCATTGCGACCTGGAGAAAAAAGGTCGCGCTACGACTGGCGCGGTCCAAGTTCTAACACGATGATGAGAAGCATCAGTGATCGCAGGGTAATTGCCGATGAGGCCACCGCTTGATCATTGCTCAAGAGAAAAAGGTCCCAGAGCATGTCTTGAGATATTGAGGACGACTATCCCGTCAGCAGGTCGGCACTTGACGGGATGAACTCGAAAAAGATGGCGCTATGAAATTTCATGGAAAAGATCATAGAAGACGCTTCGCAACAGGGGCACGGGTGTCATCCCGCTCCATCCTGTTTATCGCGACGCTTCTGGTGTCTCCATGGCTTCAACTGCGCGCAAGTTCTAGTCAGTCAGGGGATGATATTTCCACGTTATCAATAGGAGAGCGCTCGACATGTGCTTCTGACCGGCTGCGCGGCTGGCCCTTGAACGCTTTAAATCTTTACTCCCGGCGCGTCGGCCATCGCCTCCGGCGGTAGCTGATCCGGCACGTCGAGGCGCGCCGCGCCAATCCGGTTGTCGGCCATCCCGTAGTACACGTCGAAACGATCTGGTGTGCCAAGATCGTCGCGGCGGTCGATGCCGGTGGGGAACACAACATGGGCTACAGTCCCGTGGCACTCTTCCGGCAATTCGGGCGTTAGCACCGGCTCCGCCGACCTATAGCGGATCGATTGTGGATGCTTCTCGGAGAGAACCATCACTCCGGCCGAATAGCAAAGATGGTGTTCAGCGGAATTCGGTTGCGGTATTTCGCTGACACCATGATAGAGAATCAGCCAACCGTGCCGAGTCATAATTGGAGGCGTGCCTGCGCCGATCTTGAGTCTTTCCCAGGGCGAAACTGGGGTTGCCAACCGGTGGTGGGAAGTAAACCTGCCAAAGCGATGCGAGTCAAGACCCTCCAGAGCCATTGGGCAATAGGAAATCCAGATGCTCTCCCGATCGAGATCCACCTCGCGGGATGTCGGGCAACACGCAGTTTCCTCCGGTCGAGTGCCGGGAAAGAGCGGCCGATGAAGCATCGCGAGTTCCGGATGCCCGGATGGATTTGGAATTGCGACTGGAAAGAGGCTCGCATCTTTGTCATCCACGTCGGCCAATTCGATTCCGTGCCAATGAGCGTAGGTTGCAAGCCCGAGACGCTTCCAGTGGAAGAGATCCTCCGATTCGGCCATAGCGATCCGTGGGCCATTGGGCGAGAATGCCGCATAGGTCATCATGTAACGATTGAGCGGTTCCACGAAAGTGATGCGAGGATCTTCGCAGCCTCCGCCGCCGTTGGGTCGCCGCTCATATTCGGCTTCTGGTTCCAGTGCAATGCCGAGCCTCTCGACGCCGAAGGGGTCGCCAGCTTCATTGAATTTCACTCGCGCGATGCCAATGCGCGAGTAATTTCCTTTTGCGACCAGACGTGGGAAGAGGTAGAGCTCGCCGTCATGGCCGCGAACGGCGGCCGGATTCAGGACGCCCTCCACTTCGTTGGGATTGCCGGGCTCCGGCTCCATCATCGTTCCCAGGCGTTGCAACTTGAATCCACTCATCGAATCTCCTCGCGAGCGCACGCTCACTTATCGCCTAAGCAAGCGATGATTGTCTTGATGACCAGGTTGGTATCGTCCGGTCCTTTAACAGGGATCGACACAACACCTGCCTGTTCCGCTGGGTAATCGTTCCCGCCCGGAAACAGAGCATCTCCGATGTAGACCATCTCTTTCAATGAAACGTGGAGAGTATCCTGCAGCTTTCCTATCCCGTAAGCCTTGTCGATGCCAGGCTTGGTCACGTCGATCGAGGTTGCGCCGCCCATGCGGACGGAGAACTCCGGGATAAGTTTCTTCAGGATCTTAGTGATCTTCTTCCGTTTGGCGAAATCGGGATCCCATTTTTCCTTTTCGGCTAGTGGAGCTTGCTGACCCAATGCGGAAAACGTGACCTGGCTTCCCCGGTCCTCAATCACCTTCCCCCACACCTTTTCTGCGTGATAGCCCGCTTCATCGGCCGCTTTGTTCAGAGAGTCGATGATCTTCTTTCTTTGCTCCGCTGTCAGATCCTCTGAATAGAGCTCCTTCCAGGTTCCTTTGTATTGGAAGAATTTTGTGCCACAGGTTGGAAGCAGGGACAAATTCGCGAGGAGGCTTCCTTTTGGAAGATCGGTGAGAAGCTGCTTTTCAAATTGCGCCCACGCGCCGCCAGAGATCACTGCCACTTTGATGATGCCTAAAAGGTCATGCAGCAACGTCGCGGTTTCTCGACCCAGGGGCGACTTACTCGGCGCCAGAGTCCCGTCCAGATCGAACACAATGAGCTTTTTCATTCATCTCCCAACGTTAGGGTCCGTGAAATCAGCTTTAGCTTTCGCCGTCTGTTCTGCCGCGTCGGCGATGATTTGCATAATCAAGGGATCGCGATCTCCAGCAGGGTTACCTCTCCACTAGGTTGAAACGCACACTCTCCTGCCTCTGCCGGCAAGAGCCAAACATCTCCCTTGCCTACCGCGTACGGAGTTCCTCCGTGCGTGACCTGGCCTGAGCCTTCAATGCAAACCAGCACACGTGGCTCCGCCATGGCGCCAACTGGGAACGGCGCTTGACCGAGCAATCGCCACACCCGGAATGGTTTGCAGTCAAAGAGTCTCTCTCGCTCAACGGGCATGTTTGTCTCTATGCGGGCCGCGACCAGACCACCATCGCTCGCTCCAAAATCTATGCACGTAAACGCTTGATCGACCTGAAGCGGCCGTGGTTGTCCGGTCTTTGCGTCGACATGTCCCCAATCGTAGAGACGGAATGTAACGTCGCTGTTTTGCTGAACCTCGAAGACAACAACACCACCACCCAAAGTGTGAACCGTTCCCGCGGGGATGAATACGGCATCGCCTGGTTTGGGGACAATGCCCACTAAGTGATCCGCGATGGTTCCGTTAGCGAGGGAACGCCGAAGATCGTCGGCAGTCGTGCCGGGTTTCAAACCCGCGTAGATGTGGCTTTCCTTCTCTGCCTCGATCACGACCCACGCTTCGGTCTTTCCGCTCTCGCCTGCTGGAATCAGGTCTGGGTAGACGTCGCTGGGATGGACTTGCACGGAAAGCATTTCGCGTGCGTCGAGAAACTTGAGGAGCAGCGGAAAGCGAAGGAAGCGCGGAGCCAGCTTACCCATCAGTTGCGTTCGATATTGTTCCATCAATCGACCGATAGTCTGGCCCTTCAGCGGTCCATTGGCAACCAGGCTTTGATGATCGTCGCGATCGCTTAGCACCCACGCTTCGCCAACAGGGCCGTCACCGGGTAGCGGCGCGGAGAGCAGGCCGGACAAGCGCCTTCCGCCCCACAGCCGATACTGATAGATCGGCTCGAAGCGCAGGGGATACAAAGAAATCGGGCTCATCTGGTTCCACTCAGTTCGTAGGATCGGTGGTTGGCACTCGATCGGCGTCAACAGCGGTCCTTGCGAAGGCTTGTGCCAGCGGGCTGCTGACTTACGGGGTTGATTGGGCGCTACGATCACGGACCGGTTGCGGGCATCGCCTGTTGCGGGTGTCCGCGTGGAACCCATGCCAGGTCGCCGCTGAGAACGTAGACAGCCAGCGCGGCAGCCATCAAGAGCGCGCCTATCCAGAAGCGCCAGTCACGATGCATACGCTTCCAGTAAGGGCCCGGTTCGGGCTCGCCGTCATCGCCACTGTTTCCTTCATGGTTGTGCTTGCTTCCGGTCATCTCTTCTCCATCGCCGCGTCGTATTCGCCGCGGCGCGCAGCCTGATTGCAGCGTGCCCGATGATACAAAGCCTGCTGCGCGGCCAATACATTGTTATCCTGCCCCTTCCAAATCTCCAAGGCAGGCTGCTGGATGGCGCGAGAAAACGAGAATGCCACCGCCCATGGCAGCCGCGACTTGAATCTCAAATTCATGGCATTCAAGCGCGCCGAAGCCAGTTCTGGGGATTGGCCGCCCGACAAGAACGCAATCGCAGGAACAGCAGCGGGGACGGCGCGCAGGAAGCAATTCACCGTCGCATCGGCTGCTTCTTCTACGGACTCTTGATGGGGGCAGGACAATCCCGGAAGAACCATGTTGGGCTTCAGAATCACTCCTTCCAGCATGACTCGTTGTGCAAACAGCTCGCTGAACACCGTTCGCAGTAATTCGTCCGTAACTTTGTAACATTGCTCCAGCGAGTGCTCACCATCCATGAGTACTTCAGGTTCAACAACAGGAACGAGTCCAGCTTCCTGGCACAGCGCCGCATAGCGAGCCAGGGCATGCGCATTGGCTTCGATCGAGCCCCAGCTTGGAATTCCATCGCCAATCGCAATCACCGCGCGCCACTTGGCAAAGCGTGCGCCCATTTTTGAGTATTCGTCAAGACGGCCGCGCAACCCATCCAGACCTTCAGTCACTTTCTCACCGGGATGCCCGGCCAGATCCTTGGCGCCTTGGTCAACCTTGATTCCGGGGATGATTCCCGCCTCAATCAGGACTGTGATGAAGGGAGTGCCATCACTTTTTTGCTGCCGAATCGTCTCGTCGTAGAGAATCGCGCCGCCGATGCACTCACCGAGCCGGGGGGTCGTTACGATCAATTCGCGATAGGCTCGCCGAGCTTCGACGGTCTGCGGAATCCCCAGGCTGGCAAATCGTTTGTTGCATGTCGGGTTACTCTCGTCCATTGCGAGTAAGCCCTTGTCGCTTGCGACAAGGGCCTGCGCTGTTTCTTCAAGTTGCTTCACATTCATCTGAGCATGCTCCATTGGTTCGGGCGATTTCGAGAGTGATCACCGGCTCGGTCCTAATATTGTTGACGCGATCTCCGCTCCCCCAGGAGTTATCTGACGGCCCGAGCCTAGAGATGGCCGTTGTTAGAGGTGGCAAGTGGGAGCTCAGTCTCAGCCAGTGCGGGCTCAGGATCGGAGGCGATCCTGTTTTGCGCTGCCTTCTCTTTGATTGCTCGCTCCTGGCCGATTCCCATGGTCAGAGCGGTCATCCCGGCAAGACCGCCCAACTCCATGGTTTCGATGGCGGAGCTGGGGACGATGACGATCGTGGAATTCTGCTTCAATCCCTCGTAGAGCATGTTCATGCCGCGCAAATGGAAAGCGACGGGGTCGTTGGCATAGATTCTGGAGGCCTCAACAAACTTCTCCGCGACCTGACGTTCCGAATCTCCAAGAATGACGCGGGCCTGGCGCTCTCTCTCGGCCTGAGCCTGCATTGACATCGCATTTTCCAACGCCTGCGGAATCAATACGTCCTTCACCTCGACCGAGATAACATTGATTCCCCATGGCTCCGTCCGCACATCGATAATCTGCTGCAGCACACTGCTGATCTTGTCTCTTCCTTCGAGCATGTCGCAAAGCATCGTCTTGCCGATCACATCGCGCAGAGCCGTCTGCGCTGCCCAATTGATCGCGCTTTGGTAATCCGCAACATCAAGCGCAGCTTTCTTGGGATCGATAATCTTCCAGAACAACACGGCATCCACATCCACGGGAACCGTGTCTTTGGTGAGCGTCTTCTCCGCTTTGAAAGAACTTGTGAGAACGCGGGTGTCGATCCAATAAGGGATGGACTCAAAGATTGGAATAATCAGGAACAATCCCGGCCCTTCAAGGGAGCGGAACTTGCCTAGCCGCAGCACGACCGCCTTGCTCCATTGGTCGGCGACCTTGACTCCGGAAGCGGCAATACAGGCGAGAACGACGGCGCAGGCCATCACGAAGATGGCGGCCACGTCAGCCGACGCGCTATGGAGACCATAGGCAGCCGCTCCGCCTACGCCCAAGATGACAACAAAAATCAAACCTGCAAGCGAGCTATTTTGTCTCATATCGAATTCTCCTCTTATCGCGCTGCGATAGGCCGGTCTTAGGAATTCCCATCGTCGTCCGGCTCCGCCGCGGCGCGGTCTTGAATATTGTTAGGCGAAGACTTTCTGGTCATGAACGGTGTAAGAACTATGTTGGGTTCCTGCAATGATGTTTTTCGCATTGGCTACCGCGTCTTCTGTACCATGGACAACAAGCAGAAACTTGTCTGTCTTCAGAGCCACCTCGTACTTGAGCACGCTATCCTTCGGAATGCCGATACTCGCTAAGCCTGCCCCCAGCGCGCTGACGCCTCCAACTACGGCTGCTCCTTCAAGGCCAGCGATAATCCACGCCACTAATGGTCCGGCTACAAGAATTGGCCCTAGTCCAGGTATTAGGAACAGCCCCGATCCGAACAGAAGACCCCAAAATCCGCCCCAGAACGCTCCTATCTTGCCCCAACGCATCATACGGTCCCCAGCGTTGTAGTAGCCGACCACGTGCTCGTCCGTATGCGTATCTTTTCCAGCAATCGAAAGGCTCTTCATGTCCACACCAGCCTCTTGCAATTCCTTGATGGCGTGTTCCGCCTGCTCGTGGGTATCGTAGATAGCTACCACAGAATTTGTATTGCTCATTGCCTTCTCCTTATCTCGCGGTTGAATGGGGATTATTTCTGGTGAATTGCTCCCGGCATGCGGTGCATTGGCAAGGGACGATTGTCGGATAATCGGCGTCAGTTCCGTGTGGAATGCATAAAAACCCACAGTGGAATTGCATCGCGCTTTCTGAACAAGTCTTCCACCTTGGGACTTAAGGTTCTGAGCAATTCGGTACACGCACCGAAAGCCATGTGCGATTGTCGCCCTTGATGTAGCCAGCAAACGGCCTGCAGAATTAGTAACGACAAGCACCTTTTCCGTCGTCAATTCTTCGGTGCCCCAGTTCTAATCAGATTGTTCATCTGCCTCCTGACGCTGCCTCCCGGCACCGTCAAGAATCCGCTTCACCGACGCCGCGCACGTAATCACTCCGGAGCACGCGTCGTTGAAGTCAAGACGCGAAAGACAATTGTGCTGGCTCGCTTCGCGGCTCCAGGCCAGTCTCCTTTTCCCGTCGCGCACCACGGTTCGATTTGTCGAGACTCATTCGGTCCCTTCTCCATGCAATGAATCCACTACTCTTCCAGCATTCCCTTTACGCGAACTCTTTTGGTTCCTATCGGTTAGCGAGTGGTCTTTTTGCACTAATATACCTATGCTGTAAGATACATCATGACAAGGAAGCTACATGCCCACTACGAAGAAGACCACCACACGACCGAAGCGCAGAGTCGTTTCTCCCGCAGAGAAGCGCACTCAACTACGGCTTACCATCGACTCCAGATTCACCAAGAATTACTTCATCCAACTTTTCGCTGTGCTGAAGATCCGGAAAAAGAACGCCCTCGCAGAGCACATCATCATGAGTTTCAAAACCAAGGCCGCGCAGGCGCGACTTCTTGCTTTCTACAACAACCAGTGGCTGAACATTCCATTTCAGAGTATCGACACCGCTTTTGTTTTTCCTTTGACATACGAGATTGCCGACGAGTTGGAGAGGGTCGGAGGAGAGGTTCTCTGCGGAGTGAATCGGTCGAAGGCATTTCGCGTGATGGTGGCCTATTTTGCCTTCATGCATAAGCTTAAAAAACCAACAAAGATTGCGGTGGCCTAGCCTTTCAGATCAGCGCCAACCAGCAGGCAAGTGCCCACGGCATGATCGTCGAAAGCCTGCTGCCGGCGTGCCGCAGCGCGTGGTTTTCTCTTCAGTGGTGGATGATAACGGTGTTGTTCGATCATTGCCTACCTGCCCTCCCTTTCATTGCTGTGCGTTCTGAGATTACTGCGCATCAGGCGATGTGCCATCTGCCGGGCTTGCACAACCAGATCGATGATCTCTTGCCGCTTCCCCTCGTGAATCGATACTTTGAAAGCCGGTTGGCCTGTGGAAGACCGGACAAGCGCGATTGTCAGGTTGCCGCCTACATTCGCCTTCGGCTCTGGTTGTTGCGAAGCTTTCAGGATTTCGAGTCCTCGATGGATAGCTTGCAGGCATATTTGAAGGATGCTGTGGTCGTTGCGCTCAGTGAGTTCGTGCGCGATTCAAATGCTGCTCAATCAATGAGGTAAAATGATGCCCAGGAAGATTCTGAGACTGCCAATCGTATTGGATCGCACCGGCCTGTCACGCAGTACCGTCTATCGGCGCGTGACCGAAGGAAAGTTCCCAAGGCCGGTGTCGCTGGGGGCCAGGGCTGTCGGCTGGATTGAAGCAGAGGTCGAGGAGTGGATTGCCTGCCAGATAGAGGCCAGCCGGGAACTCTGCGGCCAGAGAGCTGGCGTGAATCGTTCGTCGTCAAGATGATGCCGGAGCAAGATTCCGGTTTGACACCCATCTGAGATCGGATTGCAGGGCATGGCCAAATTCTCAGTATGCCGAATTGACTGGGTGGCTATGCCGCAGTCCCGCAAAACGGCAACACCTTGCCGCCGCGCTGGGTCCGTTCCAGAAAGTCCGCCCAGTCCTGCATCATCCTGGCGCGTGGCTCCAGATAGAGAGCGTGATTGTAGGCGGCGCTGACTGCATTGCGTGGGGCGTGGGCAAGTTGCAGCTCGATATGGTCGTGGCTGTACCCTTGCTCGTGCAGGATGGTGGAGGCCAGACCACGGAATCCGTGGCCGGTCATTCTGCCTTTGTAGCCCATGCGCTCCAGCGCCTTCAAGATCGTCATGTTTGACATGGGCTTTTTCCGGTCTTGCTCACCGGGGAAAAGCAGTTCTTCGGAACCAGATAGGTCGCGCAAAAGTTCAAGAACCTCCACTGTCTGCTGGGAAAGGGCGACGATGTGCGGCGACTTCATCTTCATCCGCTCTGCCGGAATCGTCCAGCGCTTCGCCTCCAGATCGAACTCATCCCAGCGGGCGCAAATCAGTTCGCTTGTCCGAACGAAGGTCAGCGCCATCATTTTCATGGCCAACCGGGTCAGATGCGTCCCTTGGTACAGTTCAATTGACCGCAGAAGGACAGGCAACTCCTTGGCGTCGATGCGAGCCATGTTCTTTTTGCGGGTCGGCTTGAGAATGTCAGATGGTCGAATTTCGGATGCCGGGTTCCGTTTGCTGTAGCCGTGCGCGACGGCGTAGCGCAGTACCATGCCGACAATTTGAAGAATTCGTTTTGCCATGTCGGAGGCCCCACGGGTTTCAATGCCCTTGGCCAGCTCGACCAGCTCCGTCGGCTCAATCTCAGCAATCGGGCGCGCCCCAAGAACGGGGTAGACGTTCGCCCGGAGCCGGTTTCTGGTCGTCGCTGCGTGACGGGCGCTCTTGTTCCCCCGCCAGTGTTCCAACCATTGCTCAGCAATCTTCTCGAAGGTGTCTTCCGTGGCGACTATGACGGCGGTCTTTTCGGCTTTGCGCTCGGCCATCGGATCGATGCCTTTGGCCAGTTGCTTCCGGGCCGCGTCGCGGCGTTCGCGGGCGTCGGCCAGCGTGATTTCGGGGTAGCGGCCCAGCGCCATCAGCTTCTCTGCGCCTTCGAAGCGGTACTTCCAGCGCCAGAGCCTGCCGCCCGACGGAGTGACCATCAGGTGAAGGCCGCCGCCGCCTGACAGTTTGTAGGGTTTTTCTCCGGGTTTCGAGCGCCGGATTTCGGTATCGGTGAGCGCCATCGAGAATCCCGCCCAAATACTCCGAAAGTGGAAATACCCCCACTCGGAGAAAATCTACCCCCATCTATACCCCCACGGGAGCATGGCTTCCACGATACGCCCCTGGACGTAGAGACACAAATACCGCTGATTAATAAGAGACTTATAGTTAATTATCGGATGTCTTCGGATGTCTCTGAATCAAATCTTGGTGGGCGGTGCAGGACTCGAACCTGCGACCTCCTGCGTGTGAAGCAGGCGCTCTAACCAACTGAGCTAACCGCCCAGAAAAGGCTTTTGAAGGGGGTTGCGGTCACCGTCCCGGACCGGGGAAACTCCCCGTCCCGAGAGGCGTGGCCCACCGGTGTTTCCTTCCCTGAAAACCGGCCCGAAAACCAGTTTGGAACCGCCGTCACGGGAAGGTCGCCCGACAAGGCGTCCCGTAGGGTAGAGTAACACCAGCAGGGCTTTACGTCCAAATCCGGCGGCTGTTTGGGGCACCGATTGCCCCTGGGCCGCGCCGGTGCCGGACGGGAGACCGGGTATGTTCGGGAGAGCGCGTTCAATCCGCCAGAAAAGTGAGCTGCCTTTCGACGGGAGAGCCGTGCTTGGCCCTGTTCCCGGCCTGGCAGGCTCCGGGTTACCCCCATCGGTTTCGGACCGAAATAGCCACATTGCAGCCTTCTCCCGGAGCGGGACCCCGAGCCCCGGCGCGGACGACCACGATAAGGGAAATTCCGGCGAAGAAACTGGTTACGGGGCGCAACCTTCTGGCGAAGATGGGGTTCCAGAAGATATGGCAACCATGGTCCTTAACGGTCCTGCCTTGGATGCTGGCCTGGATTTTGGTCCGGCCCTTCGGCCGGGCACGGCCGCTGACCCGAACATGGGCATTCGGGAGGGACTGGACCCCGCCAGCGACGCGGCCATTATGCTCCGCGTGGCCGAGGGGGACGAGGCCAGCTTTACGTACCTGGCGCAGAAATTCCACCGGCCGATGATTCATTTCCTCTTCCGGATGGTAGGCAACCAGGCCATTGCCGAGGAGTTAGCCCAGGAAGTGTTTTTACGCGTCTATCGTGCCAGGGAAAGTTACCGGGCCGAGGCCAGGTTTACCACCTGGCTCTACCGCATCGCGACCAACCTGGCGGTGAACTACGCGCGCGACACCAAGAACGAGCGCACGGCGCAAACCGTGTACCTGGACCAGCCTGACCCGGAAACCGGTACGTCTCCGGATCTGGCCGACGACGAGCCTTCGGCGGAAGAGCGGCTGCTGCGCGATGAGCGTATGGCCGCAATTCGCCTTCATGTGATGGCCCTGCCGGAGCGGCAGCGCATGGCAGTGCTGATGCACAAGTACCAGGGAATGGATTACCGCCAGATCGGCGAGGTGCTCAAGCTGAGCGAGTCGGCGACCAAGTCGCTCCTCTTCCGCGCCTACCAGACGCTGCGGGAAAAGTTGAAGGATTTTGTTTGATTGGAAGGCGGAAAGAAGCCGGAACCAACCGGCAGAGAGTGGGGTGGCAAGCTATGAAACACACAAACACGAATTGCAAAATGGTGGACGAGAAGCTAGCTGATCTGCTGCTCGATCCACATGCTGTGCCTGCCAAGGTCCAAGCGCATGTTGCCGAGTGCGGCGACTGCCAGGGTGAGCTTGCGAAACTGCAGGCCGCCATGCAGTTGCTGGATGCATGGACCGCTCCCGAACCGAGCCCTTACTTTCTGATGCGGCTTGGCGCCAGGATGCGGGAAGAGCGCCAGGCTGCGCCGGCCGGTTGGCTGGCCCGCGGAATCGCGCGCATCCGCGCCAGCATCGCGTATGGTCCAGGCTTGCACGTGCGTCCTCTGGCTGCGATGGCGTTGACCGTCATGCTGCTCGTGGGCGGCGGCACTTATCTCAGCATTAACAACCCGCAGCCCGTGCAGTCCACTCCGCAGGCCGCTGTAGTGCACGATCTGCAAATACTCGATAGCAATGCTCAAGTGTTGGACCAGATGGAATCTCTCTCCAGCAGCGCGAGCGGAGACTGATTTTTGGGGGATGTTGGCTTGCAGCCGGGAGAACGACTTGTGAACTGGACCTGGAACGCGAAAAGAATGCGTCCGGCGGCGTCGATCGCCACTGCGGTCCTGCTTCTCTGTCTGCCCGCGACCGGGCTGCATTCTCAGCGTCGATCTGAATTCCGCCCCGGTCCTGGCATGCGGGCGGGGTTCGGTCAGAATCGTCCGCGCGCGGGTACACAGAAGAGTCCTCCCCGCCAGGTCCAGAATCCGCCGCGCGCCAACCCCAACCAGCAGCGGCAGTACCAGAATCAGCAGCGCCCATATCGGAACCAGCAGCCGCAGTATCAGAACCAGCAGAGACCGTACCAGAACCAACAGCCGCAGTATCAGAATCAGCAGAGACCGTACCAGGACCAGCAGCGGCCTTATCAGCAGAATCCGCAATATAACGGCGGTCAGCGCCCTGCGCCCGCGTACGGGCCAAATGGCGGCGCGTATGGCGTGCAGCCTCCAGGTACACGTCAAGGAAACGCTTATCAAAATGCGTATCCGGGCGCTGCCCCTCCGGGACATCTCGGCGATTGGCTCAACCAGCACCGGGGACTTGCTGTCGATCAACAGGAGCGGCTGCTGCGCAGCGATCCCAGCTTCAACCGGTTGGCTCCGGCCACCCAGCAGCGGCTCGTCCAGCAGTTGCACCAGTTGAACCAGATGCCCGAGCCGCAGCGCGATCGCCGCCTGGCTCGCAGCGAGATGTTGGAACGCATGTCGCCACAGGAGCAGATGCAGGTGCGCCAGGCCGGCCGCCGCCTCATGGCGCTCCCGCCCGACCGCCAGACCCTCGTCAAGCATGCATTTCAGGATCTGAGTGCCGTGCCGTTCGATCAGCGCGACACCGTGCTCAACTCCGCGCGTTACCAGAACTCCTTCTCGCCGGATGAGCGCAATATCCTGTCGAATCTGCTGCGCGCCGAGCCCTACGAACCGCCTCGCTAGCCCCGATTCCCCGCATGCCGCCGAAAACGTAGCGCCGGCCTCCCGGCCGGCTGTAACGCGGACGTCCCCGTCCGCGTTCGAGCGTGCCCCATCCTCACGCCTCGACAATCAACATACAAGGGTGGGATAGCACCCCAGCTTTAGGGTCGATTCGCTTCCGTCTCGCGAGCGAGTTTGCTTCTGAAGTAATTCAGCGATTTCTCAAGCCCTTCCTTGAGCTCGACCCGCGGCTCCCATCCCAGCAACGTGCGCGCCTTGGTGATATCGGGGCGGCGGCGCGTCGGATCGTCCACCGGCAGATCGACAAAGCTCAGTTTGCTTTGCGATCCCGTAACCTCCAGGACGGTTTGCGCGCACTCCAGAATCGTGAACTCCACAGGATTGCCGATATTCACCGGGAGATGTTCCTCGCTGTGGGCCAGGCGCATGATGCCCTCGATCAGATCGTCGACATAACAAAAGCTGCGCGTCTGTTGGCCGTCGCCGTAGATGGTCAGCGGCTCGCCGCGCAGCGCCTGCATCATGAAGTTCGAAATCACCCGGCCGTCGCCCGGATGCAAACGCGGGCCGTAGGTATTGAAGATGCGCACCAGGTGCGTATTCACCCCGCGGGAACGGTGGTAGGCCATCACCATCGCCTCGGCAAACCGCTTGGCCTCATCGTAGACCGAACGCGGACCCACCGGGTTCACATTGCCCCAATAGCTCTCGCTTTGCGGATGCTCAAGCGGATCGCCGTAGCACTCTGAAGTCGAGGCGTGAAGGTGCCCTGCGTTGTAACGCGCAGCGATTTCCAGCGTATGCTCCACGCCTACGGAACCTACGCGCAGCGTCTCGATGCCCAGGCGCAGATATTCCGGCGGGCTGGCCGGCGATGCCAGATTGAAAACGTATTTCACCGCGCCCGGATCGAAACTCGTGCAGATGTCCCGCTCCTCAAACCGGAAGCGCGGATGACCGGCGAGATGCGCAAGGTTTCCGAGATCTCCCGTCGACAGATTGTCCACTCCAAGAACGGTGTGGCCGTCGCTCAACAGGCGGTCGCAAAGGTGGGAACCAAGAAACCCGGCGGCGCCGGTAACGAGAACATGCATGGTCAAGATTCAGTGCTCCAAAAACAGTTGTCAGTCATCAGTGGTCAGTTCACAATTCGCAATTCACAATTGTCAGTGATCAGTTATCGCCGCTGCCGATCCAGTCCGTAGTCCCGAAGTCCCTAGCCCCTGTTCCCTACTCCCCGTATTTACGCGGCTTGCCTTCCTGCGCATGATACGCGGTCGGTCTACCCACACTCACATAAGTGAATCCGTGGCTCTGCATCTCCAGCGGCTTGTACAGGTTTCTACCGTCGACCACGATCGGGAAGCGCATGGCCCGGTTCAACCGCGCCAGGTCCACCGTGGCAAACTCCTTCCAGTCGGTCAGAATCAGCACCGCGTCGGCGTCTTTCGCCGCCTCATACAAATCGCCTGCATAGCGCATTTTCTCAGAGGGCGGCAACACTTCCTTTGCGCGATCCATTGCCGCGGGATCGTAGGCCGTCACAATTGCGCTCGCCTGCAATAGCATTTGAACCAAGCTGACGGCCGGTGACTCCCGGATGTCGTCGGTTTCGCCCTTGAAGGCCAGGCCCAACGCCCCCAGCCGCTTGCCGCGCAGCGTCCACAATGCCGAGCGCACCTTGTTGAAGAAGACCGCCTTCTGCGTCTCGTTGATCTTGCGCACTTCTTCGAGCAGTTGAAAATTCACGCCCCGTTCCTGCGCCACCCAGTGGAAAGCGGCCACGTCCTTCGGGAAACAGGAGCCGCCGTATCCCAGCCCTGCATGCAGGAACTTGGGGCCGATCCGGCTGTCCAGCCCTAGCCCCAGGGAAATATCTTCGATGTCCGCATCCACCGCTTCGGCCAGGTTTGCCACCGCGTTGATGAACGAAATCTTCATCGCCAGGAACGCATTCGATGCGTGCTTGATGATCTCCGCGCTTTGCGTCGAGGTCACTATGAGACGCGCGGCGCTGCACGTTCCCTGAATCGCGCCCGGCTGGGCGTAATAGCTGCCGTCAGTCAGCGGCGCGTAGATACGCTGGAGCACCTCCGCGGACCGCTCGTTGTGGGCGCCCACCACAATGCGGTCGGGATGCAGAAAATCCTTGACCGCCGTGCCTTCGCGCAGAAACTCGGGGTTCGAAACCACATCAAAGCGTTCCGGCTCGATCCCATGGCGATGCAGCGTGCGCCGGATCCAGTCGTTGGTGTATACCGGAACCGTGCTCTTCTCCACAATCACTTTGTAGCTGACAATGCTGCGCGCAATCTCCGCCACCACTGCCTCAACGTACGACAAATCCGCGGCGCCGGTGTCGCCTTGCGGCGTGCCCACGGCGATAAACACCGCTTCGCTCTTCTCCACCGCCTCGCCCAGGTCCGAGGTAAACTCCACCGAGCGGCCGCGGTGCTTGGCCAGCAACTCCGGCAGGTGCTCCTCGAAAATGGGCACGCCGCCGGCACGGAGTTGTTTCACCTTGGCTTCATCGTTGTCCACGCAGACCACGCGGTGCCCGATCTCGGCAAAACAGGCAGCCGCCACAAGTCCTACGTAACCTGACCCGATCACACAGATTGAAACTGGTTTGCTCATGCGTTGATTTTTTCTCCCTTGCGGTCATCGCTATTCTATATCGCGCCTGTTATGGTTCCGCTACCTTCTTCCCTCGTTCCCCGCCGGGGCCGGCCTCCGGCGAGCGATCTTTGCTCGCTGGAGTGGCTTGTTCCCTGCACTACCCGCTGGGCTACAATACATTAAGGCCAAACGGCAAATTTCATTGCGCACTGCGCGCAAATCCAGCAAGGAGCTGCACCTTCTATGGCGATTCCCGCCACACAAATGCGTCCGGGCATGATCATCAAGCACAACGATCAGCTGCACACGGTCTTCAAGGTCGAGCACCGCACCCCAGGCAACCTCCGCGCCTTTATCCAGGCCAAGCTGCGCAACCTGAAATCCGGCGCCATGTTCGAGCACCGCTTCCGCTCCGCCGACGCCATTGAGAAGGTGATCGTCGACGAAATCCTCATGGAGTTCCTCTACGTCGACGGCGACGATTACTATTTCATGAATCCGCAGGACTTCGAGCAGACCGTGCTCAAGAGCGCCACGCTCGGTGACGCCGTCGAGTATCTCACCCCCAATCTCCAGATTCACGTGAGCTATTTCGATGGGCAACCGGTGGGCATTGAACTCCCGCAAACCGTCGATCTCGAAGTCGTCGAAACCGAGCCGGGATTGAAGTCCGCGACCGCCTCCAGCGTCACCAAACCCGCCAAGACCGAAACCGGCCTCGTGGTCCAGGTTCCATCCTTCATCAACGAGGGAGAAAAGATTCGCGTCGACACCAGCGAAGGCGCGTATCTGAGCCGCGCTTAAGACGCCTGTGCACAGCCAACAACTGGAGGTCCCATGCCTGTTCCCGCAGTCATCGCAACGGCCGCACACAATTATCACTTCAACTCCGATTTTCTGGTGAAGATGGTGAGTGATCTTTCGCCGGAAGAGTGGCTGCGCCGCCCCGATGAAAAATGCAATCACATCGCGTGGATCGTGGGCCACGTGGTGTGGACGCGCAAGGCGTTGCTCGGCCGGCTGGGCACGGAGTGGTCGCAGCCCTGGCTGGGCATGTTCGCGCGCGGCGCCAAGTGCGAGGATGGCGCCGCCTATCCGTCGCCTGACACGCTGCTCGATGCGTGGCGCGAAGTCTCCGGCGTGCTCGATAGCACACTCGACACGGTATCGGAGGAAGCGCTCGCGCAACCTGTAACAAAGGGGCCTCCGAGTACCGACGGCAAGGAAAGCGGCATCGTCGACTTCCTCGCGATCCACGAAACGTACCACATCGGACAAGCGTCTTATCTGCGCGGCTGGCTAGGACACAAGGGATTGATGGGATAGCAGGTGGCCGGCGCATCAGCGGGCCACGATTTTTTTGCTGCAAGAAAGTCTGCCTGCTGCGATCTACGATCAGCTGGTGTCTTTCTGCACATCAGCCCCGGGGGCCTTCGATGAAGTCACTGCTTTGTGTCCTTTTCGCGCTGTTCTGTAGCCCGGCGGTGGTTGCCGCCCAGGCACCGCCCGCTGCAAGCGCCGATCAGACCGCGGCCGTCAAAGGCAGCAACGCCTTCGCCGTCGATCTCTACGGCCGACTCAGCGCAAAACCCGGCAATCTCTTCTTCTCGCCGGAAAGCATTTCCACGGCCTTTGCCATGACCTACGCCGGCGCACACGGCCAGACGGCCGCTGAGATGTCGCGCGTCTTTCACTTCACGCTGCCGCCGGAGCGCCTGCACCCGGCCATCGGCGCACTCCTGGCCGGCATGAATGCGCCCCATCAGGGATACTCTTTGAGCGTGGCCGACGCGCTTTGGGCCGAGAAGGATAAAAAATTCCTGCCCGCCTATCTCAAGCTGGTCGGAACCAACTACGGCGTTGGATTTCACCCCGTCGATTTCAAGTCGGCTCCCGACAGCGTGCGCGCCACCATCAACCAGTGGGTCGAAAAGCAGACCAACGACAAGATTCAGAACCTCCTCGGCCCCGGCACCGTCACGCCGCTCTCCCGGCTGATCCTCACCAACGCCATCTATTTCAAGGCTGCTTGGGCCGATCAGTTCAGCAAGAACGCAACCGAAAACGAGGATTTTCACCTGTCCGCGAGCAAAACTATTCAAGCGCCGATGATGCACAACTCGGGCGGCTACTATTACTTGAAAGGCCCGTCCTTCCAGGCCCTCCTGCTGCCTTACGAGAAGGATGAAATCTCGATGCTGATCCTGCTTCCCGACAGCGTCGACGGCCTACCCGCCCTGGAGCGCTCGCTCACCGCCGCGAATCTTGAGAAGTGGAGCGCGGCGCTCAGCTATGCGCATGAGGTGGTCGTCTCGCTGCCGAGCTTCAAAATCACGCAGCAGTTCGAGCTGAGCTCCACGCTCGAAGGCCTGGGAATGAAAACCGCTTTCGACCCAAACAGCGCCGACTTTTCCGGAATGACGGGCGACAAGAGTCTCGTCATTTCCGCTGCCATTCACAAGGCGTACATCGATGTAGACGAGAACGGCACCGAGGCCGCGGCGGCCACGGCAGTGGTCATGGTGATGGCCACGGCCATGCAATCCAGGATCCCTCCGCCGCCGCCAATTTACTTCACCGCCGACCATCCCTTCCTGTTCCTCATCCGGGAGAGCGCGAGCGGAGCCATCCTCTTCATGGGCCGCGTCACCAACCCCACGCAGTAACAACTTCGAGGTGCACGGTTTTCCCCGGGTTTCCCGCAGCCCATGAACCTCGACCGACCACGATCTCGGGTGCCCCACCTTCGCCGATGCGCGCACTTTGCGCAACGGCTAAGGTGGGATATCTATAGTCTTTTATGGCCTTTTACAAAGGTGGGATATCTATCGTCTTTCATGGCCTTTTACAACCACACCAAGCCTTCTCTACAATCGCGCGCACGAATCCCAATAATCCCTTCTCAACCCAGCGCAAAAAGTGGGTGCCCGACATCTCGATTTTGAGATGTGGGATAGCACAAATTCCCTCACCGGTTCTTCGGCTTGTTCTTGCTCTTGAGATTCAGCGCCACTGCCGCGCGGATGAGATTCTTCAAGGCCGCCTCATTGATCTTCTCGCCTTCGTGGATGTCGATCGCGCGTCGCACATTTCCCTCGAGGCTGGAGTTGAACAGACATGCGGGGTCCGGCAGCGCAGCGCCTTTGGCAAATGTCATTTTGACGACGCTCTTGTAAGTCTCTCCCGTGCAAACAATGCCGCCATGAGACCAGACCGGAACTCCCGGCGATGTCGCCTTGGCCCACTTGCGCTCTTCGACGATCTCAGGCTCTGCATGGTGGATAATTGCGCGCACCTTCGCAAGCGTCTTGCCGCGCCAGTCGCCAAGTTGGTCGATCTTCGCGTCGATGAACGCAGAGGCAGATTCCGCGGGGACGGGCTTTTTCACGAGCAGCTCCTTCACCTCAGATTATCGCCTGGGGTCACCCTCTATCGCCCGCGGGCCGAGAGCTAAAGACTGATAGCTGAAAGCTGTCTTATCACTTTCCGTTCGTCAGCTTCACCAATCGGGCTTCAAGCAGCGCATCGATCACCTTTAGCGCTTCAAGCACCGATTCCGAAACCGGCTCGTCGACCTGCACCACGGCCAGCGCTTTCACCGGAATGGCGCCCGCACGCTCGCGACCCAGCGCAAAGTTGGCGATGTTGACGCCCTGCTGGCCCAGAATGGTGCCAATGCGCCCGATGACGCCGGGCACGTCGAGGTTGCGGCAAACGACCAGTGTGCCCTCCAGCGGCGCTTCCACATCGATGCCGTCAAACGCCAGCAGCCGCGGCTGCTCGCCGTGAATCACCGTCGCGCTGGCGCGGCTTTCGCCCTGCGCCGTGTGCAGCACCACGGTGAGCACCGTGGCCGCGCCGCCGCGATGGCTCTCTTCCTTCTCCTCGTGCACGCGAATGCCGCGCTCCGCGGCCACGGCCGCTGCGTTGATGCGGTTCACATTCTCAGAGCCCTGCAGCAGGCCGGCAATGGCCGCGTTGCGCACCAGCTCCGTTTTGCCCTCGGCCAACGCACCGCCGTAGATGAGCGCAATGGACTCGATGCCGCTCTTGCCCGCCTGCGCGAGAAACGATCCAAGACGGCTGGCAAGATCGATGAACGGCGCGAGCTTCACGTATTCCTCGTGGCTTAGCGAAGGTAAATTGACGGCGTTCTGCACCACGCCGAGCTTGAGATACTCGCGTACCTGTTGCGCGATCTGTATGCCCACCGCCTCCTGCGCTTCGGCCGTGGATCCGGCGATGTGCGGCGTGAGAATCACGTTGTCCAGTTCAAAATAAGGCGAGTCCTTGGGCGGCTCGACGGTAAACACGTCGAGCGCCGCGCCGGCCGCCTGGCCGCTCTTGAGCGCGGCCACTAGATCCGATTCGACCACCAGCTCACCGCGCGCGCAATTGACGATGCGCACGCCCTTCTTCATGGTCGCAAGAGTTTTGGCATTGATGATGCCGTGGGTTTGCGGCGTGAGGCCGACATGCAACGTAAGATAGTCGGCCTTAGCAAAAAGTTCTTCGATAGGAACCACGGTAATGCCGTTCTCTCGTGCCACGGCCGCGGAGACAAACGGATCGGTGCCGATAATCTCCATGCCGAAGCCGCGCGCGCGCCGCGCCACATCCAGCCCAATGCGCCCGAGGCCGAGAATGCCGAGGGTTTTGCCGCGCAACTCCGAGCCCTGCAGATTTTTCTTCTCCCATTTGCCCGCGTGCATCGACGTGTTCGCCGCAGGCAGCCTGCGGGCCAGCGCAATCATGAGGCAGAGAGTGAGCTCGGCCACGGCGATGGCGTTCGCGCCCGGCGTGTTCATCACCACAATGCCGCGGCGCGTGGCGGCTTCGGCGTCGATGTTGTCCACGCCCACGCCGGCGCGGCCAATCACGCGCAATTTGGGCGCGTGCGCCATCAGCTCGTCGTCCACCTGCACGGCGCTGCGCACCACAAGGGCGTCGGCATCGGCAAGCGCCGCAGGCAAGCCGTCGGGCAACTGATCGTGCGTCTTCACATCCCATCCCGGCTCGGCCGCAAACACGGCCAGCGTCGCCGGAGAAACCTTCTCCGCCAGTACAATCTTCATGGCTGCTCCCTTGTCCGCAGTAGCGGACGCTTTCTCGTAGTCGTCAAAGCGGATGCCCTGCTGCTCGCAGAGCAGGTCGAACATGCGCACCACCGCCGCGTGCGGCTTGCCTTCACCGCGCTCGTACTTGGTCAGCGAGTTGGGATGCACGCCCAGCCGCTCCGCCATTTCGTATTGAAAAAGATCGAGCTGCTTGCGCGCGACCAGCAGCTTCTCGGCAAAAGTCAATTCCGGCATTCACGGCTCCGATTGCAAGTGAACAAAGTGAATGAGTGAAAGGAGTGAAGAAGGCTCACGAGTTCGCCGATTCACTCCGTCACTCTTTTCACTTTCTTCACTCATTTCACTTTCTTCACTCGCTTCACTCTTTTCACTCTTTCACCGCCTTCGCGTACACTTCCTGCGCCGCCGCCACCGCCTGGCCCCACTCGACCGGCAGCCCCAGCGTGTCTTTTGCGATAAATTCCATCGCGCCCAGCAGCGCCACCGTGTCGAGATAGTCGAAGTAGCCAAGGTGCGCCACGCGAAAAATCTTGCCCTGCATCTCGCCCTGGCCGTTCGCGGTCACCAGCGCAAACTTCGCCTTCAGCGCCTTCACCACCACGCCCGAGTCCATCCCCACAGGCACTGCAACCGCCGTGGCTGCGGCCGCCGGCGCGGTAGGCGCAAACAGCGTAAAGCCCAGCGCCACCAGTCCCGCGCGCGTCGCCTCTGCGTTTACCTGCGCATTATCGATCAGTGCCATGCGGCCCTTTTCGAGATCGCCGCCCGCCTGCCCCGCAATGTAATCGAGCGCAGCGCCCAGCCCCGCCACCAGTGCCACCGCCGGCGTGTAAGCACTCTCGCCCTTCAGCGCGTTCTTGCGCTCCTTGCGCAGATCAAAGTAGTACCGCGGATTCTTGCTCGTCTCCATCGCCGCCCACGCCTTTTCGCTCACGCTCAAATACGCCAGCCCCGGCGGAATCATCACCGCCTTCTGCGAGCCGCCGAT